>CAKUES010000008.1 GCA_934646835.1 uncultured Coriobacteriales bacterium
AGCACACCTTGAGCGATGCGATCGTCACCAACAGCGTCATTATCGACCTGGTCTCATCCGTTCGGCTTCTCAATGAAATGTGGAGGACGTCACAGTTCCTTCATATCTGGGGGTGTTTTCTTACGGCACGGTAACGGAGAACCGAAGCAATTGTGTCTTTCGCTACAAACGCTCGAAATCGCTCCCGCTGGCAGGCATACTTCGTGGTGTCGGAAGCGAAATCCTCAATTCGAGACCGACTGATTCGGAAACTTGACTCGGTTCACGCCGGATCAAAAATTGCAGTCGCGAGACTGCGTCCCTCCTTGCATGACCCGCTGCCTCCTCCCCTCTACGCAGCGGGTCAACCTTTTTCCCGGGCTCAAAACGCCCAGCCAATCTCCTGGGAACAATCGCCTCTTCCGTGCTGGAGCGTGCGCCATTTTGCCTGCTCGCGGTGCTATAATCCCTTGCATTGCTGTGATGGAGACAGTCGTGGATCCACGCCATGCACCTGCCAGAGAGGACCCCTAGGCTGGAAGGGTCCGGTGCCGCGCCGCGAATTCACTCCGGAGCTGTCGGCTTAAAGCCCTGCCTGTGGACAACGTGCAAGTAGGCCGACCGGTTCGCCCCCGACATCGGGCGCTAAAGAGCGGGCGCAATCGCGCCAACCGAGGTGGTACCGCGGATTCACTTTTGATTCCGTCCTCGTCGTAAGCGAGGGCGGATTTTTTTATTCCCCTCATACATGTTGGCCTGCACGGGCGGCGTGCCTTGCCTGTGCAGACAGAAAGGAGAGACATGGGTCTCAGAGAAGAGCTCGACGAGCTGAGGGAGGCAACCCTCGCCCGCATCGAGTCGGCGGACAACAGCTCCGTGCTCGAGGATGTCCGCATCGCGGTCCTCGGCAAGAAGGGCAGCCTCACGGCGGCACTGCGCTCCATGCGCGATCTGCCCAAGGAGGAGCGCCCTGCCATCGGCAAGATCACCAACGAGGTTCGCGATGCCGTCGAGGCCGCCCTCGAGGAGAAGAAGCAGCAGCTCAAGGCCGCAGAGCTCGAGCATAAGATGGCTGCAAGCGCCGTCGACATCACGCTGCCCGGCCGCAGCATGCCCATCGGCACCGAGCATCTCATCAACCACATCATCCGCGAGGTGAGCGATATCTTTGCCGGCATCGGCTACGAGATCATCCCCGGTCGCGAGGTTGAGACGGACTTCTACAACTTCACCGCGCTCAATGCGCCGGCCGACCACCCCAGCCGCTCCATGCAGGACACCTTCTACGTCCTCGACCGCAGCGGCGACGTTGCAAACGTCCGCGGCGAGTCCGACGTCCTCCTGCGCACCCAGACCTCTGGTACCCAGGTACACACCATGGAAAACGAAGAGCCGCCCATCTATATGATCTCCCCGGGCAAGGTCTACCGTCGCGACGTGGCAGATCCTTCCCATCTTCCGCAGTTCCACCAGATCGAGGGCCTCGTCGTCGACAAGGGCATCACCCTGGGCGACCTCAAGGGCACGCTGGACTACTTCATCAAGAGCTTCTTTGGCGAGGAGCGCAAGACCCGCTTCCGTGCGCACTTCTTCCCCTTTACCGAGCCGTCCCTCGAGGCTGACGTTTCCTGTGGCATCTGCCACGGCGAGGGCTGCCGCTTCTGCAAGAACACCGGCTGGGTCGAGATCTTGGGCTGCGGTATGGTCGACCCCAACGTCTTCGGTTACGTCAACATCGACCCCGAGGTCTACACGGGCTTTGCCTTTGGCGTGGGCGTCGAGCGCCTCGCGTGCCTCAAGTACAACGTCCCCGACCTGCGTATGCTGCTCGAAGGCGACATGCGCTTCTTGCGCCAGTTCTAGGAGGAGATACCTACTATGCACGTTTCTATGAAATGGCTCGGGGAGTATGTCAACGTCCCCGACAACATGCAGGACTTCTGCGACCGCCTGGACCTCACCGGCACGGGCGTCGAGGGCCTGGAGACCGTGGGCGCAAGCCTCGACGGCGTCGTCATCGGCCACGTCGTGACCTGCGAGCCCCATCCGGACTCCGATCACATGCACGTGACCACGGTCGATTTGGGCAACGGCGAGGAGCCGGTCCAGATCGTCTGCGGCGCACCCAACTGCCGCCAGGGTCTCAAGGTCGCTGTGGCGACCATCGGCGCGGTGCTTCCCGGCGACATCAAGATCAAGAAGAGCAAGCTGCGCGGCCAGGTGAGCTTTGGCATGCTGTGCTCCAGCCGCGAGCTCGGACTCGGCGGCGACCACGAGGGCATCTTGGAGCTTCCCGAGGACGCTCCGCTCGGCATGTCCTATGTCGACTACCTGGGCCTCACCGACCAGGTGCTCGACCTCGAGATCACGCCCAACCGCCCGGACTGCCTGTCCATGAAGGGCTTTGCCCGCGAGGTCGGGGCGATGTACCACGTGCCCTGGACCTACAAGGCCCCCTGCGAGCTTCCCGGCCCGCAAAACGACGAGCAGGTCGCAGACATCGTCGACGTCACCATCAATGACGAGGAGCTGTGCCAGCGCTACACCGCCCGCGTCATCCGTGGCGTCAAGGTCGGCCCGTCTCCCGACTGGATGGTCGAGCGTCTCGCCGCCATGGGCTGCCGCTCCATCAACAACATCGTCGACGTGACGAACTACATCCTCTTCGAGCTGGGCCAGCCCCTGCATGCCTTCGACCTCAACGCCTTTGCGGCAGACGCCGACGGCAAGCGCCACGTGGTCGTGCGCGCCGCCGAGGACGGCTCCAAGTTCACCACGCTGGACGAGGTCGAGCGCGAGCTCACCCACGATATGGCGATGATCACGGACGGCACGTCCAACGTGGCGCTTGCCGGCGTCATGGGCGGCCTTGACTCCGAGGTCACCGACAAGACCGTTGACGTGCTCCTCGAGTCTGCGACCTTCTCCACCGCCCATACCTCCCGCACGAGCCGCAACCTGGGCCTCGTCTCCGAGTCCTCCCTGCGCTATGAGCGCGGTGTCGATGCGACCACCTGCGAGGAGTGCTCCGAGATCGCAGCAGCCCTCATCGCCGAGCTCGGTGGCGGCACGGTCTGCCAGGGCGTCGTCGACGTGTATCCCGTCGTCCCGGCCAAGCTCGAGCTCAAGCTGCGCCCTCAGCGTCTGCGCGACTTCATCGGCGCGGACATCACCGATGAGGAGCAGTTCACCATCCTCACCGACCTCGGCTGCGAGGTTATCGGCAAGGCAGGCGACGCCGAGGTCATCGTCATGGCCCCGACCTTCCGCCCGGACCTTATCCGCGAGGTCGACCTCTACGAGGAGGTCGTGCGCATCTGGGGTCTCGACCGCGTCCCGATGACGCTGCCCGCAGGCTCCCATGCCGGTGGTCGCACCCCCGAGCAGGAGCGCGTCGAGCTCATGAGCCGCACCTTGCGTGCTTGCGGCCTCAACGAGACCATGACCTATTCCCTGGTCGACCCGGCCGACCTCGACCGCCTGCGCATGCCCCAGGGCGACCGCGGCGAGGCAGTGGAGATCATCAATCCGATGAGCAGCGAGCAGGCTGTCCTGCGCCGCAGCATCATCCCCGGCCTCATGCGCTCCGTCGGCCATAACCAGGCCCGTGGCGTGCACAACATCCAGCTCTTCGAGCGCGGCGTGTGCTTTGGCGCTGCAGAGGGCCGCAAGAACCCCAAGGAGCACATGCTGCTCTCCGGTGTGATGTGCGGCTCCTTCGTCGACGCCGGTTGGAACCAGCCCGCAGTCGAGATCGACTTCTTCGACGCCAAGGGTGCTGTGGAAAACATCCTGCGCGAGCTGTGCATCCCCAAGGTACGCTTCAAGGCCCTCGAGGCCGATGAGGCCACGTGGCTGCAGCCCGGCCGCGCGGCAGAGGTGCTCTCCGGCGGCCGCAGCCTGGGCTGGATCGGCGAGATCCACCCGCTGTCTTGCGCTGCCTTCGAGGTCGAGGGCCCCGTTGCCGCCTTCGAGCTCTCTGTCGACGCTCTGCAGGCCTCTGCAACCGAGCAGCGTCCCTACGTCGACGTGCCTACCTTCCCGGCAGTCGAGGTCGACTTGGCCATCGTCGTCGACGAGGACGTCACCAACGAGCGCATCACGCAGTGCATCACCAGCGCTGGCAAGCAGCTGCTCGAGAGCGTGACCCTCTTTGACGTCTACCGCGATCCCATTCGCGTTGGCTTGGGCAAGAAGTCCATGGCCTACCGTCTGAGCTACCGTGCGGCAGACCGCACGCTGACCAGCGAGGAAGTCGAGAAGGCGCATGCCAAGGTCGTGAAGAAGCTCACCGGCGCCACCGGTGGCGAGATCCGCGGCTAAATCGCACATACGTTGAGCTAGAAGAAGCGGCCCCCAGAGATGGGGGCCGCTTTGCGTTACGGGGATGTTGATGTGGGTGCACATTGCCTTGCGCCAGCGTCGCTAGGCTTCGAGGATCGCCTCGATCTCCTCGAGGCTCTTAACGAAGTAGATGCCCTGCTGGCGTTTGGCGGTGGAGTAGCCGGCGTCGATCATCTGGGCGAGGAAGGCCTCGAGCAGGTCGTAGTAGCCGTTGATGTTGTAGACGATGCACGGCGCGCTCGTGTGGTTGAGCGAGACCATGGACATGATCTCTGATATCTCCTCGAGGGTGCCGTTGCCGCCGGGTAGGGCGATGAAGGCGTCGCCGAGCTCGATCATCTTGGCTTTGCGCGTGGCCATGTCGTCGGTGACGATGAGCTCGGTCAAATCGTCGAGCTGAAGGCACTCGTCGATGAAGAACTGCGGCTCGACGCCGATGGCCTCGCCACCCGCATCGAGGACGCTTTGGGCCACGACGCCCATGAGGCCGACCTTCGAGCCGCCGTAGACGAGCGTGTTGCCGCTGTCGCCGATCCAGCCCCCCAGCTCTTCTGTAGCCCGCATGACGTCGGGGTCGTTGCCGGGGTTTGCTGCGAGATAGACGGTGATGTTCACGGGTTGGTGCTCCTTTGCGGCCTGTTGCTGCCTTTTGCGGGAAACAGCGTAGCGCATCTGGTGGCTCGCGAGAACGGCATGCCTGCCGTATACTGGCAGGCATGGAAAACTTCAAGAAAACGCTTATCATCGCCAACCCGACCGCTCAAAGCGGTGCGGGCGAGGCAGCGGCCCGCCAGGCCGAGAAACTCATTCGCAAGGCAGCGGGAGAGGGTCCGGACGTCGTGAGGACCCGGCATGCTGGGCACGGCACGGAGCTCGCCGCTCGCATGGGTGCCTCTTACGACCTCGTCATCGCCCTGGGCGGCGACGGCATCATCCACGAGGTTGTCAACGGCCTCATGCGCCTGTTGCGCGAGGACCGCCCTATGCTCGGCATCATCCCCGTTGGCTCCGGCAACGACTATGCCAAGACGCTGCATATGAGCGAGAAGGTCGACCAGGCGATCGCGCAGATACTCGCCGGCAAGGCGGTTGCTGCAGATCTTGGCTGCTGCAACGGCGAGTACTTCACGGAGACCATCTCCTTTGGCTTGGACGCCGCTATTGCGCTCGGCACGGTTGAGCGCCGCAAGAAGACGGGGGGTCACGGCACGATGCTCTACCTGCAGGAGGGTATCGACCAGCTCTTCCGCCACCTCAATACCTACGATTTTAAGCTGGAGATCCTCGAGGGTCCCGATGAGGACCTGGGCGTTCACGAGGGCAAGGGGATACTCCTCGCGGTGCAAAACGGCATCACCTACGGCGGTGGCTTCGCGGTTTGCCCCGAGGCGAGCATCCAAGACGGCATGCTCGACATCTGCATCGCGCGCGGACCCCTGAACCCGCTGTATGCGACGAAGATTTTCCTTTCTGCTAAAAACGGTCACCATGTAGGTGCAAAGCCCATCGAGATGCACCGCGCATCGCGCCTGCGCCTCGAGTTCGATCGTCGCCCGCCTTGCCAGATCGACGGCGAGCCGCATATCGCGGACGCATACGAGATATCCGTCGAGCCTGCCGCCCTGCGCGTCATCGTGGGCTAGGTCTGCCTTTAAAGAGAGACATGCTGCAAAAACACCGGGCCCTCCCGCCTGACGCCATTTGACGTTGAGCAGGAGGGCCCGTTTTTGCTTTGAGGTGCAGGAATCCGCCTCGCATCAGCGTCGTCGGGTCGAGAGGCCCACGTAGGCGCCAGACGAAGTCGGCGCCACAGCTTGCAGTGAGGCGGCTTGCCACGGTGAGCCGCTTTTGTCTGCAGCGTCCCAAACGGGATGCCCCCTCAGTCCGACAGTTCTATTCCTCTGCTGTCTCCGTCTGGCGGGCCCAGAGGTGGGCGTAGGCGCCGCCGTGCTCGACGAGCTCTGCATGCGGGCCGTCTTCGACGATGCGGCCGTTGCTCAAGACCACGATGCGGTCGAGGCTTGCCACGGTAGAGAGGCGGTGCGCGACGACGATAGCCGTGCGTC
This sequence comes from uncultured Coriobacteriales bacterium, assembly GCA_934646835.1. Classification (GTDB taxonomy): domain Bacteria; phylum Actinomycetota; class Coriobacteriia; order Coriobacteriales; family QAMH01; genus W2P13-069. Next base: position 6,390 of record CAKUES010000008.1, read on the forward strand.
CCGCCATCAGCTTGGACAGCGCGTCTTGGACCAGGTGCTCGCTCTCGCTGTCGAGGGCGCTTGTGGCCTCGTCGAGCACGAGAACGGGACAGTCGGCGAGCATGGCGCGGGCGATGGCGATGCGCTGGCGCTGGCCGCCGGAGAGCTTCACGCCGCGCTCGCCGGTGACGGTCTCAAAACCTTGGGGCAGTTGTTCGATGAACTCGAGCGCGTTTGCCTGTCGTGCGGCTTCACGGATCTGCTCCATCGTCGCATCCGGGCGCCCGTAGGCGATGTTTTCTGCAATACTGCGGTGGAAGAGCAGCGGCTCCTGCGGGACGTAGGCGATCTGGCGGCGCAGGCTTTGCTGGGTGATTTTCGAGATGTCCTGGCCGTCGACGGTGATGGTGCCCTCTTGGATGTCGCTCAGGCGCAGCAGGAGCTTGGTGAGCGTCGTCTTGCCCGAGCCGCTCATGCCCACGAGGCCGATACGCTGTCCTGCGGGGATCTGCAGGTTGAAGTCCTCGAAGACGCGGGTGGTCGCACTACCGTCCTCATAGGAGAAGCCGATACCCGCGAAGTCGATGTCGCCGCGCGTGACGGCGAGGTCTGCGGCATCTGGGGCGTCTGCCACAAGGCGCGGCTCGTCGAGCACGGCGGTCATGCCGCTTGCATCGCCAAAGGCGCGGTTGAACTTCTGCAGACCTGCGTTGATGAAGTTGAACTGGTTGGTGAGGTTGTAGGTGTAGGTGAACATCACGACCAAGGTGCCCGGCGTGATTCCAAACCAAGCGTTGCCGCCGGAGATGAAGACTGAGGTCACGGCCATGATGACGACGGTGATGGCCGCGGTGATGATGCCGCGGGTGAGGCTGGCCCACATGCGCTTGGAGTCGCGTGCCACGACCTCGCGGTTGGCAGCGTCGAACAGGCCGCGCTCGTAGTCCTCGCGGCCGTAGGTCTTCACGGCGAGGATGTTGGCGACGCTGTCGGCAAGCTCACCGGACAGCTGGTTTTGCGCGCCTGCTGCCTTCTCGTTGAGGTTGAGGATGCGTTTGTAGAGGTAGTAGGAGACCGCCGCGTAGACGACGAGCATCACCATGAGGATGGCGACGAAGAACGGCACGCGCGGCAGCAGGATGATGCAAGTGGCGACGATCGAGGTGAACACGGCAGTGAAAGGCCAGTTGAGCGTCTCGATGAGCTGCGAGTAGGCACTCGTGAACTTGCTTGTCTGGCTTACGAGCGTGCCGCCAAAGCGGTTGGAGTGAAAGCTCATCGACTGGTTGCACAAAGCGTCGAAGCACATGGTCGCCAGATCGTAGTTGACGGCGATTTCGAGCTTGTAGAGGAAGTAATCCTGCAGCTTGCTTGCCGCCTGGCCGATGACGTTGATGGCGAGTAGGGCGCCGATATAGGGGGCGAAGACGTCGAAGACCTCCGTCGCGGCTACGGGGCTTGCGCTCACGCGGTCGACGATGAGGCTCATCACGTAGGGGTTGCCGTAGGAGAGCAGTGCGATGTAGGTGAAGGTCGACACCATCAAGGCGATGAAGAGCCCGAGGTGCTTGCGCGTCACCTGCCAGTAGTAGTGCAGGGTGCGGCGCGTGGGCGATGGTTTGGCGGGGTTGCTTGGCATGGGGGCCTTTCGTGTGGGTGCGGGCTCGATAGTCAACAGGTTTACCTTTGATTATCTCATGTGCGTCAAGGGCGGGCTAGTCTGTGCTGCTGCGGTGCGGGTTTGGGTTGCCGTATGGGGCCGAGATGGGTATCTCATCGGCTCCGGCGGCGGGGTGCAGGCAATCGGGTCACCGTCGTGTCACTTGCGCGTGCTATGGTGGCGTGGTCTTAAACGCTCGAATACAGGAGCATATAAATCATGGAGAACCTGGAGCGCATCGCGCTTCTCATAGATGCAGACAACACGCAGATCGGCAAGCTCGAGGCCGTGATGAACGAGATCTCGACGCGCGGCCGCATCGTCGTGCGCCGCGCATACGGCAACTGGCGCAAGGACTCGCTGCGCAAGTGGGAAGGCGAGCTCAAGCGCCTTGCCATCCGCGCGGTCCAGCAGTTTGACTACACCAAGGGCAAGAACGCGACGGACATGGCGCTCGTCATCGACACCATGGACCTGCTGATGAAGGGCAGCTACGATTCCTTTGTCATCGTCGCAAGCGACAGCGACTACACGCCATTGGCCATCCGCCTGCAGGAAAGCGGCGCTATGGTGTTTGGCGTAGGCGAGAAGAAGACCCCGGAGGCCTTCCGCAACGCCTGCGACGAGTTCATCTACATCGAGAACCTCGACGTGGAGTCGGAGGAAGAAGCACCGGAGAGCAACAGCTCCTCTGCAAATGGCGACAAGGATTCGCGCAAGGCGCGCCTCGACGGCTTGAGCCAGATCCACTTCATGCTCAAGCAAGGTGCGGAGAGGTTCGGCGATGACGAGGGCTGGACGGAGACCTCCGTGGTCACCCAGTGGATCAAGCGCGCCAAGCCGGACTTCGACACCCGCAACTACGGCTACCGCAAGATGATCGAGCTCTTGCAGGACTTCCCCAAGAAGTACGAGGTCCGCCGCGAGCACGCCGACCGCAACGGTGGCAGCGTCTACTACCGCAGGCGCTAGGGGTCTGCGTGGACAAGGCAATCGACATCCATATCAACGGAATCGTCCAAGGCGTGGGCTTTCGCCCCTTCGTCGCGCGCTTGGCGCGCGAGCTGGGCGTGAGCGGTTGGGTCTGCAACTCGACGCATGGCGTGGACATCCGCGCTTGGGGTGAAGAGCAGGTGCTCGACGCGTTTACGCTGCGCTTGCGCGCCGATGCACCCCCGGCTGCGCTGATCGTGTCGCTTGTGGCAGGGGCAGTCGCAGCCGCCGGCGCAGCACCTGCAGGCTTCGAGATTGTCGCGAGCAGGGTGGATGCCAGTCGCGATACGCTCGTCTCGCCGGATCTGGCAACCTGCCCGGATTGCCTGGCAGAGCTCTTCGACCCTGAGGACAGGCGCTATCGCTATCCCTTCATCAACTGCACGAACTGCGGGCCGCGCTTCACCATCATCAACGACCTGCCCTACGACCGTCCGGCGACGAGCATGGCGGGATTCACGATGTGCGGTGAGTGCGCTGCGGAGTATGCTGACGAGGCAGACCGCCGCTATCATGCCCAGCCTGATGCCTGCTTTGACTGCGGGCCTATGCTGCGCGGGGGAGAGGATCCCCAGGCGTCTGCGACGGCAAGCCGCGAGGAGTCCGACGCGCTGATCGCTGAGGCCGTGCGTCGTTTGCGCGCTGGCCAGGTGCTCGGCATCAAGGGCCTGGGTGGCTGGCACCTTGCCTGCGATGCGACGAACGAAGAAGCCGTGCAAAAGCTGCGCGATCGCAAGCGCCGCCCCTCCAAGCCCCTGGCGGTCATGGTCGCGCGTGTCGAGGACGCGGAGCGCTACTGCGAGGTCTCCGCGGAGGAGGCCGCGTTGCTTGACTCTCCCGCGCATCCCATCGTCTTGATGCCGCGCGTCGAGGGCGTGCCTGAGGCCGTCCTTGCGGGCAACGTGGCGGGTGACTTGCCCGAGCTGGGGCTCATGCTTCCCAGCACACCCCTTCAACACCTGCTGCTTCGCGCAGCAGATATACCCTTGGTTATGACGAGCGGAAACCGCAGCGGAGAGCCCATCGTCGCAGATGACAGCGCTGTTATCGATACCATAGGGGATATTTGTGACTGGTATCTGGGCAACAACCGCGACATCGTCGCGCGCTATGATGACTCCGTCGCGCGCGTGCTCGGTGACGGCAGCACTCAAATGGTCCGCCGCGCCCGCGGCTATGCGCCGGCACCGCTTTTCGTGCCTGATGCTCAGCCCGGCGTGTCCCTGGTCTTTGCCGCTGGCCCTCAGCAGAAGTCGACCTTCTGCTTCCTCTCCGGCGAACGCGCCTATCTCTCCCAGCACTTGGGCGACCTCGAGACAGTAGGGGCATGGCAGGCATGGGACGAGCTCCGCGAGCGCTACGCGCGCCTCTTTGGCTTGGCGCCCCGGGCTCTTGCCTGCGACAAGCATCCCGAGTACCTCAGCTCCAAGTGGGCGCGTGCCAAGGCAGCCGAGGAAGGCCTGCCCTTGGTCGAGGTCCAGCACCACCATGCCCACATCGCATCGGTGATGGGGGAGAACGGCTTGCATAACACGGTCATCGGCGTGGCGCTCGATGGCACCGGCTACGGCGAGGATGGCAGCATCTGGGGCTGCGAGCTCATGACCGCGACGCGCTCGGGCTTCGAGCGCCGCTGGCATCTGCCCTGCTTCGCCCTGCCCGGTGGCGCTGCTGCCGTACGCGACCCACGCCGCACGGCCTATGCGCTCTTGCGTGCGGCCGGCCTCGAGGATGACGGGCGCTTCGCTGTCTTCCTCGACACCCTGCCGCAGCGCAAGCTCATGGGCCAGATGATCGACAAGGGGCTCAACTCACCGTTGTGCTCGAGTGCCGGGCGCTTCTTCGACGCCGCCGCCGCCCTTATGGGCCTCGTCGAGCTTGCGGGCTACGACGGCGAGCCTGCCTGCCTGCTCGAGGCGCAGGCGCGCCAGGAGCTCGCGCGCGACGGCTACCGCGCGCTTGCTGGTGCCTCTCAGCTGCCTCCTTCCGGTCTCGAGGGCGCTGCCTTGCTGCGCTGGCTGCTTGACGGCGGCAGCGATGCTCCGCTGACGGCATCGGGTGCGCACGTGCGCCTGGCTGCGGTTATCATCGAGGAATGCGAGAGGGTCCGCCGCCAGACCGGTTGCGCGGACGTCGCCCTCGGCGGTGGCTGCATGGTCAACCGCCTGCTGCTCGGCCTCCTTGAGGAGGGTCTGGCTAACAGGGGCTTTACGGTTTACAAGAATCGCGAGCTGCCGCCCAACGACGGCTGCATCGCTTATGGACAGGCGGTTGTCGCCGCCGCCCGTCTGATGGAGGTTTAGCTATGTGCTTGGCAATTCCCGCTCAGATCAAGAGCATCGACACGATGACGCGCATGGGCGAGGTCGACATCCTCGGTGTCTCGCGCAGCGTCGCGCTCGACCTCGTCCCCAAGGCAGAGGTTGGCGGTTGGGTGCTCGTCCACGCCGGCTACGGCATCGAGGTGGTCGACGAGCAGTATGCTCAAGAGACGCTTGACCTCATCCGCGAGTTCCCGGACCTCATCGCCGACGATCACCCCGGCATGGGTGTGGGAGCGGGGGCTTAGGACCATGGCACTCGACCTCTCTGGATTCCGCGACCCCAAGCTGGGCCGCGAGCTCATCGAATGCATCAACGAGCTTGCCCCTGTCGCCGTTGCCAAAAACGGCGGCGAGATCAACCTCATGGAGGTGTGCGGCACCCACACCGTCACCATCGCGCGCAACGGCTTCAGGGACATCCTGCCAGACGGCGTGAACCTCATCAGCGGCCCCGGCTGCCCCGTTTGCGTCACTGCCAACGTCGACATCGACACCGTCATCGCCATCGCGCGCATCCCGGGTGTCATCGTCACGACTTTTGGCGACATGACGCGCGTGCCCGGCTCCACCTCGAGCCTCAACAAGGAGAAGGCCGCCGGTGCGGACATCCGCATCGTCTACAGCCCGCTCGACGCCCTCAAGGTCGCGTCGGAGAATCCCGACAACCAGGTCGTCTTCGTCGGCGTGGGTTTCGAGACCACCACGCCGCTCATCGCTGCGACCATCAAGCGCGCCCGCGCGATGGGGCTTGCCAACTTCTCTGTCGTCGCCATCCACAAGACCATGCCCAACACGCTCGATGTGCTGGTCAACGACGACGAGGTCAAGCTCACGGCTTTGATCTTGCCGGGTCACGTGAGCACGATCATCGGCATCGAGCCTTACCGGTTCCTGGCGACTGAGTACGGCGTCCCCGGCGTGGTGACCGGCTTCGAGCCGGTTGACGTGCTGCAGGGCATCGCCATGCTGCTGCGCCAGCTGGCGGAGGGCCGCCATGAGATCGAGAACGGCTACACCCGTGGTGTGCGCGACGAGGGCAACCCCGCCGCCGTCGCCGCGATCGAGGAGGTCTTCGAGCCCTGCGACGCGTCGTGGCGCGGTCTGGGCATGATCCCTGCCAGCGGTTATGCACTGCGCGAGGAGTTCTCAGACTTCGACGCGGTCAAGAAGCTGCAGCCTCAGGTGGAGCCGACCATCGAGCCCAAGGGCTGCCGTTGCGGCGACGTCTTGCGCGGCATCATGACCCCCAAGGACTGCCCGCTCTTCAACACTGCATGCAGTCCCGAGCACCCGGTCGGCCCCTGTATGGTGTCGAGCGAGGGCAGCTGCGCCGCTTTCTACAAGTACCTGCGCTAGGGCGCGGTCGTCGATCTGTCTATCGGAGGGTTTGTGAGCTCAACTGCAAGCAGCGAGGCACGTCTTGCGCAAGACCGCGAGACGCTTTTGGCGATGGCGGACATCTACTGCCGTGCACATCACGGCACCAAGGGCGAGCTGTGCCCTAAGTGCACGTCGGTCATCGAGTACGCCGTCGCCCGCACCGAGAAGTGTCCCTTCAACCACGAGACCAACTGCAAGGACTGTCACATCCACTGCTACAACGGCGAGATGCGTGACGAGGTCCGCGCGGTGATGGGTTACGCCGGGCCGCGCATGCTGCTGCGCCATCCCGTTATGACCATGCGTTACCTGTGCAAGAAGCTGGCTAAACGCTAGGGGACCGGTTGGTTGCAGGCAGTTGCCGCATCGTTGCGGCTAGATGGCGCCGACTTCGTCAGGCGCCTACGTGGGCTTTGTGATCCGACGGCACCTGTCAGCTCGCAGTTGTGCGGTAAAAACTGCGCGTTTTCACCCCGTTGTGCGACAAAACGGGGTTGCTGGTGATCGGCTTTATCGCATAACAACGCCGTCGGGGCGACTTTTTGTCGCACAACTCCAGCAGAGAGGGTGCGGACTTCTCCGCCGCGTCAGCACCAGCGAGCCGCAAAGCCCACGTAGGCGCCAGACGAAGTCGGCGCCACCGCTGCAATCGTCAACACGTCGTCGCATCAGCGCCAGTGATTCCGCAAGCGCCACGTAGATGCCTGGCTGCTACCCCAGAGGTCGTCATGCTTCGTTCTCGTTAAATCGCGTCAAAGATTGCGTGCGTTGCGCCACGCGCATCGCCGCTTGCGCTAGTATCGCCTTCCTCGAAAAATCAGGACCAAGCGAGAAAGGCGGCGCAACGAGACGATGGCGGCACAAAGGGTGACGATGCGTGAGTGGCTGGCGGTGGCGTGCATGGGCGCGACGGCCTTCGTCTTCAATACCTCGGAGTTCATGCCCATCGGCCTGCTTGTGGACATCGCGGCGAGCTTCAACATCACGGAGGCCGCGGCCGGCACGCTCATCACCGCCTATGCCTGGGCGGTCTGCATCTTGTCGCTGCCGCTCATGGTGCTCGTCTCGCGTTTCAACTTCCGACCGCTGCTCCTTGGCGTGGTGGCGCTTTTCGCGCTGGGGCAGGTGTGTTCGTCGCTGGCAGTCGGCTACTGGACGCTGCTGTTCTCGCGCTTGATCGTCGCTTGCTCGCATGCGATCTTCTGGTCGATCATCTCGCCGATCGCCGTGCAGGTGGTCGCGCCCCAAAACCGCTCCATGGCACTGTCCGGTGTCGTGACCGGCTCTGCCGTGGCCCAGATCCTCGGCTTGCCGCTCGGACGCGTGGTCGGTTTGGCGCTCGGCTGGCGCATGTCCTTTGCCTGCATCGCCGCCGTTGCCGTCGTCGTCATTGTCTTGCTCGCCATCCTCATTCCCAAGCTCGCACCCAGCGAGCCCTTCCGCATCGCCCAGCTGCCTGGCCTCTTTGCCAACAAGGTGTTGCTCGGCATCTTCATCGCCACCGCTGTCATGGCAACGGCGTACTACACCGGCTACAGCTACATCGAGCCCTTCATGCAGCAGATGGGCGGTTTCTCCGACGAGGCCATCACTATGGCGCTCATGGTCTTTGGTGTTGCGGGCATCTGTGGAAGCCTCCTGTTCGCACGCGTTTACGAGGGGCAACGTCGACGCTTTTGGTTCATCCGCATCGCGCTGGCCGGCATCTCCGTGGCGCTTGCGCTCATGTTGCCTGCGATGTGCTCTTCGATTGCCGCTTATGCGGTGTGCGTGCTGTGGGGTATCTGTGCGACCGCCTTCAACGTCGCCTTCCAGTCGGAGATCTTGCGCTATACGCCGCACAACGCGAGTGCGGTGGCGATGTCGATCTTCTCTGGCATCTTCAACCTTGGCATCGGCAGCGGCTCGGCCATCGGCGGTTTGGTCGTGACCCATGCAGGCATGGGCTACGTAGGCTTGACCGGCAGCGCCATCGGCATCGTCGCCGTGTTGGTCGCCTGCGTCCTCCTCATCCCCGCCATGCGCACGACACCGGCTGCTGGCAACTAGTCGGCTGACGGTAACGCGCAAGTGCGGTCCTTTGTCCTGTCTTGACCCGCTAAGTGCGGTTGTTTTGAGAGATTGGGCTCCTAAGTGCGGTCCTTTTCACTGCATGCCGGCAGAAAAAAGGCCGCACTTAAAGCGAAGAAGGAGAAGCGGACCGCCTTGCTCGAGGGGTCTTAATTTCCTAAATGAGTCTTGCGTAGTCTTGCCGTTGATGAAAGATATGGGCGATGTAGATTACGCCATCGCGGAAGAAGTAGAGCATGACATAGTTGCCGACAAGCGCCGCTCGATATCCAAGAGCAGCGAGCTCTGGAATCCTTGAGAGTGCAAACAGCGGCGGATTGCTGCAGATGAGCTCGATTTTCTCATCGAGCGTGTTTGCGAACGAGCGCGCTGCTGTTCTTCCCCCGGTGGCGCTGCAAAGATACGCGATGACGTTCTCGTAGTCCGTTTGGGCGCTTTTGAGGAAGCGATGCTCACAGGTCATATTTGGCCCTCATAGCAGAGATGAACTCTTCTCCCTCTGCGTGCTCATCCATGGCATATTCGTGTTCTGCCTGCGCGATTCGGGCAAGCAGGCGGGCTTTTGCCAGCTCCTCTTGCAGGGCCTGATAATCAGCACTCTTCATGACGACAAACGCGTCATAGCCGTTTTTGGTGACTGTGACCGGTCCAAACGATTCCTCGACGGTACGCGAAAACGCCGCGGTGTCTTTCATGTCCTTAATCGGCACGCAAAAAGCCATAGCCATTCCTCTCAAACGATTATGGCCTAATTATACCGTGATAAGTAATTGAGGAACAGAAGAAGGTTCATGACCGGGGATGTTCGCTGTTGGGGATAGGCCGCCTTCTAAACTCGACACTCTCACGGGGATTGTCGATTGATACCTGTGGGTGGGCTTTCGTAGGATAGGGATACGAAAACGAGTTTGTCGGTCGAGCTGCGCCCTTTGCATGCGATACCTCCCACAGGGCATGCGGGATAGCTCTTGCGACAACGCTGGTAGGGACCGGTGCGCACATCTAGCAAACAGCGCTCCTCGCCCTTCGAATCCCAAAAGGAGATGCAGATGATCAAGATGAGGAAGCTCGTCGCGGCAGCGACTGCGACGGTTTCGGCTGTTGCGCTGGCATGCACGTTGGCAGGCTGCGGCGGCAGCGCTGACAACAACAAGGCCGCTTCCGGTGAGCCTGTTGTCATCGGTACGCTTGCCACCGAGGACATCCTGCCCATGTGGGTTGCCGAAGAGGAGGGAATCTTCGCAGACAAGGGCGTCGATGCCTCCGTCCAGACCTTCCAGTCCGCGACCGAGCTCATCGCCGCTGTCACCTCCGGTGACGTTGACTACGCCATGACCGACCCGATGGTCACCGCGAGCGTGTACGCCGGTGGCACCGACGTCGCCGTCGAGTGGGTCACCCTGGGCACCACTGCCGAGCAGGGCCGCTTTGGCATCATGACCGCCGACAAGAGCATCAAGTCTGTCGAGGACCTGGCTGGCAAAGAGATCGGCGTCGGCAGCAACACCATCCTCGAGTACGTCATGGACACCCTCATGGCCAATGCCGGCATCGCCGAGAAGGACGTGAAGAAGTCCGAGCTCCAAAAGCTCCCCGTCCGCTTCGAGGCCATGGCCTCCGGTCAGGTTCCCGCCGCAGCTCTGCCCGCTTCCCTGCTGGCGCTTGGCGAGTCCAAGGGCTTCACCGTCGTCGCCGACGACACCACGGGCGACAACATCTCCCAGTCCGTCATGATCGCCCGCAAGGACGTTCTCGATGCCGAGGGCGGCGCTGCCACCCTTGAGGCCCTCAAGGCCGCATGGGACGAGGCCGCCGGCAAGATCAACGCCGATGGCGACGCTTACCGCGAGCTGCTCGCCAGCAAGGCGAATCTCTCCGAGGATCTCGCCAAGACCTACAAGGTGAGCGAGTATCCTACGTGCCAGCTTCCCACCCAGGAGCAGGTCGACAACGTCCTCAACTGGATGAAGAAGAAGGGCTATCTGGCCGACGGCATCAGCTATGATGCTGCATCCGGTGAGTTCTCTGGAAAGTAGACGGAAACATCTGAATGAGTCTTTGCTTTGAAGATGTCACGGTGGATTACCCTGCTGCAGGTCAGCAGGGTTTTCTGCGTGCATTGGACAATTTGAACCTCAAGATCGCCGCAGGTGAGGCGGTCTCCATCATCGGGCCGTCCGGCTGCGGCAAGTCGACCTTGCTGCGCCTTGCCGCCGGCCTTGCTGCGCCAACGGGCGGTCGTGTGAGCCAGGGCGGCGAACCGCTCGACAGGCCGCGCCAGGGCACGGCGCTCATCCTGCAGGACTTTGGCCTGCTGCCGTGGAAGACGGTCTACGCCAACGCGGAGCTCGGCCTCAAGGTCCGCAAGGTACCTGCAGCGCTGCGCCGCGAGAAGACCGTGGCCGCGCTCGAGCGCGTGGGGCTCGCGGAGTTTTCCGCAAGCTATCCCAACCAGCTCTCCGGCGGCATGCAGCAGCGCCTCGCCATCGCCCGCGCCATCGCCATGGATACCGACACCCTGCTCATGGACGAGCCGCTCTCCGCACTCGACGCGCTCTTGCGCGAGGAGCTGCAAGATGCGCTGCTCGAGCTGTGGGCAGGGGGCGGCTACACCCAGGTGCTCGTCACGCACTCCATCGAGGAGGCGGTCTACCTGGGCCAACGCATCGTTGTCATGGCACCGCGTCCCGGCCGCGTCGTCGCGCAGGTCGCCAACGCGGAGATGGGCTCGCGCGACTACCGTGACACGGAGTTGTTCTACGAGCGCTGCCGCGAGGTACGCCGCGCGCTGGACGAGGGGGTGCGCAATGCATAACTCGACGCTCAAGCATGCCCTGTGCATCGTCTTCGCCGTGGTATTCGTGCTCGCCGGTTGGCAGGTCACGGCTGTGCTGCTCGATACCCCGGCGCTGCCCACCCCGGCGGCGACGGTTCCCATCTTCATCGACTTCGCGCCTTCGATAGCCCCGAGCTTTGTCATCAGCCTCTACCGCTTGCTGGTTTCGCTGGCCATCGGCGTCCTCTTTGGCCTGCCGATCGGCCTGGCCCTGGGTCGCAGCCCCAAGCTCGACATGCTCTTCGCGCCGGTGCTCTACATCCTCTACCCGCTGCCTAAGATCGTGCTCCTGCCGATTTTGCTCGTGCTTTTGGGTCTGGCCGACGCCCCCAAGATCGCGCTCATCTCGCTGACGGTCTTCTTCCAGGTGGTCGTCGTCATGCGCGACGCTGCCAAGGCGATCCCTGAGGCCACGGTGCTCTCCGTGCGCTCGCTCGGCGCGAGCCGCCTGGACGTCTGGCGCCACGTGGTCTTGCCTGCCACGCTGCCGGAGCTCTTCACGACCCTGCGCGTGAGCTCTGCCGTCGCTATCGCCGTCCTCTTCTTCGCGGAGGCGATTGCCGGCTCGACGGGCGTGGGCTACTTCATCATGGAGAGCTGGGCGATGGTCAACTACCCGCGCATGTTCGCCGGCATCATCGCCTTGGCGATTTTGGGCGTTGCCGTCTACGAGGCCTTTGACATCGCGGAGCGTCGCCTCACTCGCTGGCGCAAGGTGCGCTAGCAGTACGCAGGGCGGCAGGTGCCGCCCATGGCAGGCACCGACGGCTCGACATGCTGTCGTGCTATCATCGGCCGCATGAGAAAGCGACCGGAAAAAACCGAGCAGACCAAGGCGGAGCTTACGGAGGCATTCTGGCGCCTGTATGCCACGACACCTGTCGAGAAGATCTCCGTGAGTCAGGTCTGCACTACCGCTGGCTACAACCGCGCGACCTTCTACCTGCACTACCGCGACATCTACGACTTGCTCGAGTCTATCGAGGCGCGCCTGCTCGAGGGCATGACCGAGTGTGTCGAGGGGTGCATGAAGCGCCTTGCGGCCGACAGCGGCAAGCTCGCCTTGATCGCCGCGCTCAAAGACGTCATCGTCTACTACGAGCGCAACAAGCGCTATATCGTCGTGCTGCTCGGCGCGCAGGGCGATCCATCGTTTACCATCCGCCTCAAGGACGCGCTCAAGCCCCTGTGGCGCCGCTACGTCATCACGGACACCGGCGACCACAGCGACCAAGAGCTCGACCTGATGCTCGAGTACACGCTCTCCGGAACGCTCTTCATGGTCTCGCGCTGGCTGCAAGAGCCCGGCGACATCTCCGCCGTGGAGATCGGCAAGCTCGTCTACGACACCTCGATCAGGGATTTGGGGCAGCGCGCGGCAAAGTAAGGTGCGCACTACGCGCTACAATTAATCAGTTAAGCAAATTTACCGATAGGGGAGGCTCATGGAAGCTTACAAGCAGGAGTTCATCGAGTTCATGTTGGAGAGCCAGGTGCTCAAGTTTGGCGAGTTCACGCTCAAGAGCGGTCGCAAGAGCCCGTTTTTCATGAACGCTGGCGCCTATGTCACCGGCGATCAGCTGCATCGTCTGGGTCTCTACTACGCCAAGGCCATCAACGACAACTTCGGCCTGGACTTCGACGTCGTCTTCGGCCCGGCCTACAAGGGCATTCCCCTGAGCGTTGTCACGGCCATGGGCTTGCATGAGCTCTACGGCAAGGAGGTCAAGTACTGCTCCAACCGCAAGGAGGCCAAGGACCACGGCGAGGGCGGCAACTTGCTGGGTCACAACCTCCAGGACGGCGACCGCGTCATCATGGTCGAAGACGTGACCACCTCCGGCAAGTCCATCGACGAGACCCACCCCATCATCACCGCCGCCGCTGACATCGAGATCAAGGGCCTCATCGTCTCTCTCAACCGCCAAGAGGTCGGCAAGGGCGGCGTCAAGTGCGCCTGCGACGAGGTCTCCGAGAAATACGGCTTCCCCACGGCTGCCATCGTCACCATGGAGGAGGTCACCGAGTACCTCTCCGGCAAGGGCGTGCTCGACGAGGCCATGCAGACCGCCATCGCCGAGTACTACAAGCTCTACGGCGCCAAGGAGTAGGGGCAGACGCCATGGGTTTCTTCGAGAGCTTCAACAAGGCGTACAACGGCGAGCCCGAGGGCGAGACCTACGAGGTCGCAGGTAAGATCGTGACCTGCTCGCATTGCGGGGGTACCCGCTTTGAGAACGGCCAGGCCCAGCTCAACACGGCTGGCCTGAGCTTTCTCGACCTCGACTGGCTCAACAAGTCCGCGACCATCTTCAAGTGCACGAGCTGCGGCCATATCGAATGGTTCGTGTAGCGCTAGGAACAACACTGCATGTCTGATTTTCAATACAATAAGCTGACGCTGCTGATGTGCGCGCGCCTCGCCGCACCGCATACCTGGCCGGGCCCGAGCGTGCTCACCACGGTTTTTGGCGGTGTCTTTGCGGCGTCGCAGGGATACGCCTTTGACCCGCTGATCTGGTGCGTGCTGTTGGTCTGCGCCGTTGCCGCGCAGTCCGCCGTCAACACGCTCAATGACTGGGCGGACTACCGCGCCGGTACGGACACCGTGGAGAACTCCGACGACCCTACGGATGCCGTGCTCGTCTACGAGCATCCCAACCCCAAGCACGTGCTCGCGCTCGGCGTGGGCTACATGCTCGTAGCCCTGGTTGCCGGCATCATCGCGACGGTGTGGAGCGGTAGCGCCTTGCCGCTGGTCATCGGCGCGATCGGCGCGGTCTTCATCGTCTGCTACAGCTCTGGCAAGCTCCCCGTGAGCTACTTTCCCGTGGGCGAGGCCGTGAGCGGCATCGTCATGGGTTGCCTCATCCCCCTGGCTGACATCGTGATCTTCGCTGCGCACGGCAGCGCTGCGGGCGTCTTCGACCTGGCGATTATGACGCCGCTGGGCTGGGCAAATGCCCTCGTGGCCACCGCACCCTTCGTGCTCGGCATCGCGCTTGTCATGGCGACGCAAAACTGCAGCGACATCGAGCGCGACAAGCCCGTCGGCCGCAAGACTGCTGCAGTTGTCATGGGCCGCGAGCGCTTTCGCAGGGCGTACCGTGTCTGCATCGTCTTGTGGATCGCTTGCATGCTCCATCTCGTCTTCTGGGGTTTTGGCGCCGCAGCCCTGTGGCCGGCGATCGTGTGCCTGGTGCTCGGCATCGGCACGATCCGCTTCACGCTGACGACCCCGCTCGTCCACGAGACGCGCGGGCCCTCCATGGGCGCTATCAACAAGGCGAACCTCTTCATCAACGGCGCCTTCATTCTCGCCATCATGGTGAGCTTGGCACCTGCGCTGAGCTAGGAAAACGCTGATTAATGCGAGGTTTATGGGGAGGGACAGGGTCCTTCCCCTACGTAACCAGCGGTTTTGCCAACCATGTGCAGTGGATATCTCCATTAATCAGCATTTCCCTAGGGGAGCCCCTGTTGGCGCCGGAGCTTAAACGCGGCTGAAAAGCGCGTGCTTTTGGTTGCGCCAAATTGACCGCGCCGACACCGTGTCGTTGACTGCACACGGTAGGATATCTTTCATGACATCTAAGAAAGGATTGCCATGAGTTACCTGTTCCTCATCGTCGTTACCATGATTATGGGTTTTGGCACCCAGTGGTACATCAATCACTCCTACAAGAAGTACTCGGGCGTTGACTCGGGCACGGGCATGACGGGTGCGCAGATTGCGCGCAGGATGCTCGACGACAACGGCCTGCAGCACGTGCAGGTGCGCTGCGTCGGCGGCACCCTGTCCGACCACTATGACCCGCGCGACCAGACGGTGAGTCTGTCCGAGGACATCTACCACTCCACGAGCGTCTCCGCTGCCGCCGTCGCCTGCCATGAGTGCGGCCACGCCGTCCAGCATGCCGTGGGCTATGTGCCGATGAGCATCCGCTCTGCGCTCGTCCCGGTTGCCAACTTTGGCTCTACCGCGTGGCTCGTCTTGCTCGTCATCGGCATCGCGCTGAACTCCATGAACCTCGTGCTCATCGCCTGCTTGGTCTACGGTTTTGCCGTGCTCTTCCAGGTGGTCACCCTTCCGGTCGAGTTCAACGCCTCCCGCCGTGGCCTGGCCTATGCTCGCAACACGCTCGGCGTTGCAGGCAACGGTGCCAAGACCGTCCTCACTGCAGCGGCGCTCACCTATGTCGCCGCTGCGCTCACGAGCATTATGCAGCTGCTCTACTACCTGAGCATCTTTACCGATAACCGCTAGGCGCGTCTTCGGCGTACAATAGCCGAGCACGTACCTGAGACCTAAGGAGCCGTTCATGGCAAAAGAGCACGTTCACGGCGTATTCGAATCCGTCGCCGACCAATACGATGCGGCTAACAACCGCATCTCACTGGGCATGCACCACCTCTGGAAGCGCGAGCTGGTCAACGCCGCGCTGTCCTCTTGCCCCGACGGCGGCATTGGCAAGGTGCTCGACATCTGCTGCGGCACGGGTGATATTACCCAGCGCATCGCCTCTGCGGATCCCTCTGTCATGACCGTGGGCCTCGACTTCTCCGCGCACATGCTCGATGTCGCGCGCGTGCGCACTGCTGGCATGGACAACGTTATGCTCGTCGAGGGCAACGCCATGGAGCTTCCTTTCGACGACGACACCTTCGACGCCGCCGTGGTCAGCTTTGGCCTGCGCAACACGCCTGACTACAACCAGGTCGTCCGCGAGATGACGCGCGTCACCCGCCCCGGCGGCCTTGTCGCCTGCCTGGATGCCTCCGTGCCTGACAACGACCTGATCGAGCCTTTCTACCAGCTCTACTACAAGGACGTCATGCCCGTTTTGGGCGGCGGCTTCTCCAAGCGCCACGAGTACGAGTGGCTCTACGAGAGCACGCAGGAGTTCCTCTCCAAGGAGGAGCTCGCCCAGCTCTTCCGCGACAGCGGCTTGGTGGGCGTCAACTACCGTCCGTTCATGATGGGAGCTGCCGCGCTGCATACCGGCATCGTCCCCGTGAGGGTTCAGTAGTTGCGCGCGTTCGCACATCTAGCTTGCAAATGAAAGCACCCCGCTCATCGCTTGGATGAGCGGGGTGCTTCTCTTTGGGGCTTTGGCTCAGGGGCTACTTGTGCTTGATGCCGGTCCACATGGCCATGACACCGCAAAACGCAGCGGCATAGGCCCAGAACTTGTGTCGTTTCATAGTCGTGCCTACCTCTCTATGCTCGGGCTTCTGCGTAGACGTCGTACTCGTCCGCGTCCAGCTCCTTGACGCTGCTGTCGCCGGCAGCTGCTTCGAGACTGAGTGCCGCCTCTACGCTGCCGCTGCCTTCCGGCAGCAGCGGCCTCATGTTGAGGGCGGATAGACCCACGGTCGACAGGTTGTGGAGCATGGCTGTCATGGTGGGCGCCATTAGGCCGACGAGGCCGGCGGCGATCAGCGCAGTGTTGAAGCTCGCGATGAAGGCGAAGGAGTGCTCGATGCGGCGGATGAGGCTGTCGGCGATGTCCTTGGTCTCGAGCAGGGCCATGAGCGTCGGGCGCAAAAGCGTGATGTCGGCAACGGAGCGCGCGATATCGCTTGCATCGCTCATCGCCAGCGAGACGTCGGCTGCTGCCAGTGCAGGGGAGTCGTTGATGCCATCTCCCACCATGACCACGGTATGGCCTGCGGCTTTGAGCTTGTTGACGTAGGTGGCCTTGTCCTCTGGTAGCACCTGGCTGCGGTAGTCCGTGATGCTGAGCTCGCGTGCGATGGCTGCGGCGCAGTTCTCGCTGTCGCCGGTGAGCATGACGATGTGCTCGAAGCCGCGTTGCTTGAGGCCGGCGATCGCTGCCTTGGCATCGCTGCGCAGGCTGTCTTCGATGCACAGGGCCGCCTCGAGCTTGCCGTCGACACTCAGGAAAACGACCGAGGAGGTCGGTGCCTCGGTTTCGATGATCGCCTCCAGGTTCTCCGGGCGCTCGATTCCCTCGTCGTCGAAGATGAAGTGGGCGCTACCGATGTTGACCATGCGTCCATCGACGCTCGAGGAGATGCCGTGGGCCACGATGTAGTTGACCTCTGCGTGCATCTCACGTCCATGAGCGAGGTTGCGCTCGCGCGCCGCCTTGACGATGGCGCGTGCCACGCTGTGGGGGAAGTGCTCCTCCAGGCAGGCTGCCAGGCGCAGGCAGGCGTTCTCGCTCATCGAGCCGAAGGTGATCACCTTGTGGCAGACGGGCTGCGCCGTGGTGAGGGTGCCGGTCTTGTCGAAGACGATGGTGTCGGCCCCGGCGAGCTGCTCGAGGAACTTGCCGCCCTTGACGACGACGTTGCGCTTGGTGGCCTCGCGCATGGCCGACATCACGGCGATGGGCGTCGAGAGCTTGATGGCGCACGAGTAGTCGACCATCAGCACGCTTGACGCGCGCACGAGGCTGCGGGTGGCGATGAGGTCGGCGATGAAGACGCCCAGGCTCCAAGGGACCAGGCTGTCTGCCAGCTTTTCGGCGCGGCTTTGCAGCGCGGCCTTGACCTCCTCGCTGCTTTCGACCATGTCGACGATATGGTCGATGCGGGATTGGCCGGGGATGGAGCTCGTCTTGATGAAGAGGTCGCCGTCTTCGACGGCGGTGCCGGCAAAGACGCTGTCGCCTGCCTCCTTGCCGACGAGGGTGGACTCGCCGGTCATCGAGGCCTCGTTGAGCTGGGCTGTGCCGCTCACGACCTGACCGTCGATCGGCACGAGCTGGCCGGTGCGGACGTGGATGACGTCACCCAGGCGAACGTGGTCGAGCAAGACCTCGATCTCCTGGTCGCCGTCGACGAGCCAGACGCTCTCCGCGCAGATGGCCATGTTCTGGCGCAGCGCGCAACGCGTCCTGCTCTGCGTGTAGTCGGCGAGTATGTCGGAGACCTTGAGCAGGAACATGACGCTTGCGGCGGTCTTGAAGTCGCGGCGCGCAAGCGAGGTCGAGATGGCGACGCCGTCGAGCACGCTCACGTTGAGCTTGCGGTGTGCCAGCGAGCAAAGCGCTTCTTTGACGAAGGGCATGGCGCTGGCGACGGCCATCACGGCACGCACCTGCGGCGGCAGGAGCTTTTTGGCGAGATGCCAGCCGATGGCCTTGCCCAGGCTCATCTGGAACTTGTTGGTGAGGGCGCCCATGTCCGGCGCTGTGTTGTCTGCGGGTGAGGGGATGTCTGCGATGGAAAGCTCGCTGACTGCCTCGAGGACGTTGTTGCGGCAGCCTTTCTCGTAGGTGATCAGAATGCTGCCGTTGGCTGCGCGCGTCTGCGCGTCGACGACGCCGGCCTGGCTGCGGAGGTAGTGAGCCAGGCTGCTTGCCTCCTCATCCGAGAACGCGTACTGGCCGACCCTGAGGCGAATTCTGCCGCGGCTCTCATGTACGATTCTGT
The DNA here is from genome assembly GCA_934646835.1 of uncultured Coriobacteriales bacterium. Taxonomy (GTDB): domain Bacteria; phylum Actinomycetota; class Coriobacteriia; order Coriobacteriales; family QAMH01; genus W2P13-069. The sequence continues at coordinate 25,036 of CAKUES010000008.1, forward strand.
AGAGCATGAACGGTTACTCTTCGGTCTTCTCTGCCGCAAGCTCTGCCTCGACCTCGGCGCGGATGCGGGCCTCGACTTCCGCTGCCTTCTCTGCGGCCTCTGCCTTGATCCTTGCGTCCTCGCGTGCGTCTGCGCAGAGGTCCTCGGTGTCGTCCTTGAAGGATTGCAGTGCGGCGTCGGCGTTCTCCTTGGTGATGATGGCCTTGGAGGCGACGGTGACGGCTGCCTTGCGGATACAGGGGGTCTTTGCGAGCTGCTGGACGATGATGGTTGCGGCTGCGCCGCCGATAGCGGACCAAAGCTTCTTGCTGGTGTACCAGGACATGGTTTCTCCTCTTGTTTGTTTGCCCTTGTTAACAGTGTTAGATAAAGCTAACGAATGCAGTATACGCGTATGGGTTAGGTAATGCTAACAAAGATACGCAATTGCTAGCTATTTACAGGGAGTTTTCAGGTGGGGGTGGTTGGTGGCCCTGCCGCTCTAGTCGCGCCGTTCTTCTGAACGATGAATCGTTCAGAAGAACGGCGATTTGGGGGCGCAGGCCTGATTTTCGCAATTTGCTGAACGATTAATCGTTCGCGTGATCATGGCAGGTTGTCGGTCTTGCGTCATCGTCGGTGAGTTGGAGAGCTGATGTAGGCGCCAGACGAAGTCGGCGCCATCGAGTTGCAGCGAATCGGCGCATGCCTCCAGTGCGTCGTCCGGTCAACAGTCCCGTCAGACTGGTTTGTTGACCAAGCCAAGCATGGCGTGGTCAACAAACCAGTCTGACGGGACTGTTGACCGTGGCATTCCCTGTCTCAGCCTCAGTCCCAAAAATCACGGAGAGAAGAAATCTCAAAATAAAGTTTGCATATGCTAACTCATGTGTTATAGTGGTCACAGAAGTTAACGAACGCTAACTTCCCTCTCTCCAAACGATGTGTCCTCCTCCAACGACGCATCACTCTCGACTTAGGGGCAGCAACCTCCAGCGGGAGCCGGACTCTCCTCTCTCCAATCCGGCTTCCGCGTTGCCTCGACTCTCTCTCATAAGCTGACAAGGGGCCCGCCAGTGGCCCCTTGTCAGTCTTTGTCGTCATGTTGCCCGCGTTACCTGCGCCGTAAGTTCGGTATTGGTATCATCAGGTGCGAACAAAGACGCGAAACAAGGAGGCCGCTGTGTCAGATGCGGAGAAGGTTTTCCTCACCAAGCTCACCAGCAAAGGTGGTTGAGCTGCAAAGTGGGGTCCGGGCGATCTTAAGGACATACTTCCACCTGCAACGGACATGGTGGACCCAAATCTCTTGCTGGGCTTCGAGACCAGCGACGACGCCGCTATCTACAAGGTGGGAGAGGACCTCGCCACGGTCATGACCGTGGACTTCCTCACCCCGCTGTGCGACGACCCGTATGACTTTGGTCGTATCGCGGCGTCCAATGCGCTCAGCGACGTCTACGCGATGGGCGGCAAGCCGACGGTGGCGCTCAACGTGCTCGCGCTCGACTGCGCTTTGGGCACGGCGACGGCACGCGACATTTTGCACGGCGGTGCGGATGCGGTGACGGACGCCGGTGCCAGCATCTGTGGCGGCCATACCATCGACGACCCTGAGCCTAAGTACGGCCTGTGCGTCTTTGGTCTGGTGAACCCTTCTCGTGTGATTCGCAACGTGGGCGCGCATGCCGGCGACGTCCTCTACCTCACCAAGCCCATCGGCACCGGCCTGCTCTCCGCCGCCTTCAAGATCGGGGAGTGCACGGCCGAGGAGTTCCGCCCTGCTATCGACAGCATGTCGGAGCTCAACCGCGCCGCAGGCGAGGCGATGCTCGAGGCCAACGTCCATGCGGCTACCGATGTCACCGGCTTTGCGCTTGCGGGCCATCTGCACGAGATGGTCGAGGGCAGCGGCTTGGATGCCGTCTTGGACTTCGATGCGATCCCCCTGTTCGACAGGGCATGGGAGCTCAACCTCGAGTACTGCCGCCCGAGCCGCACCTTCACGATCATGGACTTCGCGGAGGACTTCATCGATGCGGGGTCTCTTGATGACGAGGAACTCGACAACCGCATGGGCATCCTGTGCGACCCGCAGACCAGCGGCGGCATGCTCGTGGCCTTGGCGCCGGAGGATGCGGAGACCTTCGAGCACGAGTTCGAGGCGCGCAGCGGTCGCGCTCCTTGGCGCATCGGCCGCTTTGAGCCCGGCAACGACAAGATCCGCTTCGCCGACGCGTAGAGAAACGCCGATTAAAGCAAGTGTTCATTGCATACGATTGACAAAACCGCTGGTCACGTAGGGGAGGGACCCTGTCCCTCCCCATAAACCTCGCATTGATCAGCGCTTCCCTGGGTTTTGGCGTTTTCGTTTTAGCAGCGAGTCGACACTTCGGTCTGACTAAAGTGTTGACTCGCTTTTGTTGTGGCAGCCCCTCTCGATCTCCCTTACATGGCGTCCAAGCAAATACGCAAGCAGCGCTAATCGTTTCAAATTTGAATCGGTTGTGTTGTGTTCGGCAAAATGATCATCCCCTCGCCGCCCCTTGCATCTCACCTGCGGGAAGAAACGCATACGAAACAAGTGCGCAACTTCGCTTTGAATATCATCGTTACCGAAAACGTCGGGTTGCGTGCATTGGTGCGCGCAGCTCAATTCACAGGAGAAAGCGAGGGAGTATGAGCGAGGAAATCACCAAGGCAGACGTTGCTGCCGCAAAGCCCGACCACCTGGCAGGACCGGCGATCGCCGCCAAGGCAGAGGTCGTCGGCATCGGTAAGACCACGATGTCTGTGAGCCGCATGTGGTGGCTGGCGATTCTGGCCGGCCTGTTCATCGGAACGGGCGCGCTGTTCATGACCTACGTCAAGGCCGACCAGAGCCTGAGCTTTGCCGTGGCCAGCGTCTTTGGCGCAGCGATGTTCTCCATCGGCCTCATCTTGGTCGTCATCGCCGGCGCCGAGCTCTTTACCGGCAACTCCCTCATGGTTATCGCAGCGCTCAACAAGAAGATCACTTGGGGCAAGCTCGCCAAGAACTGGGTGGTCGTCTACTTTGGCAACCTCGTAGGCTCGCTGCTGCTGGTGCTCGTCATCGTGGGTACGGGCGTCATGGCCATGAAGGCCGGCGACAACACCATCGGCAACCAGATGGTCGCCGTTGCAGCGGGCAAGGAGGCCCTCACCCCGCTTGCCATCTTCTGCCGCGCCATCATGTGCAACTTCCTCGTCTGCCTGGCCGTGTGGATGGGCTTTGCTGGCCGCACCGTTATCGACAAGATCGTGACCTGCATGTTCCCGGTCACCGCCTTTGTTGCCATGGGCTTCGAGCACTGCGTTGCCAACATGTTCTTCCTGCCCATGGGCACCGTCGCTTCCATGATGGGCTACGGCAGCGTGGGCGTGCTGCCCATCGCCGGTTGCTTCTATAACATCGCGTTCGCAACGCTGGGCAACATTGTCGGTGGCGCGCTGTTCGTCGGCATCCTGTACTGGCTGGCTTACCGCAAGTAACGACATTTGCCGATTAACGCGCTGTTGGGGGCTGCAAGGGGAGACCTTGCGGCCCCTTTTTGCTGAGCAGGTGACACACATTGTGCCAGTGACAAAGTGTGTCACGCAGTGGACCGCGTTAACCAGAGAGGCTCAGACGTGACACACTTTGTCACTGGCACAATGTGTGTCACCTGCACCTTGGAGGCTGCGTCTTTCGCGCTATACTCTAGACCAAATGCGAGAAATCCCAGAGAGGCTGGATATGAACATCATTACCCTTCCTGACCCGCTGCTGCGCGAGGTCTGCGAGCCGGTCGAGATCGGCGACAAGTCCATCAAGAAGCTTGCCAAGGACATGGCCAAGCTCATGTACCAGACCGACGGCGTCGGTATCGCCGCGCCGCAGGTCGGCCTGCTCAAGCGCTTCGTCGTCATCGACTGCGACTGGGTGGAGGAAGATGCCAAGGGCCGTCCCCTCAAGAAGAACGCGCTCGTCATGATCAACCCGCGCATCGTCGATCACTCCGAGGAAACCGTCGTCAACAGCGAGGGCTGTCTCTCCGTCCCTGGCATCTCCGGCGACGTCGAGCGCTGGGAGTGGGTCGAGGTCGAGTGCTACAACGAGAACTACAAGCTCGTCCGCTACAAGAGCGACGGTCTCTTTGGCCGCTGCATGCAGCACGAGATCGACCATCTCGACGGCAAGACCTTTGTTGACCGCATGCCGCCGCTGGCCCGCATCCAGGCTCTCAAGGAGTACGACGAGGCCCGCGCCCGCGGTGCTCGCCCGGGAGAGGTCAGCTAATGCGCATCGTCTTCATGGGCACGCCCGCCTACGCCGTCCCCACCCTCGAGGCGCTTATCGCCGCAGGCCATGACGTCGTTGCCGTTTACGCGCGCGCCGACGCTGCCTCTGGCCGCGGCAAGACCCTGCATCCCTGCGAGGTCAAGGTGGCGGCGCTCGAGCACGGCATCGAGGTGCTCACCCCGGCTACCTTCAAGGACGACGAGGCCGTCGCACAACTCGCGGCCTTCGAGCCCGATGCCATCGTCGTCGCAGCTTACGGCATGCTGCTCCCGCAGTCCGTCCTCGACATCCCGCGCCTGGGCACCTTCAATGTCCATGCGTCCCTGCTGCCGCGCTGGCGCGGTGCCGCCCCCATCCAGCGCGCGATCCTCGCTGGCGATGAGGAGGCAGGCGTCTGCTCGATGAAGGTTGAGCTCGCGCTTGACGCAGGCGACTACATCACCGCCGGCAGTGTCCCCGTCGAGGGCAAGACCACCGACGAGGTCACCGCCGAGCTTGCTCGCATCGGTGCCGCCGGCATGGTCGAGGCGCTCGCAGCCGAGGAAGCCGGTAATGCCGCATGGGTCGCGCAGGACGAGTCGCTTGTCACCTACGCCGCCAAGATCGACAAGGAGGAGACGCTGCTTTTGCCGGGGCTTTCCGCGGCAGACGCCATGCGCCGCATCCTCGCCTCCAACCACAGGGCTCCCGCCCGCTGCATCGTTTGCGGCAAGGAGGTCCAGGTCATCGCTGCGACGCCTGCTTCTGATGACGTCGAGGCCGGCGCCGTGCTGTTGCAGAAGAAGCGCATTGCGCTCGGCTTTGCCGATGGCGCCCTCGAGCTTGTCGAGGTCAAGCCGCAGGGCAAGAAGGAGATGCCCGTTCAGGGTTGGATCAACGGCCTGCGCAATGCGGAGCCTGTTTGGAGTGCGGTCTAGGTAAGCGCCGATCAAAGCAGGTACCCACTGCATATGATTGGCAAAACCGCTGGTTACGTAGGGGAGGGAGCAAAGTCCCTCCCCGTAAGCCTCGCATTGATCGGCGTTTCCCTGGCAGGCGATTGCCTGCATAGAGTCGCATTAGAGGTTTTGGGCAGGGGTCGGCAAGCCCCGTGCCCGCATTGAGTATCGCCCGTGCGCCGTCTTCTCTATGGCGGTGCTGCGAGTTTTGAGATGAGGAAGCACCGCATGTCACAGAGCAAGAACTCCGATAACCGCAACCGAAGACACGGCCGCCCTGCAAGTGGTGCCGGTAGGCGTGATCGCAGGCACGCCGCAAATCGCAACAGCAACGCTTCGCGTGCTGCTGCCAAGCCCGCCAGCAAGCTCACGCCGGCGCGTCAGGCTGCGGTGGAGATCGTCGCCCAGGTGCGCGAGCGCGACGCCTATGCGCGCGAGCTCATCGACGCCCGCCGCGCGGGCTGGCCGCATTCTCAAGAGGACTTCGACTACATGCAGGTCCTCGTCTTTGGCGTCGTGATGTGCCGCGGCTCGCTTGACGACCTCATCAACCGCAACCTCAAGAGCCCCAAAGACATCAAGGACGACGTGCGCGACGCCCTGCGCATCAGCGCCTATGAGCTCGTCTACCTGCATAAGCCCGACCACGTGGTCGTCGACCAGGGTGTCGAGATGGCGCGCTTCGTCGCTCGCAAGGCAGCGGGTCTTGCCAACGCCGTGCTGCGCAAGATGGCAGCCGACGCCAAGGACTTCCCTTGGGGCGACAAGGACACCGACCATGTGGCCTTTGCCCGCTACTACGGTGTGCAGCAGTGGTTCTGCGACACGCTGCTGATGCAGTACGGTATCCAGCAGACTGAGGACCTGCTCGCAGCCTTCCTCAAGTCCGCACCCACCTACACGGTGGACAATCCCTACTTGCCCGGCACCAAGTTCGCCGCCGACCTCGCATCCCAGCAGGTTGCGAGCATGGTTCCCGTTGACGGTAGCATCCTCGAGATCGGCGCTGGCCGCGGCACGAAGACCATGCTCATGCAACGCAACGCCTATGCCTGGTATCGCGAGCCTGCCGTCATCCACGCGGTCGACGTGCACCAGTTCAAGGCTGACCTTTTGAGTGAGCGCATGGCCGAGCAGCACGTCCCCGGTGTGTTCACGCACGTGGGCGACGCCTGCGACCTCGACTCTATCGAGGATTTGCCGCGCGCCTTCGACGCCGTCTTCATCGACGCGCCTTGCAGCGGCACGGGCACTCTGCGCCGTCATCCGGAGATCCGCTGGAACCTCAAGAAGCGCGACGTGAGCGCGCTTGCGGCCATCCAGCTCGACATGCTCAAATCCGCCGCGTCCTATGTGAAGCCCTCCGGTGTGATGGTTTATGCGACTTGCTCCATCCTGCGTCGCGAGAACGAGGAGGTTGTCGCCTCTTTCCTCAAGAGCGAGCAGGGAAGGGGGTTCTCCATCGTCGAGTGCACGCCGGCCTTCGAGGAGTTCGAGGACTTCATCACCGATGCGGGCTTCTTTGCGAGCCTGCCTGCCGTCGACGGCCCCGACGGTCACTTCGCCGTCATCTTGCGCCGCGAGTAGGGGAACTGCCTGGAAGAGGGCGTCCCAAAAGGGACCTGGTCTTTTGTGGGACGCTTGCTCGACGGATTGGTCTGCATGTTGGTTACTGGTGCATATTGACCTGGGGAAACACTGATTAATGCAAGGTTTATGGGGAGGGACAGGGTCCCTCCCCTACGTGACCAGCGGTTTTGCCAATCGTACGTAGCGGGCACTTGCTTTAATCAGCGTTTCCCCAGGGGTCGAATTCATTCGACTCTGACCCTTGCCGCTTGCCGTTGGCCATGCGTCAGCATGAACGAGCCGCAAAGCTCACGTAGACGCCAGACGAAGTCGGCGCCGCAGCTTGCAGCGAGATGGCAGGCACTTGCGATGGCCTGTTGACCAACGAACCACATCGACCAACAAGAAAGCCCGCAACCGTTGCTGGTTGCGGGCTTTTACGTCTTGCGGTTTGTCGGGCTCTACCTCATCAGATCGCTGGCCTTGTCGGCGAGCTTCTGGGTCGCGTTTGCGGCTGCCTGGGTGCCAGCTTGCGCCGCCTTGGCGACGTGCGGCTTGAGGCCTGCGGCAACACCGCGGCCAAACGAGGCGGCCGCTCCCACGGCAGGCCCGATGGTGCGGCTGGCAAACCCGGCGGCTTTTTGAGCTGCCTCGTCGCCGACGGCGGCGCGGGCTCCCTTGCCGACCACGTCGGCCGCGACCTCCGCTGCATCCTTGATGCCGTGCGCGGCGGCGCTGCCGGCGTCTTTGAGGTCCTCGGCGAGCTTTGCACCTGCAGGTGCGAGCTCGTCGGAGGCGAAGTCGCGCATGCGCTGCGCAAAGCGCTCGCCTGCCTCCTGACCTTCGATGAAGTCGTGGTCCTGGCGCGTCTCCTCGCTCAAGACCTCGTTGCCCGTCAGGTTGTGGTAGCCACGTCCGGCAAGCGCTAGGCCGCCGGCGATGGCGGCGACGCCGGGTCCGGGCAAGATGAGCATGGGGACGCCGAGTGTTGCGATCAGGCCGCCGGCGAGCATCTGCTTGGCACCGCGGGACTTGCGGCCAGCGAGGTCTTCTTGCTCCGCATCAGGGGCCTTGGATGAGCCGTCGCTATCGATGACGGTGGCCTCGATGACGATGGGGTCTTGGTCGGCAGGACTGCTGTTTGACATGGCGTCTCCTTGTTGTCGCGTGATGCTGCCCATGATAGCGAGGCGCGCGTCGCATGCCACATTCTTGTCAACGCACCGTTGCCACCTTCTTCAAACCTCCATATTGCGGCGACTGCATTGCTCCGCCCCTCGAAACTTTCTGTAACAAAGCGGTTCGAGTTGTCCGGCTTTCGCGGAACACAATCGCAAATGTGGGAAAATAAACAGTATCTGACCTCAAGACTAAGGAGACTCCATGAGGAACTGCCTCGTCGCACAGTCCGGTGGCCCCACCGCCGTCATCAACGCCAGCCTGGCGGGCGTCATCCGCGCCAACCAGCTCAACCCCTACTTCGACCGCGTCTACGGCGGCATCCACGGTATCGAGGGCGTGCTCGCCGACCAGCTCTTCGATTTGACCGACCTGCCCGGCCATGAGATCGAGATCCTCAAGCAGACCCCGTCCTCTGCACTCGGCACCTGCCGCTACAAGCTCTCCCGCGAGAAGACCGAGGACTACGAGCGCTTGGTCGAGGTTATGGACGCGCATGACATCGAGTGCATGTTCTACATCGGCGGCAACGACTCCATGGATACCGTCGACGCGCTGTCCAGCTGGGCTGAGGCCAACAACATCAACAAGCGCTTCATCGGCATTCCCAAGACCGTCGACAACGACCTCGTCCCCGTCGACCACTGCCCGGGCTTTGCCTCCGCAGCAAAAATCGCCGCAGAGATCACCCACGCGACCTACCTCGACTACGCCGCCTACACCCGCCCCGAGGTCTTTGTCCTCGAGACCATGGGCCGCGACGCCGGTTGGCTGGCTGCGAGCTGCTGCATGAGCGGTGATGTCGACCTGCTCGTCCTGCCCGAGGTCCCCTTCGATCGTGAGAAGTTCCTGGCAGAGGTCAAGCGCTGCATGGACGAGAAGAACGAGTGCTACATCGTCGTCTCCGAGGGCGGCCGCTACGCCGACGGCACCTACATCTCCGCCGGTGACTCCGCCAACGACGGCTTTGCGCACGCCATCCTCGGCGGTGCCGGTCTGCAGCTCAAGCAGATGATCGTCGACGCGGGCGTTGCACCGCGTGGCGTCGTCCAGGACCTGAGCCGCGCAGCTCGCTCCTCCAACTTTGCCCAGAGCCTCGTCGATGTGACCGAGGCCTACGAGCTCGGCATGAGCGCCCACATGCGCAGCACCGACGGCAAGTTCACCTCCAGCGTCGTTGGCATCAAGCCCCGTACGGATCTCGATGCTCCCTACAACGCGGAGTTCTTCGCCGGCCCGGCAAGCGAGTTCGCCAACTACGTCAAGAGCTTCCCGACCGAGTGGATCTTGCCCGACTACGCAGGCATCACGGACGAGGCCAAGAAATACTTTGCTCCGCTGATCGAGGGCGAGCCCAAGCTCGTCTACGAGAACGGCCGCCCGGCTACCATCGTTCCCTTCAACCAGCGCTAAAGCCGCTTGATGCGAAACAGGGGAGGGTGCAGCAATCGCGCTGTGCCCTCCCTTTCTTATTGTCTGCTGATATACCCAAGGGGATAGATTGACAGCGTTGGCAGCTGCTGCCACACAACGGGGAGTGGGATGCCGTGGGGCGTCTCTCTTGCAACTAAGGCGTCCGTCCCATTAGGGACCTGGTCTTTTGCGGGACAGAGCGAATCGCGGGCACCGGCGAATCACCTTGTCCCACAAAAGACCAGGTCCCTAATGGGACACCCTGCTGCCCGACCCTGCGGTGTATGGATAGTTGAAACCCCGTGGGATGGCGTCCCACATCCCTCCCCATCCTGCCGTTTGTGGGCTGACGTCCCACCGCTGCGACACACACAGAAAATTCATGGGAAACCATCCCACAACTCCCATAGGGCATACCTAGGGGGACCCGCTGTATCCAACCACAACATCTTGTGTCTGCTTACAAAATACCGCCTCACAAGTCGCCTAGTTGTGTCCCGAAGTGGGGCATAGGGTGGGGCGGCTGACCATGTTTTGCCTATAAAGTGGAGCGAAATGGGATATACTGCATCAAGCAGTTCCCCCCAAACAAACCCTAAACACAGCATTGGGGAACTGCCAAAGATCTACACCTCGAAGGATTGGAAAGGCGGCCATGCGATTCCACGGCGAATATCAACACACCGTTGACGTCAAGGGTCGTGTCTCACTGCCTGCCAAGTTCCGCAAAGCACTTCCGGAGGAAGTCATCGTAGTGCCCGGCGTAGGCGGGGCACTTTCTGTCTTCTCTGAGGAAGCCTTCGATGCATGGGTCGATTCGTTCTTTCCCAAGGGGGAGGACGGCACTGGCGGGTACAACCCCCGCTCTAAGAAGGACGTCATGTTCCGCAAGAAGCTCAACGCCTCTGCAGAAAACGCGACGGTGGACTCCGCCGGCCGTATCACGCTGTCTGCTCGCAAGCGCGAGGACGCAGGCATCGAGAAGGACGTCTGGATTATCGGCGACGACGATCACATCGAGATCTGGAACGCTCAGTCGTATGAGGAAACCATGGAGAGCATCTCCTGGGATGACTTCTTGGTGTAGGGCAGAACATTGACACTTGAATTCCGGCATATTCCCGTAATGCTCGAGGAGTGCATGGAGGCATTGAAGCTGCATGACGGCTCTGTGTACCTCGACTGCACCCTGGGCGGCGCGGGCCACTCCCTCGAAGCGGCAAAGCTCATCGCCCCGAGCGGCATTCTCTTGGGCATCGACCAAGACGACATGGCTCTCGAGACGGCGGGCGAGCGCCTCAAGCAGGCCCAGCTCGACATCGAGCCCATCTTGCTCAAGGGCAACTTCGGCGATATGGACCGCCTGCTCGTTCAGGCAGAGGTCCCCGGCGTCGACGCCATCCTCTTCGACTTGGGAGTGAGCTCTCCGCAGTTTGATTTCCCCGAGCGCGGCTTCTCCTACCGTGAAGACGCGCCACTGGACATGCGAATGGACCCGGGTAACAACACCCTAACCGCAGCTGAGATCGTGAACACCTATAACGAAGCAGATCTCGCCCGGGTTCTTCGCGATTACTCCGACGAGAAGTGGGCTGTGCGCATCGCGCAGTTCATCGTCCGCGAGCGCGAGCAAGAGCCTATCCGCACCACCTTCCAGCTTGTCGACCTCATCAAGCGGGCCATCCCCGCCAAGGCACGACGCGACGGCGGCCACCCCGCGAAGCGCACCTTCCAGGCGCTGCGCGTGGAGGTCAACCGCGAGATGGAAGTGCTCGAGAAGGCACTCGAAGCCGCTATCCGCTGGCTCAACCCCGGCGGCCGCGTCGCGGTCATGTCCTACCAGTCTCTGGAGGACAAGATCGTCAAGGAGACCTTCCGCAAGGCGGCAAACCCCTGCACCTGCCCTCCGGAGTTCCCGGTGTGCATGTGCGGAAAACAACCGGTACTCAAGGTCATAACTCGAAAGCCGATCAAGCCATCGGCTGAAGAGATCGAAAGAAACCAACGCGCGCACAGCGCCATATTGCGCGTCGCAGAAAAGCTCTAGGGGAGAGGATTTCCCTTAAGGCAGCTCGATTAGGAAGAGGAGACTATGGCAAACGCAGCACACAAGCACTACGCCACTTACGGCACTGCAGCCTACAAGGCCTCCTATTCCGCTGCCGCCGCCCGCAACGGCGCGCGCCGCGAGCAGCACTACGCCCCCGAGCAAGACCTCCGCAGCCGCTATCGCGTTATCGAGGGCGAGGGTAAGAGCGCCCAGCACGCACCCAAGCTCTCCTTGGGCGCCGTGCGCAGCTTCAAGGCCGTCCTCGCTGTCGTCGCGGTCTTGGCTGTGGTCTGCTCTGTCCGCGTCTTCATGTCCGTCTCCACGGTGCAGGCGCTCGAGGCGTCCGCGCATCTGCAGACGCAGATCGAGGAGGCCCGCGCTACGGGCAACGACCTCGAGATCCGCCACTCCGTGCTCGCCAACCCGGCAAGCATCCAGAAGAAGGCGAGTAAGCTCGGCATGTCCGCTCCCAAGACGACCGAGCGTCTCGTCGTGGCCCTGCCGCCGTCCACCAAGACCTTCTCCGACGGCAGCATCTCCATCTCCAAGACCATCAAGAGCATCACCAATTACGCTGCAAGCGCCAAATAGGAGCAGCATCATATGACACGATCTGACAAGCCTGCACGCGAGGACAAGCCGCGTGCAAAGGGCATTGGGGCGGTTGTCGAATGGGCACGAGACCTCTTCCAGACGCGTGAGTTCGTTATCCTCGCCGCTTTCTTCTTCTTCATCCTCGCCATCTTCTGCGGCTTGATCAAGCTCACCGTCATCGATGCGGCCGACCTCAGCAGCCAGGCCGACAGCCAGCACCTCAAGACAGCCAAGGACATCGCCAAGCGCGGCACCATCTACGACCGCAACGGCGAGGTCATCGCCTCGAGCGTCGAGTCCATCACCATCAACGTCAACCCCAACGACATCGACTACGCCGCCTCCGTCACCGACGAGCAGAAGGCGGGCATGACGCCTGCGGCAGAGGCCGTGGCGACCAAGATCTACGAGGTGCTCGGCTCCACCTACGACAAGAGCTACGACGACTACTACGAGATGGTCACCCGCCAGGGTACGGCCTACGTCGTCATCCAGCGCAGGTGCGACAAGGACCTCGCCGACAAGCTCAAGAAGGAACTCAAGGAGGCCAACCTCATCGGCGTGTACTACGAGAGCGATTCTACGCGCGTGTACCCCAACGGTTCCATCGGCAGCCAGGTCATCGGCACGGTTGGCCTCAAGATGCTCGACGAGAGCGGCAACATCGTCGCCGACGAGGACGTTGCGGGCCGCACGGACCTCACGGAGTCCTACCGCGGCACCTCCGGACTCGAGCTCGAGTACGACAGCCTGCTCTCCGGCACAAACGGCGCGATCACCCAGGAGAAGGGCGAGAGCGGCCTTCCCGTCGCCGGCGGCGCCATCGTCGTCAACAAGGCGGTCGACGGCGAGGACATGATCACCTCGCTCGACATCAAGCTGCAGCAAAAGGCCGAGAAGAGCCTCAAGTCTGCGGTGAAGAAGTACTCGGCCAAGGGCGGCAGCGTCACGGTTATGGATGCGAGCAACGGCGAGATCTACGCCTGCGCATCGTTTTCCAAGGGCAAGGACGGCAGCTACGACTACGACGCGGGCAAGCTGTGGAGCGTTGCGGATTCCTACGAGCCCGGCTCCACCTACAAGGCCTTTACGGCGTACTCCGTGCTTGCCAACTCCAAGACCACCACTTCGACGACCTTCAGCGTCCCAGAAAAGCTCAAGGTCTACGACCACACCGTCAAGGACTCCCATGAGCGCAGCGGCACGGAGACGATGAGCCTCAACCAGATCATCACGGAGTCCTCCAACATCGGCACGGTGCTCGCATCGCGCAAGGTGAGCCTGGACGACCTCTACAAGACCTACAGCAAGTTTGGGTTTGGCAAGGACACGGGCATCGACTTTCCCGGCGCGGCGTCTGGCTCGCTTGAGGAGACCAAGGACTGGGACGGCGTGCAGGCGGCCAATATCACCTTTGGCCAGGGCGTCGCCGTCACCGGCATGCAGCTCGTACGCGGCTTTGGTGCCATCCAGCAGGGCGGCACGCTGCGTACCCCGCATTTTCTGACGAGCCTACCGAACAACGCTGAGAAGTCCGCCGAGGTGACCAAGTCGCTCACCAAGTCCAAGAAGGTTGCGAGCAAGAGCACCTGTTCCCAGGTCACCAAGATGCTGCGCAGCGTCGTGACGAGCGGTACAGGCAAGGAGGCCTCGATCAAGGGTATCAAGGTCGTCGGCAAGACCGGCACCGCAGAGATCCCGAGCTCCACAGGCTCCTATCTGGTGGGCACCTACATCGTGAGCTTCTGCGGTTGGATGGAGGACACCGATTGCGACCTCGTGTGCCTCGTGACGCTCGAGCAGCCCAAGACCGAGGTCGGCGGCGGTGGCGTTTGCGGCCCGGTGTTCGCAGATATTATGTCTTTTGCAGCAAATCGCTACCAAGTGAGCAATGATTAGCTGATTTTGAGGGAAAATAGCAAAGTTATGCAGTTGGGGCGTCCACCTCTTCTTTGCAGGGGGTGGGCGCTTTGCGCGCTTAGGGTGGTGCTCGCGCCGCGTTAGGCCATGCGCCGCTTTGGCGCAGCTAGATATGAGTACGGACGAAGGGATACCTTATGACCGTTGAGATGTCCGTCGGCGATATCCTCGCCGATGTGTACTGCGAGCCCTTGGATTCGGCGGCGCTGGATCTCAAGGTGAGCTCCATCGAGTTCTCCTCGCGCGATGTGAGCGCAGGGGCGCTGTTCTTCTGCGTGCCGGGCACGGCAGCGGATGGTCACGACTACGCGGCCGATGCCGTCAACCGCGGCGCTGCCGCGCTCGTGGTGGAGCGCCCGCTCGACGTCGACGCACCCCAGTTCCTCGTCTACGACGCCCGCAAGGCACTGGCCCTGGGCTCTGCGCGGTTCTTTGGCAACCCGTCTGAGGGCCTGCGCCTGGTTGGCGTGACCGGTACCAACGGCAAGACCACCACCACCTTCCTCGTTGAGCACATGGCACGCGTGGCAGGCGAGCAGGCCGGCCTCATGGGCACGGTCGAGTGCCACATCGCCGACGAGGTCCGCCCGTCGCTGCACACCACCCCCGAGTCCCGCGACCTGCAGATGCTGCTGCGCGACATGGTCGACGCCGGCGTCGGCGTCGCTGCGCTCGAGGTCTCGAGCCACGCCATCGACCTGGGCCGCATCCTCGGCACCAAGTTCGCAGTCGCCGCCTTCACCAACCTCACTCAAGACCACCTGGACTACCACAAGACGATGGAGAACTACTTCCTCGCCAAGGCGGCGCTGTTTACGGATGCGCCGGTGGACAAGTGCGTCATCTGCACGGACGGCGAGTACGGTCGTCGCCTCGCAGAGCTGTGCCGCGCCGTGGGCCGCGAGCCCATCACCGTCGGCAGTTCCTTTGACGCCAACGTGCGCCTTGTTGACGCCCAGTTCGCTCCGCACTCCACCAAGCTTTCCATCGACATGGACGGCACCAAGGTCGACATCACGCTCCCGCTGGTCGGGCGCTTCAACGTCGAGAACACGCTCGTCTGCGCGGGCATCGGCCTCGGCCTGGGTTACAGCACGGATATCATCTGCAAGGCGCTCGAGTCTGCACCGCAGGTCCCCGGCCGCTTGCAGCGCGTCGTGGGCAAGGTCAACACCGATCCCGGTTTTGGCGTGCTCGTCGACTACGCGCATACTCCGGACAGCGTGGCTAAGGCCATCAGCGCCTGCAAAGCCGTGACCCCCGGCCGCGTTATCTGCGTGTTTGGCTGCGGCGGCGACCGCGACAACACCAAGCGCCCCAAGATGGGCCGCGCGGCGCTCGATGCGGATATCGCCATCGTCACAAGCGACAACCCCCGCACGGAAGACCCTGCCGCCATCATCGATATGATCTTGCCCGGCATGGTTGGCGGCGAGGACCGCACTCATGTGATCAGCGACCGCGAAGAGGCGATCAACTACGCCCTCAAGCTCGCCCGGCCCGGTGACAGCGTCTTGATCGCCGGCAAGGGGCATGAGGACTACCAGATCATCGGCACGACTAAGCACCACTTCGACGACCGCGAGGTGGCGCGCGAAGGTCTTGATAAGCTATGCAGCTAACCGTTAAGGAAGTCGCCGAGGTCCTCGGCGCAAGGCTCGACGAGGACGCTGCCAACAAGCGCGTGCTTACGGGCATCACCTGGGATTCGCGCAAGGTGAAGCAAAACGACATCTTCCTCGCCATGCCCGGTGAGCGCGTCGACGGCAACGACTTCATCATCCAGGCCATCGGCATGGGTGCGGGCCTCATCATCTGCACCAAGCAGCCGAGCGCCAACACCATGGCCATCGCCGGGGAGTTCGTCTGCCCGGTCATCGTGGTCGAAAGCGGCATCACCGCCATCACCAAGCTCGCAACGCATTGGCGCGGCTGCCTGCGCTGCGTCGTCGTGGGCGTGACGGGCTCCACGGGCAAGACCTCCACTAAGGACCTGCTCTACTCTGTGCTCTCGACGCGCTACAACACGGTGGCGACCCAGGGCAACAACAACAACGAGCTCGGCATCCCCTACACGGTGCTGCGCGCCAACCCGGACACAGAGATCCTCATCGTCGAGATGGGCATGCGTGGCCTGGGCCAGATCGAGCACGGCTGCTCCATCGCCAGCCCGAGCATCGGCGTCGTGACCAACGTGGGCGTATGCCACATGGAGCTGCTCGGCAGCCGCGAGGCCATCGCGAGCGCTAAAGGCGAGATGCTCGCCGCATTGCCGGCAACAGGCCTGGCCGTTGTCAACGGCGACGACGACATGACAGAGTGCATGCTCGAACAGGCCCAGGTCGCCGAGCACGGCGTGCATGTGACTCGCTTTGGGCGCGGGGACAACTGCAAGACCCAGGTGCACAATCTCACCATCAACGCGGAAGGCTGCGCCTCCTTCGACATGGCGCTCAGCGCGGGCGTGCCCTTCCACGTCGACCTCAACGTCCCCGGCGAGCACAACGTCATGAACGCGCTCGCGGCCGCGGTTGTGGGCAGCTACATGGGACTCACCTACGAGCAGATCGCCAAGGGACTGGCCGCTGCTGGTGCCTCTGGCATGCGCATGGAGGTCGACAAGCTCCCCTCTGGCCTCACCGTCATCAACGACGCGTATAATGCGAACCCCGATTCTATGAGGGCTGCGCTGGCGACGCTCGGCTCGATGGAGTGCGAGGGCAAGCGCATCGCCGTCCTCGGCGACATGGGAGAGCTCGGCGACGACGAGGCATCCCTGCATGAGGAAGTGGGCCGCGACGCGGCTTCTGGTAAGCTGGAGTACCTTCTGTGCGTTGGCCCCCTGTCCGAGCACATCGCCAAGGGTGCCCAAGAGGCCCACATCGCCTGCCCTGTCGAGCATGTGCCCGACGTGTCCAACGCAGCCGCGCGCCTCAAGGAGCTGTCCGAGCCGGGTGACCTCATCCTGCTCAAGGCGTCGCGTTTCATGGGCCTCGAGAAGATCATCAAGGAGATATCCGACTAATGCTGAGCATGTTCAACCATTACCCGACCTTCATGCTGTTTTTGGCCTTCGTCATCTCGATGGCGCTGACCATGGCCGTGATGCCGGCCTTCATCAAGCTGTTGCGCCACCGCGAGATCGGCCAGCAGGTGCGCGCCGACGGCCCCGAGGGCCATCTGGTCAAGCAGGGCACGCCCACCATGGGCGGCGTCATCATCATCTTGATGATGAGCCTGTCCGTCTTCATCGTTCACGCGCCTGACGCGCGCCTGCTGCTCATCCTGGCAGCCACGCTGCTGACGGGCCTGCTCGGCTTCATCGACGACGCGTCCAAGGTTGCCAAGGAGCGCTCGCTCGGCTTGACGCCGATCCAGAAGATGGCCGGCCTCACCGTCATCGTCGTCGCCTTCTGCCTCATCGCCGTCAACGTGCTCGACATCGCGCCGACGGTTACCATTCCCTTCACGGGCTTCGAGATCGACCTCGGCGTGGCCGCCTTCCATATCGGCGGCGTCTATGTGCCCTGGCTGTACGTGATCTTCGTCTTCCTGCTGATGGCGGGCATGTCCAACGCCGTCAACCTCACCGACGGCCTCGACGGTCTTGCCGGCGGCACCGTGATGATCACGATGGGCGTCATGGCCGCCATCTGCTACGCGACCAACCTGCTCGACGTGGGCGTGTTCGCGATGGCCGCTGCCGGTGCCTGTGTGGGCTTTCTGTGGTTCAACTGCTATCCCGCGAGCATCTTCATGGGCGACACCGGCTCCCTGGCGCTTGGCACAGCCTTTGCCGCCATCGCCGTCATCACCAAGACGGAGCTCTTCAGCATCATCATCGGCTTCATCTTCGTCGCGGAGGCACTCTCCGTCATCATCCAGGTGGCGTATTTCAAGAAGACCCACAAGCGCATCTTCCTGATGGCCCCGCTGCACCACCACTTTGAGAAGAAGGGCTGGAGCGAGACCAAGGTCGTCATCCGCTTCTGGATCATCACCGCGCTGCTGGCCGGCATCGGCTTCGTCGCCTTCTTCGCAACCAAGCTCTAGAGAGCTGACGCTGTGGCGTCCGGCGCCTTGCGCCGCAAGTAGAATACGTGTGGGCTGGCATAGCCGGCCCACTTGAGCGAACAACGGCAGGCGAGCTTGAGGCTGGCCTGCCTTGCAACAACAAGGAGATGTTTTCCTATGTCCGATATCCTCGTCTTGGGCCTGGGCAAGGCCGGTGCCGCCGCGGCGCATCATGCACTGGCTGCTGGCGACAAAGTCACCGTCTACGCCGGCAAGTCCGCTGATCCGCAAAGCGAGCAGGTTCGCTCGCTCGAGGCGGGCGGCGCGCACGTCGTCTGCGGGACCGAGGACGTCGAGGGCAGCTACGACCTCTGCATCGCAAGCCCCGGCATCTCCGAGAACTCTGCCTTTTACCAGGCGGGCAGGCAGCATGCGGAGGAGCTGGTAGGGGAGTGCGAGTACGCCTTCCGTCTGTCCCCTCAGCGCTGGATCGCCATCACGGGCACTAACGGCAAGACGACCACGACCTCGCTTGTCGCCCACCTGCTCAACGCCGCTGGCAAGCTCGCGTACCCCTGCGGCAACATCGGCGACACCTGCACGGAGTCTGTCGACCATCGCCGTGAGGACGAGACCCTCGTGGCGGAGATGTCCTCTTACGGCCTGGCGAGCACGAGCAAGTTTGCCCCGCAGGTTGCCGCCCTACTTAACATTACTCCGGACCATCTCTCCTGGCACGGCTCGCTTGAGGCCTACGCCGCAGCCAAGCTCAAGGTCTTTGCCAACATGGGCGCGGGCGACACCGCCGTCGTCTGCGATGAGGTGCCTGAGAGTGCCCAGATCGCCGCAGACCTGCGTGCCCGCGGCATGCGCGTCATCACGGTTGGCAGCGACACGGGCGCGGATTGCGCCTTCGAGGATGCCGAGCACATGCTCTGCGTTCGCATCGACGGCTCCCTTGTCAAGCTCGTCTCCGTGGCAGAGCTGCAGATCAAGGGCCCGCACAACGTCATGAACGCGCTTGCAGGCGCTGCCTGCGCGCTGGCCTACGGCTGCGACGGCGCGGGCGTTCGCACCGGCCTCGCGAGCTTTGCCCCGCTCGAGCACCGCATCGAGCCGGTTGCGACGGTCGACGGCGTTGGTTACTTCAACGACTCCAAGGGCACCAACGTCGATGCGACGCTCGTCGCTATCAAGGCCTTTCCCGGCCAGCCCATCGTCTTGCTCGTGGGCGGCCGTGACAAGGGCACGGACCTCGCTCCGCTGGTCGAGGCCTGCAAAGGCCCTGTGCGCACCGTCATCTGCTATGGCGAGGCCGCAGAGCGCTTCTTTAAGGCGTTTGAGGGTGCCGGTATCGAGCTGATGTGCGAGAAGGGTATGCGAGAGGCCTTTGCTGCTGCAGCTGGGATCGCTAACAGCGGCGACGTCGTGCTGCTTTCGCCGGCATGTGCGTCTTTCGATGAGTTCAAGTCGTTCAACCACCGCGGCGAGGTCTTCAAGGAACTCGTTGCGGAGCTTAAGGGTTAGTGTATGCAGTTGTCCTTCGGGAAAAAAGAGGCCGCCAAGGGCAAGGCCGACGATAAGGGCCGCAAGGGTGCGGCAGCTTCCAAGCCTGCGCGTGGCAAGGGCTCTGGTCGTGCTGGGTCCAAGGTCACCGGCGATGCCCAGAAGGGCAAGCGCAAGTCTGTGGAGGAGAAGGCCAAGCCCACGGAGCCAAAGGGCGTGTTCTCTGCCCCGGCCCTGATCATGGGCCCGCGCCTGCTCTTCATCGCCGCCATCGTCATCCTGTGCGTCTTGGGCCTGGTGATGATCTACTCGTCGTCTTCCATCGAGGCCTACGGCGACAGCGCCTTTGGCAACAACCCCATGTACTTCTTCAAGCAGCAGGTCCTCTGGCTTGTCATCGGCACCGTTGCCTGTGTGGCAGCCGCGCTCATCCCGTACCATTTCTGGAAGAGGCGCTACGTCGCCTATATCCTGTGGGGTATCACGGCGGCGCTGCTGCTCGCGGTCGCCTTGGGTCTTGGCTCGACCCAGCTCGGCGCGGATCGCTCGCTGTCGTTGGGTCCCATCAACATCCAGCCTGCGGAGTTTGCCAAGATCTCCGTCATCTTGGTGATGGCGAGCATCCTCGAGCGCTGGAATGCTGGCGAGATCGACGGCCAGCGCGCTTGCTTTGAGCTGATGGGTATCGCGGGCTTCACCTTGGTGCTCATCTTCAAGCAGCCAGACCTCGGCACCTCGATGATCTTGATCATCGGCATCCTCGCCATGCTCATCCTCGCGGGTATTGACAAGCGCATCATCTTGGTGTTGATCGGCTTGGGCGTGCTGTTCTTCATCTTTACCAGCATCGTCCAGCCCTATCACCTCGATCGCATCTGGACCATGCTCGACCCTTGGGCAGACGCGCAGGGCAACGGCTACCAGACCGTCCAGGGCTTTCTGGCCTTTGGTTCGGGCGGCATCTTTGGCACCGGCCTTGGCCTGTCGCGCCAGAAGTACGACTACCTGCCCTATGCCTACAACGACTTCATCTACGCCGTCATCGGCGAGGAGCTCGGCCTTGTCGGCGCGCTTGCAACGCTGCTGCTTTTTGTGGTGTTCATCTACGCCGGCATGCGCATCTCGCACACGGCGAGGGATACCTTTGGCGGCATCATCGCCGGTGCGCTGACCACGATGGTGGGCTTTCAGGCCTGCCTCAACATGGCCTGCGTTGTGGGTGTGGCCCCTGTCACCGGCAAGGCGCTGCCCTTCATCTCCTATGGCGGCTCCTCGCTTCTGGCGACTATGATCATGTGCGGCCTCGTCTTGAGCGTATCCAGGCTCAGCCGCCTGGACAACCAGGTCGAGAAGCGCCGCGAGAACCTCATCGTCATGGACGGCGGCAGAGCGGCTGCAAGGGGTGTCGCCCAGACGCCGCAGGCTGGCCCGCAGGGCGTCGGCGGTGTCCTCGGCGGTATCGCAGGTGCCGTCGGCGGTGTTGTGTGCGGTGTCGGCTCCCGATTCTCGCATGGTGGCTCTGCACCGGCGCAGGGGCGCAACACGCGTGGCGCTGCTTCCAATCAGCGTGCAGATGCCGAGCATCAGCGTAACGCGCGTCAGGAGGGCACTGCATCGCGCAGCAATGGTGCCGTTGGTGGCGGCAGGCTGAGCTCCGAGCGCGGCCGCAGCAATTCCGGCTATGGCGCGCGTCCGCAGCACGGCGCAGCGCCTGGTCAGCAGCACCGCGGTGGCTCTGGTAGCTCTGCCGCGGGTCAGCGCAACGTGGGTTATGGCCAGCCGACATCCGGAGACACCCGTGCGGCGCGGACGCGCCAGCAGGCTGCGCGCATCGACTCCGGTCACAGCTCGCATCGCAACCCGGCTCCCGGGGCCAACCGCGCCTCCTACGGCAGCGCGCCGACGCACGAGCCGCGTCGCCCGCAAGGCCAGCAGGCGTCCTCTTCGCGCAGACCGCGCCGCAGCGATATGGACGTCGACCTCGTCGATATCCGCCCGAGGGCTCCGCGTACCCAGCGTTCTGACGACCCGCGTCGTCAGCATCTCGATGATGCACGTCGTCAACAGCCCCGTCCCAACCGCAGCTCCTCTGCATCGCATGGCGGCAGCGGACACAGCCCCCGCCGCCCCAAGCGTTAGGGGAGAGGTGCGATTGACGCGACGCTTATGGGGAGGGACAGGGTCCCTCCCCTACGTAACCAGCGGTTTTACCAATCGTATGTTGTGTGTAGCCCGTAGGGGAGGGACCCTGTCCCTCCCCATAAACCTTGCTGCAAGCAGCAGATTTCTAGGAATGCGGAATAACGCAAACTATACGTTTTCGAGAGGGGGGTCGACATACTCGGCTTCCCTCTTTTGTTCGTGGTATAGCGGCAGCTCGCCTGCGCGCTCCGTCTGTGGCGAGCTGGCCAAAAGTCTGAACGATGAATCGTTCAGAGAATCGGCCAAGGGGGCCGCTTTCGTCCAAATCCCCGATTGTCTGAACGAATAATCGTTCAGACAATCGGCCCGTGCGCTGCTCGTGCCCATGTGCGCAGCAGCCTGAGCGCTCTGTGTTCGGCGCTTCATTGTTACCCTTGGGTCTCAATGCGGCTGTGCCCTGTTCCTCGCATCTAAAAAAAGGTACGATGTAAAGCTGTATCCCGTCCAAAAGGACCAATAACGCAACTCGGAGCGAGGAACATGTACTTTGTCGTGTCTGCCGGCGGCACCGCCGGTCATATCAACCCCGCCATCGCCGTGGCAGACGAGCTTCGCCGTCGTGGCCACCGCATTCTCTTCGTTGGAACGCCGGACCATATCGAGGCCAAGCTCGCCGTCGAGGCAGGCTTCGACTTCAAGGGCTTCGAGGTCTCGGGCTTTGATGCCGCCCATCCGCTGACGCTCATCACCGGCGGCACCAAGATCCTCAAGGCGACCTCCGCTGCCAAGGCCATGTTCAAGGCCGACCGCCCGGACGCCGTCCTCACTTTTGGAGCCTACGTCTCCATTCCCGTCGGCCGTGCCGCGACCTCGCTGGGCATTCCGCTGATCGTCCACGAGCAGAACTCCGTTCCCGGCATGGCGAACAAGTACCTCGCTAAGAAGGCGACGGTCACGGCGCTCACCTACAAGGAGTCCGCCAAGCACCTCGAGCCCAAAAACGAGCCTGTCATCATCGGCAACCCGGTTCGTGCGAGCTTCGAGACCTGCAGCCGCGAGGCCGGTCGCGATCTGCTCGGCATCCCGCAAGACGCCACGGTGCTCCTCGCCTTTGGCGGTAGCCTCGGCGCCCAGCACCTCAACGCCGCGGTCTGCGCTATGAAGGACCAACTGCTTGCCGTCGACAAGCTCTACATCGTCCACGGCACCGGCGCCCAGGACCACCAGGCGGTGCTCGACAAGCTGGCCCTCACTCAGGCCGAGCAAGAGCGTTACAAGGTCTTCGAGTACATCAACCAGATGGGCGACGTGCTCGCGGCAAGCGACCTCGTCGTCTCCCGTGCAGGCGCCTCTTCCCTGGCAGAGATCATGACGCTCGGCATCCCCGCCGTGCTCGTGCCCTTCCCCTACGCCCGCGGCGACCACCAGACCCTCAACGCCTCCGGTTGCGTCGA
Source organism: uncultured Coriobacteriales bacterium (assembly GCA_934646835.1). Taxonomy (GTDB): domain Bacteria; phylum Actinomycetota; class Coriobacteriia; order Coriobacteriales; family QAMH01; genus W2P13-069. Next base: position 48,097 of record CAKUES010000008.1, read on the forward strand.
GGCCGGCGCCGCCTGCCTCATCCCGGACGTAGAGGTTGAGGGCGAGGAGTTCTCCTCGCTGGTGCTCGACCTGGTCCAAAACCCCGCGCGCCGCGAGAAGATGGCCGCGGCCTGCAAGCAGTTCTCTGGCTCGTCTGCGCGCAACACGCTCGCAGACATCGCCTGCAACATCACCGAAAGGAGCCGCGCCTAATGACGAGCTCTCCCCAGAAGATCCACTTCATTGGCATCGGCGGCGTCGGCATGTCCGGCATCGCCCTCGTCGCCCACCAGCGCGGCTTGACGGTTACCGGCTCTGACATGAAGGAGTCGCGCGCCGTGCTCCAGCTGCGCGAGGCCGGCATCGAGGTCCATGTGGGCCACGCCGCCAGCAACATCGCACCCGACGTCGACACCGTCGTCATCTCCACCGCCATCCCGGAGAAAAACCCCGAGCTCGCCTATGCGCGCGAGCACGGCATCCAGGTCTGGCATCGCTCCCATATGCTCGCTTACCTTGGCCGCGGCAAGAAGACCCTGGCCTGTGCGGGCACGCACGGCAAGACCACGACCTCTTCCATGCTCGCCACGATGATCGACCAGATGGGGCTTGACCCCAGCTTCCTCATCGGCGGCACGGTCCAGGCCTACGGCACCAACGCCAAGTGCGGCAACGGCGACTACTACATCGTCGAGGCAGACGAGTCCGACGGCTCCTTCGTCCACTTGTCTCCCTACGCGGCACTCATCACGAATATCGAGGCCGATCATCTCGACCACTACGGCACGATCGAGGCCATCTACGAGGCCTTCGGCGACTTCTTGAGCCTTCTGCCCGAGGAAGGCGCCGCTGTCGTCTGCGCAGACGACCCCATGCTCGCCAAGATCGCGCGTGCCACGGGCAAGCGCACCATCACCTACGGCGAGGCCGGCAACCCCGACGCCCAGTCGACTTTTGTGATCACCGGTCGCTCGGGTATCGGCAACGCCTTCACCGTCACCTTCCCGGACGGCTCCACCGTCGATGCCTCCATCAGCCGCAACCCCGGTCGCCACAACGTGCTCAACGCCACCGGCATCCTCACCATCGCCTGGGCCCTCGGCCTGGACATGGAGGCTGCCGCCAAGGCGCTGTCCACCTTTGGCGGCGTCAAGCGCAGGTTCGACCTCGTGGGCGAGGCTGGCGGCGTCACGGTCGTCGACGACTACGCCCATCACCCCACAGAGATCAAGGCAACGCTTGAAGCGGCCTCCAAGCTCGACTTCAAGCACGTCCACGTGCTCTTCCAGCCGCACCGCTACTCGCGCACCGAGTCCCTCGCGCGCTTGTTTGCCGATGCCTTCGACCAGGCTGACAGCGTGACCTTCATGGACGTCTACGCCGCCGGCGAGGCCCCCATCCCCGGTGTCTCCGGCAAGCTGCTCGTCGAGTCCGTTATGTCCCATAAGCACCGCAGCAACCTTGCGTGGATGCCCCATCGCATGGAGGTCATCCCGTACCTGCGCACCAAGCTCGAGCCGGGCGACCTGCTGATCACCATGGGCGCCGGCGACGTCACCGCCATGGGCCCGCAGATCCTTGCCGCCTTGGCAGACGAGGATTAAACCTTGGGTGCTTTCGACGCATACATACGCCTTGACGGCGCTATTTCCGGCTCCATCGCCTGCGACGAGCCGATGTCTCGCCACACAACCTACCGCATCGGTGGGCCGGCGTCGCTGTACATCACCTGCGATACCGTGTCGGATCTCTCGGTCGTGCTCGAGGTGTTGGCGGAGGAGGAGGTGCCTTGGACCGTCGTCGGCAAGGGCAGCAACCTGCTTGTCTCCGACGAGGGCTACCAGGGTGCCGTCATCGCGCTCGGCCGTGAGTTCAGCCGCATCGACTTTGGTGGTTACGGCGAGGAAGACGCGGATGCTGCCGGTGCGCCCGCACCCAGCGAGGTCGTCGTCACGGCCGGCGCTGCGGTTAACCTGTCCCGTCTGGTGACCAAGGCCTTTGGCCTGGGCCTTTCGGGCCTGGGCTTTGCCGTGGGCACGCCCGGCACAGTCGGCGGCGCTGTCCGCATGAACGCCGGCACGGCCACGGAGTGGCTGTGCAGCGTCATCGAGTCTGTCACGGTCTTCATCCCCGGCAAGGGTCTGTCCAAGCTCGGGGTCGAGGACATCGACTGGGGTTACCGCTCAAGCTCCATCCCCAAGGATGCGATTGTTGTGGAGGTTTCGCTCATCTTGCGACCCTCCGATAAGATTGTCCTTCACGCCTCGATGGAGGCAAGCCTCAAGAAGCGCCGCGCAAGCCAGCCGCTGTCAAAGCCCAGCTGCGGCAGCGTCTTCAAGGGGCCCGAGGGGGATTCCGCCGGTCGCCTCATCGAGGTCTGCGGCCTCAAGGGCACCGTCATCGGCGGCGCGCAGATCTCTGACGTGCACGCCAACTTCATCGTCAACAACGGCAGTGCGACGGCACAAGACGTGCTGGACCTCATTAAGCTCGCACGCGACAAGGTAGAGGAGAGATATGGCATCGAGCTACAGACAGAAGTCAGATTCCTCGGCTTCTAGCAGCTCTCGCCGCTCGTCTGCCACGGGCAAGCGCTCAGCTGTTCCTGCGAGCGCCAAGCGCAAGTCCGTCCGCAAGGACTCTGCTGCGAGCAAGGGGAGGATCTCCGCAAAATCGAAGACATCCAGTTCTCGGGCCAGGGACAAAGCCCCTGTCGAGGCTGCAGCTCCCACTGTGGATGCCGCTGGCGTTTCTGGGTCGCGTCGTAGCGTACGCGGCAAGCGCGATGCCGGCACGTCTGATAACTCCACGTCCCGCCGTTCTGTGCGCTCGGAGCGCTCTTCTGCTCGTTCCACACGCTCTTCTCGGAGCAAGTCCGCCGCACCTGCCGGCACCCAGGACTTCTCTGTGAGCGATGCCGACAAGCGCCGCCGCAACCGCGACATGGACGAGGTCGCCTCCGGCGGCCGCCGTGTCGGGGATATCCGTGCCTCCCGAGCGGCAGAGCGCGCAGCCCGTGCGCGCAAGCGCTACCTGTCCTACGTGCTCAAGCTCGCCGCCGTCATCGCGACGGTCCTGGTCGTCGTCTTTGGCAGCATCTTCATCTACCGCTCCAACTTGCTGGCAATCAACACGGTGACCGTCTCTGGCGCAGAGCATTTGACGGACCAGGAGGTCACTCAGCTTGCCGCTGTACCGGACGACTCCACGTTGCTGCGCCTCGATAGCGCCGGCATCTGCGAGCGTCTGCAGGAGCACCCCTGGGTGCAGAGCGCGACGGTCGTGAGGCAGTTCCCCAACTCGATCAAGATCCAGATCACGGAGCGTACCCCGTCTGCCGTGGTCAAGATCTCCAGCAAGAGTATCTGGGTCATCTCCACGGACGGCGCTTGGCTGTCGTCTGCCACCAAGGAGGATTGGAAGAACTACCGACGCATCGTCGACGCCGATGCGAGTATCTCCGCCCCGGTTGCCGGCGGCGAGTGCACCAACGAGGGTGTGCTCAACGCTCTCAAGATATACGACGGTGTGTCGCCTAAACTTGCCGAGCAGATCAAGAGCATCTCTGCAGAGTCCGCGGTCAAGACCTCACTCACCTTGAAGGGCGGTGTCACCGTCGCCTTTGGCGAGGCGACTGATCTCGAGCTCAAGGAAGCCGACGTCTGGAAGCTGCTCGAGAAGTACGAGGGCACTATCTCCTACATCAACGTTCGCGTCCCCGACCGTCCGACCTATCGCAGCTCGTCTGGGGAGTAGCTCTCTTCTGCATGCTCAGCAAATCGCGCCGCCGATGCCCCAATCTGACTGAGGCATCGGCGGCGCTCTTGCATTTTTGGCCGCGTTTCGCGCTTTTGGGCGCGCCTGGCACGCACATCCATGCGACGCAAAATCACCAAATAGTGCCACTTTTGTGAAAAAGTTCGGTAAATGAGCGGCTACGGGGGGTTTACAGGGGTTTTCCAATGTCAACATTGGGGTACAATGCCAAAAGCTAGGCTTTGGGTCACTGTGTCCAAAGCTTGATTTCAACGTAGAACGAAATGCAATAAATGGAGGAACTCGAATGGCCGATTATGTAGGAAACGACCACCTCGCCGTCATCAAGGTTGTTGGTGTCGGTGGCGGCGGCACTAATGCTGTCAACCGAATGGTCGAGGCTGGCGTCAAAGGCGTCGAGTTCATCGCCGTCAATACTGACCGCCAGGCTCTGCTGATGTCCGATGCGGATCGCACCGTGCACATCGGCGAGGAGCTCACCCGCGGTCTCGGTGCAGGCGCAAACCCGGAGATCGGCTGCCAGGCCGCCGAGGAGTCCCGCGCAGAGATTCGGGAAGCACTGGCCGGCGCTGACATGGTCTTCGTCACTGCTGGCGAGGGCGGCGGCACCGGTACCGGTGCAGCTCCCGTTGTCGCAGAGATCGCCATGGAGGAGATCGGCGCGCTGACCGTCGGCATCGTCACCAAGCCCTTCGGCTTCGAGGGCCGCAAGCGCATGAGCCAGGCAGAAGAGGGCATCGCTCTGCTCTCCCAGAAGGTCGACACCCTCATCGTCATCCCCAACGACCGCCTGCTGCAGGTCATCGAGAAGCGCACTTCCATGCTCGATGCCTTCCGCATCGCGGACGATATCCTGCGCCAGGGCACCCAGGGCATCACCGACCTGATCACCATCCCCGGCCTCATCAACCTCGACTTCGCAGACGTCCGCTCCATCATGAAGGACTCCGGCTCCGCAATGATGGGTATCGGCGTTGCTTCTGGCGAGAACCGCGCTGCAGACGCTGCGACCCAGGCTATCAGCTCCAAGCTGCTCGAGAGCTCCATCGTCGGCGCCGATCGCATCCTCTTCTCCATCACCGGCTCCTCTGACATGGGTCTGGCAGAGATCTCCGAGGCATCCGACATCATCAACTCCGCTGCAGACGAGAACGCCAACATCATCTTCGGTACCGTTATCGATGATTCCATGGATGATCAGATCCGCGTCACCGTCATCGCAACTGGCTTCGACGGCACGGAGAAGCAGCCCCAGATGCCGCTGACCACCCCGGTGAGCAACCCTGTCACCTATGCCGCTCCTGCTCAGCAGACTGCTGCTCAGCCCCAGCGCGCCCGCTACACGGATCCGGAGCCCCAGGTCGACTCCATGTTCGACGACGACATCCCGGACTTCCTCAAGCGCAACCGTTACTAGGATCAAACCTGTCGAGGTAGCTCATGAGCTTTGCAAGCAAGCCTCTGCCAGCCCCGAAGCTGGCAGAGGCTTCTTTTTATAACAACGATAACAAGATCTGCGTCCTCACCGACGAGGCGCTCTTTGCAGCTTGCGGCCTGCGCATCGCCTTCACCGAGCGCATGGGGGGCACGAGCACAGCCCCCTATGCGAGCCTCAACTTGGGCGATCATGTGAAAGACGAGCTCGCCTGCGTTGAGGAGAACCGCCTTCGTTTGATGCGTGCCATGGGGGTTTGCGGTGAGGACGAGGCCAAGCTCGTCGTGCCCAACCAGGTGCACGGGGACGTGGTGCTGAGCGTTGGCGACGACGTGGCGGCGACGTATGCCAAGGTGCGCGAGGGTGCGGACGGCATCGTCTGCACGCGTCCTGGCGTGCCCGTGCTCCTGTGCTTTGCCGATTGCGTGCCCGTCGTCTGCGTGGCGCCTGATGGTAGCTTTGCCGTCCTCCACGCAGGCTGGCGTGGGGCGATTGCCGATATCGCAGGCCAGGGGCTGGCGCGCCTGGTGCATGAGGCCGGGTTCGAGCCTGCGCAGTGCAACGCCTATATCGGCCCGCATATCGGGGCATGCTGCTATGAGACCTCGCAAGAGATCCTCGATCGCTTTGTCGAGCGCTATGGCAGCGCATGCGACGTCGGCGCGCGCCATCTGGACCTCGGTGCAGCCGTCAAGGCCTCGCTTATCGAGGCCGGAGCGAGGCCGGAGAGGATATGCGACAGCATGTCGTGTACTTCATGCAACAACGACCGCTTCTTCTCCTATCGCGCCGATGGCGGCGTCACCGGTCGCCATGCCGCCTTCGCCTATCGACGGGAGGCAGGGAAACGCTGATTAAGGGAGATGCTTGCCGCACACGATTAGCAAAGCCGCTGGTTACGTAGGGGAGGGACCCTGTCCCTCCCCCATAAGCCTCGCATGCAAAGGGTGCTGGCTGGTTGATGTGCGTAGGGGTCGAATTTGTTCGACCCCACCTTGCAAAAAAGCAAGGAGCTCAGAGGCACTGCTCCTTGCGCATTGAGGCGACCTGCCTCTATATGGTTTTGAAGCCTGCGCAAGATACGGCAACCGCGTGGCCTGCGCAAACAAAGAGAAAGGACGACATAATGTCGCTTAAAGAGCGTTGGGACTCCACCGTTGCGGACGTGGCGGAGATCTGCCGCAGCTGCAACCGCAAGCCTGAGGATGTCCGCATCATCGCGGTGAGCAAGACCGTCGAGCCGCCTGTCGTCGCTGAGGCCATCGCCGCCGGTGCGGTCGACTTTGGCGAGAACCGCACCCAGCCTTTCAATGAGAAGTTCAATCTCTATCCTCAGGTCAACTGGCACCTTATCGGCCAGCTCCAGAGTCGAAAGGCCAAGGAGGTCGTCGGCAAGGCCTGCCTCATCCACTCTCTCGACCGCGCGTCTCTCCTTCATGCCGTACAGAAGGAGGCGCAGAAGCTGCAGGTCATCCAGGACATGCTCATCGAGGTCAGCATCTCCGGCGAGGAGAGCAAGGGCGGCATCGCCCCCGCTGACGTGCCTGCCTTGCTCGAGGAGGTCCAGTCTTGCCCCAACGTCCGCATCAAGGGTCTCATGACCATGGCACCGCAGGGCGACATGGACCTTGCGCGGAGAACTTTTGAAGGATTGAGAATTCTGTCTGAAGAACTACAGGGCGAGTACGGCACCCGTGATAAACTCGACTTTATCGAACTTTCCATGGGTATGTCGGAAGACTACGCAGCCGCGATTGCAGAGGGCGCGACCATGGTGAGGATCGGCAGGAGAATTTTCAGCGAGAGCTTCTAGCAGCTAGACGGCTCTTTTTTCAGATATTTCGGAGGATACCGTGGGCGTTTTCGACAACATGAAGTCAAAGCTCGGTTTTGGGGGCCAGCCTGAGTGGCAGGAGGAACCCTATCAGCCCTACGACGAGGCACCTTATGATGATTACGGCAATGGCCAGCCGCTTGATGACGGCTATGACGTCGCTCCCGCAAACAACGACCTTCTGAGCTTTGACAGCTACAACCCGGATAACTTCGCCCACGTCAACCTCAACTCCGACCGCGAGATCAAGGTTGCCTCCATGGGCGACAGCGACGACGCCTACTTCTCCTCGCATCGCAGCAGCGGCTATGGTTCCAACATCGGCACCAGTGCCTCGCGTTCCTCGAACGTACGCTCCTTCAATAGCGCCTCGAGCTCTTCTCGCAGCTCCTCTTCCTGGGACAGCCCCGAGAGCCCGGCGTTTCGCGGTGCAGCGGACTTCGTGAACTCCATCAGCTCCCGTCGCAACAACCCGGCAGAGCACCTCGCCATCGTCAAGGCCTACAGCTACGGCGACGCAGAGGATGTGGGCACGAGCCTGCGCGAGGGCAAGGTCGTCGTGTTGGTTCTCACCAATACCCGCCCGGAGCTGGCAAAGCGCATCCTCGACTTCTCCTTTGGCGCTGCCTCCGTCCTTAACGCGACGGTCGACAAGCTCGCCGAGAAGGTCTTCGTCATCTCCCGTGGCGCCAAGAGCCTCACGGATGCAGAGACCGATTATCTGCATGAGCAGGGCGTCCTCTAAGATGGGGGCTTCGATGGGCATGGAAAACAGCCTTGCGAGCAGGATCGGCCGCATCGCGGTCATCGGCGCGGGCAACATGGGCCAGGCGATTATCGCCGGGCTTCTGGGCATCGACGGCATCGAGCCGTCGGCTGTCAGCGTTGCCAACCCATCGCTAGAAAAACGACAGCATGTCGCACAAACTTACGGCGTCGCCACCTTCGAGGATAACGTCGACGTGCTTCCCGCTGACACGGTGTTTCTCGCCGTGAAGCCTGCGAAGGCATGCGAGGTCGCCTCGCAGCTTGCCGCGGCGGGCCTGGGCGACGCGCTCGTCGTGAGCGTGGCCGCCGGCATCTCCACTGCCAAGCTCGCAGCGGCCTTGGGCGCTTGCGCGCGCGTCGTGCGCGTCATGCCCAACACCCCGCTCACTATCGGTGCCGGCATGTCCGGCATCAGCGGAGGTGCGCATGCGAGCGAGGCAGACGTCGAGCTCGTGCGCGAGGTCTTCGCCTCCATGGGCGGCGCTGTGGTGGTGGACGAGGACAAACAAGACATCGTGACTGCCATCAGCGGCAGCGGCCCTGCCTACTTCGAGCTCTTCGTGCAGTCCATGGCCAAGGCGGGAGAGTCCCTCGGCCTGGCTTACGAGGACTCCCTCGAGCTCGCCCTCAAGACCATGCTAGGTACGGCCAAGATGATCGACGAGACGCACCAGGACCTCGACGCTGCCATCAAGGCCGTCAGCAGCCCTGGCGGCACGACGGTCGCCGCGCTTGACGCCATGAGGGCCGGCAACATAGAGACTACTATCGCCGCAGGAGTTGCCGCTGCGGCCAGACGATCCAAGGAGCTTGGCGCCTAGTGGCTATCTACACCATCTTCATGACCGCCGTCGACTTCTACGTCGGCATTATCATCATCTACATCCTCATGAGCTGGATTCCCAACATGGGTGGAATCGTCGCTGATGTCTACGAGGGTCTGGGCCGCATCTGCGATCCGTACCTCGACCTCTTCAAGCGCTTGATTCCGCCGATCGGCGGCTCCGGCATGGCGGTTGACTTCAGTCCCATCCTTGCCATCCTTGTCCTGCAAGTGGCGGCAAGGTTTATCGGCAGGCTACTGTTGCAGTTCTTGTAAGGAGGAACGAACGTATGAGCATTACCGCAATGGACATCCAGCAGCAGGGCTTCGAGCACTCGCTGCGTGGCTATGACGTTGAGCAGGTCGACGACTTCCTCGAGCGAGTTGCGACGGAGGTTGGCGAGATGACCAAGGAGATCGACGATCTCAAGGCCCAGCTCGCTGCTGCACCTCAGGCGTCCCAGGCTGTCGAGCAGCCCGCTTCCGGCGAGGCCGATCGCATCGCCCAGGCAGAGGCCGCCGCAAAGGCCGCGGCGGACCAAGCACGTGCCATCGCAACCCAGGCCAAGGCGACCGAGGACGAGCTCGCCCGCGCCAAGGCGACTATCGCCGAGCTCAACAAGAAGCTCGCGGAGAAGGACACGATGGACTCCACCATCTCCAACGCCTTCATCTCCGCCCAGCGCGCCGCAGATACCATGCTGACGGAGGCTCGCAACTCCGCAGATGCCCTCAAGGAAGAGGCCCGCGCAGAGGGCGAGCGCATCTACCGCGAGTCCGAGGCCAAGGCTCGTGACTTCATCCGCGAGGCACTGCTCGAAAAGCAGCGCATCGAGAATGAGATCGACGCGCTCAGCACCTCTTGCGACGAGTTCCGCGCTCAGTACCGCTCCTTGGTCGAGCACTTCGCGTCCGAGGCCGATCGTCGCTTTAGCGACGTCAAGCCCCCCGTTGTCTCTGAGGCTGCAGTCTCTGCGGCGCTGCCCGTTATTGAGGGCGCTCCCGATGTTGACGACGATGCTCCCATCGCCGACGACATGATTGAGGAGATTGACTAGTACATGAGGATTGCTGTCGTCGTCACGCCCAAGTCCGGCAAGGACGCTGTTGCCGGTTGGGTGGTTGACGCCAACGGCGAGCGCGAGCTTGCCGTGAAGGTGACGGCTGCTCCGGAGAAAGGCAAGGCAACCAAGGCGGTCTGCAAAACGCTGGCCGCCTTCTTTGGCGTCTCCAAGAGCAGCGTCGAGTGCGTGCGCGGCGACTTGAGCCGGCACAAGATGATCGAGATTCCCATCACAGAAGAAGAGCTGGCTGCCAAGCTGCCGCTATAGCGCTTGTGCGCTTGGTGGATTCTGGTGCGCGTCGTTTGCGCAAGCTCTGGTACAATGGCTCCTTGCGAAAGCGGGCTGGACGACCGCGGTGTCGTGTAAGCGGCAATGAGGAAAGTCCGGGCTCCGCAGGGCAGGATGCCGGCTAACGGCCGGGCGGGGTGACCCGACGGACAGTGCCACAGAAAAGAAAACTCCCGTGCCTCGTGCGCGAGAAAAGCTGAAACGGTGCGGTAAGAGCGCACCAGTGTCGCAGTAATGCGGCAGCTTGGTAAACCCCATCCGAAGCAAGGGCAAATAGGGACGCTATGGGTTGGCCCGACTCGCGTCCGGGTTGCCTGCTAGAGGGCGTCGGCAACGGCGTTCGTAGATAAATGGTCGTCTTCAAAGACATAACCCGGCTTATAGGCTCGCTTTCGCACTATGTCATCATGCATCTGCAGGGGGAGGGACGAGAAGTCCCTCCCCCTGCGTGTTTGAGGCGGCCTTTTGGCCTCGCGTCAGCCTCATCGGGCTGGCGGGCCCCTCGTAGGCGCCAGACGAAGTCGGCGCCACCGCTGCATCCGTGTTGCGGCCATGCGTCAGCCTCAACGGTCTGGAAACCCCACGTCGCCTCATCATGCAAAAACCCCAGCTTCCTAATCGAAGCTGGGGCTTTTTGTTGTTTGTCTATCAGGTGCGCTAAAGCCTGGGAATCCTACTGGAGAGGCTTGCGTCGCTGTTGGCCTCCGGCTTGGCCGTCTGGGGCTTCGCGGCTGCCTTCTTGCGCTCCACGTGGATGGGGGGAAGATCCTCGCTCGAGATCTTGGCTGCCTGCTTGTTGTCATCAGCCTTCTTGAGATGTCCGCTCGTGACGGAGGCGAAGATGGCCTCGTGGACTTGTGCGGTAACGCTGTCCGCTGCTGCGTTGGCACTGACGGCGGGCTGCTTCTTGGCGGCGGGTTGCTCGGCCTCGCTAGCTGATTGGGGAGCTTGCTCGGCCTCTGCCTGAGGAACTGCCTTGCGGGAGTCCTTCTCGCGACGGCGCTTGAGCTCCTTGGTGCTCGCAAAGACGAGCGAGCTGCCGGGGTCGCGGCCCTCTGCCTGCTCCCAGTCGATCTCATGCAGGGGAGGCAGGGTGGTTAGCGCCTGAAGCCCGACGACTTCCTCTTTGAGCTTGGCGAGCTCTTTACGTGCGGCCCGGCCTCTGCTGGCGGAGGATATCCATGCGACGAGGAATATAACGGCGAGTATGAGCAGCGCTATGCTGATGATCACCCAGCCGTCAGTGATTCCGGTTATTGACATGATTTTGCCCATGACGGGCACCGATGTGAAGTCATAAGTATTCATAGGCTCATAGTAGCATCAGCGCGTGAAGCTGTGGTTAAGGTGGGCTTCGAAGTTTTTCGAAAAACTTTAAAGTTTTCCTTGACGGAGGGGGTTTATATCCGTAATATATCTTCTCGCGTCAGGGCACGAAGCACTTAGCCAAGACGCAAGAAAGCGCCAAACTGGGGCGTCGTCTAATGGTAGGACAGCGGATTCTGGTTCCGTCAGTGAGGGTTCGACTCCTTCCGCCCCAGCCAAAGCCTTATGGCCTGTTCGTCTAGCGGTTTAGGACGCCGCCCTCTCAAGGCGGAGATCACGGGTTCGAATCCCGTACAGGCTGCCACCAACACCTGGCTCACTTCTAAAGAGCCGTTTTGATAAAGCTGCTGTGCAGCAACATATGGCCTGTTCGTCTAGCGGTTTAGGACGCCGCCCTCTCAAGGCGGAGATCACGGGTTCGAATCCCGTACAGGCTGCCAAAACATCGGCCCTCCATCGGAGGGCCTTTTTGTTGTCTGGGGCTGCTCTCTGTTGAGCAACCGCGTCCCAAATGGGTCAGAACCCTCTCGTCTCCGTTATTCTTCGTCTACACGCCTTTCGTGACACACTTTGTCACTGGCACAATGTGTGTCATCGCCGCAGTGCGATGTTTGCCATCGCTTGACCAAGCGGTTACCATTGTTCCTTACGAACGTATTCAACTCGGCGCCGCGCTGCGTGATGCTGTGGCGGCGCTGCTTTTTGATAGGAGCAAGCTTCATGTCTAAGAAGGCTGCAAGGAAAGCACAGATCGAGGCAGAGAAGGCCCAGCCGGAATCTGTGGTTCAAAGCTTCGTCGTCCCCTTTGTCGTCTCGCTCGTTATCACGGGCTTTGTGTCGGTCTGCTTTACCTATCTTATGAGCGCGACCTACGACATGGGCACGGTCTTCACGCTGGCTTCCTCTCTTGTCTTGGCTCTGTGCCACAAGAAGGGTGCCGTCTCAATGAAGACGACCGTTACCATCAGCATCCTGATGGGCGTGTTCATCGGCTTGTTCATGGGCGCGTTCCACATCGGCCACTTCTTTGCCACTAACGACGGCGCGCTGGTGCTCTTCGAGTCCGACGGCATCAAGGCCGTTCACATGAGCTCCCGCTTTGAGATCGTGGCGACGGTGCGCTCCTTCCTCATGCACCTGTTCTTCAACACCAAGTACGGCATGATCTACAACATCTCGCTCGCCGGCATCTGCGACCTGTTCATCTCGATCGCGTTTTACGCCTACTTTATGGTGTTCATGGTCAAGCGCCTGCGCAAGTAACATCGTACTGCATCGCATCTGCTGCAACGCCGCCTCAAGGGGCGGCGTCGCTGTTTGTGGGGGAGGGAGCGGGCAACTCGCCAATGTGTGTCAGTGCCAAGGTGATCAACAAAGGGCGCCTTCGATGACAACGAGTCGATGATGTTGGTCACTTTGCCGCTGGTACGCATTGCCACATTGGCCAGCGGCTTACAAGTGCGGTCGATTTTGATTGCTGGCGCGCAAAATCAGCCGCACTTAGCCGATAATGAGCGTCATTCGGCCGCACTTGCGCAGTCCCCGCGCCCAAATCAACCGCACTTAGTCCGGCCGCTTTCGATGGGGTGTCCCGTTGGGCGCCGCCAGGCAGCTTGCCGAGAGCTCAACATGCCGGCAAAACAAAAGAGGCCCCCGATTGGGAGCCTCTTGATGAGCGAATCTGTGGAGATTCAGCTTAGAAGGTCACGCCCTTGTCATGGACATGCATGGTGCGGCAGCCCTCGACGATGTTGATCAGAACGGAGGGGTCAGCGTTGGTGTGATGCTGGCGGCAAACCAGGCAATCGCAGCTGTAGGTGCCGTCCTCGTTCTTGGTGACCTTGCCCTGGTCGTAGTACCACTGGATGGTCTCGGGTGCGATACCGCGAGCGTCGATCTGGTCCTTGATCTCGTCAAATGCAACAACCTGTGCCATGACTTTCTCCTTTTCCTCTTTTCCGAGCCCCCTAGCTCGGAAACTGTTTACAGGATACGCGCTATCGGAATATTTGCAATACATTTTGCAAATAATATTTGCAAAAACTTTTGCAAACGCAATGAGGGTTTGCAAAGTGGAGGGGAGAGGAGAGGGGGCCTGCCACAACCAAGTCTATTGCATTGTCAATCTGTCCTTCGCCACATGTCACCTTTGGGGTGGGCAACAAGACGGTGACATAGTTGTATAGAGCTAACTCTTGTCTTGATATGCCCTTGGAGCGTGGTAGGGTGTGTTCGTACAAAAGTTAACGGAGGCTTACTATGAACGTTTCTACTGCGATCGTCCTTGTGATTGTCATCGCCATCCTGGTTTTGGCTGCCCGCTCCGCTTGGAAGAGCCGCTGCAACGGCGGGTGCTCGTCTTGTCCGAGCGGCGGCAGCTCGAGCTCGTGCTGCTCGAGTAGCTCTCATTCTTGCAGCTCCTGCTCTGCCTGCGCTGCAACGGGCGATACCATGCTGCACCTTGCCGATCTTGAGCGCGAGCTCAACGCCAAGGCGAAGTAGGAGACGGATAAGGGATACCCCGCACTGGAAAAGCACGGGGGATTGATAGATAAGCACCGTATGCAGCTGAAAACCGCTAGTTAGGCATCACAGACGCATCTATATAAGTAGAAATGCGCCAACGGTGCTTATCTAGTGGTTTTCAGCTGCATGCGGTGCTTATCTAGTCACGTAGCGCTTCTCGGCATGCCACCCAGGCGGTGTGTAGTAGGGAGCTGGGAATCTGGCTGCAGGCTGGCGTTGGACTGTGGCTAGATGCCCCCTTTTTGCTCTGATGCTCTGTGTAACACGGCGACTGGTGCTAGGCATGGCACAAATACGCGTCTGGTGACTGCGGTGTATTTCTGCCAATGTTGTTCGCTTGCCCCCACGCCTTCCGCAGGCGGACGCTTGCCCTCAGCTTGCGGGAACGCGCGGTATACTCGTTGGACGCAAAAAGAGACAAGGAGCATGCATGAGCGAGTATCGCGAGGATAAGAAGCTGCTGGTAGACACCCTGAACGTCATCGCCAAGGCAGGTGTGGCGGACAACGTCGCTGTCTACGCGCTGGTCGACACGGAGGACCCCGCGTATCCCTTCGATTACCGTTGGATCCAGAAGTCTGGAGCGGCAACCCGCGAGAACTCGCTGATCAACGAGCGCCTCTTCGAGAGCGGCTTCATCGACTACGGCTTCAGGGAGGTCCGCAACGAGGACAACCTCGAGGGTGCGGTCTACAAGCCCATCGAGGACATGTTCGCGGACCCGGACTGCATCGGCGTCGCGGGCTACGACTTCTTCGAGGGCAGCGAGCGTGTGCGCATGGCGCGCGGCATCGAGGCGGAGGATGAGGAGGAAAACCCCGAGAGCTACAAGTTCTTCATGTTCCTCCAGGGCGTCGAGGCCAACATCATCGACGGGGAGCCTGCTCAGGAGCTCGACTACGAGGACGTGCCCAAGGTGCTCGGCCTCATCTTCAAGTTCACGGCGGAGGTCGAGGGCAACAAGCGCACGATCGTCGCCTTCCAGCGCGTTCAGCGCATGTGGATCCAGCAGAAGTCGAGCTACCTGCTCTTCTCGCGCGATGGCGGCACGGAGGCCTTCTCCGACCGCAGTCTCAAGATGGGCAACAACTTCGACTTCGTCTTGTTCCAGAGCACGGCGTACTTTCGTTCGCTCAAGACGCTCGAGGGCCTCTTTGGCTTCCGCCGCCTGATGCAGCAGCACGCGCGCGACTACGTGGACGCGCTCGACCATCTCATCGCGGACTACGAGAAGCTCGAGGAACGCATCAACGAGGCACCTACCGTGGTCAACAAGCTCCTCAAGATCCAGAAGGAGGAGTCGCCGGTGGTGGACCTCTCCGCGGAGGAGCTCGAGTACCGCGTGCGCCGCGTGGCCTACTACAGCGGCAAGATCAACTTCAACCAGGAGAACAAGGTCATGCTCGTCACCAACGGCAATGTGAACGACTTCTTGCGCCTGCTCTCCGACGACCTGCTCGTCTCGCCGCTTTCTGAGGCACGTTACCAGTGCCGCAGCAAGAAGCGCATCGATGACATGGAGCTGTAGCGCATATGATTGTGCGGCCGGGGCGGCAAGCGCTGCCTCGGCCACTTTGCTTGTTACGTCGGGATCGAATGCCTGAGGAAGGGGAGGGGATAGATGGATTTACTGTCGATTACCGAGCTGACCTCTGTCGTGTTGACCGACTACTTTGCCGTGATCGTGGGCGTGGTGATGGGTGCGTTCTACGGCGCGCGCAGTGGGCTTGACATCGTGGGCGCGGTGGCGACTGCGCTGCTCACGGGTTTTGGCGGCGGCTTCATGCGCGATTTGCTGCTGCATGACCACGGCATCTTCTTCATGGAGCATCCCTATCTCATCTTGGTTTGCGTGTTTATAGCGGCTGCTGCTTGGCATGCAGGGCGCCGTCTCCAGAAGATGGAGCGCATCCTCGTCCCGCTCGACGCATTGTCGATGGCGCTCTTCGCGCTTGCGGGCTGTGTCAAGGCCTGGGATGCGGCCGTCGGCGGCATCTACACGGTGGTGCTCGGTATGCTCACCTCTGTGGGTGGCGGAGCGCTGGCCTCTATCGCAATCGCGCAGCGGCCCACCATCTTTACCTCGAGCTACTACTATGCGGTGGCGGGTCTTGGCGGCTCGCTGGCGTATGTGATCTTTAGGATGGCAGGCGCGGACGATTTGCTTGCGGGCTTGGTTTGCGTGTCGGTGTGCTTGGTGCTGCGCTGGGTGAGCCTGCGCTTCAACCTGAATACGAAGGGCCCAGCAGGGAAGTAGGCTTGCTGCTTGCAAACAGTGTGATGTCCTCGAATTGCGGAGGGTTTGGTCCTCTTAGTGAGTCGAATGTAACTCTTAATCAAAATAGCTGAATAATGGCCGGTTGAAGCTATAGGAATAGAACTATATCCCTCCGCAAGAATAATTTTGTTTTGGGCTATTCTCGAACAAGATTATATAGGCTAGGATAGGGAGCTGTGAGAAGCGATGCCGGTATCCGAGCACCGCCTAGGGAATCTCAACTGAGAGGAACGGATAATGAGGAAGACCCAGAAGATCGTCGCAACCGCACTTTCTGCAGCCGTCGCTGCCTCCATGTGCGTCGCCGTCCCCGCAACCGCAGCTTTCGCTGACGATGCGGCCGTTGGCGCTACTGCTGGTGCTGCTGATACCGAGACCATCGCTTTCGACGCTGACAAAATGAATAGTGCCACCGATCAGTTCTATACGGGCAAAGCATGCACCCCCTATAGTGACTCTTGGAACGCCAAGGGCGAGTATGGCAAGCTGAAGGAAGGCGTGGATTATACCGTCGAGTACAAGAACAATATCGAGAAGGGTACGGCTACTGCAACCATTACGGGTATCGGTAAGTACAGCGGTGTTATCACCAAGACCTTCAATATCATTGAGTACTCTCTTAATATCAGCTATGACGGTAAGACTGTTGTCTCCATGGACAAGTCCGCTGTTGAGGCTCTGGCCAAGTCTTCAGAGGATAACGATAAAGACCTTTATTACCAGTTTGGGAAGGACGGCAGCTACACCGTCTGCTATGTCCCTGCAAAGACCTACGTGACGGTCAAGAGCCTTATGCAGGCCCAAGATGTGTCTTCTTGGGGTGCCCTCGAGGCTGTTGCTGTTGGCGGTGGATTTAGCTATACCATGCCCGCTGCTACCGACTCCGAGGCAATGTTCTGGCCTGGCCAGACCAAGGATTCTGTTTCAATTGCAGATGATGCGAAGCCTGCCCCTGCTATCCTTGCCGATTCTTATAGCGAGGCCCCTATCAACACTACTGCCGCTGAGGCTGCTAAAGCTGCGAAGAATGCCTATGCATCTACAAAGAAGACCAATGCGAGCAAGTTCTTTGTTGGTTGCAGCGAGGGCGATTACAAGAGCGACCAGATGTTTGGCAATCGCTATGTCACCGGTGTTGCCCAGATTAATATTCTTAGCGAAGAGGCTATGAAGGACACCAACCCCGTCAAGGTTGCCAAGACCAAGGCCACTGTCAAGAAGGGTAAGACCGTTGCCGTGAAGGTCTCCAAGGCTCAGGGCAAGGTCGCCGTCAAGTCTTCCAAGAAGTCCGTCGCCAAGGTCACCTACTCCAAGAAGACCGGCAAGGTGACCATCAAGGGCGTCAAGAAGGGCAAGGCCACGATCACCGTCTCCGCTGCCGGCACCAAGGACTACAAGGCCGGCACCAAGACCATCAAGGTCACCGTCAAGTAAGCTCGCAGCTCCAGTGCGCTGATCATTGATTTACAAGCAGAGGGACTCGGCCGCGCAGGTCGGGTTCCTCTGCGAGTGTTATAGGCTCTTTATTCGTACCAATATTCAATCTCGGCAAAGGACAGTAATCCATGACCGAACCCTCCCAGCTCCAAGTGCCGGAGCTTGACGACACAAACGAGCAGGAAGCCCTGACCCGCGAGGCGAACGAGGCATTCAAGTCAAAGGTTTCTTTCACCAAGAAGCTTTTGATCGGAATCGCACTGTTTGTCATCGTGGTCATCAGCCTGTGCCTGGGACGCTACTCCTGCGACCCCGCAGACCTCTTTGGCACCATCTGGCATGTCGTCGCAGACCCGGCAGGCGATTGGGACAACAAGCTCATCACGGCGATCTTCCAGATCCGCATCCCGCGCGTGCTCTGCGTCGTGCTCGTGGGCGCTGCTCTCTCCGTTGCAGGCGCCTCCTACCAGGGCATGTTTAAAAACCCGCTCGTCTCGCCCGACTTGCTCGGCGCAAGCGCGGGCGCGAGCTTGGGCGCCTGCATCGCGATTCTGCTCAATACGAGCAGCCTTGGCATCCAGCTCTTTGCCTTCGCCTTTGCGATGGTCGCCGTCGGCCTGGCCGTGTGGCTCACCAAGATCGTCAAAAGCGACGCGTTGCTCGGCTTGGTGCTTGGCGGCATCTTGGTCTCGACGCTCTTCCAGTCCGGTACCTCGATCGTCAAGCTCGTGGCAGACGCAGACGACAAGCTCCCGCAGATTACCTTCTGGCTCATGGGTACCTTCGCCAACATCACGATGGGCGACTTCTTGCTGGTGATCTTCCCCATGCTTTTGGGCTTTGCCATCCTTATGACCCAGCGCTGGAACCTCAACGTGCTCTCCTTTGGCGAGGAGGAGGCCCGTACGCTCGGCATCAACACCGCGCGCACGCGATTTCTCGTCATCTTGGCGGCAACGCTCATCACAGCATGCGCAGTCTCTATCTGTGGCATCATCGGTTACGTCGGCCTCGTCGTCCCGCATCTGGCGCGCGCCGTCGTCGGCCCCAACTACCGTGTGCTGCTGCCCACCTCTATGATCATCGGCTCCGTGTTCCTGCTGGTCGTCGACAACTTCTCGCGCCTGCTCTTTGCCACGGAGGTCCCTATCGGCATCCTGACGAGCATCATCGGCGTGCCGTTCTTCGTGTTCATCTACCGTCGCAACTTGAGGGGGTGGTAAGCATGCTCAAGGTCACAGACCTCAAGTGCGGATACGAGAAGACAGAGATCGTCCACGGCGTGAGCTTTACGGTTGAGGACGGCGAGTTCGTCTGCATCATGGGCGCTAACGGCTGCGGCAAGTCGACGACGATGAAGACCATCCTCGACATCCTCAAGCCCTTTGGCGGCACGGTCTCCCTCGACGGGGAGGACGTCTTCTCGCTGAGCAACGAGCAGCGCGCCAAGCTCTTTGCCTACATCCCGCAAAGCCATACGCCGCCCTTCCCGTTTACGGTGGCAGACGTCGTCTTGCTGGGGCGCACGCCGCATATCGGGCAGTTTGCCCGCATCCGCGAGAAGGACCGCGTCATCGCCTACCAGGCTATGCAGCAGCTCAGCATCGAGGGTATGGCGGACAAGATCTACTCGGAGCTTTCCGGCGGCCAGCAGCAGCTCGTGCTCATCGCACGCGCCTTGGCCCAGCAGCCCCGCGTCCTGCTGATGGACGAGCCTACGGCGAGCCTGGACTTTGGCAACCAGCAGACCGTGCTCAGCCGCATGCGCAAGCTCACCCACGACGGCATGTCCGTCCTGATGATCACCCACGACCCCGGTCACGCGTTCTTCTGCGCGGACAAGGTCGTGATGATGGAGAAGGGTAGCGTGCTCGGCATCGGTGCACCAGCCGATATCATCACCGAGCCCAACCTGAAGAGGATCTACGGCCACGATGTGTGCGTGAGCGAGGTCACCTTGCCCAGCGGCGAGAAGACCCGCGTTTGCGTGCCGATGTTGGTCTAGAGAAAAAGGAGGAGGAATGGCTAGCAACTACACGCGCCGCGACTTTGCCAAGCTCGCGGCCATGGCAGCGGCATCTATCGCGGGCGGCTCGACGCTCGTGGGCTGCAGTGTGGCTGACAACGTCATCATGCACAAGCAGACCATCACCGACGATGCCGGCCGCGAGCTCGAGATCCCCACGGCAGACGCCATCCAGTCGATTTTCTTCACGTCTGGCCTGGCGCAGGTCTACATCATCGCGCTCGACCCGGACAAGCTCGGCGGCTCTGCAGCCAAGTTCACCGACGAGGAGCTGCAGTTTCTGCCCAAGGGCATCGACGAGCTGCCCTACATGGGCACCCTGCACAACAACGACGAAATCGACCGCGAGGCGCTTTTGGTCGAGGATATCGACATTATGTTCTCGATCTCCGGCGTGGGCCTGACCAGCGCGAACATCTCCGAGGCCGAGGAGATCCAGGCGCAGACGAACATCCCCGTCGTGCTTGTGGACGGCTCCTTCGACAAGGTGGGCCATGCCTTCCGCTTTTTGGGCGAGCTGCTCGACAAACAGGAGCGCGCCGAGGAGCTCGCCTCCTACGTGGATAAGATTTACGAGGAGGTCTCCAGCGTGGTCGCCACCATCCCGGAGGAGGACCGCATCCCCATCTACTACGCAGAGGGCGCAGAGGGCCTGCAGACCGAGCCTGCCTCCTCGCAGCACATGCTCGCTTTCCTCGAAGCCGGCGCGCTCGACGTCGCGACTTGCGAGGAGACCTACGGTGGCGGCATGACCGACGTCTCCCTCGAGCAGGTGCTCAAGTGGGACCCCGAGGTCATCATCTCCTGGGACAGCGAGATCCGCGGCGGCGCGTACGAGGATATCAAGACGAACAAGGACTGGGCCGACATCACCGCGGTCAAGGATGGACGCGTCTACGCGATGCCCAACCTGCCTTGGGCATGGTGCGACCGCCCGCCGGGAGTCAATCGCATCATCGGCTTGGAGTGGGTGTGCAACCTGCTCTACCCCGACATCTACCAGATCGATATCGTCGAGCGCACCCAGGAGTTCTTCAAGGTGATGCTCAACGTCGACATCACGCGCGAGCAGGCACTCGACGTGCTCGGCGATTCCTATCCGCCCATCCCCCGCATCAAGCACTAGGTGGTGGGCGTGACGGAGAAGACACAGACAAATCAGACCGGCGCCATGCGCGACATGATGCAGATGCTCATTCGCATCATGGCTGCGCTGGCGCTCGCGTTGTTTTGCTGCCTGCCTGCCGGCGTGACGTCGGCGTGGGCGGCAAGCTCTTCTGACGACGGTATCTCCGCGCATGCTGCAGATGAGGCGGACGAGGGAGACGTCGATGACGACGAGGGCGAGGACGAGGAGCCCGAGAAGAACTACGTCAAGGAGCTCTTCCTCAAGTGGAGCAGCGACTACAACGGCGAGAACGAGTTTGTCGGCAAAGGCCAGCCGCTCAAGAACGTGATGGTCGAGGGCAAGGGCCAGCTCGTCCAGCTCAACGCGTACTATCTCGACAACTCCGGCAGCGGCGTCATGGAGGAGACCTCGAGCTCGAGCACGGACTTGGGCGCCATCGACCTCACTTGGAAGTCGAGCGACACGGGCGTTGCCAAGGTGAGCCCCAGCGGTCTTGTGACACCGGTCAAAAACGGCAAGTGCAAGATCACGGCAAGCGTGAAGAACCCCGACAAGTACGGCGAGGCTTCCATCACGATCGACTACATCGCCAAGGGCCAAAACGGCAACTACGTGAGCGAGGTCCAGATCACGGATAAGAAGGGCAAGGAGATCACCGAGACCGTCGTGCTCGCAGGCGACGGCGCCAAGCCCATCTACTACCAGCTCTACGCGAAGATAACCTGGTGTGACTCGAGCGGCAACATCGTCAAGACCGAGTCCACCAAGTCCAAGAAGTGCAGTGCGTCCTTTAGCTGGGCCTGCGCCGGCAATACGGACATCGTCGCGGTGAACAAGACGACCGGCCGCATGGCCTCGCAGCAAAGCGGCATCGGCCAGGTCGTGGTCACGGTAGCTGGCGGCAAGGCGGGCAAGACCGTGAGCGACACGATCTACGTGCGCGTCGACACCGGCCAGTACGACTACAACCCGGCTAACAGCCTGACGCTCAAGGTGAGCTACGAGAAATACCCGGATAAGTACGTCCAGACCAAGGAGTTCACCGCCAAGGAGCTCGCAGCGCTGCTGCCGACTCAGACCAACAACTACACGGTCATCGGCACGGGCAACTACGCGACGATTCGCGCGACGGGCTACCAGTTCATCGACATCTTGCGCCAGCTCGACTGCAAGATCGACGACATCAAGCAGTTCCGCTTTGGCACGCAGGACAGCTACGACAGCCCGGTGAGCTACGACTACCTCTTTGGCAGCGCGCGTTACTGGTTCCCCAACTACGACGTGGGCTCCACGGCCGAGGGCGTGGTTGTCCCGCCGCTGATCTCCACGGCGAACTCCATGCACTGGAACGAGTCCTTCATCAGCCCGGACGAGAAGCTCGACAAGTCCACGCGCTTCAGGCTCGTCTTTGGCGTGAGCGGCAAGACGGACTCCAACACCTCCAAGCAGATCTACTACATCAACACGATCAACATCGTCTTGAAGGGCGCGCCGCCTGCAAGCGACGGCGACGGCAACTCCAGCGGCAACGGCAGCGGAGACGGCAACGGCGGCAGCGGCGCCGGCGACATCGGCGGCAACAACGGCGGCGGCGATAATTCGAACTCCGCAAACTCCGGTGGCGGCGGCGAACACGGCAACGGCAGCGACGCCGAGGCCGGCGCCAAGTGGCGCGTGTACCAGATCATGTCCGACAGCCAGAGCACGCCCGGTGTTCTGGATTTGGAAAACCCCCTGGCTCCCTTTGCCGCACCGGCTGCGGCGCTCGCGCTCTTCATGGGCGGCCTGTATTTCTACCTCGACTTTAGAAGGAGACGTGTCTAATGAGCATTACCCAGTACCTGCAAGAGATCTTGCGCCAGTTTGCCAACGCGCTCATGGTGCCCGCCATGATCATCTTGGCCCTCTTGGTCCTCATCGTGATCTTCTTGGTCGGCTCCCTCATCGTCGAGTTCGTGACGGAGAAGCGCTTGGCCAAGCAGAGCCTGCCCGACGCTATCAACGCGCTCGAGGACGCTGACTACGCCGAGGTCAACGACGTGATCTGCAACACCAAGCTGCTGTGGCACCAGAAGGCCGCACTGCTCATGGTCGCCAACAACGCCGGCCTGCCCTCCGATGCGCTCTTCGCGCTCGCCAAGGGCGAGGTCGCCGGCTTCGAGGCGCGCTACCAGCGCATCATGGGCTTCACCAACATCATCGCCAAGGTCGCTCCCATGATGGGCCTTGTCTGCACCTTGGTCCCCTTGGGCCCTGGCATCGTCGGCATGGGCAACGGCGACCTCACCACGCTGTCCAGCTCCCTGGGCGTCGCCTTTGACGGCACCGTCGCCGGCCTGGTCGCGGCAATGGTCGCGATGATCGTGAGCCACATCCGCAACCGTTGGTACGGCAGCTACCAGGTCGCCCTCGAGGCCATGATGACGACCGTTCTCGAGAAGGCGGAGGCAGCGCGCGATGCAGGCGAGGAGCTCCCCGTCGGATTCACGGCAGCCGACCTGGCCCCTCTGCGTGAGAAGGCCGCAGTTGCCTTCAAGGAGGCGAAGTAGCCATGAAGGCGCCGCGCAGCTTTGGAAGCAGCGGGTTTTCCGATTCCAAGTTCAAGGAGCAAGAAGACGTCGACCCGCGCGTTGGCCTGGTGAACCTTGCCGATGTCATGCTCGTCTTCGCTTGCGGTCTCATGCTCGCGCTCGTCGTGCACTGGAACGTCAACGTCACCACGGTGACCCAAATGGACGAGCAGGACATGACGGAGATCGACCAAGAGAACATCGAGAACATGGCCAACGAGATGCAGGGTGGCAACAGCTACAACGAGCTCGGCATGGTCTACCAGGACCCGACCACCGGCAAGATGTACTTGCTCGAGGATGGCGACAAGAAGGCCGACATGAAGAGCAGCGAGGGCTCTGAGGGGTCCGGCAAGTAACACCTTTTGTACCAGTGACAAAAGGTGTCACGGTCAGTTTGGGCCCCATCGGGGCGGATTCAAGGCAACGACAAGAAGGGGAGGATCGACGTATGGCAACTACCGCATCTGTTGGCAGTTCCAAGGCGCTGCGCACGGCGCTTTCCGTTGCGATGGTCTCGACGATGGCGGGTGGCCTTTGCTATTTCGACATAGACGACGCCTTTGCTGCGAGCGCGGACACCAGCTGGTACTCGTCAAGCGCGAAGACCTACACGCTCAAAGATGCCCGCGACTTGGCCGGCTTGGCCCAGCTCGTTAACAAGGGCACGAGCTTTGCGGGCAAGACCGTTCAGTTCAAGGCCAAGACCACGCTCAAGCTCGACGGCAGCTATACGCCCATCGGTAACGCGTGGAACTCCTTTGATGGCACCTTTGACGGCCAGGGCCTCAAGGTTACCGGCATGGACATCTCCAGCGGTACGAGCTACCTGGGCCTCTTTGGCAACTGCGGTGCCGGCTCGCTCATCAAGGACGTGAGCGTCACCGGCTCCATCACGGCAAGCGTCGGCAGCGGCTCCAAGACCATCATCCACCACGTGGGCGGCGTGGTCGGCAACAGCAAGGGCAGCCTCGACAACTGCGACAGCTCCGTCAAGATCAAGATCAGTTCCGGCGCCAAGTCCACCGTGGACGCCAACGCCGTCATCAACCGCGTTGGCGGCGTGGCCGGCGCGGTTACGGGTAACGTGACGGGCTGCGATACCACCAAGAACGCGTCTGTCTCCGTCACCTGCACGTCTGCACCTGCCAGTGACGACGTTACTTGGGTCGCCGGCTGGGTCGGCGGTGTTGTGGGCGACCAGGGCCCTGATGTCGACAAGCTCGAGACGCTGGCCAACCCGAGCTCCATCACCAACTGCACCAACAAGGCAAAGGTCACGCTCGTCTCCAGCGCCAAGGGCAAACCGGACCGCTTTGGCAACCCGACCGCAGCCTGCACGCAGTACCTGGGCGGCATCGCCGGCTATTCCAGTGGCAACATCTCCTCTTGCACCAACAGCGCCGCCATCGACAGCGCTTACTACAAGAAGGGCAAGGCTGCGCTGTCCTACGGTTGCGTCGCCGTGGGCGGCATCGTTGGCGGTTATCGCATTGGCGCCGAAGTCGCTACCGCCGGTGACACCGACGACCCGGGCTTGCGCTACCAGAAGAAGTTCAACGAGGAAGCCAAGATCACGCTCTCCGATTGCGTCAACACCGCTCTCGTCTTTGGCTTGGGCCAGGCGGGCGGCATCGTGGGCCAGGGTGGCAGCTACACGTTGATTACCCGCAGCTACAACACGGGCGACGTTAAGGGCTCCCGCTACACCAAGCCTTCCCCGGGCGGCGTTGCGGGCCGCACCTACGGCGATATCAGCTACTGCTACAACACGGGTAACATCGAGACGACGACCGGCGGTGGCTACTACGCTGCGGGCATCGTCGGCATGTTGCACTCCATCGGCAAGGACAGCAACGACGAGGCCATCGTCCCCGAGGTCTGGGCTTGCTACAACACGGGCTACGTCCTGACCAACGGCAGCGGCTACCGCAGCGGCTCTGTTGTCGGCGAGCTCGATGGCGGCTATATCCACGACACCTATTCCCTCAAGAACCGCGCCCAGACCAACAGCATCTCCGGTTTGAGCGACTACACGGGCACTATCGTCAACGTCAAGGAGGTCGATGAGAAGAAGATCTCCTCTGCAGACCTCATCGCAACTCTCAACGCCTGCTGCGACAAGGAGGGCTGGGTCAGCTACTACACCCTGCCGGCGGGCAAGTCCTACGGCGACACCAAGGCAAAGCCTGTGCTCGCCAGCGCTTCCAACGAGGGTGCGACTGATTTGAGCGGCAAGACCGCAACGGTGAGCAGCGGAAACAAGGCGAGCTACTCCGGTTCTATCGATCCGGTTCCCACTGTAAAAGTCACCTACAACGGCAAGACCCTTGTCCAGAACGCGGACTATCGCGTCATCGCCCAGGAAAACACCAAGGGCGCCAACGTGGGCAGCACCAAGTACACGGCTCAGATCGAGGGTATCGGCAACTACACGGGTAGGCTGGCGACAACCGCGAGCTACACCATCGTCCAGGCCTCCATCAAGACTTGCACGCTGACCGTTGCCTCTATGTACTACAACTATGCACCGCAAAAGCCGAGCTCCGTCGTGCTCTACGACGACGGTGGCAACGTGGTCGACGCCAGCCAGTACACCTGGGATGTCGACAAGGATAA
The DNA here is from genome assembly GCA_934646835.1 of uncultured Coriobacteriales bacterium. GTDB lineage: Bacteria > Actinomycetota > Coriobacteriia > Coriobacteriales > QAMH01 > W2P13-069. The sequence goes on from CAKUES010000008.1 coordinate 73,977, forward strand.
GTTTGGCAAGAAGAGCGGCAGCCGTGTCCAGTATCAGGATGCTGTCGACAAGAACGCGACCGAGGGCGATCCGATCATCGTCACCGCAGTGAGCGGCGGCAACTACACGGGCACGAAGACCTTCAACGTCTTCAGGATCAAACCGGTCCCGCTGGTCATGGGCAAGAGTGGCGAGAGCCCCAACCCCAACCAGGACACGCTCAAGTACGGTGATGTGACCTACACGGACCCGTCTGGCAAGACCACGACCTGGAAGTTCGACGAGGTGTGCAGCACCGGCACCAACAATGCCATCGGCGACGCGGACCTACGTGGCAAGGTCAAAATCAAGTACACCGGAGAGCCCATCAAGCTGGGTCTGACCGGCATCTCCTACATGGGCAAGGAGCTCAAGCAGATCATGCCCGGCGATGCTTGGTACGAAAGCACCAAGGAGTGGGGCTACAAGCTGCTCTACGGCAACCCCAACCCTGAGAACGCTGCCGACGCCAAGGACGAGCTGGCGAGCGTCACCAACGTGACCGAGGGCAAGACCGACAAGGACGGCAACCCCACCTACGCGGTCATGACCATCCGCGCAGCACCGTACTCGAACTTCGACAACTACGTCACGCTGTGGTTCACCATCACCCCGGCAAGCATCGAAGACGACGTGACGATCGAGGACTTCGAGGACACTGTGAGCTACATCTCCGGCAAGCAGGACGCCGTCAAGCTCACCTACAACGGCAAGACCCTCAAGGAGGGCAAGGACTACACCGCAACCTACAGCTACGAGGGCACGCAGGCGACGGTTACCTACAAGGGCATCGGTAACTACAACGGCGAGGTTACCAAGAGTTTCACCTTCACCGGCAAGGTCGTCGCTGCTCCCAAGTCCGTCAAGGTGGCCAGCTCCAAGAAGGCCAAGGCCACGATCAAGTGGGCCGCTCTCAGCGGTGTCGACGGCTATGAGGTCTCCTATCAGGTTGCCGGTGGCAAGTGGGCGACCAAGGTCGTCAAGGGTGCCAAGAAGACTTCCCTCACGGTGAAGGCGAAGTCCAAGAAGACCTGCAAGGTTCAGGTCCGCGGCTACAAGAAGAGCGGCAGCGTCACGAGCTGCACCACTTGGAGCGAGGCTGCGAGCAAGAAGGTTAAGTAGGGTCGCAGGATCGCTCATTTGCAGTGACGCTCGCAAGGGAGAGGCCTGTTTCTCCCCTGTGTCTTGCGTAGCTGCCCTTCTTGCGGATGCTTAACGATTTGATGTGCCGCATCTGCCTGGATGCGACCTTGCAGTGGCTGTTTGCCAGGATCTTGAACGCTTTGTCGTTTGGGGTCTCGTGCGATGAGAGAGGATCTTGATGGATATCTACATAATGACCGGCCCGATTCAGACGGGTAAGACGAGCTGGGTGAGGCGCATGCTCCCCATGGCTGCCGAGCAAGGTCTGCGCGTTACCGGCGTGTGGTCTCCTGCCATCTTCGAGGGTGACGAGAAGACGGGAATCATGTCGCAGCTGCTGCCGAGTGGCGAGGAGTTCCAGCTTGCAAAGAAGCGCACCTTCAAGGAAGGCGATAAGCGTCCCGACGGCCGCAAGAGATTGGGCTGGGATTTCTCTGATGAGGCCATGGAGCGCATCAACACGCACTTCGACAGCCTAGGCGATGACTTTGGCGACCTGTTTTTGGTCGACGAGTTTGGCGCCTTGGAGTTCTGCCAGGACAAGGGCTACACGAGCGGTATGCGGATCATGGATGCCGCCAAGCCTGCCAAGGTGCTGTTGTTGCTGAGGCCCGATCTGGTCGAGGTTGCCCAAGAGCGTTGGGGCGAGGCCAAGATCCTCGGTATCGATTCTTCCATTGAGGATTTCCTGGCAGAGCTGCGTTAGAGAACGCGGATAGCTTGAAGCGGGGTCGGATTCAGTCCGGCCCCGTTTTTTGCAGGTGCGGTGGGTTGCGCGTCAGCGTCGTCGGGCTGGCAGGGCCCACGTAGGCGCCTGACGAAGTCGGCGCCATCAGGTTGCAACGGGCCCGCGGAGCTCATTGACGTATCTCGGCAGCAGTCTGAACGTTCAATCGTTCAGACTGCTGCGATTTGCTGCGTTTTTGGCCTTTCCCGTTCATTGCCTGAACGATTGTGCGTTCAGACAATTGCCTCGTGCTCCTTTTGCGTGGCGCTGGGAGGTTTTGCTTCGCCTTTACGGGTGGTATTTGCTCTTCGCGTCAGCGTCGTTGGGCCGGCGGATGTCTGAGCCTGCCCAGCGGGGCCTTGCTGCGGGCCTTCGCGTCAGCGTCGTCGGGCCGGCAGGGCCCACGTAGGCGCCTGACGAAGTCGGCGCCATCGGGTTGCAACGGGCCCGCGGATGCCTGCGATACGCTATGGATTGCATCTTGCAGCTCCCGTAGGGGAGGGACCGAAGTCCCTCCCCATAAGCCACGCGCTCGCGCTCCGACTTGCGGCTTAATCGTCAACCGTTGCTGCATGTCACCTTGGGTATATCTCCAATGTCGATAACTCGCTAGTTGCGCTCGTGACCAGCGGCTTTGCTTTTCCCGACCGCTTTCCGCCAAAAACTGCTCGGTGTAGTTGCAGAAAACCGTTCTTATCTCGTTCTGATTTTGGTCTGGTTTCGTTCTTGGTTTGGTCGGTGGTCTGTTTAGATTTGGCGCGTAGCATAGGCCCTCCCGGAACTGGATTTGGGAGGCGGCTTTTGATGAACGCAGACTCAAAGCTCAAAGTGAGAAGCCTGTTGAGGCGAGCGGGGCTCGTCGATACTCCCAAGCCGGTTCTGGCTTGTTTGTGCGTCGTCGCCTTCCTCCTTCTCGGCTTCGCACTCTGGCGTTTCTGGCCGGCGGGGCCTGCCTCTGCTGGCCAGGATTTCTCTGTTGACATCCAAGCAGGGCAAGCTGCGGGTGGCGATGCGTCTCAGGAGCTCTCAGGCGCGCCTGAGAGCTCTGTCGCAATCTCTGTGGATGTCGAGGGTGCTGTGAAGCGTCCGGGCCTCTACGAGCTGCTTGCCGGTTCGCGAGTAGGAGACGCGATCGAGGCGGCAGGTGGCATGACCAAGAAGGCAGCACGTGGCGCGGTGAACCTTGCCGCGCTTGTCGAGGACGGGCAGCAGGTCGTAGTCCCCAAGAAGGGAGGGGATAGTGGCGGCGGTGCCGCGCCGCAAAGCAGCGGGAGCGCTTCTGTGCTGGGTTCATCCACGGATGCATCTTCGAAGGTGAACATCAACACGGCCTCAGCTGCGCAGTTGCAGCAGCTTCCAGGAATCGGCGAGTTGCTTTCGCAGCGAATCGTCGATTATCGGCAGGCCAATGGCTCGTTTGCAAGCGTCGACGACCTTGCCAAGGTCTCTGGCATCGGCGACACACGCCTCGCTTCCATCCGTAACCTGATCTGCGTTTAAAGCCAGTGGGGGCTGATAACGGGGAGTGCGCGGCAACGCCGTTGCTGCGCCAGGCGAAGCGCCCGAGTCTGGGCCCGCTCGCCTTTGCGGCGCTGGCGGCGTGGCTTGCCGCAATGGGTGCCGAGGGGCTTTCATGGCTGGTGTATGTCGACGAGGCTGCTGGGAGCGCGGAAAAGCTGATTCTCGCAGGTCTTGCTGTGCCTGCGGTGGGTTTGGGTACCTTGACAATCTATCTTACGAGGCGCTGTCGTCACCTGCCTGTGGCGTTTGTGGCGATCTTGCCAGCTCTTGTCGCCGCAGGCTGTGTCTTTGCATGCTCGATGTTGTACTGGCATTCCTGGGAGCGGGGAGTCGCTCTCCTCCAGGAAGCGGTTGGCGATGGTGTTGCGATTGAGGCGGTGCTTTGCTCTGACCCAGCCGAGCGTGACTACGGGACGGTCTCCGAGGCATGTGCGGTGGTTGGCGGCGAGCAGGTGACGTTCAGGTTGCTGTGGCCTCAAGAGGGGCAGACCTTGAGTGCCGGGCATACGGTGCGCGTTTGCGGATCGATTAAGGTGCCGGGCAACGACGAGTCCGGTCGCTGGAATCACCGGCAGGGCTTTGCCGGCACCATGAACGCCGCTGCGGCAGAGGATGTTGGCTGCGCTCAAGGTCCGCGTGGCTGGGTTGCAGGCTTGCGCGATAGCGCGATGGATTCGATAGCGGAGGTCGGCGGTGACGCTGCAGGTCTTTTAGCCGGCATCGTTGTCGGCAACAGGACTCTGTACGCTGGAAGCGAGCTGGAGCAGGACTTTCGCACGACGGGGCTTGCCCATCTTATGGCGGTGAGTGGAACCCACCTTGCAGTCGTGACGATGCTTGCGTCTTGGCTCCTGTCGCGGTTGCGTCTTAAACGCTGGAAGCAAAGCGCGCTGCTCGCATTCGTTTTGGGTGCCTACGTCGCCCTGACTTGTTTTGCCCCCAGCGCCATGCGCGCGTATGTGATGTGCCTTGCGGTGCTCACTGCCTCCTGTGTCTCGAGAAGAGGGCATGCGCCTACGGCATTGTTCGCCTGCGTGCTGTTGTTTTTGGCAACGGCTCCTCAGTTAGCGTTTTCCCTTGGTTTCAAGCTCTCGGTTCTGTGCATGGTGGGCTTGCTTGCTCTGTCGCCGCTGATCGGTATTTGGTTAAGAGCGGTGCTTCCGTCTCGTCTTGGCGGGCTTGCAGACGGGATTGCAGCGACTTTTGCGGCAAACCTTGCAACGCTTCCGGTCACTGTTTCCCTCTTTTGTCAGTTGCCTTTGATCTCCCCTTTGTCGACTTTGCTGGTATCCCCGTTGGTGACGCTTGCGTTGGGCATGGGAATCCCGGGTGTCTTGCTGGCGCAGCTATGCGCTCCGCTGGGTTTTCTCATGCTCCGCCTTGCCGGCTACGTTGCCCGCTTGACGTGCGCGCTCGTACACTTTCTGGCAGACCTCCCCATGGCGTGTGCTCCTCTTGATGCATCAGCCTCATTCGTGGGTGCGGTGTTCTTCTTGCTAGGTGCTGCCCTGTGGGTGTTTTGGCCGTCTCCACCAGAGGAGCTTGACCACGTGCTTGGAAAGCGGGCAGCTGCCAAGCGCGTGATTTTGGTTTGTGGGTTTGCCGCCCTTCCCTTGGCAGTTGCCTTGTTTACTGGGCTTTCTGGTGTTGCGGGCAGTGCGAATCTCGTCGCTCCCGGCTCTGTGGCAAGCGATGCCCAGGTGATCATGCTCGATGTCGGCCAGGGAGACGCCATGTTGGTGCGGGATGGGGACGCTGCGGTGCTCGTTGATACGGGCGAGGACCCGACCGTGCTGCTTAAGGCGCTTGCCCGCCACGGGGTCACAAGGCTCGACGCCGTGCTCATCTCTCACAAAGATATCGACCACGCCGGCGCCTTGGGCGGTCTTGCGGGTGTGGTTCAGGTTGGGCATGTCTACATTCACAAAGACCTCGTTCAAGCCGAGTGCTGCGCCCAGTTGCGGTCGAGCGCTTCTTGGGCACTCTCCGGCAGGGAGGTCGAGGGCGTGGCGCCCGGGGATGTGGTGACTGTGGGGCGCTTTTCCTTGAGTTTGCTCTCTCCCCAAAACGGAGGTGAGAGTGAGAACGAGGATAGCTTGATATGGTTGCTGGAGTTTGGCGAAAAGGGTGGGCGTGTGCTTGCCAAGGGGCTTCTTACTGGAGACGGAGAGCAAGCCGAGGTCGCTGCCGTTTTCGAGAATGTTGGAGATATCGACTTCTTGAAGGTTGGCCATCATGGCAGCCGCGATGCTGTCAACGATGAGGAGATGCGCGTTCTCAAGCCGGAGCTGGCTCTCATAGGCGTCGGCGCAGGCAACGACTACGGGCACCCGACCGAGCAGACGCTCGGCGTCCTTGAGAGAGGAGGCTCGAAGGTACTGCGCACGGATCTGCACGGGGATATTACGCTGGGGTTTTCGAGCGAGAGCATCGCGGTCTCAACGCAGAAGGGCGGATGAGGTGCTTGCACTTGCCTTGCGAGGCAAGCGTGCCACGGGCTTGTCGACATGCCAAACCGTTGGCTGCGCGTGTCGGGGCTTCGTGCTAGCATCAGGTGGTTAAAACGACGGTAGGAGGGTCATTGGCTGACAACGGGTTGATAGCGGCGTATCTCATGGTTGGTGCAGACGAGCTCAAGCGAGAGTTCCTCGTCAATCGCCTGACTGATCGTGTGGCAAAGCTCGGAGACATCGACTTCAACAAGGAGAGCTTTCTTGGGTCTGCCGCAACGGCGGACGAGGTTGTTGGTGCCTGCAATATGCTGCCCTTCATGAGCGAGAAGCGTTTGGTTGTCGTCAAAGATCTTGACAAGGCAAACAAGGCCTTGACGGAAGCATTGATTGAGTACCTCGCCAACCCTAATGAGACGACGGTGCTTGCCTGCACGGCGACCAAGCTTGCCAAGAACGCACGTATCTACAAGGCCTTTGCCAAGGTCGACAAGAAGGCGGTCGTGAGCTGCGAGCCCAAGGCCAAGCGCGACCTTCCGGCGCAGGTACGTAACTTCGCCCTGAGCCACAACGTGACCATCACGCCCCAGGCCGCCCAGCTGCTCGTCGACATGGTGGGCGAGTCCACGGTACACCTCGACACAGAGATCAAGAAGATGACCGCTGCCCTCGGCAAAGGTGCGGAGATCACCGCTCAGCACGTCGAGCAGTACGTGACACGTGTGGCAGAGGTCAAGCCCTGGGAATTCGTCGATGCCCTGGCAGATAGGGATGCAGCGCGCGCCATGGTTCTCTTCAACCGCCTCAATGACGATTCTCCCTTTGGTTTGCTCAGCATGTCGGTCAACCGCCTGCGCGAGCTTCTCGTGGCCAAGGAGGTAGGCGGTGGCTCTGCCCTGGCCGCTGCTCTTGGCATGCCGGATTGGCGCGTGCGCAACCATTCTCGCTGGGCAAGCCGCTTTACTGAGCAAGAGCTCGAGCGCGCCCTTGTCAGTGCTGCGGATCTGGAGCTTGCCATGAAGACTGGAGCTGATAAAGTCTCCGCCTTCACCAAGTGGACCCTCGACATCTGCTCAAGGTAGTTTCGCAGTATTCTCGTATTTCTCTGTATTCCCTCTATCGCTATCTGCTGTGCCGTGTTATCATCTAACGGTTTCGTCTGCACCCCCACTGCAACGAATCACAAGTATGGTATCGAAAGGAATAGTCAAACAATGGCTAACATCAAATCTCAGAAGAAGCGCATCCTCACCAACGAGAAGGCTCGTATGCGCAACAAGGCTGTCAAGTCCGAGCTGAAGACTGCAGTCCGTCGCGTCCGCGAGGCTGTCGCCGCTGGTGACAAGGAAGCCGCAAAGGCAGCAGCCGACAAGGCTTGCCGTCTGATGGACAAGGCTGCTTCTAAGGGCGTCATCCACAAGAACCAGGCTGCTAACCGCAAGAGCGGTGTCCAGGCTCTGGTCAACAAGATGGCCTAGCCCCTAGCTTCTTACTAAGCTTAGATGGGAGCCGCCCTTTCTCACGAGGGCGGCTTTTCTTTATTCACACAGATCTGTTCTGGGCGCATGAGGCTCAGGTCCGCTTCGCTCAGAGCATTAATTGCCTGGTATGTCACATGCCTTCGCTAAACTGGGAGGGCATTTAGACGTCGCGTAGCTGAAAAGGTACTCATGGATCCCAAGTTTATTCGCAACTTCTCTATCATCGCCCACATCGATCACGGTAAGTCCACTATCGCAGACCGCGTCTTGCAGCAGACAGGCACCGTGGCAGAGCGCGATATGTCAGAGCAGCTCTTGGATTCCATGGATATCGAGCGCGAGCGCGGCATTACCATCAAGTCTCAGGCTGTGCGCGTCATGTACGATGCTGACAACGGCAACACCTACCAGTTCAATCTCATCGACACCCCGGGCCACGTGGACTTCACCTACGAGGTTTCCCGCTCTCTCGCTGCATGCGAGGGCGCCGTCCTCGTTGTCGATTCCACGCAGGGCGTTGAGGCCCAGACGGTAGCCAACGCCCTCATGGCGATGAACGCCAACCTGGAAATCATCCCTGCCATCAACAAGGTCGACCTCCCTGCTGCAGACCCCGAGCGCGTCCGCGCAGAGATCGAGGATGGCCTCGCCATTCCGGCTGATGACGCAGTTCTTACCAGCGGCAAGAGCGGCATTGGCATCCACGAGCTGCTCGAGCAGGTCGTCAAGCAGATTCCCTCTCCCACAGGTGATCCGGACGCTCCTCTCAAGGCGCTTGTCTTCGACAGCTACTTCGACTCCTATCGCGGCGTCGTTGCCCTTATCCGCATCGTTGACGGTTCCATCAAGAAGCGCGACAAGATCAAGTTCATGGCCAACGGGGAGCTGTGCGAGGTTCTCGAGGTCGGCGTGCGCCGTCCTGCGGAGGTCCCGGTTGACGAGCTCACCATCGGTGAGGTCGGCTATCTGGTCACTGCCATCAAGGACCCCAAGCTCGTCAAGGTCGGCGATACGGTCACGTTCGCCAAGAACGGCGCTCAGGAGCCGCTGCCCGGCTATCGCGATGTCAAGCCCATGGTCTATACGGGCATGTTCCCCATCGACGCGGACCAGTACCCTGCTTTGCGCGATGCTTTGGACAAGCTCTCCCTCAACGACCCGGCCCTCATCTACGAGCCGGAGACGTCTCATGCACTGGGCTTTGGTTTCCGTGTTGGCTTCTTGGGCCTGCTGCACATGGAGGTCGTCAAGGAGCGCCTTGAGCGCGAGTTCAACCTGGACCTCATCGCCACGGCGCCCAGCGTCGAGTACCACGTCTTCCTCACTGACGGCTCGGATTTCATGGTCCACAGCCCACAGGACATGCCGGAGGCCTCCAAGATCGACCACATCGAGGAGCCTTACCTCACGGCCAAGATCATCATCCCGCCCGACTACGTCGGTCCGGTTATGGAGCTTGGCACGGAGCGTCGCGGCGATTTCAAGAACATGTCCTACCTCTCCCAAAACACGGTTGAGGTCACCTTCGAGATGCCTCTGTCGGAGCTCATCATGGACTTCTTCGACAGCCTCAAGAGCCGCACCAAGGGCTACGCTTCCCTCGACTACGAGGTCTGTGGTTACAGGACCTCCAAGCTCGTCAAACTCGACATCTTGCTCGCGGGCAACCCCGTCGACGCGTTGAGCTTCATCGTGCATGAGGACAACGCCTACAAGCTCGGCCACGACCTCGCGGTTAAGCTCAAGGGTATCATTCCGCAGCAGCTCTTCGAGGTGCCTATCCAGGCTGCCGTTGGCGCGCGCGTGCTCGCCCGCACCAACGTCAAGGCACGCCGCAAGGACGTTTTGGCCAAGTGCTACGGCGGTGACATCTCCCGTAAGAAGAAGCTCCTCGAGAAGCAGAAGGCTGGCAAGAAGCGCATGAAGGCCATCGGCAATGTGGAGGTTCCGCAGGAGGCCTTCATGGCCATCCTCAAGGTGGATGAGTAGAAAGGCTCTTCGAGCATGAGCGTTGACGAGAAATCCGTCCGCGCCAAGTACGCGGACCTCACGCGCCTGCTGATCGAGCGCGGCCTCACTGTCACGACGATGGAGAGCGCTACCTCTGGGCAGCTCGCCTCCCTTATCACGGACACAGAGGGTTCCTCAGCCGTCCTTAAGGGTGCATTTGTCACGTATTGCAACGACGCCAAGGTCATGCAGGGTGTCTCCGCTCAGGTCATTGAGTGCTACGGCGTCTACTCTGACCAGACTGCCTCTGCGATGGCGTTAGCTTGTCGTAACGTTTACAAGGCTGATATCGGCATCGGTGTCACCGGCACTATGGGCAACGTCGACCCTGTTAACGGTGACAGTATCCCCGGACAGGTGCACTTTGCCATTGCCTATGGGCCGGCTGGAGATGCGGCAACCGTCAGCGCGTTTTGCTTCGACATCGATGTGCAGCCGACGCGCCTCGCATATAAGCTTGCCGTGGCGGACCTCGTCGTCGATGAGCTCTTTGCCCTCCTGGGCTAGGGAAGGATTCCATGGCACATATTGACTCTTCGTTTTTTGCAAACCCTCTATGGCTTGCGCCGATGGCCGGCGTCACCGAGCCCGCGTTTCGCACCCTGTGCATTGAGCATGGTGCTGGCCTTACCTATACGGAGATGGTGAGCGCCAAGGCGCTCGAATATGCCAACGACAAAACCCACGACATGGTCCTGCCCGCTCCGGCGGAGGACAAGATCGCTATCCAGCTCTTTGGCCATGAGCCCGATGTCATGGCGCGCCAGGCTGCGATTCTTGCCGACGAGATGGCGGATCGCATTGCGCTCATCGACGTCAACATGGGTTGCCCGGTCCTGAAGGTCCACAAGAAGGGCGAGGGTGCGGCGCTCATGCGCACCCCGCAGCTTGCAGCCCAGATCGTCTCGGAGATGGTCGGCGCGCTTGATTCTTACGGCATTCCCGTTACCGCGAAGTTTAGAAGCGGTTGGGACGAGGCAACGCTCAACGCAGTTGAGTTCGCTAAGCTGTTGGAGGACGCTGGTGCAGTGGCGTTGGGTGTGCATGGACGCACGGCCAAGCAGTTGTACCGCGGTCAGGCGGACTGGAGTGTTGTCAAGGATGTTGTCGATGCGGTTAACGTGCCCGTCATCGGCAGCGGAGATGTCTTCAGCTTTGAGGACGCGCAGTCTATGATGACGGAGTGCGGGGCCAGTGCCGTGTTTGTCGCGCGCGGTTCACGCGGTAACCCGTGGATCTTCACGGGCCACGAGCCCACGCAGCTCGAACGGCTCGAGGCGGCAAAGCGTCACCTTGACCTCTACATCCAGTTCCATGGCAGCGAGCATCTGAGTCCCATGCGTGCGCACTTGAGCTTTTACGTGCACGGACAACCTGGCGCGGCAGAGCTCAGGCGCGGTTTTGGCGCGGCAACGACTGCGGCGGAGTTTTACGAGCTCATCGACATAGCTTGCGAGCGTTCTCGCTAGCTTGTTTGGCTGCAGGTATCTGCTGCTGTGTGCGTTCGCTGTTGTTCTCTAAACAAGCGTTGACTAAGGCAGATGTCCGCTGTATGCAATTGACAAAACCGCTGGTCACGTAGGGGAGGGACCCTGTCCCTCCCTATGAGCCTCGCATTGATCAGTGCTTCTCTAAGGGGCCAAGTCCCCAAGTGCGAGCACCGCGTTGCTCGACACGCCATGCATTCGCCTTCTGATAAGACTCTTTCGTTTAGGAGCGATGGTATCCATGTCGTCCGTTGACATGTCAAAGCACTTCAACACCGCAGCTTTGCTGCGCTATACCGCACCGTCCATGGTGATGATGGTTTTCACGAGCATCTACACCATCGTCGATGGTTTCTTCGTCAGCAACTTTGCTGGAAAGACTGCTTTTGCCGGCGTCAACCTCATCTTGCCGTTCATCATGATCTTGAGCACGGCTGGCTTTATGGTCGGCAGCGGCGGCGGTGCGCTCGTCGCTCACCAACGTGGCAAGAAAGACGACGCCACAGCTAATCGCTATTTCAGTCTCATCATCTGGTTTGCACTCGTCCTGGGCATTATCTGCGCGGCGATCGGCTTCTTTGCAATGGAGCCTGTTGCGCGCTTCCTCGGTGCAAGCGATGAGCTGCTACCTATCTGTGTGCTCTACGGTCAGATCAGCATGGTCAGCTTGCCGATGTTCATGCTTCAATTCGCGTTCCAACCGCTGTTTTCAACTGCAGGCAAGCCCACGCTCGGCTTGGTTATCACCGTGATGAGCGGCCTTACCAACATCGTGCTCGACTTTGTTTTGGTCGGCTACCTCGGCATGGGAGTTGCGGGTGCCGCATGGGCGACCGTTGCCTCCGAGTACGTTGGCGGCCTGATTCCTCTCATCTACTTCCTTCTGCCCAACAAGAGCTTCCTGCGCTTGGGCAAGACCAAGCTCGAGTTCAGGGTCATCGGCAAGGTTTGCGTCAACGGCTCGAGTGAGATGATGTCCAACATCGCCATGAGCGTCGTAGCGATGGTCTACAACTGGCAGCTCATCGAGTTGCTTGGTGAGGACGGCGTGGCAGCTTATGGCGTCATCATGTACGTCGGCATGATCTTCGGTGCGATCCTCATGGGCTACGCCATGGGCGCCGCCCCGCTCATGAGCTTTCAGCACGGTGCGGACAACAGTGTGGAGAAGCGCAGCCTGATGCGTCACGGCTTGGCCATCATGGGCATCGGTGGTGTCTGTGCTTTTGTTGCGGCGCAACTGCTCGCGCCTGTCATCGCACAGCTCTTCACGAGCTACGATAACGAGCTTATGGCGCTTACCATCCATGCTTTCCGTCTCTACTCGATCGCCTTCTTGCTGATGGGCTTCTCTATCTTCGGTTCGTCGCTGTTCACCAGTTTGGGCAACGGAGTCGTCTCCGCTGTCATCAGCTTCATGAGGACGCTCGTCTTCGAGACAGGCGCTGTCATCTTGCTGCCTATGCTTCTTGGCCCGGACGGCATCTGGACCTCAGTTATCGTGGCGGAGATTGCATCCACCACCCTCGTCACCATCTGTATCCTGCAGTTTGGCAGGTTCTACGGCTTGCGTCGAACCTGCCGCGAGCAGGCGTAGGGGAGTTTCAAAGAGAGGCAAAAGGCCATGATCAGCGCACTCTACATTCATATCCCGTTTTGCACGAGCCGCTGCGCGTATTGCGACTTTGCGACGAGTGCCTGCCATGACGATGCGCTTATGGACGCGTATGTTGATGCGCTGTGCCTGCAGGTGAGGCGCGCTGCCAAGGCCGGTCTGCTTGGTGGGGTGAAGACGATTTACATTGGCGGCGGCACTCCGACGCACTTGGGTGCGCGCCGTCTTAACTCGCTTGTCTACATGATCTCCCTCTCAATGAATCTCGAGCAGGTGGAGGAGTTCACCGTCGAGGCCAACCCCGAGAGCCTCGACGCCCGCATTGTGAAGGATCTCTATGCGCTTGGTGTGGGGCGCATGAGCATCGGTGCGCAAAGCTTTGACGATGCTGTCTTGCGCGAGTACGGCCGCCCACATAAGGCCGCCGATATCGACGCCGCTGTAGCCGCCTTGCGCGAGCGCGATATGGAGTTCAGCCTCGACCTCATCTGCGGTGGCCCTCGGCAGACGCTGGCAAGTTGGCGTGACTCCGTCGAGCGCGTGATTGCAAGCGGTGCAGGCCATGTGAGCATCTACCCGCTTACTGTCGAGGACGGCACGCCGCTTGCGGCGCGTGTTGAGGCGGGGGAGTGGTGTGGCATCGACGAGGACGTCGAGGCCCAGATGATGGAGGCGGCAGAGCAGTTGCTGACAGATGCCGGCTTCGAGCGCTATGAGGTGGCAAGCTATGCTAAGCCGGGACGCGCATCTAAGCACAACACAGCATATTGGACGGGTGTGGAGTACCTTGGTTTGGGCGCTGCGGCGTCGAGCATGATGAGCGCTGCAACTTGGGATGCCTGCGTTGCCGCAGGGGTCTTTGGGGATGCTGCCGACGAGTATGCAAAAGAAGCAGCCGCTGCGCTTGAGGCTGACGGGCGCATTCGCGTCCAGGCTTGTACCGATGTGCGGGAGTTCTGCGACAGCGTTGGCCATCCGTGTTGGGAGGCAGAGGTTATGAGCTCGCGCGAGGCGCTGCTCGAGGATGCGATGCTCGCATTCCGCCGCAGCGTTGGTCTTGGGCCGGCGCTTGCGGCCCGAGCCTGTGCGGCCGAGCCTGCGCTGGAGGGCGTCGTACAGGATCTGGAGGCAGAGGGCCTTATCGCGGCAGCGGGAGAGGGGCGTCTTGTTCCTACAGAGCGAGGTTGGCTCATGGGCAACGAGATCTTTGGCGCTATCTGGGGTTTGGCGTAAGCTGCTCCCAGCTCCCAGCTCCCAGCTCCCAGCTCCCAGCTCCCAGCTCCCAGCTCCCAGCTCCCAGCTCCCAGCTCCCAGCTCCCTTGCCCCGCTTGCGCTTCTCTTGGCATGCGCATTTGGGCAAGTTTTGCACGGAGGGTGGCAAGAAAAACACCGCAGTCATCTCTAAGCGGCAAGAAAAACACCACAGGCGCATCTGTAAAAGCAGACATGCGTTCACTGTGCATTTCTTGCCACTTTGAGATGACTGCGGTGTTTTTCTTGCCATGGCTGTCTGCGCCGGCAGCTGCTGTCTTCGCATGGGAACCTGCTAGATAAACACCATATGCAGCTCAAAACTGCTAGATAAGCACCAGGGACGCATCTGTAAAAGCAGATATGCGTCTGTGGCGCCTATCTAGCGGTTTCCAGTTGTATATGGTGCTTATCTAGCAGAGCGGGTAAGGTCGCGGTGCCCGGAAATGGCTCTCCTTGCACTTCAAGCAGTCTCGTTTCGCGATAGCCTTTTAGGCACATTTAAGTGTTGAAAACGCTCAAGATTGTCGCGCTTTCCATTAGTTTGGGGCCGGCCAAGTAACTTCAACTGACGCAGTAAAACAAAAATGCCCCTCTACCAGCGGTTTTAGTCCCGGAATTTGGTCTGAAATCGTTCTTATGGAAGTCTGATTTTGGTCTGATTTCAATCGGCGAAGTGGGGGAATCGCGAAGGTACATTGGGGGTGGTTTTGCAGGCGCTTTCCCCCTTACACTGTGGGCCTCTTAGAAAGGGGCGAACATGCATGTCTGTCTTGCGTATGAATCGGCGTTGAATTGCTGGCGGAGAATCCGGGAGTGTGGCCGGGCCCACTTGGAGTTGTTTCTTAACGAGAACTGCGTACCGCACTCAAAAGGCATGGCTCCCTCGATCTCCGCTTCCGAGGCTCGCGAAGTCGCAAAGCGCTTCTCGCTGTCTCTCCCGCTGCGCATTGAGGCGCCACATGGTTATAGACGTCCACGGACGGATTCGTGCTCTTTTCACTGGGGGCTTAAAGGCATCGAATCCAAATGCCTTTATGCGGTGGACAATGAGTTGTTTTTGCCAGAGCCCGAGCTGGTGTATTTCCAGATGGCTGAATCTTTGACAGCGGTTGAGCTCATAAAGCTGGGCTATGAGTTAACTTCCTCGTTTGCTATCGATAAGGTTGAGGGGAAGATTATCTCTTCAGTTCCGCTTCTTGACATCAATCGTTTGAGAGAGATAATCGCCGCAGTTGATACGCGAGGGAGTCGCAAGGTGAGGGCTGCGGCTAAGCATATTGAGCCTGGTGCTGAGTCACCGACTGAAATCAATCTTGCTATGAAACTTCTTTTGCCAATGCGTTGGGGAGGCTTCGGGCTCCATGGCGCGACGCTCAATCCGACAGTCCGGCTTGGCAAGCATGCCGCTGCGCTTGCAGGTAAAGAGCGCTGCCGACCAGACTTGTTGTTTGAGGCAATCAAGTACGATGTCGAATACGACGGCGTCGAGTGGCACAGCTCTGCGGAACAGCGGGCCAATGACCTGCGGCGCTGGCAGGCGTTGCGGGCGGATGGATATATCGTTAGGAATGTCACTGCTCGGGAACTCAATGATACTGACGCTATGACTAAACTGGCTCGTGAGATAAGGGCGTTGCAAGGCGGAAGTTTGCGAATCCAGTCAGAGCATTTTGATAGCAGGCAGCGTGATTTGTTTCACTCCCTTCAAGGCCCATATGAGTTTGTGGCTGGCAGTGTTCAATGATGTTTGTCATGCCCCCTTGCTGCTAGTTATGCACGGGAAGTTGCTAGATAAGCACCGTATGCAGCTCAAACCTGCTAGATAAGCACCATAGACGCTTATCTGCTTTTATAGATGCGTCTACGGTGCTTATCTAGCAGGTTTGAGCTGCATACGGTGCTTATCTAGCAGACGGCGCACTGTTGTTTTGCCATAGTGTGCGTTTGCCTCTGTGGCGGCGAGCTAAATCTGTAAACCCCGCTCTGATGTTAGGTGCAACGGCCTACCGCAGTGCGCCCAAAACAGAGAACGGCCCTTCGCGGGGAGATTGCGAGGGGCCGTTCTCTGTTTGGAGAATCGATTGTGTCTCTAGATAATCCCGGTGATGCTTGCTGCAACGATTGCGACGCCAATGAGGGTGGCGGCGCGGTACTGCATGCGCGGCTTGCGGTCGAAGCGCTCGCGGTCAAGGAGAATCAGTCCGTCCAAAGCGATGATGAGGCCCAAACCGATGAGAAGAATAGTGAAGACCATGGCGATCTCCTCTCTCTTGCGTTTGACCTGCGATGCATCTGCAGCTGACATCTTTGTGGTCACCTTTAAGACAGCTAGGACTATACTGAGCGCCAGGCTTCAATTACGTTGTAAATACAACGAAACGAGGAATATCTTGAATTTCTATTACATCATGCGCAACGTGCTGTTCGAGGGCCTCGAGCACGAGGAGGTGGAGCCGCTTTTGCCGACGCTTGATGCCAAGGTGCAAAGCTACGCGAAGGATGAAGTCATCATTTCCGCAGGCGAGCGTTTTGGGCAGCTCGGGTTGATCCTCGAGGGGTCTGTGCGCATCGAGCACGTGGGAACGTGGGGCGATATCGCCATTCTCACCATCATGGAGCAGGGCAAGACCTTTGGCGAGGCGTCGGCGTGCTCTGGGCGCGAGCAGGACTTCACGGTCGACTACGTCGCCGAGCAAGACAGCAAGGTGCTCTTTCTCGATGTCGGCAAGATAATCAACCCGCAGCATGACCGCTTCTACGAGGCGCGCGTCAAACTTGCCGCGAACCTGACGTCGTTGCTCGCACGCCGCTACCTCGAGCTTGCACGCCGCAGCTTTGTCATGACCAACCGCACTATCCGCACAAAGGTCCTGGCCTATCTCTCTATTGCGGCAAAAGCCTACGGAACCAAGCGCTTCACCGTCCCTTACAACCGAGAACAGCTGTCAAGTTACTTGGGTGTCGACCGCAGCGCGCTTTCTGCCGAGCTCTCGCGCATGCAAAAGGATGGCCTCATTCGTTTCCACAGAAGTGACTTCGAGCTGCTGCAGTAGGGGATGTGTTGTTGGTTGAACTTGGCCCTTGTTCTTGGGAGGCGGATGGCACGCGGCATGGACTCGAAAGCCCCGAACGTTGCCATGTGTTGGGTCGCGGGCAGGCCCCTGTTCCCGCGCTTGATGCCATCGCCGTGGAGGCGGCGGCCTTGTGCGGCTTCCGTTGCCCTTGCCCGTTTTTGTTGCGTCTGATTCACGCAAACTAATTCCTATGCAACATTTCGTGTCGCATGGGGTCTTTATACTAGAAGCATCTAAACCTTCGTGGATAGGAAGCCCGGATGCGCCCACTGCCCCAGCTCAAACTCGATCACAAAGTGACTGCCGTGTGGCGCGTGAGCGAGCTCGTCATCGTCGCTTGCTGCTGGCTGTGCATCGGCCTGCCTTTCCTTATCGCCGGCATTGTCGAGGACGAGCCTGTGCTCGACATGGTCAACCTCGTGCTCGGCATCGCCACGATCGTATGCCTCGCGTTCTTCGTCGGCATCTTTCCTCGTTACCGCTATGAGCGTTGGCGTTTCGAGGTAGGCGAGCATGAGCTCGACATCATGCGCGGCATCTTCTGGCGCAAGCGCTTCGTCATTCCCTTCGTCCGCGTGCAGAACACGGACACCAAGCAAGGTCCGATTATGCGCGCCTTTGGGCTCGCGCAGGTCACGGTGGCCACCGCTGCAGGCGAGCACGCCATTCCTGGCCTCACCGTCGAGCAAGCAGACGAGTTGCGCGATGCCATCGCGACCCAGGCGCGCCTTGCCCAGGAGGACCTGTAATGCAGCCCGGCGCTCACAAAGTCCATCACAGCTACATCTGGCTCGGAGGCCTCAAGGCCCTGCTCGCAACGCTCATCGCACTCTTGGTCAGCGCTGTGGGCAGCATCGTGCCCGCTGTCATAGGGTTTCTCGAGAGCGGCTCGACGCTCCCGTTGTTCGCCTTTGTACTGATTGTTGGCGGGGTCTTCTGTGTGGTCGTGTTGCTCACGGGGGTCTTTGCTCTCGGGTTTTGGCTGTCGTGGAAGAACCTGAGCTACGAGGTCGGCCCGCAGGAGTTCTCGCTGCACAAGGGCATCATCAGCAAGAAGCGCCTGCACGTGCCCTACCAGCGCATCCAAAGCGTTGACACACGCGCGAGTCTGCTCCAGCGCGTCGCCGGCGTGTGCTCGGTGGAGATCGATACTGCCGGCGGCTCTTCGAACAAGGCGATTGTGGTGCCGTATGTGACCAAGAGCGACGCGCAGGAGCTGCGCCATGAGCTCTTTCGGCGCAAGCAGGTCATCTTGGCGGGCGGCTCGATTGACGATGACGGTACGGTTATCGGAGTCGAGGCCGCGCACGCTGACGCCGGTCAGGCGCAAACCTCCCTGTCCGCGGGAGGGGTGGACGCGTCCAGCATCCTCGATGACGTCGAGGGCATCTTCTCCCAGAGCCATGGCGTCTTTGACAAGGCCTCTTTTGAAGAGGTTCAGCCGGTGAGCTTCGAGACGGGTCTTAGCAACAAGGAGCTGATGCTGTCCGGTATATCGGATGCGCGCAACATCGCTGGTGCCGTCCTTTTGGCGCTGGTAGGCGTGGCGGGATTTGTCCTGGGCATAGAGCCGGTGACGGAGGCGCTTGCCAACTGGCTCGAGCAGATGGCGGGTGCGCCTGATGTCGCCTCAGGGGTCACAAGCGCCATCGTGTCCAAGATCGCCTTGCGGATGCTGCCGGCCTTTGCGCTGTCGTTTGTCGCCTCGATACTTGTGGTGGGAGCGCTTTCTGCAATTGCCGCGGTGCTTTCGTACGGTGCGTTCAAGGTCCGCCGTCGAGGTACCCGCATCGAGGTCGAGCGTGGCCTCCTGCAACACCAGACGCAGGGAATCGATATCGACCGCGTGCAGTTCGTTCGCGTTGAGCACGGTTGGATACGCCGCAAGCTGGGTTACTGCAAGGTCTATCTGGGTCGTATTGACAGCGCCTCCAACGACGATGGAGCGGGAAGCAGCTCTCCGGAGTTCTCCGGCAAGGGCATGGTCGTTCATCCCTTTATCAAGACGAGCAAGTTGCCGACGTTGCTCGAGGGCTTGGTTCCCGAGCTCGCGTTTGACAGCGAGGTGCAAGTTGAGCCTCCCACCAGGGCGCGCCGTCGTGCCGTGGTGCGAGCGGCGCTGTGGTACAACGTCGGCTTCTGGGTGTTGCTGACCCTGGCGGCCTGTGTCGCGGTGGTGCTTGCCGCAATCAAGCTCGATATGCCCGAGCACTGGGAGCTGGCGCGGGAGATCGTCCCTGCGCTGTGGCCTTTGGCAGCGCTGCTTGTCGCCGACATGCTCGTCGGCGCCGTGCGCGGTCTCAAGTGGCATGCGGGTTCGTCGCTTGCCTGCGGCAACGGCGCTGTCTGCATCGTCAACGAGGGTTTCACACGCGAAGAGGTCGTCGTCCCTCGCAAGAAGATCCAGTACTGCTGTCTGCGCGCAAACCCCTTCCAGCTTGCAAAGCATCTGAGGAGCGTGCTCGTCACGACTGCTGCTGGCTCGAGTCAGACGACGGAGCTCATCTGGGATATCGACGAGGCGGATGCAGACGCCTTCTTGGAGTGGGCACGCCCCAAGCGCTAGCCTAGGGAAACGCTGAGTAATGCAAGGTTTATGGGGAGAGATTTCGGTTCCTTCCCTACGTGACCAGCGGTTTTGCCAATCGTATGCAGCGGGCGCTTGCTCTAATCAGCTTTTCCCTGGGAGAATCGGTCACTCGCAGCGTTGTCGTATGGCAGCGCGGCTGGCGGCATGCAAGGTTGAGACGTCGACTGCGCCGGTGCAAACAGGCGGCGCGAGAAAACCAAAGAGACAAAGAGAAAGAGGCGCTGCCGTTGCGGGCGAGCGCCTCTTTGATTGCTCCGCCGGTCTGAATCAGCGAAGCCCCTCAGGATTTGCCAGCAGGACGAAAAGGGGATCGCCAAAGGAGGGAACATGGCGTAGTCGTCTGCTGATCGCAAGTTCAAAATAGATAACGAACCTAAAGGCTCACTAAAAAGCATGTGTGCGTTTTGTGAAGCGACGGTTTACTCGAAAAACGGAAACATTCAACTGGCAAACGGGACGACAAAAGCAGCTCAGTGAGGTGTTTTGGTCTTCGAATGCAAGCCGCCTGCGCTGAAGAATCCATAGTAACCAACTGGGATTTATCGGCTCAGTCGATATTTCATCGCACGCATCTCCCAATGCAAGCAGCGTGCGGTTGCACGCTGCTAGTTGGATTTCAAGACGACCTTGAAGCCGATGATAGGAGGCAGGCTCTTGGTGTAGACGTCGATGTCACCGCCGAGGCTCTCCGTCGTCTCTTTGGCAAGCGACAACCCGATGCCATGGCCGATCTTCTCTGCGCGTTCTGCATCAGCTCGATAGAAGCGCTCGAAGAGACGCTTGGGCTCGATGTTGTCCGCCTTGGCGTAGTCGTTTTCGACGTAAATGCAGGCGTACTTCCTATCGCGCGCATGCACTTCGACGTTGATGGTGCCGCCTCTGTCGCAGTACTTGGTCGCGTTGTCCATAAGGATGACGATCACCTGCTTGAGCGCCGCCTCGTCGGTTTTGGCCATGACGTAGGGGTCGATGGAGGACTTCACCTTCAGGCCCGCCGCCTCTGCCGTGCCACGCCAGGTGTTGACGACGCCGTCGACGCAGGTGCTGACGCTGATCATCTTGAATTCCAACGGGTGTGCGCTCTCGTCCATGCGTGACAAGACGACCATCTGCGTGATGAGGTCGCTCATATCGCGGCACTCGGACTTGATGTCGTCGAGGTACTCGCACGGCCCCAGCTCCATGGCTGCGAGGTCTGCGTCGGTCATGATGAGCGTAAGCGGCGTCTTGAGTTCGTGGCTCGCGTTGGAGATGAAGCGCTTCTGGCGCTCGAAGGAGTCCTGCACCGGTTTGGTGGCAAAGCGGTTGTAGAAGAGGTTGAGCAAGACGATGACGAGCGAGAAGACGAAGAGCATCATAATCGAGCCGCTGAAGACGACGCGGTCCTTGACGCGAGAGCTGCCGGTGTCGACGAAGACCACCATCGTCTCGTCGCCGTCAGCGAACATGCCGTAGCGGTAGTTGCCCTCCCAACCATGTGGGACGCCGCCATCGTAAACCTGCTGGCATAGCTCGAGAGCCTGTTGCTTGCTTACTTCGGCGATGTGGCTTGCGTCGACTTGCGGCTCCTTGCCGTCACTGAAGACGGTGACGAAGTAGCGTGTCGAGTAAGGGGTGTCCGCGTTGACCACCGGGTTGAGGCCGCCGGTGACCTGGGCGTCTTGGAGTTCCTTGAGGGATTGCTCGTCTGTGGGCATCTCGCCGCCGTTGAGGTGGATGGCGTAGACGAGCGTGTCGACAAACCTGTTGGTGCGCAAGACTGTGAGGTCGTAGAGGAAAAACGCCGCTACGGAGCCGAGCAGTGCGATCGAGACGACGGTCGCGATGATGCTCTTGCGTCTAAAGCCCGCTAGCATCGGTCTGCTCGAGGACGTAGCCTGCGCCGCGCTCGAAACGCAGCACCACAGGCGCGCCGATCTTGGCGATCTTCTTGCGGAGGTTGGAGACTTGCACCCACACGACGCTCGTGTCGACGTCCTTCTCCCAGTTCCAGACCTGGTCGAGGATGCGGTCGATGGGGGCGATGGCGCCGGGGCGGGCCATCAGCATCTCCATGATCTGGAACTCCTTGCCGCCCAACAAGATCTGGGTCCCTTGGTACTCCAGCTTGTGGGAGGAGCAGTCGAGCTCCATACCCGCGAATTTGACGAGCTCCGGCGAGAAGGAGTCGCGTCGGCGCAGCATGGCGCGCACGCGTGCGGAGAACTCCGTGAGGTCGAAGGGCTTGGGGAGGTAGTCGTCAGCGCCGGCATCAAGGCCCTCGACGCGCTGGCTGATCTCTGTCAAGGCGGAGAAGAGCATGACGGGGCAGGTCACGCCGCAGGCGCGAGCTTCCTTCAAGACGTCGAGCCCGTCTTTGCCGGGCATCATGACGTCGAGTACGAGCCCGTCGTAGGTGCTGTTTTGGATGTAGTTGAGGGCAGTGTCGCCGTCTCCTACGGCGTCGA
This sequence comes from uncultured Coriobacteriales bacterium, assembly GCA_934646835.1. GTDB lineage: Bacteria > Actinomycetota > Coriobacteriia > Coriobacteriales > QAMH01 > W2P13-069. Next base: position 95,795 of record CAKUES010000008.1, read on the forward strand.
CTGTGTAGCCTTCGCGCTCGAGGACCTTGGTAAGCGTCTTGAGAAGTCGAGGGCTGTCCTCGGCGATGAGTAGCTTCAAATGGTGCTCCGATGTAAAAAACAGGGCTTCGCGAGAGTCCCTGCCAAATTCCTTTCCCATAGCAGAATACTAGCAGGGAATATTGGAAAACCGAATATGTAAGTGTTCAATGGTCCAACTTTAGGGTGAATTAAGGCACAATCCCTAGCATTTCATTCGAGATATGTGTCGGCGGTCCAAGGGACGTTGCTTGGCGTCTGTGTCTGGGAAACAAAGGACCAATGACCGATCTACTGGTTTTCGTGCTTGTAAATCTGGGGAGCGAGCGCGGAGACCCGTCAGCGCATACGCATGTGTTCTTCGCTCAAGGCGTATGCATGAAATCTCAGTAAGGAGGGATTTAACATGAGCGAATCCAAAGAGTTCACGGTATCGGAGGTCATCGACTCCTTCGGTATCAACGGCCATACTTGGCTGATGTTCGTCCTGCTTGGCCTGGCGAACATCTTCGACGGCTATGACTTCATGGTCGTTAATTCCACCAACACCTACCTTGCCGCTTCCTTCAACATGATTGACTGGAGCACCGGCAAGGCTGTTGTCGACTCTGCAGCAATGGGCTCCCTCACCACGTGGGGCCTGCTCGGCATGGTTCTCGGCGGCGCTTGCGGCGGTATCCTGTCCGACAAGCTCGGCCGTAAGAAGATGCTCATCATCGCATGCTTCTTCTATGGCATCTTCACCCTGCCCCAGGCATTCTCCCAGAGCCTCGGCTT
>CAKUES010000009.1 GCA_934646835.1 uncultured Coriobacteriales bacterium
CATGCCGCCTTTTATGGCAGCGCGGAGATGGGGCGTTTCTGACTTAAATGTCGGCTGCGGATTATTGACCGCTTACGTGAGAAATGGATCGCGCGTGTTGGATGTGCGATCCACCGGGAGAAGGAGGCGGTTATGAGCCAGAGAACATCGTCATTCAAAAGGGTTTGGATTTGGCTGGTGGCGCTTCTGTGCGTGACAGCCATGGCCTTCCTGGCCGCGCCCAACATGCAGAAAGCGCTTGCAGCGGACTATGAGCCCGTTACTGAAGGCTGGACTCAGAATAAGGACATGGAGCCGGTCACAGATAAATACGCTCATTTTCAAAGACTTGACGAGCATACGGTAAAGGTTTGGGGAGAGTTCGAGTGGAGCTCCGGTTTTGGCGGCGTCATGTGTCGTCCCGATAGGCTCGAGATTTGGCGTCTTGATGATGTCAGCAACTTTGACACCGTTCGCATGCCGGTGTCTGTCGAGGTTGGCGACTGGGGGTCTGCAAAGATCGAGTTTACCGATGACAAGCTCATCCCTGGCAAGCAGGATTACAGGTACGGCATTGTGGGCCTCAAGGACGAGGATCACACCTTTGCTTGGGCAGCGTGGTTCAACCCGGTCGGCGGCGTGACGTATTCCGCATACAACCTTCGTGCTACCAAAATCAACGACAACGAAGCCAGGGTTTATTTCAGTACTCCTGGCAAGTTCATGAACAGGACGACCGCTACCATCTATGCGGGCAAGAAGAAGGTTAAGACCATCAGCCCCAAGGCGGATAAGGATTATAAGATCGTCGTCAAGGGCAAGGGTCTCGGCAAGGCCAAGTTCAAGGTCGTCACCAAGCTTACCGATGACAGGACTGCGTTGCCGATGTCTAGTAAGAACGTGAAAGGCAAGGCCAATGTCTGGAAGTCCTCTTCGAAGGCCTCTCTCAACGATTGCTTTGGCCTTACTGAGGGTGCCCGCGTCATGAAGGTCTACTACAAGGGCAACAAGATGTACGCGGATGTCTGGTTCTTCAACAACTGGAAATTTACGAGCCACAAGCTCTCCGCAACAGTAACGGTTGACATCAACCACAAGGTCGTTGGCAAGAAGAAGGTCTCTATCGGCACCTTAGCTCCCAAGAGCTCCAAGTGGGTTAAGGGTGTGTACCTGACCAATAAGACCTACGATCTCGTTCACAACGATTATCGTGCGGTTAGCCCGGCTTAAAGAGAGGCAAGGGTCTTCTTGCTAGGGGAGTTCTCCCGGAGGACGGTGCGTGTAACGCGCACCGTCCTTTTTATATGTACTCCGTTTGGGATGGCAAGGCGCCAGCTTTCAGTAGCCAGTGTGTACCAGTGACAAAGTGACCAACATAGTGGACTTGATGATACCGAGGGCCCCTCTATGTTGGTCACTTTGTCACTGGTACACACTGGCTACTTCTTATGTGCATCGCATGCCGCTTGTGGTTGGGTTGGGATTTTGGAACCTTCAATCTCTATATAGTGCCGTAAACTTTTGAGAAGGGACAAAATAGGGACAATGCGATGCGGATGGGGGAGCGCTCCATGAGAATCGTGCTTGTAGAAGACCAGGTCATGCTCCGTGAACTGCTTGCGCTGTTTTTGGGCGTGCAGGAGGATATGGAAGTCGTCGAGGCGTTGGGGGATGCCAACCATGCTCTGGCCGCCGTCGAGGACAACGAGGCCGACCTCGTGCTGATGGATATCTGCACGGAAGGTGGCAGCAGCGGTCTTGCGGCTGCACATGACATCAAGGTCGCATACCCCGAGTGCCGCATCGTTCTCATGACGGGTACGCCGGACATCACTCACATGCACCAGGCACAGGAGGCTGGTGTGGAGGGTTTTATCTACAAGGATGCGGAGCTTGCCGATCTCCTCACCACCCTGCGCTACGCGCATAAAGGCTATACCGTGTTCCCATCGGAGGAGCGCGCCAAGGTGCGCGGCATGAGCTTCAACGATGACGAGGTGCGCCTGCTCCGCTTGATCTGCGACGGGTGCAGCCGCAAGCAGATCTCCGAGCAGCTTGGATTGAGTCAGGGCACCATCAAGCGCCGCGTAGGAGAGCTGCTTGCCAAGACCGGTCATGAGAACGTCTTCAAGCTCGCCGTCACCGCCGTCGCTAAGGGCTACATCGATCCCGGCCTCAACCGCCGCGAAGGCTACGAGGACGAGCTGGAGTAGGTGGCGTTGCAACAAAAGAAGAGCTAGTAGCCAATGTGTACCAGTGACAAAGTGACCAACATAGTGGACTCGATGATACCGAGGGCCCTTCTATGTTGGTCACTTTGTCACTGGTACACATTGGCTACATGGGCTATGGGATGCCTGTATTCCAACGCTGTCAACAAAACAGTCTGACGAAAGTGTTGACATCTCTTTACCATGTCCATGGTCAATCAGAAAAAAGATACGCCCGGGAGCGTGTTTTTATAAAAAGGGGGTTCACAAACGGGTTCGAAGTCTGTATTCTAGACGGGCTGCGCCTTCGCGGGCGTAGTGTGTCGTGTGCCCAGAAGCCTCTCACGCCAAATGGGCATACGGCGAATGTAAACAGCGCCCCAGAGCATGCACTGTGCAAAGGGGAGAGCTAAAGGCTGCGATCCACTACACGAAGCAAACTGCTTCCTCTGCACGATCGCCTGACAGTTAGGTTGAAAATGGTCAACACTATTCTTGGCCGCAAGCTGGGTATGACCCAGGTCTGGGGAGAGGATGACAACATCGTCCCCGTGACCGTCATCCAGGCTGGCCCCTGCGTTATCTCGCAGGTCAAGACCACCGAGACCGACGGCTATGAGGCCGTTCAGATCGGTTTCGGTGACATCAAGGAGCGCAAGGTCAACAAGCCCATGAAGGGCCACTTCGAGAAGGCCGGCGTTGCTCCCATGCGCTATCTGCGCGAGGTCCGCGTTGAGGATGCTTCCCAGCACTCCTGCGGCGAGACCATCACCGTCGAGGCATTCGCTGATACTGCCAAGGTTGACGTCATCGGCGTCTCCAAGGGCAAGGGCTTCGCCGGCGTTATCAAGCGTCATCACTTTGCTGGCGGTCCCGGCGGCCACGGTTCTCACTTCCACCGTGCACCCGGTTCCATCGGTATGTGCGCTTACCCCTCCCGTGTTCTGAAGGGTATGCGTATGGCTGGTCACATGGGCTGCGATCGCGTCACTGTCAAGAACCTTGCAGTTGTCCGCGTCGACGCCGACCAGAACCTCATTCTCGTTAAGGGTGCCGTGCCTGGTGGCAAGGGTGCTCTCGTCCAGGTTCGTATGGCCTAAGGGAGGAGATAAAGATGGCAGATATCAAGATCATCGATCCCGCAGGCAAGGACGTCGAGACTGTTGCAGCTAACGATGTGATTTTCGGCATCGAGCCCAACATTTACGTCATGCACGAGGTCGTCAAGTCCCAGCTCGCAGCTCTGCGTCAGGGCACTGCAAACACCAAGACCCGTGGTCAGGTCAGCGGCGGTGGCCGCAAGCCCTTCCGTCAGAAGGGCACCGGTAACGCTCGTCAGGGTACGATCCGCGCTCCCCACTACACCGGTGGCGGCGTTGTGTTTGGCCCCCACACCCGTTCCTACGCTTACCGCGTGAACAACAAGGTCGTCAAGCTGGCTATGCGCTCCGCGCTGTCCGCCAAGCTTGCTGACGGCGAGCTGACCATCGTCAACGACTTTGGCTTCGAGAAGCCCTCCACCAAGGCTGCTAAGGCTGTCCTGGATACCCTGGGCATCAAGGGCCGCACCACCGTCGTTGTCGACGACGACGACTTCGAGTCCTTCCTGTCCTTCCGCAACCTTGAGAACGTCCTGATCATCGGCGCAACCGAGTCCAACACCTACGATCTGCTGGACAACGCCAACCTGGTTATGACCAAGGCTGCATTCGACTATCTCGAGGAGGTGCTCGCATAATGAACGCACGTGACATCATCATCCGTCCGATCATCTCTGAGCGCTCTTTCGACATGCAGGAGCTCAACCGCTACACCTTCGAGGTTGCCAAGGCAGCTTCCAAGATCGAGATTGCAGCTGCAATCGAGGAGATCTTCAACGTGAAGGTCGTTAAGGTTAACACCTCCAACGTCAAGTCCAAGCCCAAGCGCGTCCGCCAGGTCCCTGGCTACACCCGCACTTGGAAGAAGGCCATCGTCACTGTGGCCGAGGGTGAGAGCATCGAGATCTTCGGAAACCAGGCTTAAGTCAAAGCCCGGTAGTCTAGTTACCAACCCCCGCGGTGCAGCGGGGGTTCAACTGGCTCCGTCTCCACAATAAGGAGACACTCGGAGCCGTGGTAGTCCGGGGTCAGGGCCGCCGGAGGTTGCACCAGCCTCCAATCCCAGGCGGTATGCTGGCAAACGGACGAAAGGAGAAACAATGGGAGTCAAGAAGTACAAGCCGACTTCTCCCGGTCGTCGTCATCAGACTGTCTCTGACTTTGCAGAGATCACGACCAACAAGCCTGAGAAGTCTTTGCTGGAGGCACTGCCCAAGAAGGCAGGCCGCAACGCACACGGTCACATCACTGTTCGCCACCAGGGCGGCGGTCACAAGCGCAAGTATCGCAAGATCGACTTCAAGCGCACCAAGGACGGCGTGCCCGCCAAGGTCGCTACCATCGAGTACGATCCCAACCGCTCTGCTCGTATCGCCCTGCTGCACTACGTCGATGGTGCCAAGGCATACATCCTTCACCCCAAGGGCCTGAAGGTCGGCGATATGGTCGAGTCCGGTCCCGACGCTGACATCAAGCCCGGCAACGCACTGCCGCTGGCCAACATCCCCGTCGGTACCCTGATTCACGCAGTCGAGTTCCAGCCTGGCAAGGGCGCTGCAATGGCCCGCTCCGCTGGTACCAGCATTCAGCTGATGGGCAAGGAGGGTAACTACGCCATCCTCCGCATGCCTTCCTCTGAGATGCGCCGCGTGCTCCTCACCTGCCGCGCAACTGTTGGCGAGGTCGGCAACGCCGAGCATGCTAACATCACCATCGGCAAGGCAGGCCGTAAGCGCTGGATGGGCGTTCGCCCGACCGTCCGCGGTACTGTTATGAACCCTGTTGACCACCCGCACGGTGGTGGCGAGGGCAAGAACAAGTCCTCGGGTCGTCATCCTGTTACCCCGTGGGGTGTCCCGACCAAGGGTCATCGTACTCGTAACACCAAGAAGTACAGCCAGCGCCTGATCATCCGCCGCCGCAAGAAGTAATCGAAGGAGGAAACACACATGAGCCGTAGTCTCAAGAAGGGCCCCTTCGTGGAGCCCCGCCTCCTCGAGCGCATCACCAAGATGAACGAGGCAGGCGAGAAGAACGTCATCAAGACCTGGAGCCGTTCTTCCACGATCTTCCCCGAGATGGTTGGTCACACCATCGCAGTTCATGACGGCCGCCGTCATGTCCCCGTTTATGTCACTGAGTCCATGGTCGGTCACAAGCTGGGCGAGTTCGCTCCCAGCCGTACCTTCAAGGGCCACAAGGTTAAGTAGGAGAGGAGAGCACAATGGAAGCAAAGGCAACTGCCAAGTACGTGCGCGTCTCTCCCCGCAAGGCTCGCATCGTCATCGACCAGGTTCGCGGTAAGGACGTCATCGCTGCCCAGGAGATCCTCGCGTTCAACGAGCGCGCAATCTCCGAGGTTGTCGCAAAGGTCGTCAACTCCGCTGCCGCCAACGCTCAGGACCGCTTCGGTCTGCGTCCCGAGAGCCTCGTTATCAAGGCTGCTTACGTGGACGAGGGCCCCACTATGAAGCGTTTCCGCCCGCGCGCTAAGGGTGCTGCAAGCAAGATCCGCAAGCGCACGAGCCACATCACTGTCATCGTCGCACCGAAGGAGGCGTAAGGATGGGCCAGAAAGTTCTGCCTACCGGTTTCCGCCTCGGTATCACCGAGAGCTGGCGCAGCCGTTGGTACGCTGGCAAGGATTACGCAGCTACCCTGCAAAACGATATCGAGCTGCGCAAGTTTGTTGAGAAGAAGCTGGCCGGTGCCGCACTCTCCAAGTGCGAGATCGAGCGCGCTGGCGACAAGGTCAAGGTCATCCTGACCACCGCCCGCCCCGGCATCGTCATCGGCAAGAAGGGCGCCGAGGTCGACGCTCTGCGCAAGGAGCTCGAGGCTATCGCTGGCGGCAAGGTCGCCGTCGAGGTCGTCGAGGTCAAGCGCCCCGAGCTGGACGCTCGCCTGATCGCCCAGTCCATCGCTGATCAGCTGGAGGGCCGCGTTGCCTTCCGTCGTGCAATGCGCAAGGCTGTCCAGTCCGCCCGTAAGTCCGGCGCCAAGGGTATCCGTATCCAGTGCACCGGTCGTCTGGGTGGCTCCGAGATGAGCCGCCGCGAGTGGTACCGCGAGGGCCGTGTGCCCCTGCACACCCTGCGTGCTCAGATCGATTACGGCACTGCTACCGCACACACCACCATGGGCTCTTGCGGCATCAAGGTGTGGGTCTACTACGGTGAGGTTCTGCCTGGTCAGAAGCCTGCTAACCCCGCACTCGAGGGTGTCTCCAACCAGCGCCGTGGCCGTGGTCGTCGCGAGGGGAGGAACTAAACTATGCTGATGCCTAAGCGTGTCAAGCACCGCAAGGTGCAGCGTGGCTCCATGAAGGGCCATGCAAAGGGCGGCACGGAGCTGCAGTACGGCTTCGCTGGTATCCAGGCTCTCGAGCCCCATTGGATCACCAACCGTCAGATCGAGGCTGCTCGTATCGCCATGACCCGTTACATGAAGCGTGGCGGTAAGGTCTTCATCACGATCTTCCCCGACAAGCCCATCACCAAGAAGCCCGCCGAGACCCGCATGGGTTCCGGTAAGGGTAACCCTGAAGAGTGGGTTGCAGTCGTCAAGCCCGGCCGCATCATGTTCGAGATTGATGGCGTGACCGAGGAAGTCGCCCGCGAGGCAATGCGTCTGGCTATCCAGAAGCTGCCTATCAAGTGCAAGATGGTTTTCCGCGAGACCGAGAAGGATGGTGAGTAAAGAATGAAGGCTGCCGAACTGCGTGAGCTCAGCACTGCTGACCTGAACGTCAAGCTGGAGGAGGCTCGTTCCGAGCTCTTCAACCTCCGCTTCCAGATGGCAACTAGCCAGCTGGACAACACGGCTCGTGTTAAGACCGTGAAGAAGGATATTGCCCGTATTCTCACCGAGCTGCGCGCTCGTGAGATCAACGCTTAAAGTTAGGAGTACACGATGAGCGAAGAGCGCGGTCGTCGTAAGGTCCGCCAGGGCGTTGTCGTCTCTGCGGTCAATGACAAAACCATCGTCGTGCAGGTCAAGGAGCGCAAGCCCCATCGCGTCTACAAGAAGATGATGACCACGACTAAGAAGTTCCACGCCCATGACGAGGAGAATCTGGCTGGTGTTGGCGATACCGTCCGCATCCAGGAGACTCGCCCTCTGTCTAAGATGAAGCGCTGGCGCCTGATTGAGATCGTCGAGAAGGCCAAGTAAACCCTGTAACCAGAAAGGAATGTATCGATGATTCAGATGCAAAGCATGCTGGCCGTCGCCGACAACTCTGGTGCTCGCAAGGTTCAGTGCATCAAGGTTCTGGGTGGCTCCAAGCGCCGCTACGCCGGTCTCGGCGACACTATTGTCTGCAGCGTCAAGGAAGCCGCACCCAACGGCCAGGTCAAGAAGGGCGATGTCGTTCGTTGCGTCATCGTCCGCGTTAAGAAGGAAGTCCGCCGCAAGGACGGTTCCTACATCAAGTTCGATCAGAACGCTGCCGTTCTGATCAACACCGACGGTTCTCCCCGCGGCACCCGTATCTTCGGGCCTGTTGCTCGCGAGCTCCGCGACAAGAAGTTCATGAAGATCGTCTCCCTCGCTCCCGAGACGCTGTAAGGAGGCTGGAAGAGATGTCTATGAATATCAAGACTGGTGACAAGGTCAAGGTTTTTGCCGGCAAGGACAAGGGCACTGAGGCCGAGGTCATCGCAGCCTTCCCCAAGGAGGGCAAGGTCAAGGTCGAGGGTGTCGCTATGGTCAAGAAGCACCGCAAGCCCACCCAGGCTAACCCCACCGGCGGCATCGACCAGTTCGAGGCAAAGATCGACGTTTCCAACGTCATGCTCATCTGCCCCAGCTGCGGTGTTGCAACCCGCGTCTCTGTTGACCGTACCTCCGGCAAGAAGGTCCGCGTCTGCAAGAAGTGCGGCAAGGCTATCGACTAATCAGTCGTAAACGTCTATAATTCTGGATTCGCGTGCTGCTTTTGCAGTGCGCGAATCTGTGTGTAAGGCCCTGATGCCCGCCAGGCTGATGGGGGTGAGGTTGGTACCCCACCTTAAATCTCGGATTGGAGAAACTATGGCACCCCGTCTTCAGGAGAAGTACAAGAACGTTATCGCACCTGCTCTGAAGGAGCAGCTCGGCATCGAGAACGTCAACTGCGTTCCCAAGCTCGAGAAGATCGTCGTCAACATGGGTGTTGGCGAGGCTGCAACCGACAGCAAGGCTATCGACGCCGCTGTCAACGACATGCGCATCATCACTGGTCAGCAGCCCATGATCTGCCGTGCACGCAAGTCCATCGCAGCCTTCAAGCTGCGCGAGGGCATGCCCATCGGCTGCAAGGTCACCCTGCGTGGCGTTCGCATGTACGAGTTCTTCGATCGTCTGCTGGCTACGGCTATCCCCCGTATCCGCGACTTCCGTGGTCTGCCCGCTACCTCCTTCGACGGTAACGGCAACTACTCCATGGGCGTCACCGAGCAGCTGATCTTCCCTGAGATCGACTACGACAAGGTCGACAAGAACCGTGGTATGGACATCACCTTCGTGACCACCGCCACCTGCGATGAGCACGCAAAGGCTCTTCTGGACGCTTTTGGCTTCCCCTTCAAGAAGTAATAAAGCTTCCGTTCATAGCTAAAATCTTTGCACTCGAAGTGGATTGTAAAATTTACGGTCCACTTCGTCGTTTTTTGTGAGACAATGATTAACTGTCCCGTTGTGTGTAATTTAGGAGGCATTGCATTGGCAAAGAAATCGATGATCGCCAAGGCTAAGCGCGAACCCAAGTACAGCACACGCAGCTACACTCGCTGCAACCGTTGCGGTCGACCCCATTCCGTCTACCGTAAGTTCGGTCTGTGCCGTGTTTGCCTTCGTGAGATGGCCCTCAAAGGCGAGCTCCCCGGTGTCCGCAAAGCTAGCTGGTAGGATCTACGGTCTAACCCAAGCCTAGCCCGCGTAAAACCGGGCTGCCCCGAGAAGGCATGGTCGCTACGGGCGATCATGAACCGCTCAGCAGCAGTCATCAAAGAACCATAGGAGGAATCAATGAGCGTCACCGATCCCATCGCAGATATGCTTACGCGCATCCGTAACGCAAATACTGCGAGCCATGAGACGACTTCCATGCCGTCTTCCAAGAAACTCGTGGAGATCGCCCGCATCCTGAAGGAGGAGGGCTACATCACCGAGTATGAGGTCACCGAGAAGACACCTCAAAACGAGCTGACCGTCACTCTCAAGTACGGTCCCAAGAAGTCCAAGGTCATCAAGGGCATCCGCCGCATCTCCAAGCCTGGTCTGCGCATCTACGCAGGCAAGGACGAGCTGCCCCGCGTCCTCGGCGGCCTCGGCATCGCAATCATTTCCACTTCCAAGGGTGTCATGACTGACCGCGACGCACGCATTGCTGGCGTCGGCGGCGAGGTTATGGCATACGTCTGGTAATCGGTAACGGAAAGGAGCAAGTTACATGTCTCGTATCGGTAAACTGCCCGTCTCCGTTCCTGCCGGAGTCGAGGTTTCCATCAATGGCAATGAGGTCAACGTCAAGGGCCCCAAGGGCGAGCTGACCCAGACCTTCCACAAGGAGCTCACCATCGAGAAGGCTGAGGACGGCTCCATCGTCGTCTCCCGCCCCAACGACGAGCGCGAGTCCCGTGCAATGCACGGTCTGACCCGCACCCTTATCCACAACATGATCATCGGTGTGTCCGAGGGCTACTCCAAGACCCTCGAGCTCGTCGGCGTCGGCTATCGTGCCGCTGTCAAGGGCAACACCCTCGAGCTGAACCTCGGTTTCTCTCACCCCGTGATCATCGAGAAGCCTGAGGGCATCACCTTCGAGTGCCCCGACCAGGCAAAGATCGTTGTTTCCGGCATCGACAAGCAGCAGGTTGGCCAGGTCGCTGCAGACATCCGCAAGTGGCGCAAGCCTGAGCCCTACAAGGGCAAGGGCATCCGCTATCAGGGTGAGCATGTCCGCCGCAAGGAAGGCAAGACCGCTAAGTAGTGTCTCGCCGGTTATCAACCGGGCTGATTACAAGGAGTGTAAGAAACAATGGATAAGCAGAAGCTTAAGAGGGAGAAACTGGCTCGCCGCCAGCGTCGCGTTCGCGGCAAGATCTCCGGTACCGCCGCGCGTCCTCGTCTGCGCGTGACCCGTACCAACACCAACATCTACGCTCAGGTCATCGATGACGTTACCGCTCGCACTCTGGTGAGCGCTTCCTCCATCGATGCTGAGTTCAAGGCAAGCGGCAAGAACGGTGGCAACATCGAGGGTGCAGCAGAGGTCGGCAAGATCGTCGCCGAGCGCGCACTCGCCGCTGGCATCGACACCATCGTCTTCGACCGTGGTGGCCGTCTGTATCATGGCCGTGTCAAGGCTCTCGCGGAAGCTGCCCGCGAGGCTGGCCTCAAGTTCTAAGAAAGGGGAGTGGATTAAATGGCACAAAGGTCCAACAACAGGTCCAACAAGCAGACCAATCCTGCAGTCCCCGAGCTCGAGGAGCAGGTCGTCGTCATCAACCGCGTTTCCAAGACCGTCAAGGGTGGCCGTCGCCTGAGCTTGAGCGCTCTGGTCGTCGTCGGTGACCGCAACGGCAAGGTCGGCGTTGGCATGGGCAAGTCCGCCGAGGTCCCCATGGCAATCTCCAAGGCCGTCGAGGACGCTAAGAAGAACATGTTCAAGGTCCCCGTCACCGAGGCTGGCACGGTTCCCCATGAGGTTCTGGGCGAGTTCGGCGCAGGCCGCGTTCTGATTAAGCCTGCCGTCGCCGGTACCGGTATCATCGCTGGTGGCCCTGTCCGCGCTCTGCTGGAGCTCGCAGGCATCAAGGACGTCATGTCCAAGTCCCTGGGCACCGACAACGCGATGAACATCGTCAAGGCTGCTGCCGCTGGCCTCCAGGATCTCTCCTCCCCCGAGGAAGTCGCCGCAAAGCGCGGCCTGACCCTCGGCCAGGTTTACGGAAAGAAGGTTCAGTAATGGCAGAGAAGACTCTTCGCATCACTCAGGTGAAGTCCGCCATCGGCTACAAGAAGGACCAGGGCGACACCCTGCGTTGCCTCGGCCTCGGCAAGATCGGTCGCACCGTCGACCAGGTCGACAACGAGTGCGTTCGCGGCATGATCTTCAAGGTCAAGCACCTGGTCAAGGTCGAGAACATCTAAGTTAGTTTTAAGGTCGGGCCGCTTCATGCGGCCCGATTTGGAAGTCTGCCGGCGGCGAGCTGCCGGCACACCCGCCTGAGGGCGGGTGCTAGCGATTCTAAGGAGAATCAACATGAACCTGCACGATCTTAAGCCGGCTCCCGGCTCCACCCATTCCAAGAAGCGCGTCGGCCGTGGCCATGGCTCCGGCAACGGTGGCAAGTCCGGTCGCGGTTCCAACGGCCAGGCATCCCGCGCTGGCGGCACCAAGGGCCCCGGCTTCGAGGGTGGCCAGACTCCGCTGGCAATGCGCCTGCCCAAGCTCCCCGGTTTCAACAACATCAACCGCAAGGAGTACCTGCCCGTTAACGTCGCTCGCATCGAGGACAAGTACGAGGCCGGCGAGGTCGTCGATCACGAGTCCCTCGTTGCCAAGGGCATCATCAAGCATGCAGACGCCCTGGTTAAGGTTCTCGGCGACGGCGAGATCACCAAGGCCGTGACCGTCAAGGTCGACAAGGTCTCCGCTTCTGCACAGGCCAAGATCGAGGCCGCTGGAGGAAAGGTCGAGTAACGTGCTGAAGGCACTCGCAAACGCAATGAAGGTGAAGGATCTTCGCAACAAGATCTTCTTCACCCTGGCGATCATCGCCCTGTACCGCGTGGGATGCTTCATCCCCGTGCCGGGCATTCCCTTCGCCGAGCTTGTGGACAGCTTCAAGGGCACTGCGGACAACACTGGCGCCGCTTTGCTCATGCTGAACCTGTTCTCTGGCGGTGCGCTCGAGTACTTCTCCGTTTTCTCTCTGGGCATCATGCCCTACATCACCGCATCCATCATCATGCAGCTGATGCAGGGCGTTATCCCCGTCCTCACCCGTTGGGCTAAGGAGGGAGAGAGCGGTCAGCGCAAGATCACTCGAATCACCCGCTATCTGACGCTGGTTTTGGGCTTGATCAACGCCGTTGGCTACTTGGTCCTGTTCCAGAGCCCTCAGTTTGGCATCTCCTTTGCCAACAACGGCATGCCCGGCTGGCTCACGAGCATCATCATCGTCGTGACGCTGGTTGCAGGTACCGCGTTCATCATGTGGATGGGCGAGCTCATCACGCAGCGCGGCATCGGCAACGGCATGTCCCTGATCATCTTCGCCAGCATTGTCGCACGTCTCCCAAGCGCACTGCTTGACTCCGTGCAGACCTCTTCTGACCCCATGCAGGGCGTTATCCTGACTGCTGTGGTCGTCTTGGTCATCCTGCTGGTGATTCCGGCCATCGTCTTCATCGAGCGTGGCCAGCGCCGTATCCCGGTCTCCTACTCCAAGCGTGTCGTGGGTCGTCGCGTCATGGGTGGCCAGACCACGTACCTGCCCTTCAAGGTCAACGGCTCCGGCGTTATTCCCATCATCTTCGCGTCTGCGATCCTGTATGTCCCGGCTCAGCTCGCCGCGTTCTTCTCTGACGCAGGCTGGCTGTCCTCCTTTGCGAACTTCTGCTCTGCAGGCGTGGGCAACTGGATCCTCACCGTGGTCCTCATTGTGTTCTTCGCGTACTTCTACACGTCCATGATGTATCACCCGGAGGAGACGGCAGACAACCTGAAGAACAACGGCGGCTTCATCCCCGGTGTCCGTCCGGGTGGCGCTACCGTCCAGTACATGAAGGACGTTATCAACCACATCACGCTGCCTGGTGCGCTGTTCCTGGCTGTGATCGCGGTCATTCCGTCCATCCTGTACTCCTTCAGCGGCAACAACCTGATTCAGCTGTTCGGCGGCACCTCCGTCCTCATCATGGTCGGAGTTGCGCTTGATACAATGACTAAGTTGGAAAGCCAGCTGAAGATGCACAACTACGACGGCTTCTTCAAATAGGAATCCGCTTCGGTTGGTCAAAGGCGGCCTCTCCCTCTCGAGGGGCGGGGCCGCTTTCGTTTAAAGGAGTTCACTATGAACATCGTGCTTTTGGGCGCACCTGGCGCCGGTAAGGGTACCCAGTCCGCAAAGCTCGTCGAGAGCTTTGGCTTCAAGCATGTCTCCACCGGTGACCTGCTGCGTGCCGCCGTCAAGGAGGGCACCGAGCTCGGCGTCAAGGCCAAGGGCTACATGGACGCAGGCGAGCTCGTTCCCGACGAGGTCGTCATCGGCCTGGTCGAGGAGCTGCTCAAGGCAGACCCCGAGGCCTCCTACCTGCTCGACGGCTTCCCCCGCACCTCTGCTCAGGCCGTCTCCCTCGACAGCGTCCTCGCACAGCTGGGCACCAAGCTCGACTGCGCAGTCGCCATCGACGTCGAGAACGAGGTCGTCGTCAACCGCATCTCCAAGCGCCGCCTGTGCAAGGGCTGCAGCTACATCGGCACCGTCGAGGACGGCGAGAAGTGTCCTAAGTGCGGTGCAGAGCTGTACCAGCGCGCAGACGACAACGCAGACTCCGTGCGCACCCGCTTGGAGGCTTACGATAAGTCCACTGCCCCGCTGATCGACTACTACCGTGGCAACGGCATCCTGACCTCCGTCAACGGCGACCAGGCCCCCGAGGCCGTCTTCGCCGCCATCAAGGAAGCTGTGCGACTGTAATGGCACGTCACACGGAAAGACCGGTTCTCAAGACGCAGGCAGAGATTGAGGCCTTCAGGGAGGCTGACCGTCTCAGCGCCAAGGTCCTGCGCATGGCAGGGGAGATTATCCGTCCGGGTATTTCGACTGCAGAGATCGACGAGTTCATCGAGACGATGATTCGCATGGAGGGTGGCAAGCCGTCCTTCAAAGGTCTCTACGGCTTTCCGGGATCTGCCTGCATCTCTTTGAACGACATGGTCGTCCACGGCATCCCGAGCAAGGATGTTATCCTCAAAAGCGGCGATATCGTCTCCATCGACACGGGTGCCACTGTCGACGGCTGGGTCGGCGACAACGCCTGGACCTATCCGGTCGGCATCATCTCCGATGTCGACAAGGAGCTCCTCGAGGTGACTGAGGCCTGCATGTGGGCTGGCATCGAGCAGGCTGTCGTGGGCAACACGCTCGGTG
The DNA here is from genome assembly GCA_934646835.1 of uncultured Coriobacteriales bacterium. Classification (GTDB taxonomy): domain Bacteria; phylum Actinomycetota; class Coriobacteriia; order Coriobacteriales; family QAMH01; genus W2P13-069. The sequence goes on from CAKUES010000009.1 coordinate 14,434, forward strand.
ACATCGGCCATGCCATCCAGCATTTGGCGGAGTCCCACGGCTTCGGCGTCTTGCGCGAGTACGTCGGCCACGGTGTCGGCCGTGTCATGCACGAGCCGCCCAACGTCCCCAACTACGGCAAGCCGGGCAGGGGACTCAAGCTCGTCGAGGGCATGACGCTCGCCATCGAGCCCATGATTACCGCAGGGTCTTACCGAGTCCACACGATTGATGACGGATGGGGAGTTGTCACCAACGACGGTTCCAATGCCGCCCACTTCGAGAAGTCGATTGCCATCACGGTTGACGGACCAGTGATTCTTACTGCCGAGTAATTTGAAAAAGTACTTGCATTAGGCAGTCGGATTGCAGTAATATATCCGACTGCCTATGTGTGTCTAAATTGAGAGAGAGAAGTATCAGTGGCAAAAGAAGATGCAATTGAACTTGAGGGTACGGTTGTCGAGCCGCTGCCCAATGCAATGTTCAAGGTAGAGCTGGAGAACGGCCATCAGGTTCTGGCTCATATCTCTGGCAAGATGCGCATGCACTACATCAAGATTCTTCCCGGAGACAAGGTCACCATCGAGCTTTCTCCCTACGATCTTGACCGCGGCAGGATCACTTACCGCTACAAGTAAGCGGTAAAGATACTCCAGCCGTCTAGTAGGGGAGGGTGTCTCCCCTATTTCTGTCCGTAAAAAATAACCGCCTGCGGCTGCGGCGTGTATATAAATTGAAGTGTTAAGCACTCATCGAAAGGTATGTGAATTATGAAGGTACGTCCTTCGGTAAAGCGAATGTGCGATAAGTGCAAGGTCATTCGACGCCATGGCAAGGTTTTCGTTATCTGTGAGAACCCCCGTCATAAGCAGCGTCAGGGTTAAAGGAAGGGAACGACATTGGCTCGTATTCTTGGTGTCGACCTTCCGCGCGAGAAGCGCGTGGAAATTGGTCTGACTTACATTTATGGCATTGGCTTGACCAGCGCAAAGAAGATCTGCGCCGAGACCGGCGTTAACCCGGACACCCGTGTCCGTGACCTCACTGAGGAAGAGACCATCAAGCTGCGTGATTACATCGACGCTAACTTCACCGTCGAAGGTGACCTCCGCCGCGAGACCTCTCAGAACATCAAGCGTCTGATGGAGATCGGCTGCTACCGCGGTCTGCGTCACCGCAAGGGCCTGCCCGTTCGCGGCCAGCGCACCCACACCAACGCCCGTACCCGCAAGGGTCCGCGCAAGCAAATCGGCGCAAAGAAGAAGGCCTAGGTGAGGTAGAGAAATGGCAAAGAAGAAGGTTCAGAACACTCGCATCCGCCGCGCGGATCGCAAGAACGTCTCTGTTGGTCAGGCTCACATTAAGAGCACTTTCAACAACACCATCGTCAGCATCACTGACGCACGTGGCAACGTTATCTCTTGGCAGTCCGCCGGTACCGTCGGCTTCAAGGGTTCCCGCAAGTCCACTCCGTTCGCCGCACAGATGGCAGCCGAGCAGGCCGCCAAGATGGCAATGGAGCATGGCATGCGCAAGGTTGCTGTCTTCGTCAAGGGTCCCGGCTCCGGCCGTGAGACCGCGGTCCGCTCCCTGCAGGCAGCTGGCCTCGAAGTCGCAAGCATCCAGGATTGCACCCCGATTCCGCACAACGGTTGCCGTCCGTGCAAGCGTCGTCGCTGCTAAGTAAGGAAGGATAGATAGATATGGCACGTTACACCGGAGCAGACTGCCGTCTGTGCCGTCGCGAGGGCGCTAAGCTCTTCCTGAAGGGCGATCGTTGCTACAGCGAGAAGTGCGCTATCGAGCGCCGTCCCTACGCACCCGGCATGGCTGGTCAGAAGCGCGTCCGCGAGTCCGAGTACCGCACCCAGCTTCGTGAGAAGCAGAAGACCAAGCGTATCTATGGTCTGCTGGAGAAGCAGTTCCATGGCTACTACGAGATGGCTAACCGCCAGCAGGGCAAGACCGGCGAGAACCTCCTCCGCATCCTGGAGTCCCGCCTGGACAACGTCGTTTACCGCCTTGGCTTTGCCAAGTCCCGCGACGAAGCCCGTCAGACCGTCCGCCACAACCACATCACGGTTAACGGCAAGAAGGTCAACATCCCGTCCTACCGCGTCAAGCCCGGCGACCTGGTTGCAGTTGCACCCAAGGCAAAGGATTTGCTGCCCATCAAGTCCGCTCTGATTTCCAACGAGCGCACCGAGGTTCCCGGCTGGCTTGAGGTCGACATCGAGAAGCTGCAGGGCTCTGTTCTGTCTCTGCCCACTCGCGATCAGATCGATCTCGACATCCAGGAGCAGCTCATCGTCGAGCTCTACTCCAAGTAAGCAAGTCCCGTACTATCCGTTCAAGTCTCAAGGAGGCTTAAAAAATGACCGAGTTCATGAGGCCCAAGGTCACCGTCGAGGAAATCGACGAGAATACCGCGCGCTTTGTCATGGAGCCGCTTGAGCGTGGCTATGGTTACACGCTCGGCAACAGCATGCGCCGCGTGTTGCTGTCCTCCCTGGACGGCGCCGCAGTTACTGCGGTCAAGATCGAGGGTGTTCAGCATGAGTTCACCTCCGCGCCCGGTGTCGTCGAGGACGTGACCGACATCGTCTTGAACATCAAGGGACTTGTCTTCTCTGCTATGGGTACCGGCGAGGAAGCCACCGCAACGCTTTCCGCCGAGGGCCCCTGCACTGTGACTGGCGCTGATCTCGAGGTTCCCGCTGAGTTCCAGCTGGTCAACCCGGATCATGTCATCGCCACCCTCGCCGAGGACGCAAAGCTCGAGATGAGCCTGCGCATCGGCGTCGGTCGCGGCTATGTCTCCGCAGAGCGCAACAAGCGCACCGAGGATCCCATCGGAATCATTCACGTCGATTCTCTGTTCTCCCCGGTCCGCCGCTGCACCATGGATGTCACCGACACCCGTGTCGCTCAGCGTACTGACTACGACAAGCTGATCCTGGAGGTGGAGACCAACGGCTCCATCGACCCGACCTCCGCTGTCTGCCAGTCTGCAAATATCGTCAACCAGCACATGAGCGCATTCCTCTCCCTCGACGAGAACGCCGAGGAGGCAGAGGTCGCCAGCATCTTCGCCCCCGAGGGTCCGAGCAAGAACACCGAGCTCGAGAAGCAGATTGAGGACCTGGACCTCTCCGTCCGCTCCTACAACTGCCTGAAGCGCGCCGGCATCCATTCCGTGCGCCAGCTGGTGGAGTATTCTGAGAACGATCTGCTCAATATCCGCAACTTCGGTGCCAAATCGATTGAAGAGGTCAAGGACAAGCTTCAGTCGATGGACCTGAGCCTTAAGATGTAAGTAGGAGAAGCAATGAGGCATTACAAGAAGGGCCGTAAGCTTGGCACTGATGCCAGCCACACTAAGGCCATTAAGAAGAACCTGTTGGTGAACCTGTTCACCAACGATCGTATCAAGACCGTCGAGTCTCGTGCCAAGGAGGTGCGTGGCGAGGTTGACCGCGTCATCACCTGGGCAAAGAAGGGCGATCTGCATTCCCGCCGTCTGGCCATCGCCAAGGTTGGCGACAAGGAGCTCGTCCGCGAGGTCTTTGAGAAGGCAGCACAGGGCATGTGGGCTGACCGCAACGGCGGTTACACCCGCATCATGAAGCTCGGCCCCCGCAAGGGCGACAACGCCCCCATGGTCATCCTCGAGCTCGTGACCGAGGCCTGCACCCCCAAGGTCAAGGCTGAGGCCCCCAAGGCTGTCGAGGCCGAGGCTCCCAAGGCTGAGGAGACTGCAGCTGAGGAGACCACCGAGGCAGAGGCTACTCAGGAGTAAGTCCCTGGGATAATCCCTTAGGTGGTGAACAACATGCTGGCATTTGGCAGTTACATGCCGGGGTCCAGCGTTATTCATCAAGCAAATGCGCAGGTTAAGATTATCTTGGCCTGCGCATTTTCTGTATGTGCGCTTGCTGCGGGCTCATGGATAGCGCTGGGGGCACTCGCGCTCGCGGTGTTTGTCTGCTTTGCGCTTGCGCGCGTGGACGTACGCTCTGCCCTGGCGGGCGTCATCCCCCTTGCAATTCTTCTCGGCTTTACGGTACTCGCGCATACGGTAAGCCCCGCGAGCGTGGGTTGCAGCGCCGCGGCGACGCAGCCGGGCTCATTGGGCTTCGAGCAATGTGCGGTGCTCGGCGATGCGGTCGCGTTGACGCTCGACGGGTTTATCGTCGGTCTCTTCTTTGCAGCGAGAATCGCATTGGTTATCACCGCCTGCTCGCTTTTGACCTTCACAACGACGCAGTTGGCGATTGTGCAGGGCCTTCTGTCGCTTCTGAAGCCCCTCAGAGCCATCAGGCTGCCTGTGGATGATATCTGCACCATCATCTCGATTGCGCTGCGTTTCGTACCGCTCATCACGACGCAGCTGCAGCAAATCAAGCGCGCTCGCGAGGCGAGGGGTGTGCTGTTTGCAGGAGGCGGCGCCGTTGCGTCAATCAAGGCGTGGTGTGGGGTGCTGACACCGTTGTTTGTATCGCTGTTCAGGCAGGCGGACGTGCTTGCTCGCGCGATGGATGCGCGTTGCTATGGCTTTGCCCGGCGCGTGTCGTTGTATGAGAGCAGGTTTGGAGTGAGGGACTTTGCCGCATGTGCTGTGGGCGTAGCGGGCATGGTCCTTATGGTGGTTTTGCTTTAGTGAAAGGCATTTGTGTGGACAAGGTGAGGCTTGTTATCGGGCTGGGCTATGACGGAGCGGGCTTCTGCGGCTTTGCAAAGCAGAAGGACGAGGGCATCCGCACGGTCCAGGAGTGCTTGGAAAACGCCCTTGCAACGGTGTTTCGTTGCGAGGTGCCCACGGTGTGCGCAGGGCGCACAGACACGGGTGTGCATGCGCTCGACCAGTACGTGAGCTGCGATGTCCCTGCAAGCGCGCTTGAAGGCAAGTCCTCGTACTCGCTCGTCAAGTCGCTCAATGCGCTGACCGACGAGGATATCAACGTCCGCTTGGTGGCTCGCGCTGTCGACCCTGAGTTCTCCGCGCGCTTTAGCGTCGATTGGCGCGAGTACCGCTACCGCATCATCTATGGCAGCGTGCCGCCGCTGTTCATGAGGCGCTTTGCCTGGTGGGAGAAAGCAAACCTCGATGTCGACGCCATGCGTGAGGCGGCAGCCTATCTGGTGGGCGAGCATGACTTCAAGTCTTTTTGCAAGGCGGAAAGCGCCATCGACAAGAACACTGTGCGAGAGGTAAAAAGCATCGAGTTGTTCGAGGAAGAGCAGATGGGGGAGCGTTGCCTGGTGGTGCGCGTGGTCGGCAACGCCTTCCTGCACTCCATGATTCGCACCATCGTCGGCACCCTCGTCGAGGTGGGTTGCTCCCGCAGGAAGCCGGAGTGGGCCAAGCAGGTGCTCGAGGCACGCGACAGGACGGCTGCGGGCAAGAACGCACCGGCGTGTGGCCTGGTGTTCCACAAGGTTACCTACCCTGCAGGCTCCTGGGAGGAGTTCTAGGGGAGCTGTTGATTCTGCGAAGTATAGGGGGAGGGAAAGGGTCCCTCCCCCTACGTTTAGCGTTGCATGCAAGGCAAGCGCAGGCATCCAATGTGTACCAGTGACAAGTTGGATGCCGGTTGTGTTGGGGAGCCCAGATGGCACACTTTGTCACTGGCACAATGTGTGTCATGTGTTTGACGTCGCGTATTGGGCGGGGCTCATCGTTACCGCTTGGCATCCAAGAGCGCGTCTGCGTGACGAATCAAAGGTGCGCGAGTAAACTTAACCAAGCGTAAAATCGCAAGCATAGCCGTTCTGAAAGGAAGATCATGGCTGTTATCGATTCCGTAAAGCAGATCCTGGAGAAGAACCTCTCCATCGACCCCACCAACGTCACCGAGGATTCCACCCTCGAGTCTCTGGACATCGATTCTTTGGACTTGGTGGAGCTCATCTGCGACCTGGAGGACGTTGAGGATATCGACTTTGGCGAGCCTGAGGGCCTGACCACGGTCGGCGACATCGTCAAGCACGTCGAGAGCCTCAAGTAAATAGCAGCCCGTGCGATAAGGTGCGGGTACAGTGCGCAGGGCGGAGCATGGTTTTCCGCCCTGCGTGCGTAAACGAGCTGGCGCAGGGCATGCGCTGGCGTAAACCGAGCATTTCCCTTGAGTAGGAGAACCTGTGAGCAAGATCGCCTTTCTGTGTCCCGGATACGCATCGGAAGTCGTCGGAATGGGAGTCGACTTCGTCGGCCGCACTTCTTGGGGTGCGGACTACTTCGAGGAGGTCAAGGCGATTTGCGGTCTTGATATCTTCGACATGTGCATGAACGGCCCCCAAGAGGAGCTGAGCCAGACGCAAAACGCCCAACCTGCCCTTGCTGCGACGTCGATCGCCATTGCCCGTGCACTGCGCGAGCGCGGTGTTGAGCCCGCGGCAGTGGCCGGCATCGGCGAGGGCGAGTATGCGGCGCATGTCATCGCTGGCACGGTCGACATGAACTCCGCCTTCGAGCTCGTGGCGCGCCGCGGAGCGCTCACGGCCATGGCCGCCCATATCAACGGCGGCAAGACCGCGGAGTTTCTTGGCTGTACTAAGGAGCAGGCGGACCAGCTGTGCGCGTCCTTTGGCGGCAAGATCGCCGTTTGCGCCGAGCTCAGCCCATCTCGTATGGCGATCAGCGGAGACGCCGAGATGCTGGAGGCGGCGGTTGCGCAGTGGCGCGAGGGCAAGGGTTCCGTGAAGGTTTACGACGGCGACGTCGCGTTCAACGGCAAGCTCATGCGCTCCGTGTCGACGGGGATGGGCATGGCGCTCAAGAACACGCTCTTCGGGCCTGGAGAGGTACCCGTTTACTGCAACCTGACTGGTGCGCGCTTCGACCACATGCGCTCGCCCGAGCTGCTTGGCGAGCAGGTCACGTCTCCCGTGCTGTGGCGTCAGACCATCGAGGCGATGCTCGAAGACGGCGTCGACACCTTCATCCAGTGCGGACCGGGTACGACGGCCCTCGACGCCGCGCGTGAAACGGCTCAGGCGCTTGGCGCAGAAGTGGCGTTTCACAAGGTCGCCACAGCAGAAGACGTCATGTTCGCAAAGCTCTAGGCATCAAGGGAAGGCAGTTTCATGGGAAAGTTCCAAGCCTGGTTCTCGAACTTCATGAGGGGACGCTACGGTTACGACGACCTGACGCGCACGCTGTTCACCGCTGTGATCGCAGTGCTGGTCGTCTCGATTGTATGCAATCTGCTCGGTCACTTTGGCGGCTCGCTGTTCTACGTCATCAGCTCCGTGACCAACTTCATCGGCACGATCTTGATTTTCTATGCGCTGTTCAGGGTGTTTTCTCGAAACCACGTTGCGCGTCGGGCGGAAAACGAGAGGTTCCTCGCGCGCAAGCGCAATGTCGAGCAAAAGCGCGGATCCAAGGGCAAGGGTACTGCTAACAGGGATAGGCAGCAGACACCCAGGAAAGACGAGGTAAATTACAAGTACCTCGACTGTCCGCATTGCCATCAAGCGATGCGTGTGCCGCGCGGCAAGGGCAAGATTGCCGTAAAATGCCCCAAGTGCGGGGAGAGTACGATTACGGAAAGCTAAGGGCCCCAAGACGGGCTGGAGGATAGTTACTTTATGGGAGAACTGGGAACAATCGAGCGAGAGCACGAGGAATATGGCGTTGGCCAGGGTGAGAACCTCAAGGTCTTCGAGAAGACGTGGGGACATCGCGTACTGATGGGCCTGTCTGTGTGCATGTTCGCCGCGGGCATCGTGCTTGCGATCTACTGCGGGCTGCGCATCGGCAGCGTCAAGGACCTTGTCGAGCTCAGCGTTAACTTCCAGCTGGCATACGCCTTCTACTGCACGGGCCTCGTGCTCGGCATCGGCATGATCCCGCCGGCGATTTTGGGAGTCTATGCGGCAACGCATCCCAAGTTCGCGATCGCGGCTATGGTTGCTGCAGTGGTTGCGCTGGTCTTGATCGTCGCCTTCGTGGTCTACGCTATCTCGATCGGTGGCCAGGTCTTCAGCATCGTGATGTTCTCGGTGTTGTTTGCGATCGTGCCGGTCTTGTACTTGGCTTCTGCTGTGAAGATCAGGCATAACTAGCACGTATGGAGATGATGAGGGCGGTCCCGTGTGGGGCCGCCCTTTTTTTGTGCCTGGTGTCTAGAATGACCTGGTCACAATCGGTCGCGAGGCTGATGCTAAACCCTGCAGGTCCGTCCAGAATGACGGAATCTGCGGGTTGACACCTGAAAAATTGGCTTCCTAGTCCAGCAGCTTCTCGAGCATGGGGGCCAGGCGTTTGATGGGAAGGCCGACGACGTTGTCGAAGTCGCCGTCGATGTGGTCGACGAGCTTGCCGCCCTCGCCCTGGATGCCGTAGGCACCGGCCTTGTCCATGGGCTCGCCGCCGGCGACGTAGGCCTCGATTTCTGCTGTGCTGAGTGCGCGGAAGGTGACGTCGGTTTCCTCGGCGAAGGTCTGGATATCGTCTCCGTCGATGACGCAGACGCCGGTGATGACCTGGTGCGTCTTGCCGGAGAGCTCGCCGAGCATGCGGCAGGCGTCTGCGGCGTCGGCAGGCTTGCCGTAGATGGTGTTGCCGAGGGCCACGATGGTGTCGGCGCCGACGACAAGAGCGCCTTGTGCATCCTGCGCGTCAAGGCTCCGTGCGACCGCCTCCGCCTTCAAGCGCGCAAGAGACGCGGCAATCTGGGCGGGGGAGAGGGCGGGGTCGTAGCTTTCCTGGGCGTTGCTGGTCTTAACAGCGAACTCGAAGCCTGCGCGGCTCATGAGCTCGCGGCGGCGGGGCGAGCCGCTGCCCAGGATGATGTGCTTTGCCATGTCGGCGATTCCTTTCTTCGTGTGCTCAATCGCAATGATCGCATTGCCGATGCCTGGCGGTTGAGCGCCTGGTTGTGCCGGCAATGTCTCTCTTGGTTTTCTCACAGGATTCTAACGCAGGGCGAGGGTGTCGGCTTGGTCTGATAAGGTGGAGGAACGTGTCAGACCAAAGGATGAGGGTATGAGGTCTTTTCCCAAACTAAACGTTCCAACCGAAGTGAACAACTCGCTGAGAAAGGCCTTTGCAGAGGCGTGGGACAACTACTCTGTCATCGTGTTCACAGCTCCCTGCGGCTGTGGCAAGACGACGACTGCCCATGCCCTGCTCGAGGACAAGCTCTGCTACTACATCGACGTGTGCGAGGGCTTCGAGGCATCCGAGCTCGTTGGGGCGAGAAACGCTGACTGCCTTGTCATCGACAACACGCAAGACCTTGAGGACGACCACCTGATCAACTGCGTCAGGGCGTTTATCAAAAGCTGTCCCAACATGCGCCTTATCGCGCTCACGCGTGGCGCAGTGCCAGGTTGGCTTGTCTCTTATCGCATCCGCGGTATGGTGAGAGTTTTTACGGAGGAGGACCTCTCCTTCGATGCGACGGCGGCTGCTCGCTTGATCAAGGACTACGGGGGCTCGATAGGGCCTTCGGACCTCAGCAGGCTTCTCGAAAGCAGCGGCAGCGCTCCGGTTGTGGTCGCAATCGCGGCGCGCAAGATCGCCGAGGGCCAGTGCTACGACAAGAACATGAAGCGCGAGATATCGGAGGAGATAAGGGACTTCTTCTTCGCGGAGGTCTTCAATCGCCTGGATTATCCGACGAGAAAACTCGTCGGATACTTGAGCTTGTTCGATTACTTCACGCCCGAGATGGCGCGCTGGGTTTTGGGTGATGAGAAGGCAAGCCTGCGCATGGAGCACCTGCGCAAGACAAACGCCGCCTTCGAGGGTGCCCCAGGCAGGAAAGGCGCCCTGAGGATGAAGACGCTGTGGGTTTCCGCACTGCGCAACGAGGTGAGGGCACATCTTTCCTCCGAGGAACTCGAGGAAATCTACATGCGTGCCGGCTCTTACTACGCGCGCCGCGAGGAGGTCGCCGACGCGCTGGCTTGCTTCGAGAAGGCGGGCAGGCAGGACATGGTGCGCCAACAGCTCATCGACAACACGCGCTGCCTGGTCAGCATCGGCAGCTACCGCGACGCAGAGCCCTACTACCTCCGCATGACCGAGGAAGAGGTGCTCGCCTCCCCGATGCTCACGTACGGCATGAGCATCCTCTGCTCGCTGCAGATGCGCCCGGAGGAGGGCGAGATGTGGAGGGAGAGGCTGCTCGAGTTTGCAGACGACGAGAACAACAAGGAGTCGCGTCGCCGCGAGGCACGTATGCGCTACTCCTTCCTCAAGCTGCTTTTGCCCCAGTTCACGACGGAGAACTACATCGACTCCGTGCTCGAGGTGTGCCGCGTGCTCGACGAGACCCGCAAGGACCCGCCCGCGGCGTCTTTGGTGAGAGGTGCGCCCAGCTTGATGGGAGGCGTCCATGACTTCTCCGCGCTTTTGAGGGCCCAAAACGGTGACATACGCAAGTGGGAGCCCGAGTTCGAGCGGGTCTTTGGAGCGGAGGGCAGGTTCTTCACGCGCTATGTGGGCATCGAGTACGACTTCGCTCGCGGCAAGCTCAAGAAGAGCCAGCTCCACGAGCTTTCCCGAGCCTTGCCCGCTATTAGACGCGAGAAGCTGAGGGACATCGAGTTTGCTGTGACCTCGCTTATCGCGCGCGGCGAGCTGTCCTTTGGCAATGGCGACGATGCCCTCAAGATCGTCGACGCCATGTTCGAGACGCTCTCCAAGGACGAAGGTGGTCGTCATCTCGAGGCGATGCTCAAGGCGCTTAGGTGTCGCATCGCTCTTTACACGAACAACGAGACGATCGTCTCCGAGTGGTTTGTCAACGACAGGGCACCGCTGTTCACGCGTCCCTTGCCTGAGATGAGCTACCTCTACATGACCCAGGCTTTGGTGTACGTCGCGCGCGGTGACTACCAGAAGGCCCTTTATGCGGCGGATGCCGTCGAGGGGGCGGCGGTGGCCGACGAACGCACGCTCAACATCATCTTCGTCAAGGTGATGACGGCGATTTGCCAGTACCAGTTGGGAGAGGAATGGCAAACCTCGCTGCAAGAGGCAATCGACGTTGCGGATGACTTCGACTTTATCAGCGCCATCACGCAGTTTGGCGATGTCGTCCAGGTTATGCTCACGCGCTGTGAGTACAAGGCGTCTGACAGGTTCCGCGAGAAGCTCGAGGCCTTTGCGAAGGGTGAGAAGTACACATATCCGAGCTTCTTCAAGCAGGTTATGGTGCTTGAGAGTCCTCTGACCCAGACAGAGCAGCGCGTGCTCGAGCTTTTGTGCGAGGACAAGAGCAACGCGGACATCTGCCGCATCTTGGATATCAAACTGCCGACGGTGAAGACCCATGTGAGTCACATATTCGCCAAGCTTGGCTGCAAGCGAAGGGCGGAGGCCCGCAGCACGGCCCTCAAGCTCGGGTTGGTTTAGATTGGATTTTCGTGTCGCATGTGTTGGGTAGAGTATGCCGAACATCATGTGGCTGTGTTTGTTTGAGAGGAGCCCGCTGGGTGAGTATCAAGGTTATCGAGTGCACGTCGGCTTCTGGCATGTTCGAGGCATGCCAGCGGGAGGCTGTCACTATGCGCGGCGCTCATCCCGTAGTCGATGTGCTTGTCGCCTCGTCGGATGTCGAGGTGCTTCTCAAGAAGAAGCTCGCAAAAGAGGGGGCCATCGGCATCGGCGTCTCGACGCTCGAGCACTGGCTTGACTCTCAGTGGGAGCTTTGGGGTGATGGGAGCAGACTGGTGAGCAGGCGGCAGCGTCAGCTCCTCTTGCGCCCAGTGCTCGCAAAGCTCGCGCAGCTCGACCCCTCGAGCGCCTATATCGAGAGCTTCGCGTCCTTTGTGCAGGATGCGCTTGCCCTCGGCGCTCGTCCTCAGGACGAGCAGATGGCGTGTGCCCTTGAGGACTACCTCGAGCGCCTTGGCAAGGCTGGCCTGACGGACCCGTTTGCGGTATTGGACGAGCTGGCAAGTGCCAACGCGGGCAAAGCGATCGTCTTTGCCGGGCTGGACATGACTGTGGCGAGGGTCGTCCAACTGGCAAAGAAACTGGCGGCCACAGCAGAGCTCGCTGTCTTGCAGCGCTGCCTTCCCCTTGGGAACTTGGACGATGATGGCACCTTGGCGGATGGAGAGCTTGCGTGCCTGCGCTCGACGCTGTTCAGCGGCAAGGAGGGCTTGGTTCCCACCGGCAGGTTCAAAGCGGTGGAGGTGCTCGGCATCCACGCAGAGAACGCTGCCGTGGTCTCCTTGATCAAGGATGTGCTCGACAGCGGTGTCGATGCAGGTGACATCGTTGTGGTCTTCCCTAGCCTCGCGCAGCTTCCCGCCTCCCTGCCGCAGGCCCTGGCGCTGGCGGGCATCCCTGTCGAGTGCCGCCTGTCCTCCACTGTGCGTCAGACTGCCTTTGGCTCTGCGCTGTTGCAGCTCGAGGCGCTGCTGGGAGATGCAGACGACGGCTTTGCCAACAGCGCTGCCTTTGCAAGCAGCGACTACAGCGGCATCGACGAGCAGACCGCGCGCGGTCTGTGCGCTACCTGGCGCACCCAGGCGGGCTCCACGCACGAGGCGCGTCTCGCGGATTTGACCCGGGGCTTCAAAGGTCGCGTCTCCTCGAAGATATGGGTGGGCAAGCTTGAGCGCGTCCGCGCGCTTCTCGAGCAGCCCGCACTTGCAGGACGCATCAGCCTCATGTTCGACAACGCCTGCGCACTTGCCTTTGACGAGGAGCGCCTTGCTGACGACGCCGCAGTGGCACATGCAGTGCTTGATTATCTGGACACGTGCGAGGACCTGGGCATGGAGCCGTCTCTGCTCGACATCGCGGAGCTTCCGGTTGCGCTGTTTCGCTCGAGCGAGGGAGAGGAGTTGCGTGTGAGGATCGTTCCCGCTGCGGCTCTTAGCGCGCTGGAGTCGGTGAGCTATGTGGTCTTCGCCCGCTTGGACAAGGGCAGCTACCCCATGGCGGTGCCTCCGGGGCCGTTTGAGCGCTATCTCGATGAAATGGGTTTCGCGGCGCGCCCCGCAACTGCGCTCAACGCGCGAGTGCTGCTTCTCGACGCGCTCGAGCGTTCGAGCAAGGGCTTTGCCTGCTACCGTCTTGCGACGGATGCGGAGGGCTCCGATAGCTGTCAGAGCGCGCTTTGGGACGAGCTCATGACCGCCTACCGCAGCGAGGCAGACGCCGATGTGCCGGTCCATGCGCTGCCGTCTTCCTTGATGGAGGCGGGGTATGGCATGAGGCTCGCAGAGGCGGACGTCTTCACGGGCACCGTTGCGGAAGAGGCAGCGCGCTTCGACGTGAGCAGGGGCTCTGTCGACTCTGCGGCGTCGGGGTTGCTCTTCCCGGACTTCGAGAATTACAACGAGACCTTCAGCCCCACGGCTATCGAGGATTACTATCGCTGTCCATACCGCTGGTTCATCTGCAGGCGCGTCGGTGCCAACCCCATCGACAAGCCCTTTGACCAGATCGCCAAGGGCAACCTCGCCCATGCTGTCTTCGAGCGCTTTTACCTCGACTTGCGTGAGGAGGGCATCGAGCGCGTGACGGAGGACAACCTCGCCTTGTGCTTGGAGATAGCGAACCGCTCTTTCGACTGGCAGCTTGCCCATGAGATAGAGCGCCATCGCCTCAACCTCATGAGTGCGCGCGATTACCAGGAGGTCAGGGTTGTGAGGACGCAGGTTCTCGACCTGGTGCGCCGCGATGCCTGTTTCCTGCCGGGCTTCACTCCCACCTACCTTGAGCTCAAGCTCGAGGATGCTCAGGGTGCCCCTCTGATGTACGCCGGCGTTGCCGTGCGCGGCAAAGTTGACCGCATCGACGTCGACGAGCAAGGTCGCGCCGTCGTCATCGACTACAAGCTGAGCGGCCTTGGCAGCGGGTATGGCCTTCCCAAGGAGGAGGGCCTGCCCACGAGGATCCAGACGGACATCTACGCCACCTTGGTCCAACGCTGCCTGCGCGAGCAGGCAGCGGAGCTGACTGTTGTGGGCAGCGTTTATCGCAGCTATGCAAAGAACATGCTCCGCGGCGTCTATGCGGAGGGCATCGACTGGGGCAGCGCAGAGATCGTGAGAAGCTCCAACGACGCACTGCCGGGTGGTGCTCATCTGGAGAGCTACCCGGAGTACCTCGAGCGTGTCGAGTCGACGGTCGAGGGTTTGATGAGAAAGATGAGAGAGGGCGACATCGCACCGCGGCCCTTGTGCGATGACGCTTGCGAGCATTGTCTGGCTGCAGGCTTTTGCGTAGAGAGGAGGGGCAAGTAGATGAGCAAGTTGACACCAAACCAGCAGACTGCGGTCGAGTGTGCGGGAAGGCCGCTGTTCATCCAGGCTGGAGCGGGCACGGGCAAGACCTTTACGCTGACCAAGCGCCTGGCGTACGGCCTGTCCACTGCGAGTGGGCCCCTGCTCGACAGCGTCGACAACGTCCTCACCATTACCTTCACCAACAAAGCCGCAGCCGAGCTGCTCGGCCGTGTCCGCGCGGAGCTGCGCGCGTGCGGATTGTCGGATGCCGCCCTGCAGATCGACGGCGCATGGATCAGCACCATCCACAGCATGTGCAAGTCCATCCTGTCTTCTCATGCCCTCGAGGCGGGCATCGACCCCGGTATCGCCCTGCTCACAGAGGAGGAGAGCTCTGCCTTGCTGCAACAGGCTGTAGACGAGGGGCTCGGTACGGACGAGATGGAGCAGCTCGTGGCGGCCTTTGGGCCTGCGGAGGCCTGCGCCCTCGTCTCTCAGTTGGCGCAGCTGCTCGAGATGGCACCGGAGGGCATTGCGAGTTTCGACTTGGGTCCAGAGCTCAAGAGCAATCCCGTACGTACGATGCGAGCGCTTGCAGAGAGCCTGCAGGGGCATCTCGAGTCGCTTGAGCAGCTCGGCGTGAGGGAGGAGCCTAGCGCCGCCTGCGTGAAGCAGACCGATCGCCTGGAGCGCGCCATCGCCACGGCAGAGGAGCTCGCGTTACACGGGGACCTCTCTTGGAATGTCATCGCCAGCGAGTTCGAGAGCTGTGCCCCGCCCAAGGGCGGCAGCCTCAAGAAGGTCTTTCGCGAGGACTTTGCGCAAGCCTTGGCGCTCGTCGCCGATATCCGTGCCCTTGCCGCGGCGGCGCAGGCACGCTATCGCCTTGAGCTGGCGCTCGGGCTTGCCGGGCAAGCGGCGGCGCGCCATCAGGAGATGAAGCGTGCAGCGGGCGTCCAAGACACGAACGACCTGCTTATGAGCACCTATCGTCTCCTCGAGGCACATCCGGAGATTGCGAATGAGTATCGCGAGCGCTTTGGCAGCATCATGGTCGACGAGTTCCAGGACACTGACACCCTGCAGGTGAGGATCATCGAGAGCTTCTGCGATGAGGGTCTCTCGACGCTCACCACCGTCGGAGACGCCCAGCAGAGCATCTACGGTTTTCGCGGGGCGGACCTGGAGACCTATCGCAGCGTTCGCGCGCAGATGGCCGATGCGGGCAGCCAGGAGGTGTCGCTTGACACCAACTACCGCAGTCATCCGGACATCCTCGCCTTCGTCGAGTCGATCTTCTCCAAGCCTGCGTTCTTTGGCGACGAGTTCTTGAGAATCGGCGCAGGCCCTACAAACGCCCGCGAGTACCCGTGGGCGCCTGTTGGCAGCCCACGTGTGACGCTCATGCTCGCGGCGGGGGAGAAGTCTCCCAATGGCCGCTCGAGCACCCATGCCGCTGACTTGCGTCGTGCGGAGGCGGAGCTTATCGCGCAGCGTTTCGAGGAGCTTGCCCGCAAGGGGGCGTCCTGGGGTCAGATGGCCATCCTCATGAGCTCTACGAAGAAGGCCGGCCCGTATCTGGCGGCGCTGCGCAGCCGCGGCATCCCCTGTGCCGTGAGCGGCGGCAGTGACTTCTATCTGCAGCCGGAGGTGCTCACCATGACCTCCCTGCTGCGCGTGCTCGAGCTGCCAGACGACGATCGGCCGCTGCTCGACGTGCTCGCTTCTCCGCTCTTCGACATCCCGGACGGGGACTTGCTCGCCTTGCGCGTCATCGCCAAGCGCGAGCTGCGCAACCCCGGCCCCACAGATGTGCGCCCCAAGATTACCTTGTGGGATGCGCTCGAGTACCAGGTGCAGCGCCTGCCGGTGGGTGATGGAGACGCGCTCGTGCGCGCGTATGCGACGCTGTCTTGCGCTTGCGCTCATCTTGGACGCAGGTCGCTTGCAGCGGTTTTGGAGGATGTCCTCGCGCAGTGCGGCTGGCTTGAGGAGCTCAAGCGCGGCGGGGCTCAGGGCCTTGCCGTTGCAGCCAATATCGAGCGCTTTTGTGACCTCGTTGCGGAGTTCGAGGCCCAGCAGGGCCCCAGCAGTGTGTTGGCTGGCGAGCACTTCCAGATGATGTGCGACATGGCCAAGGAGGGCTCCGGTGCCAAGGGCAAGCCCGGCCGCATGGTCGGACTTGGCAACGACTCTGTGCAGGTCATGACGATTCATGCGAGCAAGGGTCTCGAGTTTCCGATTGTTGCCGTGGCCCAGTACGCTCGTGATAACAAGCGTGGCCCCGGGGCCAGTCGCGCCATCACGCTCACGCAGGACGGCAAGCGCCGCATGGCACTTCCGGCCCTGTACGCTGGCGAGGGCGCAGACGATGTGAAAAAGCGCAGTGCGGAGCTTGCCGCTGACGTCGATTCCTTCGACGCGGCTGTCGACGCTGCGGCTTTCAACGGGCATGCTGTCTCGCTTTCCAAGGAGCGCGAGGACGAGGAGGTCCAGCGCCTTCTCTACGTCGCCTTGACGCGCGCGAGGGATATCCTGCTCCTTGTGAGCAGCGACAAGAGCTTCACGACCAAGCAGGAGCTGGAAAAGGGGCTCTTCTCCGATGTGGCAGATGCGCTCTTCCCGGCGGGGTTTCCTGTGCAGGGAGGGACCTTTGGCATCGATACCGGCTGCCTGGTCGAATGCGTGATCGCGTCCGTTCCGTATGACGCCTCTTCCTCCGACGATGAGGAGGATGAGGCTGGCGAGCTCGCATCGAGGGCCGTGCGCAGACATGTCCTGCCCGTCAGGGTGCAGGCACCGTGCCTGTCTCATCGCCGCCTCAAGTCTTCGAGCGGCATCGCTTCGTATTCCTCCCTGGCACGCGAACGCGCGGGCGCGGAGGAGGCCGAGCAAGATGCGCAGGACTTTCGCGTTGTGGCAGCCATGCTGAGGGCACGAGCGAAGAAACAAGAGACCGTCTCGACGGTAGGCTCTGCGTTTCATCTCGTGGCGCAATGGATCGCCATGCAGCCTGAGCCCGCTCAGATGTCGCTTGAAAGCGGCCTGCTCGCTGCACGCATCGAGGGTGCGGCAAGGCGCTATGCGCTTGATGAGCAGGGGCTGACTCGCCTGCGTGAGGCGGTTGCCGCGTGGCTTGGCAGCGAGCTCTATGCAAGAACCTGCGCTTTTGGGCAGCGCTTGCCAGAGCATGCGTTTTGCGTCGATGTCGACGGGCAGTGCGTCGAGGGCTTTATCGACTTGCTGTGTCTCGACAGCTCGGCTCGAAGCGCGCTTGTCGTGGATTACAAGACTGGCGTCGGTGCGGACGAGGAGGAGCTTCGCGAGCGCTATGCGCTGCAGGCGGCGGTCTACGCGTATGCGGTCTTGACTACAGGTGCGGTAGATGAGGTCGAGCTGGTCTTCGTTCATCCGGAGTTGCGGCTCAAGGAGATCCGCTATGCCTATACTCGCAGCGAGCTTCCTGTCTTGCGGGAGCTGATTTGCCGATAGGTATTTTGTGGCGAGCCGTGTGTCAGTCGCACACGGCTCGCCTGTTGAGTTTTAACGCAGTCTTTTCCCAAGCATGACGTGCCTAGTCTATCGTGGAGGCTTAGTGGCCAGAGCTTGGCATTGACGCGTTGGTCGAGTCGGCACGCTTGCAAGCGTCTCGCCGTCTCGCTGCGACCTATGGCGCCGACTTCGTCTGGCGCCTACGTGGGGCTTGGGACTTGCTGGGTTCGCGAGCCATGTGTTCTTGTCCGATTGGCTCTGTTGGTTGTGGGATTTGCAACAAAGGGGAGTAAGTGTGGATCCGCTGCAGGTTGTCTTGTTCATCGTCGCCGGTTTCTTCATCGGCATCTTCGGCGGGCTGCTCGGCATCGGCGGCGGCACCCTCATGGTTCCCATCCTTCGCCTGGGCTTTGGATTCGAGGCCGTCATGGCGACTGCGACGAGCCTGTTCACTATCATCTTCACGAGCATCGGCGGCACCATCACCCACATTCGCAAGAAGACGGCGCTTCCCAAGTTGAGTCTGTGCCTGGGTATCGGCGGTGCCCTGACGAGCTCTCTCGGTGCGTTTCTCGGCAATATGAGCCCTAGCTGGGCCATCATCCTCGTTGCGGCGCTGATCATCGGCTACAGCGCCTTCAACATGCTGCGCAAGGTGCTCAAGCTCCCCAAGCGCCAAGACGGTGCAGTGAGCGCGGACAAGGAATCCAGCGGCAAGGCGGGCACATTCTCTGCAAAGCCCACGCAATTGCACTCCGCGGACGAGGACTGGGACTTCACCTTCAAGCGAGGCCTCGCCGGCTTTGGCATCGGCCTCATCGCCGGTCTTGCCAGCGGCTACGTCGGCGTGGGTGGTGGTTTCATCATGGTGCCCCTCATGACCTCGTGGCTTGCCGTTCCCATGCACAAGGCGAGTGGCACGAGCCTGCTGGCGATCATGATCCTCGCCATCCCCGGCGTCATCACCCAGATTACCCTCGGCAATGTTGACTTCATCGCCGGTGCCTGTCTCGCTGTCGGCTCGATTCCCGGTGCCATGGTCGGTGCGCGCTTCGTGACGCGCATCCCCGAGCGCGAGCTGCGCTTCATCTTCGCCGGCTTCCTCGGCATCGCTGCTGTCAGCCTTCTGCTCAACGAGCTTGGGGTGATGTAGTTACTCCACCCACCGCTAGAACATGTGGAGAATCTGCGCTCGTTTTGTCTGAAGCCGCCTTTGGTGCATAATTGCAACATCTATGCACAAAGGAGGAACCTGTGTCCAAACACTCTCGCCGCCGTGCGCGCCATTCCAAGGCCCAGAAGCGCACGGGCTGGCTTACCGGCATAGTCGGCGCCATCGTGGCCCTCGTCGTCGGTTGCGTGCTCGCTGTTGTCATCGCCTGCTCTGCATGGCTGCAAAACCTTCCCGACTACAGCAACATCGACCTGTACGCCAAGTCCGGCTATTCGACTATCTACGCAGCTGACAGGCAGACGGAGCTTGCAAAGATCACGCTGGAGAACCGCATCGAGGTTGCTCCCAACGAGGTCTCCCGCTACGTCCTCGACGGAACGGTCGCTACGGAAGACGAGCGCTTCTACTACCACAACGGCGTCGATCTCATGGGCATCGGCCGCGCGGTCCTCACCAACATCACCGGCAATGGGCGCGAAGGCGCGTCGACGATCACCCAGCAGCTCGTCCGCAACACGGTGCTTCTCGACGAGATGAACGACATCACCGTCGAGCGCAAGGTCCGCGAGATGTACATCGCGCTCAAGGTCGAGCAGGAGTACACAAAAGACCAGATCCTGATGATGTACATCAACGTGATCAACTACGGTGACGGTAACTACGGCATCGAGACCGCGGCCGAGGATTACTTTGGCTGCACCGCCAACGAGCTCACCTTGGCCCAAGCGGCGATGCTCGTCGGCATCCCCCAGTCTCCCAACGCCAACAACCCTCGTCAGCACTATGACACGGCACTCGAGCGCTCCCACCTCGTGCTCAACCGCATGCTCTCCAACGGCAAGATCAGCCAGGAGGAGTACGACCAGGCGATGGCGGAGAAGCCCAAGCTCTACAACCCCAAGAACAAGAAGGACAAGGACGACTCCAACCTCGCCCCGTACTTCGTCGACTACGTCAAGCAGCTGCTCCAGACCGAGGAGTTCAACATCTCCGAGCTCTCCCAGGGCGGCCTGGCCATCTACACCACGATCGACCCCAAGGCGCAAAAGGCCGCCAACAAGGCCGTCAAGGAGGCCATGGCGCAAAAGGACAGCGGCCTCGACGCGTCGCTTACGAGCATCGATCCGAGCACGGGCAACATCGTTGCGATGGTCGGCGGCAAGAACTACAAGAAGAGCCAGTTCAACCTTGCCACGCAGATGAGCAGGCAGGCGGGCTCTTCCTTCAAGACCTTTGCCTTGGTTGCGGCCCTGAGCGAGGGCGTGAGCCCCGATACCTACATCGACTCTTCGAGCCCGGCACAGATCACGCCGACCTGGACGGTTAAGAACTCCGAGGGCGAGGGCAGCGGCAACATCACGCTGCGCTCTGCCACCACGTACTCCGTCAACACGGTGTACGCACGCCTCGCCCACGGCATCGGTGCGGAGTGCATCGTCGACACGGCCCACAAGATGGGCATCACGAGCGAGCTGCAGCCCTATGAGTCTATCTGCCTGGGTGCACAGGGCGTGAACACGCTTGAGATGGCGAGCGCCTATGCGACGCTTGCCGCCGGCGGTGTCTACCACAAGCCCACTGCCGTGCTCCAGGTTGTCGACATACGCGGCAACGAGGTCTACAGTGCGGGTGTGAACCAGGGCGAGCAGGTCATCAGCGCTGCTATCGCTCAGGAGGCAACCAACATCCTCAAGACCGTCGTGGAATACGGTACGGGCACCTCTGCGAGCCTGTGGTGCGGTCAGGAGGCCGCTGGCAAGACGGGCACGTCTGAGAACGGCCGCGATCTCTGGTTCTGCGGAATTACCCCGCAGTACTCGACTGCCGTGTGGTGCGGATACCCGGAGGAGAAGGCGACGGGCCTGTACGGCGGTTCTACCTGCGGTCCCATCTGGCGTGCGTACACGGACGCAGTGCTCGAGGGGCAGGAGCACAAGAGCTTCCCTCATACGGATGAGAAGCCGACGTACAAGACCGGTTGGGATTTCGCGGAGTCCTGGGGCTCTGACAGCGCCACGACGAACGACGGCGATGATGCCAAGAAGGACGAGGAGGACGATCCCACCATCGACGACACCGACGTGCCTGGCGATGACGCAGAGGTAGAGGAGCCCTCAAAGCCCGACACCAAGCCCAGCAAGCCTGACAAGGACCCAGAGCCTGCACCTGAGCCCGACGAGGGCGACGAGTAGCTTTGCAGCAAAAGAAAAAGCACCTGCCCCAGAGGGCGGGTGCTTTTTTGCGTCGAGGGCGTATTGGCCGCATGGCACACATTGTGCCAGTGACAAAGTGTGTCAAAACGCTGCTCCTATCTCGCGCTAGACCCTGATGCCGCCCATGGCGAGGCTGATGATGTCGCGCGTGAAATGGTAGTCGTAGGGCGGCTCCTCGTGCCAGTCGCCGGCGGCGTCGCGGACGAGCGCGTCGATGTCTGCTCCCTCGCGGATGGTCAGGTACTCGTCGAACCAGATGTCGCGGTCGATGGCGAACAGGCGGCCTCCCTGCCTGAACACGATTGCCTGGATGAGCTTGAGCTTGTTGACGGGGATATCGCCTTTTGTGAGCTCGGGCGTGTCCACGACGAGGTAGATGTCGTCGACGGTGAGCTCGACGCCTGTCTTGCGCGTGATGGTCTTGCTGCTGGGGCACCACAGCTCGCGTCCGTCGTCAGGCTCGATGCTGAGGATGGAGATTTCCTCCATGTCGCCTCCAGGGCCCATGGGGATGCTCTCGTGCTTGTTTTGGATGAGAAAGCCCGCTCCGCCAAAGTCGAGGCGCACGGTCTTGTAGACCTGGTCGGGGTTGTCGAACATGATGTAGGCTTCGTAGGACTCCAGCGTCCAGCCGATGAACGAGCGCAGCATGCGCTGGGAGCTGTCGTCTAACAGTCGTACGGTCTCGATCATGATCTCTCCTTGTTCTTCTTTCTTAGAGGTGCATGATAACGCGTACGCACTTGAAAGACGCCCTGAGGTGGTACCTTGTAGATGTGAAGTAACCCAAGCAGCCGAAGCCGGAGGGATTATCATGACGCAATCTCAACGACAGACGGGAAGCAGGAGGCCAACAACCAGCAAGGCGCTTGCCCGAGGCAGCGCGCGCGGCTCAAGCAGGTCGCAGCCAAAGTACCGCGAGCGTACCGGTGCCGCTGCGGCTGCAGCGTGGACGCCGCCGGCAAAGCTGCGCATCGCCATAGTCGCCGTGGTCCTCATCGCGCTGATAGCGGGCATAGCAGTCTCTTGCGCATCATCCGCCGCGAGGCAATCCCAATGGGAGCATGATCACTATTGGCAGAGCACTGTCGAGGCGGCGGAGGACTACTTTGGCGTCAACAAGAAGTACACCGCGGCCATCCTCACGATGATTCAGGTGGAGTCTGACGGCAACGTGGACGTCGACGAGCGCCACGACATCCTCCAAACCTACGAAGGCGACGGCAAGAAGTACCTGATGAAGGGTGTGAAGAAGGAGGGTGTTGCGGGTAAGACCCCGGAGGCCTCTATCTACGCCGGAACTTACGAGTTCTCCTTGTGCATCAACGACTTCAAGAAATACCTTGGCAGAAAACCCGTTCCGGACGATCTCAACGACATCGCCCTGCTTGCCCAGGGTTACAACTACGGGCATCTTGGCTGGTTTAACTGGCTTGCAGACCAAGGTGTCGATACTTGGACACTTGAGGCGAGCAAGGCGTATCAAGAGCGCATCGACGGTCTTGGCACGGCAAACCATGGCCAAAAGATCATGGACACCTACAAGAGAATCGTCGGGGAGCAGGGTTGAGGCTCGTCACCTGGCGGGGCGGGGGCGAGCGGAAGTGGGTTTCGCTCGTCGTGCCGCAGGTCTTGCTGGGCCAGCCGATGAAAGGCTTCTTGGAAAAAGTTGAAATTGGGTATAGCCATAAAACGAACTTGCCGCTATACTTTTAACTCGCGCCTTACGAGGCGCAGTTGAAAGTCTTCATGGTGGCTGTGGCGCAGTTGGTTAGCGCGCCAGATTGTGGCTCTGGAGATCGAGGGTTCGAATCCCTTCAGCCACCCCAGACTTTCACGGACCGTTAGCTCAGCTGGCAGAGCAGGGGACTCTTAATCCCAAGGTCCAGGGTTCGAACCCCTGACGGTCCACCATCGCATCATCAGCCCCTCCCCGAGGGGCTTTTTTGTTGCTGTAAACCAGTTGCAGGGGTGAGAACCGAGAGAGTGAGCGCGTGAAGCAAGCGCGCCGGTGGCGCGTTTGCAGCGCGAACAGCCTGAGCGAGGCGGCAGCCGAGCGAGGGCGGCGCCTGCGCCCTTTGCAGGCGCGGAACCCCTGACGGTCCACCATTGATTGCCTAGGCCCCTCGATTTCGAGGGGTCCTTTGTTTTCGTATACCAGTTGCAGGGGCGAGAACCCAAAAAATTTCAACTTTCTCAAGAAAATGCTTGCACAGCACCGCAAACAAGCGTATATTACTTCCTCGCGCCGGACCGTTAGCTCAGCTGGCAGAGCAGGGGACTCTTAATCCCAAGGTCCAGGGTTCGAACCCCTGACGGTCCACCAGCGATACAATCAGCCCCTCCTCGAGGGGCTTTTTTGTTGCCATGAATCAGTTGCAGGGGTGAGAACCGAGAGAGTGAGCGCGTAAAGCAAATGCGCCGGTGGCGCGTTTGCAGCGCGAACAGCCTGAGCGAGGCGGCAGCCGAGCGAGGGCGGCGTCTGCGCCCTTTGCAGGCGCGGAACCCCCGACGGTCCACCATCGCAAAATCAGCCCCTCCTCGAGGGGCTTTTTTGTTGCCTGATTTCGGGTATCTAGTGGTTAAGACCCCGTATGTCCGTCATTCTGAGGTGCTCTGCTCAGGGTCGGGGGCACAGTGCGTCTGCTTCGGAGAATGAAGCTATATACTCTAATTTCTGTGTAAAACAATAGCAAATGCAGATGTTTTCGACTAACGGCGGTATTTCTGCGGTATCCTAATCGGACTGTTTACAAAATTCGAGGAGCATCTGTGAGCGCAGCAAAAGAGTCAAAATGGGAAGCCCAAAAGGCGGAGGTTCTCTCTCGCATGGTCGAGGAAGCCGAGGCAGAGGAGACCGACGAGGAGTGGGAGGCTCTCGACGCTGCGGCTGAGGCAGAGGAGCAGAAGGTCTTCGAGGAAGTCGCTGCCGCAAAGGTCGAGCGCGCCAAGATCGAGGCCCGCCATCTCGAGCGCGAGCGCCAGATGCAAGAGGCTGCTGCCAAGGAGCTTGAGCGCGAGCGCAAGGCTGAGAAGGACGCCACCCCTGAGGAGGAGCTCTCCGAGGAGGAGAGGCTTCTGCGCCGAGCGCACGTGGCTGCATGCGACGGCGTCCAGCTGCGCCGCACATCCAAGATGTCGCTGTTCTTCATGGCGCTCGGCATCGTCGAGGTCGCCTTTGGCTTCATGCGCCAGAACATGTTTGTGGTCGGCGTCGGCATCATCTTGTTTGTCTTCTGCCTTACCTTCTACATCAAGCTTCGTCCGCGTCTCAAAGCGGCGGTCGAGCATTTCGATATCCTCAATGCGGAGCTTGAGGAGTACCGCATCAAGAACCCCAAGCCGGCACAGGAGCCGGAGCAGGCCTAAACACAGGGAATCAGATATGAGCAAAGGGGTGGTTTTTACCGCCCCTTTTTGCTGTCTGCAGTCATCTGCGTTTTTGTGTCGCATGGCTGCGGTAGGATTGTCGCACCGTTTGTATATTCGAGAGGTTTGAGTTGATGACAGAGCAGACTGCACAGTCGCAAGAGGCAATCGAGCAAGTTGAAGAGGGCCAGGACGCAAAGACGTATGGTTCCTTGGGTGCCCTTGCGGACAAGATCTGGAACGAGCAGGGCGAGGATGCAGACGCTGCAGATATCTTCGAGGCCTTTATGCTGTGGGCGGCAGACCGCGGCACGGAGCTGTGGCCCCATCAGGAAGATGCGCTGCTTGCCCTTATGAGCGGTCAGCACGTCATCCTCGGCACTCCTACGGGCAGCGGTAAGTCCATGGTCGCGCTCGGTATGCACTTCCTTGCGCTGTGTCGTGACCAGGTCTCCTTCTACACAGCGCCCATTAAGGCCCTTGTCAGCGAGAAGTTCTTTGCCTTGGCAGATATCTTTGGCCGCGATTTCGTCGGCATGATCACGGGTGATAGCGCCATCAACCCCACCGCCCCAATCATCTGCTGCACGGCGGAGATCTTGGCCAACCGCGCTTTGGCGGAGGGCCCGGATGCAGACATCTCCTACGTCGCCATGGACGAGTTCCACTTCTATGCAGATGTGGACCGCGGTTGGGCATGGCAGGTTCCCCTGCTCGAGTTGACGGAGACCAAGTTCCTGCTCATGAGCGCGACGCTCGGCGATACTGGCGCCATTGCCGCCCATCTCGAGGAGCGCACATGCTGCCCCGTTGAGGTCATCGACAACGCCCAGCGTCCTGTCCCCTTGACTTTCGAGTACGAGGACACCGCCCTCGAGGGCACGGTCGAGCTTGCCTTGCGCGATGGCGAGGCACCTATCTACATCGTCCATTTCTCGCAGGATGCGGCGCTCAACAGTGCGCAGGCGCTTGCAAGCTACGGTGTCGCCACCAAGGAGCAGCGCGCCGCTGTCAAGGAGGCGAGCAAGGGCACGAGCTTCAATACGGCCTTTGGCAAGATCTTGCAGCGTTTGCTCGGCTGCGGCGTAGGCGTGCACCATGCAGGCATGCTTCCCCGCTATCGTCTTCTGGTCGAGAAACTCGCACAGGAGGGCTTGCTGCCGGTCATCTGCGGCACAGACACCCTCGGTGTGGGTATCAACGTGCCCATCCACACCGTCTTGCTCACAGCGCTTACCAAGTTCGACGGCCACAAGCAGCGCAAGCTCAATGCGCGCGAGTTCCATCAGATCGCAGGCCGTGCGGGCCGCAGCGGCTTTGATACAGAGGGCGTGGTCATCGCGCTCGCCCCGGAGCATGAGATCGAGAACGCCAAGCTGCGCGCCAAGGCGGGAGACGACCCCAAGAAGCAGCGCAAGCTCAAGCTCAAGAAGGCGCCGGAGAACTTTGTCAACTGGAACGAGCAAGCCTTCCAGCGCCTCATCGACACCGTGCCGGAGCCGCTCAAGCCGCGCATGCGCATTACTCATTCCATGGTGCTCTCCCTGGTTGAGCGCGGCGGTGACGCTCGTGCGCGCGTCGAGGGGCTGATCGAAGTCAGTCACCAGACTGAGGAGGAGAAGGTTAAGCTGCGCCTGCGCGCGGAGGAGATCTTCACTACCCTCATCGACGCGGGCGTCGTAGAGGTGCTCGAGGACGAGGATGGCAACCCCGACTACGTGACCACGGTCGACATGCCGCGTGACTTCGCGCTCGACCAGCCGCTGTCCCCCTTCCTGCTCGCCGCGCTCGAGCTGCTCGATCCCGAGGATGAGAACTACGCCCTCGACGTCGTGAGCATGGTCGAGAGCACGCTCGAGGAGCCGCGCCAGATCTTGCGTGCGCAGGAGCGTCGTGCCCGCGACAAGGCGATGGCGCAGATGAAGGCAGATGGCGTCGACTATGACGAGCGCCTCGAGAAGCTGCAGGAGGTCACCTATCCCAAGCCCCTCGAGGACATGCTTGCAGGTGCCTTCGAGATGTACTGCGAGAGTGTGCCCTGGGCGCGCGACTACGTTGTGAGCCCCAAGAGCATCCTGCGCGAGATGCTCGAGACGGGCGACACCTTCAAGAGCTACGTGAGCGCGTATGGTATCGCTCGCAGCGAAGGTCTGCTGCTGCGCTATCTAAGCGATGCCTTCCGCGTGCTCGACCGCACTATCCCGCTCGACAAGCGCAACGAGCAGCTCGACGATATCGTCAGCTGGCTTGGTGTGGTTGTCCGTAGCGTCGACAGCAGCTTGGTCGACGAGTGGGAAGGCCTGGGCGCTGGCAACCTCGATGCGGCACCGCCTTCTGCGGAGGAGGTCATCGTCGCGGACAGGCGTGGTCTGCGTATCCTCGTGCGCAATGCGCTCTTCCAGCGCGTGCGCCTCATGGCGCTCGACCGTGCCGACGAGCTCGGCTGCATGGACATCGACTGGGGTTTTGGCGAGCGCAAGTGGCGCCAGGCACTCGAGGATTACTACGAGACCCACGAGGAGGTCCTCATCGACGCCGATGCGCGCAGCTCCGCCTACATCGACATCGATGAGTCGGACGAGGCATCGAGCCGCGTTTGGCACGTGCGCCAGATTGTCAGCGACAACGACGGCGACCACGACTTCCGCATCACCGGCGACGTCGACTTGGTTGCCACGCAAGACGGCGGCGAGGTCGTGTTCACCAACTACAACGCGGCGTTCTTCGATTAGAGCATGCGCCGTCAGGGCGGTGTGCAAGGGGAGGGGAGCCCTCGCCTTGCACGCCGCTTCTGTTTTGATTCGCTTGCCGCACAGGGCGTGAGCCAGCAAGCGTCTTGCGCCTACCCAGCCAAAGTCACATGTATCCCCGCACCGTCCCGTGGTTTTCTGCGTCGCATGACGCTGCTATCATTCTTGGGACGTTTTTCACGACAGGAGTTTTAGATGGACGAAATCTTCCAGCAAGAACAGCAGCACCTCAGCGAGACCTACGCAAAGCTGCTTGATATTGAGGCGGAGAGTGCCAAGGCGCTCAAGGAACGTCTGGGTGAGGCGACGGGCGACCGCAAGGACATGATGGAGGAGCTCACCTGGGACTTCACGGGCGAGGTCAATGTTGAAACCTACGTCGAGATCGAGGCTATGCACAAGATCATCGACGCCTACAACCTTGCAAACGATATGGACATCCAGCGCCTCGACAAGGTGGCGCTCCTCAAGAAGCAGCCCTACTTTGCCAAGGTGTCGCTGCAGTTCAGGCCCAATGCACCGGCGCGCGACGTCTACATCGGCACTGCCGGCATCACAGACGAGCGCGGTCGCCACTTCATCGTGGACTGGCGCAGCCCGGTGGCAGAGGTCTACTACAACCAGGAGAGCGGCCGCACCAGCTACGAGGCCAACGGCCGCACGATCGAGTGCGAGCTTTTGACCCGCCGTCAGTTCGACATCGACCACGACAAGCTCAACGGCTGCTTTGACACCACGATTGCGATCGAGGATCCGCTGCTGCTCCAATCTCTCGCCCGCCAGCGCAGCGACAAGATGGCCGACATCACGATGACCATCCAGAAGGAGCAAAACGTCGTCGTCCGCCACAAGGATGTGCCTGCCATGCTCGTCAACGGCATCGCGGGCTCCGGCAAGACCAGCGTCTTGCTCCAGCGCATCGCCTATCTGCTCTACCAGGACCGCGAGAACCTCGATCCGCGCAACGTGTGGCTTATCACGCCCAATCCGGTCTTCGAGAGCTATATCGCCAACGTCTTGCCCGATATGGGCGAGGCCAACCCCCAAACCTGCACCTGGCTGGAGCTCGCAGAGCGCCTTGGTGCTGGCAACCGTGGCTTGGGCGATGCCGACGTCTTGCAGACGCTGTCCTCTTTGGATGACGTCGTCGCGAGCCTCGAGCTCAACGACGGTGACTTCGCGGATATCCGCGTCGAGGACGAGGTTGTCATCAGCGCCGGCCAGGCCAAGAGCGCATGGAACAAGTACCGCAAGTTCCCTGCCGGCCCGCATCGCACCTCGCTTGCCATCGAGGATCTGCTTGAGCGTCTCGAGAGCCGCATCAAGCGCCTTACCAAGGACGAGGACACCCAGATTCTCGTGAGCGAGCTCACGCCGGACGAGCAGCTGCGTTACTTTGGCCAGCACTTTGCCGTCATCAGCGACGAGGACATGGAGGATTACACGCGCCGTTACCTCGAGAGCCGCTATGCGGACATCGAGGAAAGGATCGAGCGTGCCGAGTGGCTGCGCATCGAGCGCATCGGCATGAGGGCGCTTGGCAAAAAGAGCCTGAGCTCCCCGGAGTGGATCGGCCTCAAGGTCGCCTTGACCGGCGCGGTGGACGCGGATGCGCGCTACGTCATGGTCGACGAGGTCCAGGACTACACAGAGGCCCAGCTCACGGTTTTGGCCCGTTATTTCAAGAATGCTAACTTCCTGCTCTTGGGCGACCCCAACCAGGCGATCAACGAGGGCACGGCACCGTGGGGTAAGATCCGCGAGGTCTTCGAGCGTTGCCGTGGCGAGGTCGCGGAATGCGAGCTTATGACGAGCTATCGCTCCTCTCCGGAGATCACGACGCTTTTCACAAGCCTCATGGATCCCGATGAGCGCCTCAAGACCAATAGCGTTCAGCGCCCAGGTATCGAGCCGGTGGTGCAGGCGTATGAGGACAAGACCACTTGGGAGACGGTCCTCAAGGGCGCCGTGCATGACGCCATCGAGCGCAAGGAGCTCGCTGCTGTCGTCGCGGCGGACAAGCAGAGCCTCAAGGCCTTGGCAAAGCTCCTTGCAGATGAGGAGGTCGAGCTCATGGATGGCTCGCGCAAGCTGCCGGAGAGCGGTGTCGTGCTGCTCGATGTGGGCTTGGCCAAGGGCCTCGAGTTCGACGAGGTCATCATCCCGGATGCCATCGCGGCGATCTATCGCGACACGCAGGTTTGTCGTCATCGCCTCTATACGGCGATGAGCCGCGCGACCAAGCGCCTGACCGTGCTTGCCTGCGGTAATATGACCGAGCTTTTGGGTTAGTTGTCCTCTGGGAAGACGCCGGTTAACGTGAGGTTTATGGGGAGGGGACAGGGTCCCTCCCCTACGTAGCTAGGTGGCTAGCGTACGTGACCTGTAGTTTTGCTAATCGTGTGTAGCGAGCATTCGATTTTGATTGGTGTTTGCCTGGGCACGTCAAGCTGACAGAAACGTTAGCGTGGCGTGCCAGGAGATTTGCTGAGCCGTAACCTGCGGCTGCTAAGCTCTGTGGGAGAAAGACAGTTATCGAGAAAGGAAACGCCATGAACTTCGTTGCACGCTGGATCGCAACTGCGATCGCTGCCGCTGTCGCCGTCTTCCTCGTTCCCGGCATCGAGGTCGTCGGCGGTGCCTCTTCCTTCATCCCCGTCGTTGCCTTTGCCTTGATCCTCGCGCTCATCGACTGCACTATCAAGCCGATCCTGCAGATTCTGGGCGCGCCTATCAGCATCCTCACGCTGGGCATCTTCTACATCATGATCAACGCGTTCTTGCTGTACCTGGCATCTTGGCTGAGTGTGGCGCTCTTTGCGACGGGCATCGTCATCGCCTCTTGGTTCAGTGCTTTGTTTGCGGCGATCATCATCGGTATCGTCTCCACGATCATGGAGGGCATCCTCGGCGTCGAGAACTAGACCGCGCACGTTCAATTGCATAGGAAGAGGGCAGGGGAGGGCATGGGCCCTCCCCTTTCTTGTGGATTGTTGGGTGCCAATGAGGCCGGGTCGGTCAACGGTTTAGTCAGACTGGTTTGTTGATCAAGCCAAGCATGGCATGGTCAACAAACCAGTCTGACTAAACCGTTGACCGGTGCTTGCTGTGTGATTGTCTGAACGATAAATCGTTCAGACTGATGCGAATCTGGGTGATTTGAAGCCAAAATGCCAATCTTCTGAACGAAAAATCGTTCAGAAGATTTTTCTGCCGCCATTGCCGACACGGCACAAGTGGCTGGCGGCCCTCTGCGACCTGTGGGCGCCGACTTCGTCAGGCGCCTACGTGGGGTTTGGAACTCTATGGTGCTGACGTAGTAATCAACAGGACGCAACAAGGGAGGGACCGAAGCCCCTCCCTTGCAAGTGTCGCTATGGAATTGCGTTGTCTGCCGTTATTGCGGATCGTGGTGCGCCTTGAAGCTAGCAGATCCTGGGGAGCTGCTCGCCGACGAGCATGTCGAGGATGCGCTGGCTGCCAAAGCCCGTGCGCAAGAAGACGCGGCCCTCGCCCTCGATGACCTCGCCGATGATGGCGGCTTCCTCGCCGTACTTGCTCGCACGCATGGCTGCGAGCGCGGCATCTGCGGCCTCCGGCGCGACGACGCACACCATCTTGCCCTCGTTTGCCACTTGGAAGACGTCGTAGCCGAGCATCTCGCAGGCGCCGCGCACCTGGTCGTGCACAGGGACGCTGTCTTCCTCGATGCGGATGTCGGCGTGGCTCATCTCTGCAAACTCGTTGAGGGTACTGGCCAGGCCGCCGCGAGTCGGGTCGCGGAAGGCGCGCACGCTGCCGGCGGGGCAGGCGTCGAGGACAGCGCTGATCAAGTGGTTGAGCGGAGCGGCGTCGGTCTTGATCTCCGTCTCGAAGCTCAGCTCCTCACGGGTGGAGATGATGGCGATGCCGTGGTCGCCGATGCTGCCGCTGACGAGCACTTTGTCGCCGGGCTTGATGTTGTGGCCGCTCAGGTGGATACCCTCGCGCATCTCTCCGATGCCGGCGGTGTTGATGTAGATGCCGTCGCCGTGGCCGCGGTTGACGACCTTAGTGTCGCCCGTGACGATCTCAACGCCCGCCTCCTTGGCGGTGGCCGCCATGCTCGCGCAGATGCGGCGCAGCTTGTCGAGCGGGTAACCCTCCTCGAGCACGAAGGCACAGCTCAGGTAACGGGGGATGGCGCCGCTTGTCGCGACGTCGTTGACGGTACCGCACACGGCGAGGTGGCCGATGTCACCGCCGGGGAAGAAGTGCGGGGTCACAACGAAGGTGTCGGTCGAGAACGCGAGGCGGTCTGCAGGGATGGGCAGGACGGCTGCGTCGTCGCCGGTTTTGAGCGTGTCGCCTGCATAAGCCTCGAAGAAGAGCTGCTCGATGATGTCGCGCATCATGGTGCCGCCGCTTCCGTGGGCCATCAACACGGTTTCGTTGTCTGCCATGGGGTCAATCCTCCTAGACTGAGTGTTCTTGCTAACCATTATAGGAAGCGTGCTCGTGCCTGCAGCGGGCAAAGCGGTGGCTGGACAGCTGTGCCGTGCGAACAACAAGTGGAGTTGCGGCAAGTGTGCCCTCGAAACAAAAAGACCCGCTCCGGTAGGGGAGCGGGTCGGGTCGTGCGCGTTTGCGTATCCCTAGAAGATGAAGATGAAGAGCTTGGCGAGTGCGAAGCCGATCAAGCCGCAGCAGGGGAAGGTCAAGATCCAGGCGGCGACCATGTTCTTGGCGATCTCCCAGCGGACCTCCTTGGCGTTCTTTGCGGCGCCGACGCCCATGATGGCGCTGGTGGAGCAGTGGCTCGTGGAGACGGGCATGCCGGTGAGGGAGCTTACGAGCAGGGTGGTCGCGGTGGAGATGCTCGCGGACACGCCCTGATACTTCTTGAGGCTCACCATGTCCATGGCGACGCTCTTGATGATGCGCTTGCCGCCAACGGCGGTGCCCAGGCTGATGGCGAGCGAGCAGATGATCATCAGCCATAGGGGGAAGCCCTCTGCGCCAGGGTCCGAGCTGCCAAAGCTCAGCGCGATGCCGAGAAGCGCGATGGACATGAACTTCTGGCCGTCTTGTGCGCCGTGCAGGAAGGAGAGCGCGATGGCGCAGATGTTTTGGACGACCGTGAAGGCGACGTTTGCCTTGTGGCGGTTGCAAGCGGAGAAGATCTTCTCGACGATCCTCACCACGAGCCAGCCGAGCGCGAAGCCGGCAAACAGGGAGAAGAGCATGCCGTAGATGACCTTGGCCCACTCTGCGGGAACGACACCGGCCCAGCCGCTGCAGGCGATGGCGCCGCCGGTGATGCCGGCGATGAGCATATGGCTCTTAGAGGCGGGGATTCCCATGAACCAGCAGAAGACGCCCCAGATAATCGCCGCTATCATCGCGGCCATGAGGGCTAGCAACGCCGCATGTGTGTCTGTGCCAAAGTCCACCATTCCAAACATGGTGTGCGCGACTGCGGTGGAGATGTAGGTCATGCCGATGAGGCCGACGAGGTTGAAGATCGCGGCAAGTGCGATTGCCGTGCCGGGGCGCATGCAGCGCGTTGAGACGGCGGTTGCGATGGCGTTGGGTGCGTCTGTGACGCCGGAGATGCAGGTGACGCCCAAGACGAGGACGAGGATGACGAGCAAGATGGGGTGCTCGGCTGCTTGGGCCATGAAGGCCGTGAAGGTAAGAGACATGTACGAATCCCTAACTGATGACCGCGTTTGCGGTCCGGTGTTCCGAAGACAATGCCCGCCCATTCTATAGCACCAAAGCCGCACATCGCTTGGTGCTGGGGGCTTTTTGCGCAAAGGCAAGCGAATTGTCGCTTTGCAGGCTCTTGACGGATTCGTTTCCATAACGAAATTGCATTTGCCCATGCAAGGCCTGAAAATGGGAGTTATGCATAAAAACACGACGAAAGGAAGTGCGCCGACCATGTCCGAAGGTCATAGTCAAAGCTCCGACCACCATATAGACAAGCCGGAGACGACCGGCTCAAAGCCAGCTAAGCACGGCGACAGCAAGATCGCCGTCATCGCCGCCATCATCGGTAACATCGCAGTTGGTATCGTCAAGTTCATCGCTGCCTTCATCTCCGGCAGCTCTGCCATGATCTCCGAGGGCATCCACTCCATTGTCGACAGCGGCAATGGCATTCTCGTCCTCTTTGGCATGCACCGCTCCAAGAAGGAGCCGGACTTCCTTCATCCCTTTGGCTACGGCAAGGAGCTCTACTTCTGGACGCTCGTCGTCGCACTGCTGATCTTCCTTTTGGGTGGCGGTCTTTCTATCTACAAGGGCATCGAAGGCATCGAGGCCGCTGCAGCGGGCACGAAGGTCATGGGTGACGTCACCCTCAACTTCGTGATTATCTTCATCGGCATGATCATCGAGGGTGCCACGCTGTTTGTCGCCGTCAAGGAGTTCAACAAGGCGCGCGGCAACATCGGCCCCATCCGCTTTATCCGCGATGCCAAGGACCCCAGCCTCTACACCGTCGTCCTTGAGGACTCCGCCGCAGAGCTCGGCCTGCTCACGGCCTTTATCAGCTTGGTCGTCTACGAGCTCACCGGCAACCTCTACGCTGACGGCGTCGCCTCCTTGGTAATCGGCGTGCTTCTGTGCGGCGTTGCCATGATCTTGCTCTCCGAGACCAAGGGTCTTTTGGTGGGCGAGGGCATGAAGCACACCTCGCTCGACGAGGTCCGCGAGATCGTCGAGGACGACGACCGCGTTCTCGAGTGCGGCCGCATCCTCACCATGTACCTGGGCCCGGACAGCCTGCTCATCACCATCGACGCCACCTTTAGGGGCGACATCAGCGCTCATGACGTCCTGCTTGCCGTCGACGACATCGAGCGTAAGCTCGTCAATCGCTGGCCCCAGACCGCCCGCGTCTTCATCGAGGCAGAAAGCATGCGTAACTGCCTCGAGCAGCAAGACGAGGAGGAGAGCTGGGAGGATGCTCACGAGGAGGAGTACGAGGAAGAGCGCGTCGCCGACGAGGCTGAGGACCTACAGGACTTCAACGAGCTCGAACAGGCGGTGGCCGACGCCCTCGAGGACGCGACGGAGGCTGCGCGCGCTGCAGAGGAAGCCGCTGCAATCGCCGCGCTCGCCGCAGAAAACGCTGCCGAGGCTAAGGCCGAGGCAGAGGAGATCCTCGCAACCGCGCAGGCGGAGGGTATCGACCCCGAGGAGATCAAGCGTCAGCTGGAGCTAGAGGACAAGCAGTCCTAGCGCTGGTCAGTGGTCTGATTGCTTAGATATCCTCCGTATTATCCGTAAGGTGAGCAAAGTGTAATATTTCGCGCCTCATATGTTCAACAGAATGGGAGTAGCATGGATTAATCCGTGTTAACTCCCATTTTTCATATGCAAGGGGCCTGAATGCTTTCGCGTCTGTCTGTCAAAAAACCATACCTCGTCCTCGTCGCCGTCATCATCAGCTTGCTGCTTGGCGGCGTTTCTCTGTCTTACATGAAGACCAACCTCCTTCCGGAGTTCTCGGTCCCGTACCTGGCTGTCATGACGACGGACGTCGGTGCGAGCCCGGAGCAGGTTGAAAGCGACGTCACCGACGTCCTCGAGGGTGAGCTGTCGAGCGTGAGCGGCGTCAAGAACGTGAGCGCCGTTTCTTTGGAGAACTGCTCGATGATCTTCCTCGAGTTTACGGACGACACCGACATGGACTCTGCGCTCGTCAAGGTCTCGGCTGCCTGCAACACCGTGGCAAGCCAGCTCCCTGACACCGCCGGCATGCCCACCTATATGGAGATGAGCATGGACATGATGGCGTCCATGTACCTGGGCGTCACCAGCGACACGATGGACCTCGCCCAGCTGAGCGATTATGTCGACAGCACGGTCGTGCCCTCGCTCGAGCGCCAGAGCAACGTGGCCAACGTCGCCGTCTCCGGTCAGGTTGCCAACACCGTGACCGTCGAGCTCGACCAAGACAAGATCGACCTTGTCAACGACGGCATCCTCGGAGAGGTGAACAGCAAGCTCTCGGATGCCAAGGATCAGATCGACCAGGGAAAAAACCAGATCAAGAGCGCACTCGCCAAGCTCGATGCGAGCGAGGCCAAGCTCAAGGAGAGCCAGAAGAAGGTCGATGCGGGCCAGAAGGCTCTCGATGCTGCCAAGGAGCAGGCTAAACCCGGCTTGTCCCAACTTGACACTGCCAACGCGATGAAGGCCTCCTACGAGGCACAGATCGCCTTGCTCCAGGCAAAGATCCAGGCGGCGGGGGCCATGGGCGACACCGCGACGGTCGCACGACTCCAAAGCGAGCTCGCTGCCAACCAGGCAGCGCTCGACGCCCTCAATCAGCAGATGGGCGGCAACAACACGAGCAGCGCGGCCACGGTCCTCGGCCTCGTCGACCAGCAGCGTCAGCTCGACCAGGCGGCAAACGGCATCTCCCAGGGCTTGGCATCTATCTCCTCCACGCGCTCGCAGCTCAAGAGCAGCCAGTCGCAGCTCGACCAAAGCCGCAAGACCTACGAGGAGAACCGCGACAGCGCCCGCAAGAGCGCCAACATCGACAAGCTGCTCGACATCAACACGCTCGCTCAGCTCATCTCCGCTCAGAACATGGAGATGCCCGCGGGCTATGTGAGCGATGGCAGTGACGAGAAGTGGCTCGTGAAGGTGGGCGAGAACATCTCGAGCGTGGACGAGCTCAAAAACCTCGTCCTCACCAAGATCGACGGCGTGGGCAAGGTGCGCCTGAGCGACGTCGCCAACATCGTCGAGGCCGACAACACCGGCGAGTCCTATGCCAACCTCAACGGCAAGAGCGGCATCGTGCTCTCCGTCACCAAGGCCCCGACGGCCAACACCGGCGACATGTCCAAGCAGGTTAACGATCAAATCGCCAAGCTCGAGGCCGACAACGAGGGCCTCGACATCATTAAGGTCATGGACCAGGGCGACTACATCAGCCTCTACATCATGATGATCCTCAAGACGCTTCTGCTCGGCGCACTGCTCGCAGTCGTGGTGCTCGCGCTGTTCTTGCGCGACGTCAAGCCCACGCTCATCGTCGCCTTTGCCATCCCCTTCAGCGTCTTGTTCGCCCTGCTCGTCATGTACTTCACGGGGCTCGACCTCAACATCATGACGCTCGGTGCCATGAGTTTGGCTATCGGCATGCTCGTCGACAACGGCATCGTCGTCATGGAGAACATCTACCGCTTGCGCCAGCAGGGATATGCCCCGGCGCGTGCGGCTGCCCAGGGCGCGCGCCAGGTGGGGGGTGCGGTCGTGGCCTCCACTCTCACCACCGTCTGCGTCTTCTTGCCGATGGTCTTCACAAGCGGCACGGTGCGCCAGCTGCTCGTTCCCTTTGCGCTGACGCTGTCCTACGTCCTCGTGGCCTCGCTGTTGGTTGCGCTAACCACGGTGCCAGCGCTTGCCAGCGTGCTGTTCAAGAATATGAAGAGCCGTGGCGCTGATCAGCTCGGCCGCGTGCAGACAGCCTATGGCAAGGCGCTATCCTGGTGCCTCGTCCACAAGGCGCCGGTTTTGGTCCTGGCCGCCGTCTTGCTTGGCGGTTCGATTTACGGTGCGGCACATACGGGTGTCGTTCTGATTCCGGAGATGAGCTCCGACCAGGTCATGCTCAACGTCGAGATGCCGGAGGACATGAAGAAGGAAGACGCCTACAAGCTGGCCGACAAGGTCGTCTCTGCTGTTGCAAGTGTTGACGGCATCGCAGACGTGGGTTGCGTCGACAGCAACTTCACGGCGTCGATGATGACCTCCGCTGCGGATGCGACGGACAACTACTCGGGTATCTTCATCCTCTACGGAATGGTCGATGAGGCCAAGGTCAAGACCGAGCCGCAGATGAAGGCCGTCACGCAAGCCTGCTTGGATGCGACCAAGGACCTTGGCTGCACGGTTACGAGCGGGGACTCCATGGAGTCGATGTCATCGATGATGAGCAGCGGGCTTTCCGTCAAGGTCACCGGTGAGGACTTCGACCGCGTGTTGGATGTCGCCGACGACGTCATGGAGGTCGTCAAGACCGTCGAAGGCTACAGCGACGTCAGCAACGGCCAGGAGGATGCCGATGAGACGCTGCATTTGGTCTTCGACAAGAACAAGCTCGCCGCCATGGGTTCGACTGTTGGCCAGGTCCTTCAGCAGCTCTCCGCCGATCTCAAGACCTCTGCCACCTCGTTTACGATGAAGGACAAGCAGGGCAACAGCATCGACGTCAACGTCGACGACGAGAACTACGATCCCGTCGACAAGTCCAACCTCATGAGCTGGGAGTTCGAGGACCAAAACGGCGACAGCCACAAGCTGTCGAGCGTGGCCACTCTCAAGACCGAGCCCGGCCTGGCCTCCATTCACCGCCAAAACGGCGCGTACTATTGCACGGTGAGCGCCGATATCGATGATGGTTACAACACGACGCTGCTGGCGCGCCAGCTTGCGCCCAAACTCGATGCGATGGACGTCCCCAGCGGCTACAGCGTCGAGATCGCAGGCACGGACGAGACCATCGCCGACATGCTCAGGCAGATGATGTTGCTTGCAGCTCTTGGCTTCCTGCTGGTCTACCTAGTCATGGTCGCCCAGTTCCAGAGCCTCTTGTCGCCGTTCATCATCATCTTCACGGTACCGCTGGCCTTCACCGGGGGCTTTATCGCCTTGGCGATCGCGGGCGAGCAGATCTCCATGATGAGCTTGCTCGGCTTCGTAATCTTGATGGGCACCATCGTCAACAACGGCATCGTCTTCGTCGACTACGCCAACCGCCTGCGATTGGGCGGCGTTGCCAAGAGGCCCGCCCTCGTTGCAACCGGTCAGGCGCGCATGCGCCCCATCCTCATGACGGCGTTGACTACGATTCTGGCGATGGGCGCGATGATCTTCTCGCAGGAGATCGGCGCAGGCATGCAGCGCGGTATGGCGCTTGTTGTGGCCGGAGGCTTGCTCTACGGCACGTTGATGACGCTCTTTGTCGTCCCGGTCATCTACGACATCTTCTCGCGCAAGCCGCTGCGCCCCATCGACTTGGGTGGCGACATCGACGACGAGGCGCAAGACGCTGCAGAGGTCATCGAGCGCATAGGTCCGGACGCCGTCGAGACCTACGAGTACGAGTCTGCACGCGATCGCCGTCGTCGCATCAAGCTGGAGGGCGGCGCGCACGGAAGGCGCGCACTCGGCAGGAAGAAGGACCGAGAGGAGTAGCACTTGCTTGAGTGCGCTACCATGACCTCTTGTCAGATAACGAGCTAGGAGCTTTCATGGCCTATCTTTTGGGGTGCGAGAACATTCGCCTCGAGTTTCCAACCGTCAAGATCTTCGACTCGCTCACGCTCGGCGTGAACGAGGGCGACCGCATCGGCATCGTCGGCAAGAACGGCGATGGCAAGTCGTCGCTGCTGCAGGTTTTGAGTGGCTCGTACGAGCCCGACGACGGACGCGTCGTCTGCACGAGGGGCGTGCGCGTCGGCTATCTGGGTCAGCGTGACTCCCTCAACGACGATGACGACCTCGTGAAGGCTGTCGTGGGCGAGCGCCCGGAATACGAGTGGGCAAGCGATGCGCGCATCCGCGGCATCATGGCCGAGCTTTTGGGCGACATCGACCCTGCGGCCAAGATCGGCACGCTCTCCGGCGGTCAGCGCCGCCGTGCGGACCTTGCGCGCGTGCTCATCGGCGAGTGGGACGTCCTCATGATGGACGAGCCGACCAACCACCTCGACATCGAGGGCATCCACTGGCTTGCCGAGCATCTCAAGTACCGCTGGCGTGAGGGCGAGGGCGCGTTGCTTCTCATCACCCACGACCGCTGGTTCCTCGACGAGGTCTGCCTCGACATGTGGGAGGTCCACGACCGCATCGTCACGCCCTTCGAGGGAGGTTACTCTGCTTATGTGCAACAGCGCGTCGAGCGCGACCGTCAGGAAGCTGTCGCTGCGGCCAAACGTCGCAACATCCTGCGCAAGGAGCTCGCGTGGTTGGCGCGCCAGCCGCAAGCGCGCGGCACCAAGCCCAAGTTTCGCAAGGACGCCGCGCTCGAGCTGGTGGCCGACGAGCCGCCCGTGCGCCAGAGCATCGAGCTGCGCCGCAGTGCAGTGAGCCGTCTGGGCAAGAAGGTCATCAACCTCAAGAACGCCGGCGTCAGCTTTGGCGAGCGTGAGGTCATCAAGCCCATCGAGTGGAACATCGGCGCGGGCGACCGCATCGGCATACTCGGCGCCAACGGCGTGGGCAAGACGACGCTGCTCAAACTCATCCAGGGCAAGATTCAGCCGACCTGCGGCCGTGTGGAGATCGGCCAGACCGTGAAGATGGCCGTCTTGGATCAGCAGCTCAGCGAGCTGACGGAGATCGAGGACGATTTCGTCCGTGTGGTCATCAGCCGCTACAAGACCCGCTACGAGCTCGACGACGGGCGCGAGGTGAGCCCCTCGCAGCTGCTCCAGGAGCTCGGCTTCGAGTCCGCGCAGCTCAACTGCCCGGTCAAGGACCTCTCCGGCGGCCAGCGCCGCAGGCTGCAGCTGTGCCTCATCTTGCTCGACCGCCCCAACGTCCTCATCCTCGACGAGCCGGGCAACGACCTCGACACGGACATGCTCGCCCAGGTGGAAAACCTCCTCGACAGCTGGCCGGGTACGATGCTTCTGGTGAGCCACGATCGCTACCTCACCGAGCGTGTGACCGACGACCAGTACGCACTTGTGGACGGCGAGCTCATGCACATGCCGCGCGGTGTCGACCAATACCTTGAGATCGTCGAGCAGCGCAAGCGCCAGGCTGCCGCTGCTTCAAGCGGCCCCGTGCAGGCCATCGGCGTCAAGCAGGCCTCCGACGACAAGGTCGAGGAGGAGGGCAGCGGCCTGAGCCAAAAGGAGCTGCGCGAGCTTAAGAAGCGCCGCACTTCGACCGAGCGCAAGATGGGAACCCTGCGTTCCAAGGTCGCCAAGGCGACCGAGGAACTCAACGGCATCGACGGTTTCGACTATGCTGCGCTCATCGAGCAACAGGCCAAGATCGACGAGCTCAAGTCGCAGCTCTCAGAGCTCGAAGACGAGTGGTTGGAGCTCGAGGAGCTGCTGGGGGAGTAGTTTTTTGGAGACTAAGCGCACATAAGGGCAGGGCTCTTATGTGCGCTCTCTTCATAAGTTCTACAAAAGTTAGTGATAACCTCAACCAATCTGTGTAGAGGATTGACAGGATTCCTGTGTCTTCTCACATGTCCTGATCCCGACCAAATGGGGGACTTTTGGCAAGCCATTACCATGATCAAAGCGGCCGCCGCCCCGAGCGTTCGAATCGTTACAAGAGGCTCTCTTACGGCGATGCGAACCGCACCGCACGCCGCGGGAAGCACAGCATCGGCTCCCCGAGCGACGTTAACGGCGACAGTGGGAACCTGTACGGGGACTCCTACCGCAGCGGTTCTTCTTATGACCGCGGCTCTTCTTCTTACGGCAGGGGCAGCCGTGACAGCTATTCTCGCGATGACTACGCCTACTCGCAGCGTCCTTACGACAGTGGCTCCTTTGACAGCTCGACAAGCGGCCGCCACGCCAGGGTTCGCGATGCCCAGGTGAGCGACGAGGCTCGCGAGTATTCGCGCTCTGCCATGGGTAGCCGCTACACGGACGCTCACAAGCCCAGGCGCAAGAAGAAGATCGGCCTGATCGTCGCCATCGTCTTGGTGGTTATCCTCGCGGCTGCCGGCGTTGCCGGTGCCGCATGGTACATGCACGTCACGGGCAACCTCGCTGGTGACAAGGACATCAAGATGACCGAGGAAGCCGTCTCTGGCGAGCCGTATTACGTGCTCTTGCTCGGAGGTGACTCGCGTGCGGACTCCAAGGAGGACAACCGCACGGACTCCATCATGGTCGCGCGCGTCGACGAGGCCAAGAAGAGTGTCAGTATCCTCTCCGTACCGCGTGACCTGCGCGTCAACATCGACGGCCACGGTATGTGCAAGATCAACTCCGCAATCGAGTACGGCGGCTACGACGGCGTGATCAACGAGGTCAACCAAGTCCTCGGCATCAAGATCAACTACTACGCCTTCATCTACTTCAGCGGCTTTAAAGATCTGGTCGACCAGCTCGGTGGCGTTACCGTCGACGTCCCGGAGGGAACCTACTACCACGGCACTTGGGTACCTTCTGGTGAGAATGTCCAAATCGACGGCACCGAGGCGCTCGTGCTTGCTCGCTGCCGCCACGGCAACCCGCCCGACCAAGGCGCCTACGCCATGGGCGACTACCAGCGCACGCTCAACCAGCGCAACCTGATCAAGGCCATCGCCAAGAAGATTCTCAAGCAGGATGCGACCCAGTACCCTGCTCTCATCGCGAGCTTGTCGGAGTGCGTCGAGACCAACATGAGCGTTTCCAAGCTCGTCAGCGCTGCGACCAACATGAAGGGCTTCGACACCGACAGCATGCAGACATGCCAGCTTCCGGTGTGCGGTGACGTCATCGGCGGTGCCTGGTATGCGGCGATGTACGAGGACGTTTTCCAAGTCATGCGCGACAACTTCGTCAACGGACGCGATCCCATGAAGGGCCTTGACGGCTTCAACATGGAAAACAATGACAACGATTTGACATCATATTGCACAGATGGCGAGCTTTACGCCTACACTTCGTACGCAGACATGTACGGAAGCTTCCAGTAAAGCGAGAGGGGCGGCCTGCGGGTCGCCCCTCTTTTTAGGTACCTGAAAGAGAACAAGATGGCTGAGAACAACAACAACCACGAAGAGCGCTGCCAGCTGTGCGGCAAGGTCACAGACGATCCGAGCAGCATGGTTCACTTCCCTCCCAACCTGGTGATCTGCCCGGATTGCCTGGACAAGGAGATGAAGAAGATGAACGACATGTTCTCCAACTTCGATCCTTCCGTGCTCATGGGTGCGATGCCCGGCTTTGGCGCCCAGCAGCCTGCGCCTGCAGACGACAAGCCCAAGCAGGAGCCTGCAGCCGCGCAACCGGCGCAGGACAAGCCCGCTGCAGCCCAGGATGAGAAAGCCGGCGAGATCGAGGTCGTCGAGGGCGAGGCCGTCGACAAGGACGGCGAGCTGGAAGACGGCGGTAAGGACGGCGAGAGTGGTCCGCAGGGCGGCTTCTTCAACACACCGTGGGGCAACATCGGCATCTTCGGTGGTGGCGGCAACGGCGGCGTTTCCTTGGGTAGCATCTTTGGCAACGGCGAGCCCGAGCGCCCCAAGCGCGACCCCAACGAGCCCCTGATGGCCCCCGTGCCCCTGCCGCACGAGCTCAAGGCCAAACTTGACGAGTACGTCGTCGGCCAGGACCAGGCCAAGAAGATTGTCTCCGTCAGTACCTACAACCACTACAAGCGTGCCACGGCGGGCAAGGATGCAGACGTCGAGATAGAGAAGTCCAACATCCTCATGCTCGGTCCCACGGGCACGGGCAAGACCTATCTCATCAAGACGCTTGCCAAGGTCCTCGACGTGCCCCTGGCCATCGCAGACGCGACGAGCCTCACGCAGGCCGGCTACGTGGGCGATGACATCGAGAGCATCATCACCAAGCTCATCACCGCAGCTGACGGAGACGTCGAGCGCGCGGAGCTGGGCATCGTCTACATCGACGAGATCGACAAGATCGCCAAGAAGAACATGGGCGAAGGCAACACCGGCGGCCGCGACATCGGCGGCGAGAGCGTCCAGCAGGGCTTGCTCAAGCTGCTCGAGGGCACCAAGGTCGAGGTTCCGCTGGGCGGCGGCATGAAGGGTCCCTTCAGCCAGAGCGCCATGGTCGATACGAGCAATATCCTCTTCATCTGCGGCGGCGCCTTCCCCGGCCTGGACGACATTATCGCTAAGCGCCTCAACAAGAAGACGGGCGTGGGCTTCAACAGCGGCGTCAAGGTCAAGCTCGAGGATGATCGCGACATCATGAAGAAGGTCACGGTTGAGGACCTCAAGCACTACGGCCTCATCCCCGAGTTCCTCGGACGTCTGCCTATCATCAGCGTCATGGAGGCGCTGACGGAGGACATGCTCTACGACATCCTCACCAAGCCGCACAACGCACTGGTCAAGCAGTACCAGGCGCTGCTCAAGTTCGACGACGTCGAGCTCGAGTTCGACGAGAGCGCGTTGGAGTACATCGCCAAGGAGGCCATGAAGCAGGAGACCGGTGCCCGTGCCCTGCGCGCGATTATCGAGAAGTTCATGCTCGACATCATGTTCGAGGTTCCCAAGGACCATCTCATCGGCAAGGTCGTCATCACGGGTGACTATATCCAGGGCAAGGGTGCGCCGATCATCTCCCTGCGTAATGAGGCAGCGCTGCCGGCAGGAGAGTAGCTCTTAGGAAAACACTGATCAAGGCGAATGCCTGCTGCATGCGATTGACAAAAGCCTTGGGTCACGTAAGGGAGGGACCGAAGTCCCTCCCCATAAACCCTGCATTAATCAACGCTTCGCTAGATTGCCTCTGTCAAGAATATCTTGTCGTGGTACAATAACTCTTCGCGTGGGCCCTTAGCTCAGTCGGCAGAGCAGAGGACTTTTAATCCTAAGGTCATGGGTTCGAGCCCCATAGGGCCCACCACTTAAAGCCGCAGCTTGGCGGTGCTATTTCAAAAGGAAGTCCGCATGGTCATCAAAAAGCCGTGCGGACTTTTGCGTTTCTCTGCCCTTTGTCTCTGACTTAAAGTCGCTTTTTTGTCGCCTGCCATGCGGTTTGGCAGTGTCTGTCGGCCCAGTTCGGTCGAAAACATCCATTACATGCGGTATCCTACGGGGACTGTCTTCTAATCTGAAAGGCCCTTCGATGGCTGATACCACCAAACACAGCGGCGAGCGCGAGCGCTTTGCCTCCCGCCTCGGCTTTATTCTCATCAGCGCCGGCTGCGCGGTCGGACTCGGCAACGTGTGGCGCTTCCCCTATATCACCGGCGAGTACGGTGGAGCGGCCTTCGTGGTCATGTACCTCGTCTTCCTTGCGATCTTCACCTTGCCCATCCTCGTGATGGAGTTTGCCGTTGGCCGCGCCTCCCAGAAGAGCACGGCACGAGCGTTCGACGTGCTCGAGCCTGCGGGCACCAAGTGGCACACCTTCAAGTGGGTGACGCTCGTTGGCGCCTACCTGCTGATGATGTTCTACACGACCGTCGCGGGCTGGATGCTCGCCTTCACGGTCAAGAGCGCCCAGGGCGTCTTTGTCGGCGCCACGAGCGAGCAGGTCTCCCAGGTGTTTGCCAACCTCACGGCCAATCCTGTCGAGATGCTCGCCTATATGGCGCTTGTCGTCATCATCGGCCTGCTGTGCACGAGCGCCGGCTTGCAGAAGGGTGTTGAGCGCGTGACCAAGGTCATGATGAGCGCGCTGTTTGTCATCCTCATCATCCTCGTCGTGCGCGCGGTCACGCTTCCCGGCGCAGGGGAGGGTCTCGCCTTTTACCTGATCCCGGACTTCTCTGCGATCTTTGGGCACGGCTTTAGCGGCGCGACGGAGGCGATCTACGCGGCCATGGGCCAGGCCTTCTTCACCATGTCCGTCGGCATGGGCTCCATGGAGATCTTTGGCAGCTACATCGGCAAGGATCGCAGCCTCCCCGGTGAGGCCGTGCGCGTCGCCGGTATCGATACCATGGTCGCCATCATGGCCGGCCTCATTATTTTCCCCGCCTGCTTCGCCTTTGGCGTCG
This sequence comes from uncultured Coriobacteriales bacterium, assembly GCA_934646835.1. Taxonomy (GTDB): domain Bacteria; phylum Actinomycetota; class Coriobacteriia; order Coriobacteriales; family QAMH01; genus W2P13-069. The sequence continues at coordinate 59,292 of CAKUES010000009.1, forward strand.
AGCCTGGTGCGGGCCCCTCGCTCGTCTTCATCACCCTGCCTAGTGTCTTCGAGCTCATGCCTGCGGGTCAGATTTGGTGCACGCTGTTCTTCCTCTTCATGAGCTTTGCAGCGCTCTCCACGGTCATCGCCGTGTTCGAAAGCATCATGAGCTTCTCCATGGACCTCTTCCACGTCTCCCGCAAGAAGGCGTGCGCGGTCAACGGCACGCTCATCTTCCTCTTGAGCCTGCCCTGCCTGCTGGGCTTCAACGTGCTCTCCGACGTGGTCGTCCCCGGTATCGGCGACATCCAAAGCGTCGAGGACTTCATCGTCTCCAACAACATTCTGCCTGCCGGCGGTCTGGTCTTCTTGCTCTTCTGCACGTTGAAGAAGGGCTGGGGCTTCGACAACTTCATCAAGGAGGCTGACGAGGGCAAGGGCCTCAAGTTCCCTCGCTGGATCAAGCCCTATATCTGCTATGTCCTGCCCGTCCTTATCGTCGTCGTCCTCATTAACGGCTGGATTCCCGTTATCCAGGCTTGGATCGGAGCGTAAGCCGATGATCGGAACCATCGTCAATGCCGGCTGCATTCTCGTCGGGAGCCTTGTCGGTGGAACCCTCAAGAAGGTGATGAGCGATCGCTTGAACGAGGCGCTCTACGCTGCCATGGGCTTGGCTGCCCTGGTGCTTGGTGCCCAGTCGGCCATCAGCAACATGCCCAACTCGAGCTATCCTGTGCTCTTCATCTTCAGCTTGGCGGCTGGCGGTGCTGTCGGCACCGCCCTCAAGCTCAACGAACGTGTTGAGAAAGCCTCCTCTAAGGACGAGGATTCAGTCAGCAGAGAGGCTTCAGGCGCGAAGAGCCGTTTGGCCGAAGGCCTTGTGACGGGCTGCTTACTCTTCTGCATCGGCACCCTGTCGATACTCGGGCCTGTTCAAAGCGCGCTGCAAGGCGACAACACCTATCTCTTCACCAACGCCATGCTCGACCTCGTCACCTCTGCGGTGCTTGCGTCGACGTATGGAGTCGGCATGGCATTTGCGGCACCGGTCCTCTTCCTCTGGCAAGGTGCTATTTACTGTCTGACCTTATTGGTTGGCGATTTTATTACCACTTCGATGATGACAGAGCTTTCTGTGGTGGGAGGCTGCCTCATCATGATGTCGGGTTTTGGGATTTTGGGCCTCAAGGACTTCAAGACGCTCAATTTCCTTCCCGCGCTTCTAATCCCTGTGCTCTGGTGCCTGCTCGCACCCTATCTGGGTATGTAATCTACGCCATACTAATGCAATATCGATAAGACCAGATGTCCTATCACGTCCTGTGCGGCGCCGTTTGCCCACGTTAAACGGTGTGGCAATCTCCTAGAAAAGCGCTCTGCCTATAATCCACAGCTAATATTCGGCCAAGTCTCGAGACGGGGCTTGCAGGTGGTTGGGAGAAGATCATGTACTTCGACAAGTCGTCTAAGCTGGACAATGTTCTGTACGACGTTCGCGGTCCGGTTGTGGACGAGGCCAGCCGCATGGAGGAGATGGGCACCCATATCCTCAAGCTCAACATCGGTAACCCGGCGCCGTTTGGCTTCCGCACCCCTGACGAGGTCGTCTACGACATGGCTCGCCAGCTGCCCGACTGCGAGGGCTACTCCAACTCCAAGGGCCTGTACTCCGCCCGCAAGGCGATCATGCAGTATGCCCAGAACAAGCACATCCCCAACGTCACCATCGAGGACATCTACACCGGCAACGGCGTGAGCGAGCTCATCAACCTCTGCATGCAGGCTTTGCTCGACGATGGCGACGAGATCCTCATCCCCTCTCCCGACTACCCGCTGTGGACTGCGTGCGCGACGCTTGCCGGCGGTCGTCCCGTCCACTACATCTGCGACGAGGAGGCGGAGTGGTATCCGGATATGGATGACATTCGCGCCAAGATCACCTGCAAGACCAAGGCTATCGTCATCATCAACCCCAACAACCCCACGGGCACCCTGTATCCCAAGGAGGTTCTCGAGGAGATCGTGGAGATTGCCCGTGAGAACCAGCTTATGATCTTCTCCGATGAGATCTACGACCGCCTGGTCATGGATGGTCTCGAGCATGTCTCCATCGCCTCTTTGTGCCCGGATCTCTTCTGCGTCACTTTCTCCGGTCTCTCCAAGTCCCACATGATCGCGGGCTATCGCGTTGGCTGGATGATCTTGAGCGGCAACAAGCGTTGCGCCAAGGGCTACATCGAGGGCCTCAACATGCTGTGCAACATGCGCTTGTGCTCCAACGTGCCTGCCCAGTCCATCGTCCAGACGGCGCTTGGTGGACATCAGAGCGTTAAGAGCTATGTTGTTCCCGGTGGCCGTATCTACGAGCAGCGCGAGTACGTATACAACGCGCTCAACTCCATCCCCGGAATCACGGCGGTCAAGCCCAAGGCGGCGTTTTATATCTTCCCCAAGATCGACACGGAGAAGTTCAACATCACCGACGACGAGCAGTGGGCGCTCGATCTGCTGCGCGAGAAGAAGATTCTCGTCGTGCATGGCCGCGGCTTCAACTGGCACAAGCCCGACCATTTCCGCGTCGTCTACCTGCCTCGCATCGAGGTGCTCAAGGATGCGATGGAAAGCCTCGGTGACTTCATGGCTACCTATCGCCAGTAACAGCGCTTTGTGCGGTATGCAAGGAAAGAGGCCGTATCAAAATCGTTTTTGATACGGCCTCTTGCTTCGAAGGATGCGGTCAGCACTTTGGTCAGACGGATTTATTGACTATGCCAAGTGTGGCTTGGTCAACAAATCCGTCTGACCAAAGTGCTGACCGTCCCATTGATGCGACGTTTTGGGTGCTTTTTTGAAAAAACTGGCGCGAACTGGGTGGTTTCAAATTTTGATTTTGCGATCTGGGTGGTTTGAATCGCGTGTTGAAATGATTTGAGAGATGCCGATTTGCAAAACCGCAGGTCAGAGCTCTGTATCTTGAAGCCATCTTCGCGCAGCGTCGTCAAAACCACCCAGTTTGCAAAATAGAAGCTCGAAACCACCCAGTTCGTCGTGTTTTTGAGCTCGAATCGCCCAGATCCGTCGCAGTAACGCGGAGATGCGGAGTCGAAGAAAGCGTTCGCAGCTTAGAATGATGTTTCTATACAGCTGCCCAGAAAGGATACTTGCCATGAAACTCGAGCTTTTCAAGCGCGATACCTGCCCGTACTGCGTCAAGGTCCAAATGCTTATCGAGGAGCTCGGCGTCGAAGACCAGATCGAGCAGCTCGACATCACGCGCGATGCGGATGCGCGCAGGCGCCTTGTGGAGGTCGGCGGCAAGCAGCAGGTCCCCTGTCTCTTCATCGACGGCGAGCCGCTGTACGAGAGCCGCGACATCATGAACTGGATTGAGGCCAACCTCTAACAGATACTGACCCCATATCGGAAGCGTTTTGATAAAGGAGCCCTATGCTGCGTGTAACCCGCATTCTCTTCGTCTGCCACGGCAATATCTGTAGAAGCCCCATGGCGGAGTACGTCATGAAGGACATCGTCCGCCGACGCGGCTTGGAGGAGTGCTTTGTCATCGACAGCGCCGCAACCTCTGACGAGGAGATCGGCGAGCCTGTCCACCCGGGGACGCGCCGCGTGCTCGAGGAGAACAACATCCCCTGCGGAGACCACCGCGCCCGCCGCATCACCGCTCGCGATGCCAGCGAGTGGGACCTCATCGTCGTTATGGACAGCGCCAACGTGCGCAATGCCCGCCGTCGCTTGGGCGATGGCGCCAACATCCACAAGCTGCTCGAGTTCGCGGGCGAGTACCGTGACGTCGCCGACCCTTGGTACACCGGTGACTTCGAGACGACCTTCGACGATGTCTACGCCGGCTGTCAGGGCCTGTTGGGGTACCTGGGCTACTAGGGGCCTGGCTGACGTCTGGGCACTCCCTGTGCTGGGGAGAGCCATGAGAGGTCTATGGGGAGGGACAGGGTCCTTCCTCTACGTGACCAGCGGTTTTGGGGTACTCCCTGCGCTGGAGAGGGCCGGCGCCATGCTCGACGCGCATTGAGTAGGGCAGGTGCTTTTGCGGGGGCGTATCATCGCAAAAGAGGACAAGCCGACATGCGAGAGGGGCATATCATGGGCGTTTACGAAGAAGAGCAGCGCAGAATCGCCGAGGGCACGGCGCAGCGCGGGCAAGCTGCGCTCGACTATTTTGCGGAGCTTGACGCGCGTTTGGTGGATGAGAACGGCATCCCGGTTGAGGAGTCGTTGCTGGCGCACCGCCCGGATTACTCCAAGACGTTGTTCGCGCTGGAAAACGATGACATCTACCAGGAGTTCTGTCGCTTCCTCGACCAGCCCGAGCCGCGCTACTTCGACACGCTCGACAATCAGATCGAGATCGAGGGCTATACCGCCAAGGACATTTACGTTGCGATGAAGGGCGGTAACCAGCGCATCGTCACACTTGACGGCGCTGCGGTGTATAACATGCTCGTTAAGCTGCGCAAGCAGCCCGCTATTGCCAAGAAGGTTCTCGAGTTCCGTCCCACCTGCTATCAAGGTGGCTGCAACTCCAAGGACGCTGCATACTTGAAGGGCCTCTACAGCTGGCAGAAGGAGGAACAAGAGTAGCTTCCCTGCTCCTATGATGTTTTGCTACGCAAAAAAGAGAGCCGCCAATCGCTTGGGATTGACGGCTCTCTTTGTAAATACCTTGCTTGGCGAGCTTAGGCTTCCTTCTTGTCTTCGTCCTCGCCAAAGTCGATGTCCTTCTTGGACTCGAGTTTCTCGTCGACTTTGTCCTGGAAGCTCTCAATCCTCTCAGCAACGGTCTTGCCCTTGTTCTCTTCCTTGATCTTGTCGACGTCGACGCCTGCGTTGGTCGCGCCGGTCTCGATGCCCTTGACGGCGGCCTTGCCAACGCTCTTTGCGCGCTTGCCGACCTTCTTGAACAGCGCCGGTCCGCACAGGACGCAGATGATGACCAGAATGATGATGAGCTCGGGGCCACCCATGCCAAAGATCCTCATGGTTCCTCCTAAGTGTCAGCGGGTTTTCCGCGTTCAGTCCGTAGTGGCGTTAATCTTACGCTATCCGGTTACCGTAGGGTTTCGAGGATTCGATTGTTTTCTTGCAAGTGCCTGCTTGTTGCGGACTTGCTATCCTTTATGGCATGAATATGCCGACTCTCAAACGCAAAAACTCAGATGCCGGGGCGCTTTTCGAGCGTCATCTGGCACGTGTGTTTAAATCCTTGGGCTACGGGGTCCATCGCATCGGCGGCTCCAACGACCACGGTGCGGATCTCATCTTGACCAAGCGCCGCAAGCGCATCGCCGTGCAGGCAAAGTGCTATGCAAAGCCTGTGGGTAACGCTGCGGTCCAAGAGGTCTATGCCGCCAAGGCCTATTACAAGTGCGATGGGGCATGGGTGGTGACCAACTCCTCGTATACGGAAGGTGCGCGCCAGCAGGCCGAGCCCTGTGCTGTGCGCCTCATCGACGGTGATGAGCTTGCCGTCATGGAGGCCCGTGCCAAGACCCGCACCTGGCTGCCCGCTGTTTTGACCTTGGCAGCCGTTGCGCTGGTTACCGTGCTGCTCGTGATGGGGAGCAAAGCCTGATACCCGGGCTGGATGTCGATGCGTCCTGCGTTTTCCTAGACCCCGCTCACCCTGTAAAGGTAGTTGTCGCGCGTGACTACTGTGACCTTCACACGCCTCTTGGTTTTCTTGGCAACGGTCTTGCCCGACGGCGTCTTCTCGTAGCGTGTCGAGGTGATCGTTTTGGTCTTCTCCTTCTGCCCAGAGACATAGAACCCTGCATAGAGCTTGTTGCCCTTGAAGAAGACGCCTTCGAGCTCGTGCGCTTGGGGGATCAAGACCTTGCAGAGGAACTTTCCGCTCCAAGAGTACAGCCACAGGTAGTTGCCGCCTTGCTCGGCATTGGCGCTGGTGCTCACCGCGATGACGTCGTTTCCGACCTCGATGTTCTGGTAGACGCCTTTGCTCTTCGCGCCGAGGGCTACGACGCGCGTTGCCTTGAAGTTGGCGTCGAGCTCGAGCATGTCGTGCGTCCCTCTGATGGTGGCGATATAGCAGTCTCGCTTGGCGTTGTAGGCAATCGACGTGATGCCGGATATCTTCTTGTAGCCCGCCTCGGAGGCATCGAAGAGCTTTGCCACGCTCTTCTTGATCGTGACGGTCTTCTTGACCTTGAGTGTGCGCGCGTTGATCACAGACAGACCGCGCTGGTCACCTGTGCTGTGCACGGCGATGATCTGATCGGTCTTGCTGTTGTAGGTAAGGTCGTTAGCGTGGTGAATTGAGAGGGTCTTGGAGACCTTGACTGCCTTCATCCCGTCGAGCTTGACCTTGACGATCTTGTTCTTGTCGGTGTTTCGGTCGTTGAGCACGAAGAAGCCGTAGCTGCCGCCCGCGCAGCTTCCCTGCAGGGTGTCGCAGCCTCCCACCTTCTGCTTTGCGGCGCGGCGCAGCTCAAAGGCGACCGTCTTGGTCTTCGTCTTTTTCTTCTTGCCCTTTTTGACCTTGACCTTCTTCTTCGTCTTGGCCTGCGAGAGTTTGGCGGTCTTGCCCTCGGTCATGTTCGAGCTGTACGACCAGGTCGCATACGAGACGCTGGCGCCGTCGCTGTGCTCGGCGCGGATGCGGGCATAGCAGGGCTTGTCCTTGGAAAGACCGCTCACGCTCGCGCTGAGGGTCGACGCATCGTCGATGACGAGGGTCTTTGCCCCGATGAAGAACATGTTGGAGGCGTACTCGACGGTATAACCTGTTGCAGCCTGGGTGCTCTTCCAGCTGATCTGCGCCTTCGTCTTCTTCTTGCTGACGTTGAGGGCAGGGGAGCCGAGGTAGACCCGCTGCTCAAGCTTGGAGTGATCGCTGTTGCGCATCCCGTCGGCGGTGCTCGTTGCTACAAGCGCGTAGTGGTATTCGACGCCGCCTTCGACTTCCCTATCGCAGTAGTAGCGCGTGCCTGCGTCGAGCTGGGCCAGCTGCTCCCAGATCTCTCCATCGCAGCTGCGGTAGAGCGTGAAGCCCTCGGCACCAGAGTGCTTTGTCCACTGCAGGACCACGCCGTCTTCGCTTTGCCAAGTCTCCTTGAGGTGCGGGGTTGCCACCGGCCTCATGGAGCTGCTCTTAATCGCGGCTGCAAGTGCGGCCGGGTCGACGGGCTCGCCCTTGGCAAGGCCCGCCTTGTACTTGTCGACAAGGGACTCGACCTGTGCCTGGGACATGAGGTTGCTCAGGGTACTCTTCTGCTTGACTTGCGGCTCGTCGCTGATCGGGGTGGCGGCGCTTGCCAGCGCTATCGCGATGATCGCGATAAAGGCAGCGCTGCCGATCAAGGGCATGAGGCAACCCCTGCGGCGTGCGCGTCTTTTGGGGGAGCGCTGCTGCCTGCGCTGCGTTGGCTTGCTGTGTTGAGGCTGCGTTTTCATACCTTCTAACCTAACCCGAAGAAGGCGCGTGTGCGCAAGCTTCACGGTTTTTCCGCAAACTGCTCTGGCTGCGCCCTTGTGTGGCGGGCGTATAATCTGTGAGCTATGACTAAGAAACTCGACAAGACAAACGCAATGCGCATCCTGGCTGCGGCCAAGCTTCCGCATGAGCTGTACACCTATGACTGCGAAGACGCCATCAGCGGCGTTGAGGTTGCAGAGCAGCTCAACGAGGACCCAGACCACGTATTCAAGACCCTCGTTGCTCAGGGCAAAAGCGGCGAGCACTACGTCTTCATGATCCCCGTCGCGGAGTCTCTCGACCTCAAGAAGGCCGCCAAGGCATGCGGTGAGAAGTCCATCGCCATGATCAAGAGCCGCGACCTTCTTCCTACCACGGGCTACGTCCACGGTGGCTGCAGTCCCATCGGCATGAAGAAGCAGTTCGAGACCTTTTGCGATGAGACTTGCATCCTCTTTGATACCATCATCTTCAGCGGCGGGCGCATCGGTACCCAGATCGAGATGTCCTTTGACGACCTCGTCAAAGTCGTCCCCGTCACAACCTGCGACCTTGTCGTCGACTAGGCCCTATGCCAGCTAAGGTTCTCGCATGGGCCAAAGGGCAGCCCGTGCTGCTCGTGGCCGCTGCAGCGGCTCTGCTCAGCGCGCTTGTCGTCCCGCCCGATAGTGCATATCTCGCCTACTTCAACTGGCATACCTTGCTGTGTCTTTTTGCCATGCTCGCCGTCCTCAACGGCTTTAGGCAGATCGGTGCTTTCCGTGCTCTTGCAACGTTGCTGGTCAGTCGCTTTGCGACGCTACGCTCTGTGGTCTTCGTCTTGGTGATGGTCACCTTCTTCGGGTCGATGTTTCTCACCAACGACATGGCGCTGCTCACCTTCCTGCCGCTTTCCGCCATGGTGCTCTCGTCGTGCGGACAACGTCACAGCATTCTCTTCGTCTTCGTGATGCAGACGCTTGCGGCAAACCTCGGCGGGATGATCTTGCCCTTTGGCAACCCGCAAAACCTCTTTCTGTTCTCGTATTACGAGCTCGGGCTTGGGCAGTTCGTCTCTGTGCTCGCTGTGCCCTTCCTCGCCTCGCTGCTGATGATCTCTGTCTGCTGTCTTGTTGCGGTAAAGCCGCAGGCTCTTGAGCTCGAGTCGGTGGAGGCGCCGTGCTTTGACAAGAAAGGTTTTGCAGCCCTCCTCGTGCTCTTTGCCCTCGTCATCGCGATGGTGTTTGATCTTGTTGCCAACCTGCCTGCGGCGCTTGTCGTTGTCGCGTGTTTGCTTGCGCTCGGCAGGGGAGACGCACTCAAGCACGTCGACTATGCCTTGCTTGCGACCTTCGCCTGCTTCTTCGTCTTCAGCGGCAACCTCGCACGCGTTCCTGCCGTGCAAGGGTTCCTCGGAGCGCTCTTGGCCCAAGGTGCGTTCTTTCCTAGCTTGCTTGCCTGCCAGCTCATCTCCAACGTTCCTGCGGCGATCTTGCTCGCGCCCTTCACGCAGGATTGGGCCGGCTTGCTGCTCGGCGTCGACGTCGGCGGCTTGGGGACCATCGTCGCAAGCCTGGCCAGCCTCATTACCCTCACCGAGTTCAACCGCTGCATGCCTCGAAACACCGGGCGCTTCATGCTCGTCTTCACGGCCTTCAACGTGGTTTTCCTTGTGGTTCTCGTGGCGCTTGTGCTTTGCCTGGGCCTTGCTTGAGCAAGTGCCCTTCTTGTGCGCCGCCATGCGTCTTGGCGAGTTCGCCGCCCTCTTGTCGAGATAATCCGCTGTCAATGTATCTCTCAATGCCTATAATCCCTTTGGGAGAATAACTCCCTTCTTCTGCGAAAGGGGTGCCCATGAGGGACCATTCAAAGCATATCTGCCTGGCTAGCGAGGACATGGTTCCGACCATGCTCTCCAAGATCAGCTTCAAGCGTCGCAGCGAGCATGTCCTCGTTGCCGATGCACTCGGCCGCGTCACGGCAAAGGACTGCATCTGCGACTACGACCTTCCCAACAAGCTCGGTAGCCGCATGGACGCTATCGCTGTCTACTGGGTCGATTTCGAGAACGGTATGCCGGATATTTCCGCATGGAAGCGCGGTGTGCAGTGGGACTTCGCCAACACTGGCACGGCTATCGACGGCGACTTCGACACCTGCATTCTCATCGAGAAGGTCGTTCTTGACGATGATGAGGAGCTCGTGGAGATCAAGGAGGTGCCCAAGGAGAAGGGCCAGGGCACGATCACCCCGGGTAGCCGGCATCACAAGGGCCAGCTCGTCGTCGCTGCGGGAACGCTGCTGACGCCGGCAAAGCTCTCTGCGCTTGCCATGGCCGGTATTGCCCAGGTCGAGGTCGTCGCCAAGCCGCGCGTCGTCTTCTTGCCCACGGGCGACGAGCTCGTCCCCGTCAACTTCACGCTGCCGCTGGGCAAGACCTTCGAGGCCAACTCCCTCATGCTTGCTGGCAAGCTCACCCAGTGGGGTGCACAGCCCTATACCCATCCCATCATCCCGGATGACTGGGATGCAATCCGCGATGCGGTCATCGAGGCTGCCAAGGAGTACGACATCATCGTCCTCAACGCGGGTAGCTCCAAGGGCTCCAAGGACTTCAACATCGAGATTCTCGAGGAAAATGGCGAGGTTCTCGCGCATGAGGTCAACCACGGCCCTGGCCATCACTCTTCCTACAGCATCGTCGACGGCGTGCCCGTCGTCGGCATCTCCGGTCCCCCGGCAGGTGCCGAGTACACCATCGACTGGTACCTCAAACCCTTGGTCGACAGCTACCTCTTTGGTGAGACCCATGCCGCGCCCAAGGTCAAGGCAAAGCTCGCCGAGGCCCTTCCCGAGCGCCGCAAGCCCAACGGCGCCAAGCCGCAGGATGCGGGCAAGCCCGCGGTACCGCCGATGTTCGGTGCCAAGCGCGGCAAGCTTTCCTTTGGCGAGGACGGCTCGCTCATGGTGACGATGATCGACGGCCACGGCGATCAAGCCGCCCTCATCGCCGAGGACGAGGCCGACTGCTTCTTCCGCTTCACCAACGATCTCTCCGGCGCTCCCGCGGGAACCGAGGTCGAAGTCGAGCTGCGCTGGCCCTACAAGTATCCGAGCGCTCTGCTGTAGGGGCAGCTCTGGCGTTTTGCCCATCTGCATCCCTCTCGAATCAGCGATTTTTGTGTAGGGGTTTCGCTTGAATACGCGAGCACCTGTAACTGCGCTACACTGGATGACATATGGCATCTGGGATTGATCCGAGGGGGATAGTGGATGCAAGAGCACGTCGGGAAGAAGCGCAAGAAGGAATTGCGCACGGCATCAGATTTGAAGAAGGAGCGGGACTCATCGCTCAGGAAGTGCATCATCGTCTTTGGCATCGCCGTTGTGATTTGCCTTGCTTACTTCCTGTGCTGCACCTTCGACATCCTGATCACGTATGACAACCTGTTTTTGACCTTCATTCCGCTGGCAGTGGTTGTCGCCGCCCTCTTCATTGCGGGTAGCGATGTCACCAAGGCGCAGGTTGCGAACAGTAATTACAAGAAGTTCTGCGAAGAGCATGCCGTGACAAAGGAGGACCTCCAGCATTTCGAGGAGGTTGTCTCCTAGCTTTGTGCTTCGAGGTTCGAGGGCGCTTGGGCGCTTTGGGCCTGACAACAGACAGGCGGGTCTGCATTTCGATGCGGGCCCGCTTTTTGTTGCCATGCCTTTTTGGGTATTGGGGCGTTTGCTGCGGATTGTCTGAATGAAAAACCGTTCAGACAATCCGCCGTGCGCCCCGTTTTTTGTCTGAATCCGCAAAAGTCTGAACGATTTATCGTTCAGACTTTTGCGACATGAGCCGTTTTCTATGGAAGCCACCTTACTCTGAACGGCAAATCGTTCAGCCTTTTGTGCGGCAGACGAGTATCGTTGTCTGGGCATGAGAAACCGCGCCAAAGAGGGGCGCTTTGCTGATGAAAAGGAGAGGCACATGCTTTTTGGAACACTTGAGAGCTTCGACGCGAGGCAGTGCGGCCACGAGGGCATCGTCAAGGCCCTTGAGTGGGCAAAGGCAAACGATCTGGCGGCGCTTGAATCCGGTCGCTACGATATCGACGGTGAGGCCTTGTTCCTCAATCTCAACGAGTACGAGACCAAGCTTTTCGAGGAGTGCAAGTTCGAGGCGCACAAGCGCTATATCGACGTTCATTTCATGGTGAGCGGCGTCGAGCGCATCGACAGCCAGGATACGGGCAAGTGTGACGCGGAGCCCTTCAACGAGGAGGGCGACTTCATGCTCCTCGACGGCGAGGCAGCAACTCAGGTCGTCCTCACCCCCGGCACCTTTGCCGCGTACTTCCCTGAGGACGCCCACAAGCCCGGTATCGCCATCGACGCTCCGGCCCACGTCAAGAAGGGCGTCTTCAAGGTCCTGCTCTAAGGCCTGCCGCATGCACGTAGGGAGGGACCCTGTCCCTCCCCATAAACCTCGCATTAATCAGTGTTTCCCAGCAACCTGACCCTCACGCCGCTGCTGTAGTCGATGAGCATCTCCTCGATGTGGTTGAGGATGTCGGCGGGGTCTTTCTCGATATCGCTGTTAAGCCAGCTCATCAAGACGGATTCGAACATGTACGAGAGATACTCGAGTCTGTCCTGGGCAAGCTTCTCCTCCATGCCGGCCTCGAGCAGGTGGGGGAGGAAGGTCTGCTCGAGCTCGGACCAGATGAGGTTCCTGAGTTCAAGACGCAGGGCGCGGTCGGAAAGCGACGAGGTAATCATCTTGCGCAGGCCCGGGTTTTCCTGGATGAGTTTGAGGGTGCTGCAGATCCTCGTCTTCCAGTCGAGTTGCTGGATGTCGGCGATGCCCTTGTCTGAGAGCATGCGCTCGACCTCGCGCTCGTAGGCGTATTGGATGAGCTCCGAGATGTTCTTGAAGTAGTAGTAAAACGTCTGCCGATCGACGCCGCATAGGTCCGTTAGCTGCTTGATACGTACCTTGCCCAGCGGCTGCTCGTGGGTAAGCAGCTCTATCAGCGCGTCAGCCAGCGCATCTTTCGTCTTAGCGGCCCCTCGAGCCGTCGACTCTCCCATGACCCCTCCAGCCATACAGGTTTTAGCATATGTATGGTTACGGTAACGCGCAATTGCGGTCTTTGCAAGAAGTTGCGGTTTCGTATATCTCAAGCTCGGTTGAGTGCCGTGTTGTTGTCATGGTCACCGTTCCGTTAACCAACGGGTGCTTGGTTTGGGTTATAAGAGACCAGACGGAGTTTTTGAGAGAGACTTCAATACGATTATTTTCAGGAGGACAACATGGCTGGATGCAGTGGAAGCTGCGGCACTTGCGGCGACTCTTCTTGCGGCGAGCGCACTGCGCCTCAGGCGCTCAAGCAGCACGCAGGCACAAAAATCGGCAAGATCATCGCGGTCGCGAGTGGCAAGGGCGGCGTTGGTAAGTCCCTGTCCACCGCTCTTCTCGCGTGCGAGCTCAACCGTCGCGGTAAGAAGGTCGGTATTCTCGACGGCGATATCACCGGTCCGTCTATCCCTCGCTCCTTTGGCATTCATTCTGCTCCCAAGCTTGATGAGGACGGCATGATCTTGCCTGCAGAGACCAAGACGGGCATCAAGATCGTCTCCACCAACATGCTCACCGCAGACGAGGCAACGCCTTTCCTGTGGCGCGGCCCTGTGCTCAACGGCGTTCTGACGCAGTTCTACAGCGACATTAACTGGGGCGAGCTTGACTACCTGCTCATCGACATGCCTCCGGGAACGGGCGACATTCCCATGACGGTCTTCCAGCAGTTCCCCATCGCCGGCGCCATCGTCGTCACCGCGCCGCAGGTGCTCGTCAACATGATCGTCGAGAAGTGCATCCGCATGTGCAAGAGCCTCGAGGTACCCGTCCTCGGCCTGGTCGAGAACATGTCCTACTACGAGTGCCCCAACTGCAACGAGAAGCATGAGATCTTCGGCAAGTCCGAGGTCGAGGCCATTGCAACCGAGAAGGGCATCGAGGCCTGGACGCGCGTTCCCATGGTCCCCGAGGTCACGGCAAAGGTCGACGCCGGCAAGGCGGAGGACATCGAGAACGACTGGTACGTTGGTATCGCCGACAAGATTGAGTCCCTTTAGGAGCAAAAATGGCAGATCGCAAGCTTCCCCCTGTACCTGTGTACGAGCTCGACTCTTACGAGCCCGTCGAGATCACCCGCCCCGTTTACAAGGTGACCGAGGACATGGTGGATACCAAGATCAAGCAGATCGTCGACCAGGCCCCCAAGGATTACGAGGAGACCGACCGACAGGTTGCCGGTCCCAAGGACATCACCAAGATCGCCGTGCATGTCTCCAGGGATGGCGTGGATGTCGACGGCTTGTGCCATGACGGCCAGCTCTTCGTCCTCGGTGGCGGCACCATGCCGATCGGATTCGATCGCGCTGTCGTCGGCATCAAGGTCGACGAGGAGCGCGAGTTTGACTTCGACGGCCCCAACCCCGAGGATCCCGAGTTCAAGGAGTGCACCTATCACGCCAAGGTCAAGCTCCTCGCCATCATGAAGGAAAAGGAGCCCGTCCTCGACGACGATTGGGTTTCCAGGAAGATCATGCTGTGCAAGACGGTTGACGCCCTTCGCGAGCGTACGCGCAAGCAGCTCGAGGAGGAGGCGAAGAAGCTCGAGGAGTCCGAGCTCATCGAGCGCAGCGCCAACGCCTTGATCACCCGCTTCCATGGCGGCATTGACGATGTCTGGTACGAGTCCACGCGCGACGATATGATGCGCACCTATGAGGAGCAGGCCAAGGCCCAGGGCACCACGCTCGACGAGATGATCGCCTCTCAGGGCATGGACAAGGAGCAGTTCAACATGATGGTGATGCTCCAGGTCCGCGAGATGCTCCAGCAGGGCTTCAGCCTGGATGCCTGGGCGCGCCACTTCGAGCTCGAGGCTACGGAGGAAGACATCATCCACGTCGCTGATTTGATGTCCAACGGACGCGGCAAGCTCATGCTCGACGCTCTCAAGGAGTCTGGCGAGGAAGAGCAGCTCAAGGGTCTGCGCATGGCGGCTCTGCGTTATGTCGCCAACAAGGACGTCCTCGAGAAGGCCATCATCAAAGAGGCTTAGAGTCGCGCTTTACATGCGATTTCAAGGACCAAGTCGCCCGCATGGGGGACTCGGTCCTTGTGTTTTGATGGGCATAGGAGCACTCTTTGTCCACTAAGGAAAACGCTAGTCAATACGCGTGTCTGCTGTGCGCGATTGGTAGAAGCGCTTGCCACGCAGGGGAGGTGCCCTGCTCCTTTCCGCGGTTCATGCGTTAACAAGAAACAATGCACGCCAAAGACCGTCTTATGCGCGCTTGCGGCTTATAGAAGAGGAAATGATGTCAACGATTCAGACTCAGCAAGACGGCGACAAGGTCGCCAACTACCTCACGATGCTCGGGCACACCTGTTCCGACATCAACCAGGGCGCTATCTCCGCGACCCTGCCCTTCCTCATCATGCACGACGGCTACTCGTACACCGCAGTCACGATGCTGGTCTTTGCCGCCAACATCGCCTCGGCGGTCATTCAGCCGCTCTTTGGCATCATCGGCGACAAGCACCCGTGCCCGTGGTTCATGGCCCTCGGCGTCTTTCTCGCGGGCTTGGGTATGACGGGCATCGGCTTCATGGACAGCTACTGGCTGGTTCTCCTCAGTGCGATGGTGTCTGGCATCGGCATCGCAATGTTTCACCCGGAGGGCGGTCGCCTCGCAAACCTCGCTGCCGGCACGCGCAAAGCGGGCGGTATGAGCATCTTTGCCGTGGGAGGCAACGTCGGCTTTTTCATCGGACCCATCCTCGCAGCGGCGAGCCTGGGTGCTTTTGGCATGCACGGCACCATCGTCTTCATCTTCCCCGCCACGATCTGCGCAATCATTCTGCTCTGCAACCTCAAGCGCTTTCGTGCTCTTGGCACGACCAGCAAGGTTGCGGGTAATGCGGAAGATCTGCCGGCTGAGCACTGGGACAAGTTCGCCTTGCAGATGAGCGTCTTGTCGCTGCGCTCTATCGTCAACTACGGCCTGCTTGCCTTCATCCCGCTGTTTTTCGTCGGTGTCTTGGGCCAGGCAGAGACCACTGGCTCCATCGCCTTGTCTGTTTTTGCCATCACGGGTGCTTTTGGCACTGCCATGTCCGGCCGTGCCTCGGAGCGCTTTGGGTCGCGCAAGCTGACGATCGCCTGCTTGCTGATTACCGCGGTCTTCGTTGTCGTCTTCGCGCTCAATCAGTCCGTTGTTGCCGCTTTTGTCTTCGCCGCACTCCTCGCCATCGCAAGCGACCTCTTCTACCCCTCTGCTGTTGCACAGGGGATGAGCTACGTTCCGCGTCATCTCGGGACGGCATCTGGCATCTCCTACGGAATCGCCGTGTGCATCGGCGGCGTCGCGGAGCCGTTCTTGGGCATGGCCGGTGATGCGTATGGCTTGGTGCCCGTTATGTTCATCATCGCCGCCATTACTGTCGTTGCGGCTGCCTTGGCTTTAGTGGTGCTAAAAAGAGACGCAAAAGACGGGGTGAGGGAGTACTAGGCTCTTGCCTTGAAGGATTGCCGCAGGTACGAAAGACGACCATTACGTAATCGAAAAATCTGTTTCGTCACGGTTCATTTCTTTATTCTCTAAAAAGCAGAAAGTTGCATACCATTCCGCCGATTAATCCAGCTATTTGGTGTTGTCATGCCTTGGGTTTAAGTTCATTATTAGCTGGAATCCGTGTCGGCATTTCCGCTTTCCCCATATTGCTTGGTATGGGTGCGGGACTTCGCGCCGGCTTGGGAGTCAGTAAACATCGCAACCCTCGCGATGTTTAAACATGCTGAGAGAGAAGAGGAAAAGGAGGGGCAAGTGACAGATAGGAAGCTCGAAGTCCTTCAGATGGAAGGCGTCGAGGTCAGGAAAACCTGTTGCTACTTCTGCCATCACAACTGCGGCGTTCTCGCCTATGTCAAGGATGGCGAACTGCTCTATGCAGAGGGCGACCCCAGCACCAGCAACGCTGGCGGCTTGTGTGCTCGTGGCAACCAGGCGCTGACTTTCTATGACAGCCCGACCCGTATCAACTACCCGCTCAAGCGCGCGGGCCAGAAGGGCGAGAACAAGTGGGAGCGCATCTCTTGGGATCAGGCTCTGACTGAGATCGCTGACAAGATCAACACCATCAAGGCTGAGTCCGGCGCAGAGGCCGTTGCCGCAATCGCAGGTACCCTGCGTACCGACGACTGGGCACGCCGCAGGTTCATGAACCTGTTCGGCACCCCCAACGTGTGCCACAACTCCCTGCTTTGCTGGGTCCCGACCTTCATGATCGAGACTGCAGTCGCAGGCTGGTCTCCCTTCGAGACCGACCTGGGTGGCTCCAAGTGCGTCATCCTGTGGGGCTTCAACCCCGGTGCCGCAAACCTGCCCGCTGCACATGGTTACTTCGACCTGCAGAAGCAGACCGGCATGAAGATCATCGTCGTCGATCCCCGTTACACGGAGACCGCAGCTCACGCAGACCTGTGGCTGCCGCTGCGACCGGGTTCCGATACCGCTCTGGCCCTGGCCATGATCAACGTCATCTGCAACGAGTACATCTACAACATGGACTTCGTTGACGAGTGGTGCGAGGGCTTCGACGAGCTCGTCGAGCATATCGACCAGTACGACCCCGAGTGGGCCGCCGAGAAGACCTGGCTCGACCCCGACCTGATCCGTCAGGCTGCTCGCATGTACGCGATGAACACCCCCGGCAACATCCAGTGGGGCTGCACTTGGGACCAGCTGGGCAAGACCTCCGGCGCCGGCACCCATGCCCGCCAGATCCTGCGCGCCATCACCGGCAACCTGGACGTTCCCGGTGGCGACGGCATGCCCGGTCCTGCAGCATATGTGACCGACTACGAGCTCGAGTACAACGAGGAGCTCCCCGAGGAGGTCAAGGCCAAGCAGATCGGTGCTGACAAGTACCCCCTGACCACCTTCCCTGGTTACGACCGCCTGGCCGGCATCTCCAAGGACAAGTGGGGCAAGGCCTTCACTGCAGAGTGGATGTGCGAGGCTCATGGCCCGTCCATCTTCAAGGCGATCCTCACCGGCGTCCCTTACAAGGTTCGCGCGCTGTTCGTCTCCGGCTCCAACCCGCTGAGCTCCTACGGCGACGCAAAGATGACCTATGCCGCTACCAAGGAAGTCGAGTTCCTCGTCGTCCTCGAGTACGCCATGACCCCGACTGCCCTGCAGGCTGACTACGTCCTGCCTGTCGCAGGTGCTATCGAGCGCCCGGTCATCCACACCAACTACGGCGTTACGGACTCCATCGTCTGCCATCAGCGCGGCGTCGAGCCCGCTTACGAGCGCAAGACCGACTACAACATCTGGCGTGACCTGGGTATTGCCTGCGGTCAGGATGTCGAGAAGTTCTGGCCCAACGAGCGCCTCGAGGACGAGTTCTTCGATGTCTTGAAGCCGCTGAACCTCCCCATCACCTCCTACGACGACTTCGTCGAGCGCTTCCGTATGTACTATCCGCCTCTGCAGCAGCAGAAGCACCTCTCCCGCGGCTACTTCTGCACCGCTTCCGGCAAGGTCGAGCTCAAGTCCTCCGTCCTGGAGGAGTTCGGCCTGCCCGGTCTGCCGGTGTACCTCGAGCCCGCCGAGAACGAGGTCGAGATGCCCGAGGTCGCAGAGGAGTTCCCCCTGGTTCTCACCACGGGTGGCGGCTTCATGCCCTACTGCCACTCCGAGCACTTCAACAACCCCATCTTCCGCTTCGTGCTCCCCGAGCCCCACTTCACCATCAACCCTGAGACGGCAAAGAAGCTGGGCATCGAGAAGAACGACTGGTGCTGGATCGAGACCCGCCGCGGTCGCATCAAGCAGCGCGCCAACGTCGAGGAGTCCGTTGACCCGCGCGTCATCTTCACGCAGCGCGGCTGGTGGTTCCCCGAGCGCAGCCACGAGGGTTATCAGCCCTTCGGTTGCATGGAGTCCAACACCAACATGCTGACCTCTGTCGATGATGAGGATTGCTGCCCCATGACCGGCTGCTGGGCAAACCGCGGTCTGCTCTGCAAGGTCTACAAGTGCACTGACTTCGACAACGAGTTCACCTACGAGGACTCCCTGTACTCCATCCCCGGCAACCGCCGCGAGCCTGGTATTGATTGGGACTACGTGAAGAACCCGCCCCGTGCGCTTCCCTTCAACGAGCCCATCTTCGCCCAGCCCGACTTCGAGGTCCCCGCTGGCGTCGAGTGGGATTACAAGACCCGCAAGGCTTGGAACCCCGAGCACACCCAGTACTATCAGCCTGAGAGCGGTTGGATGATCGGCAAGGACAACGGTGCCTTCTACCAGCTCGGCACGGGTTATCGCTACCTGTCCTTCAACGGCGACTACCTCGTCGACGAGGCCAACGACGTCTACTACGACTTCGGCGGCAACCAGGTTGCAAAGCCCGAGCCCGGCGTTGAGGTTCCCGAGGGCCTGGTCTTCGACTTCTTCACCCAGACCATCGTTCAGCCTGGTACTGGCTACGTGTATCAGCCCGAGTCTGGCTGGCTGGTCGACATGGCCACCAACGTGTACTACGACCGCTTCAGCGGTTACGCGTGGGATCCCACTACCAACAACCTGATGGACACCAAGACCGGCAAGTACTACAGCATGCAGGACTCCTCTGTCGAGGTTCATGCTGATGGTACGCCCGTCGCTTAAGGAGAGGAGGCTTTAATGACCCGTTACGCTATGGTTATGGACACGCGTCGCTGCATTGGCTGCCACTCCTGCACGATCGCCTGCCGTACTTGGAACGAGCTGCCCGTCGACGTCATCTACAACCCCGTTGTTTCCGAGGGTGCCGTCGGCCAGTGGCCCAACGTTCACCTGAACTTCACCCCGATGATCTGCATGCACTGCGCTAAGCCCGCTTGCGTGCCTGCCTGCCCCACCGGCGCTTCCCGCCAGGACGAGGACGGCATCGTCTGGGTTGAGCCTACCCAGTGCATGGGCTGCAAGGTCTGCGCAAACGCATGCCCCTATGGCGCCCGTGACTACAACAAGCAGGAGGGCTGGATCCGCAAGTGCACGTTCTGCAAGGACCGCACCCGCAACGGCCTGCCCACTCACTGCGTTCAGACCTGCCACCAGAAGGCTCGTATCTTCGGTGACCTGGACGACCCCAACTCCGAGGTCTCCAAGCTGGTCAACAGCAACTACTGCGAGCGTATCTTCCCCGAGCTTGGTACGGATCCGCAGATCTACTACATTCGCGATAACGGAAGGAGGGCCTAATGAAACAGTTCTGGGGTTGGGAACTTGCAACCTATCTCTACCTGGGCGGTCTCGGTGGCGGCATGCTGTGCTTTGCAGCGGTCATCGGTCTGTTCCTGGAGCCTTCCGCTATCGGAACCGGCTCTCTTGTGTGGCCTGTTCTTTGGTCCATCATCATCATCTGTGTCGGCGTTGCGCTGCTGGTCTTCGAGCTTGGCCAGCGAATCGTCTTCGAGCGTGCCTTTGTGACGAGGACCTCCGTCATTAAATGGGGTGCTGTCGTTCTGGTTCTCTCTTGCGTCTTCGCAGCTCTGTACCTCATCTGGGAGATTACTTGGTTCAACTTCATCCCTTGCATCCCTGCTGAGGGCTTTGCCAAGTTCTGCCTGGGTCTCGCAGGCTTCTTCGGCATCTGCGTTATGGTCTACACCGGCACCATGCTGAGCTCCCTGAAGGCCAAGGCCTTCTGGAACACCCCGGCTCTGCCGATGCTGTTCACCATCTCCGCACTGTCCACCGGCGCTTGCGCCGACGCCCTGCTCTTCGGTCACTTCCCCCTGCCGGCGGAGTGGCTGCAGGCTGGCGCCCTTTACGGCACTGCCGAGTGGTCCATCGTCCAGCATGAGGTCGTGGAGTTCCTCCACATCGCCGACCTCGTCCTGGCAATTGCAGAGATCATCTGCCTGCTGCTCTACGTCCTGCTGATGTTCTGCGCACCTGCATCCACCGATGCCAAGAAGGTCGCAGACAAGTGGGTCCGCGGTTCCTGGGCTCCCATCTTCTGGGGTCTGATGCTCATCTGCGGTCTGGTTGTTCCCTGCCTGTTCAACATCCACGGCCTTGCCATGGGTGGCAGCGCTCTGGGCAACTACGCAGCTCCCATCCTGGTTCTCATGTCTGGTCTGCTGTTCCGTTTCATGATCATCTACTCTGCTGACCGCAAGCTGTACGCAGGCGAGGAGAAGTACTACACCTGCGTTTCCGAGTGCGACAAGCATGAGGACTACATGGATTACTGGAAGGCAGAGAAGGTCTACTTTGACATCGTCAACAAGGACCAGTTCGATGACATGAACGTTGTCGAGAACCCCACCAAGACTGCCATCGGCACGAAGCTGAAGTGGGCTCTTACCAATCCGTCCAAGCATGACGGTGTGCCCGAGCCCAACCCTGCTTACCCGCGCTACCGCAAGAACATCAAGTCCGGCAAGGTCTTCCCTGTCATGACTTTCGAGGCTGAGACCCATGGCCCTCGCGCCGCTGCTCCTGCAGTCGAGGCACAGCCTGAGGTTGCCGCAGAGGTCTAAACCGTCTCTTTGATGCATCCATGATGCGAGCCCGATCCCCACTGGGGATCGGGCTCGCTGCTTTATGTGCATGTGGCTGCGTTGCCGATTAGGTGGCAAGGGGCTGTCGTTTTGCAATTGTCTGAACGAATATTCGTTCAGAGAACAGCTGTTTCGGGCCGATATGCCGCTATTTCAGGTTGCCTGAACGACCAATCGTTCAGGCAACCGCCGTTTCAGGCTGATACGCGGATATCTCGGGATTCTCTGAACGATTGGGCATTCAGAGAATCCCCAGGGCTCTCGAGGCCAACACGGCCGCTTCGCGTGAGCGCCGTCGGGCCCCGTGCCCCGCGTAGGCGCCAGACGCAGTCGGCGCCACCGCCGCGGGCAACGACGGCTTTGCGCCAGCGCCTCCGGGCCCCGAATCCCCATGGGGAGGGACCCTGTCCCTCCCCATGCCCCTCGCGGGCGCTGCGGCCGCCCCGCGCCGGCGCCGTCGGCCTCCGGGCGCCCCCTTTTTTTTGAAAAAACCTCCGGGACACCCCTTGCGCCGGCCCCCGGGTTCGCGTATAGTATGCAGCCCGCTCCGCGAGGGGCGGCGCACCGGGGAGGCCCCCTCGGGGAACCTGAAAGTTCT
>CAKUES010000010.1 GCA_934646835.1 uncultured Coriobacteriales bacterium
ACGCGTAGGCGCCAGACGAAGTCGGCGCCAAACGCCGCGGGCCGCGGCAGCGCCGATGCGTCAGCGCCACTGCGTCGCAAGCGCACCGCGGCGATGTCCGGCCGGCACCGCGTCAGCGACGGCGGGTTGCAGCAACGCGTAGGCGCCAGACGAAGTCGGCGCCATCGGGTTGCAACGAGCTGGCAGGGTAGCCAATGTGTACCAGTGACAAGTTGGCTGCCCCTCTGTCACCCTGCGGCTTTGGGGGCTGCCTTGAGGGCGTTGCGGGTGGCGTTGATGATGCCGGCGGAGCTGTAGGTTGCGTCGCTCACCACGTCGACGTCGGTTGTCTGCTCGTCGGGGATGGTTGTGAGCAGCGTGCTCGCCATCTTGAGCCAGGCCTCGTCTTCGTCCTTTGCACTCACGAGCTCGAGCTTGTCGATGTAGCCGTTTGCCACGGTGACGCTGACGACGACTTCGCCTCCGTAGCCTTGGGCGCTGCCCTCGTAGCTGCCGTCGGCCACGTCGAAGGGCCCACGGTTGGCGGCGCGCTCGGCCGCGGCAATCTGCTCCTTGACCTGCGCGTCGGCCGCGTTCACGCTCAGCGCCCAGTTGTTGAAGCCGACCAAGCACGCGACGACGCCGCCCAGGCAGCAGAGCTTGGCTATGAAGTTCTTGGCAGCTGCGTGGCTGTCCATATCCGATACCTCGTCTCTCTATCCGATTACCCTCAACGTGATAACTGCGGCAAGCAGCGCAAATGCGCCAGCAAGCGCGACCCAATCTGCAGCCGAGAGCCTCATCGTCCGATAATGCGTGCGTTGCGGGCACGCGCCGTACGCGCGGTTTTGGATGGCGAGCGCCAAATCCCCGGAGCGGCGCAGACAGCCTGCAAACAGCGGCACGAGCACGGGGAGGTAGGCGCGCACGCGTTGCAGCAGGCTGCCCGTGTCGAAGGGTGCCAGGCGCGCTTGCTGGGCGCGTTTGACCTCGACGAGCTCCGTTTGCACCAGGGGCACGAAGCGCAGCGTCATGTCGAGCGAGAGCCCCAGGTCGTCCGCGCGCATGCCCTTGCCCTGCAGCGGCTTGAGCAGGGTCTCGCAGGCGCAGCTCAGCTGCGTTGCGCTCGTGGTCGCCATGAGCGTCGAGGTGGCCATGGCGACGAGAGCAAGGCGGACGACGGACTCCGCCGCAAACGCGACGCCCTCGGGCGAGACGCTGATCGGCCCCGCCTGCCACCAAAGCGTCTGCCCGCTGGTGAACAGCGTGTCGAAGACGGCGACGAAGAGCGCCAGACCGACAAAGGGCCTAAAGCCCGCCCAAGCTTGCGGTACGCTCATTTGTGCGCCGACGAGCATCGCGAGGCCGGCCAGGGCCACCAGTCCCAGTGCGGGCCATCCTTGCGCCACAAAGCCGGCGAGCATGAAAAGCAGACAACCGACGATCTTGACGCGTGCGTCGAGGCGGTGCATAAACGAGTTGCCGTCGGTGTAGCGCCCAAAGCGCGCGGGGAGTGCCCGGGGTTTGATAACGGGGGCCTCGCCGCTAGCGTCTCCTTGCAGCGCCGCGAGGTCGCAGACCCTGTTGCAACAGGTGCCGAGTAGGTTATCGTCATGCGAGATGACGACGATGCCCCGGCCGCGCTCGCGTAGGTCCTCGATGAGCTGCGCGAGCCGTTGGGTCTGCACCGGGTCGAGGCCGGCGCTTGGCTCGTCGAGGACCAGGTACGGCGTGTCGAGGACGAACATGCCGGCCAAAGCGATGCGCCGCTGCTCGCCGCCGGAGTAGGAGAAGGGGCTTGTCTTGCGCGCGCGTGCTGGGTCGATGCCCACTGCCTCGAGCGCCGCCTCAGCGCGCTGGGTGGCCTCCTCATCGTCCAGCCCTAGATTGCGAGCCCCAAAGAGCACATCGTCGAAGGCGGTTGGCGCAAAGAGCGCGCGTTCTGGGCGCTGTTCGACGTAGGCGACCTTGCGGCGCAGGGCTGCCTGCGTGGATGCCCCTGCGGACGTCTGCATCCCATCGACTGTTACCGACCCGCGCGACGGAAGCTCGTAGCCGGCGAGCAGCCGCGCGAGCGTGCTCTTGCCGCTGCCGCAGGCGCCTGTCAGGCCGATGACCTCGCCAGGATGAACGGCAAGTGAGACCCCGGCGAGCACGGGGCGCGAGCATCCGGGGTAGGCGAAGGAGACGTCGTCGCAGCGCAGGCAACGGCTGTTGTCGGTGCTGGTGACGTCGTTGGCGATGTCATCGACTGCTGGCCGGCAGGCTGCGCCCTTTGCGGCTTCCAGCGCCCCCAGGCCCATGCGCTCCAGCGCTTCTTGCGGTTTGCCGATGAAGGAGACCGCGCCGTCTTCGAAGAGTACCGCGCGGTCTGCTGCCAGCGCCTCCGCAGGCAGTTGCGTGACCGTCACGACCGTTACGCCATGGGCCGTTAGCTCGGCGACAAGGCCGGCGAAGCGCGTTCGGGCGGCCTCGTCGAGCTGCGATGTCGCCTCGTCGAAGACGACCATCTGAGGCCCCATCGCCAGCACGCCTGCGATGGCGACCTGCTGGCACTGGCCGCCGGAGAGCTCGTTGACATCGTGTTCGGCAAGCTGGTCGACGCCCATGTCTGCCATCGCGCGCGCGACCAGCGCATACATCTCGCCAGTGGGCATGCCGAGGTTCTCCGGCCCAAAGGCGACGTCGTCTTCCACCTGCGACTTTACGACCTGCGTCGCCGGGTCCTGCATCACGAGGCGCGCGCCTGCGCCGCTGGCTGCAGCTGTGCCATCATCGGCAAGAAGCCCTGCCAGCTGCAGGGCGGCGGTGGACTTGCCGCTGCCGTTTGCGCCGATGAAGACCACGTGCTCGCCGGGGGCAAGGCGCAGCGCGGAGAGGTCGACGGGCATGCGCTCGGCATCTGCCGGCGCCTCGAGTGCGTTGACGACGCCTTGCACCGCGACGCCGACGAGGGCTCCGGTCACGCCGCCCGCCGCCGCCAGCACGGGCAGGGTCGCAAAGACCGCGGGGCTTGCGAGCATCGCGCTTGCGACCGCGAGCTGACCGGCGTTGTGGCCGATCGCACTCGCCATGCTGATGGGGATCGCCCCCACACCGCCGATCTTGCTCATCGCGACCATGATCGCGAGGGCCAGCGCGGTGCCGCCGGCGCTGTAGGCGAGCATCATGGGCGTGCCGAACAAGAACCCGCTGGCCAGGACCTTGACCACGGCGATGGCGACCGCTGCCCGCGCGTCGATCAACAGCAGCGCGAAGAGCACGGCGGCGTTGGCCAGGCCGAGTTTGATGCCGGGGATGCCGATGGGGAGCGGAATCATGGTCTCCAGGTAACTGAGCACGAGTGCCAGCGCCCCCAGCAGGGCGCACTGGGCCAGGCGCTGGATGTGCGCGCGGTCCATGGCTAGCGTGACTCCGCGTCAAACGAATCGCCTTGCTCGGCAGCAGATGAGCCCGCAGCCGTACCCGCGCCCGTGCCTTCTGCGCTGCCCTCGGCAACGACCTCGATCCACAGCTTGTGCGGCAGGCAGACGATCTGCTCGCCGGGCGTGTCGATGGCGCCCTGGTTGACGCAGTCGTGGTTGGCGCAATCGGCATCCTCCACGTGCACGCTGCCGCTGGCTACGACGACGGTGTTGCTCCCCAGGGAGCTCGTGACGACTTGCGTTGAGTCCTCGCCAAGCGGCAAGGCGAGCTCGCCGCCGTCGCCGTCGTGGACTACCGCGACCAGGCCCTGAGCGTTTTCCTGGACACTCGCTCCGAGCGCGCGCCAGCCTGCCAGGCCAGCCGCGACAACGATGACGATGAGTGCGATGGCGATGATGTTTGCCTTCGACTGCCTCTTCTGCGCTCTCGCTGTTGTCGCTGCCATCTCCTACACCTCCGCAATCGTGAAGGCGCCTGCGGAGGTCTGTGTGACGGCGTCGTCCTTCTTGTTCACGACAAGGCCCTCGACGCCGTCGGTTTCCTCGAGGAGCTTGAGCGCCCTGTCGTGCCCGAGCAAGAAGAGCCAGGTCGCCAGCGCGTCGCACTGCAGGGAGTCCGCGCCGGTCACGGAGCTGCTGACGAGGTCCGTCTTGACCGGGTAGCCGGTCTTGGGGTCGAGGATGTGGTAGTAGGTCTTGCCGTCGTCGGCCTTGAACTCGCGCTCGTACAGGCCGCTGGTCACGACGGAGACGTCCTTGCACTTGATCGAGGCAATCGTCGCACCGGACTTGTCGTTGGGGTCTTGCACGCCGACGTTCCAATCGCTGCCGTCGGGCTTGCCGCCGATGAGGCAGACGTGGCCGCCGAGGTTGAGCACGCCGCTTACGCAGCCGGCTTGCGTGAAGAGGCGCTTGAGGTCGTCAGCGATGTAGCCCTTGGCGGTGCCGCCCAAGTCGAGCATCGCCTCCGGGTCGTCCAGGGTCACGGTCGTGCCGTCGACGTGGACGCAGCGGTAGTCGATGTGACCCATCGCCTGCTCGATCTGCTCGTCGCTCGGCTTGATGCCCTCGACGAAGTCCCACAGGCTGCTCACCGCGCCGATCGTGATGTCGAAGAGGCCGTCTGACGCGCGGCAGAACTCGAGTGAGCGCGTGATGATGTCCGCCGTCTCCTGGGCGACCTCGACGGGTGCGCCGGCGGCGTTGTTGATGTTCCAGACGTCGGAGCCCTCGACGGTGCGGGAGAAGTGCTCCTCGAAGTAGTTGCAGCGCTCGACCGCCTGGTCCATGAGCTCTTGCGAGCAGTAGGCCTTGAGCGTGACGACGGTGTCGAAGACGAAGAGCGTGGCGGTCTTGGGGTCTTCCTCGAGCCACTGGGCGGCTTCTTTATCGGATGCCTTGGTGCTTGACGTGGTGTCTGAGCAGGCGCTTAGCGAGCCGAGCGCGCCCAGGGCGCCGGCCGCGCAGGCGAACTTGATGAACTGTCTTCTGGAGCAAATAGCCATGAAACGCTTTCCTCGATGCTTGTTGCTGTCGTGATTGTTAGCACAGGCGAACATCTTACCGAATCAGTCGGCGCTTTCGAGTAAGTTTTTGCTAACTTTTTCGGCATGCGCTCTTGACGGATAGTTAGCGGAGGTTAATATCTCTCTTCGTACTAGTTAGCTAAGGCTAACAAATGCTGTTACACAGTTGCCAGGCAGCCTCCAGAGGAGGTGGCTGCTGTACCGTACGAGAGGAGTATCCTTGAGCACCATCACCACGCAGTCTCTTGCGAAGAAGGCCGCCTGCACCTTGCTGGCAAGCGGCATGATCTGCGCAAGCGGGATCGGATTCGCCAACGTCGAGAAGGCCCTTGCCGCCGATGACTACACCTACTGCTACGCCGGCCTGAGCTGGGAGGAGTACTGGGCGGGGGAGGGTGTCTACAACGCCACCGACACCACGTCCTCCGACGAGCTCGACCTCAAGGGCGAAAGCGACCTGGGCGGCTTCGACGCTGTTTCGCGCGCGACGGCCAACCACGGCTTGCACCGCGGCAGCTACCAGTGCAACGCCACGCTGCATGCCAAGGCCGATGACGGCACGACGAGGGACTTCTCCGTCGCGACCTGGTCCTCTGACGGCAAGACCTTCACCACCACCGACGGCACCGAGGTCTCCTGGAACCGCGGCAAGTGCACCGTCGACGGCAAGACCTACACCATGACCGACTACAACATCTACGGAACCAAGTACGTCCCCGTTAAGGTCAAGACCAGCGACTACGCCGCCTTCAAGGCCGACCGCGAGGCCAAGGGCTTTACCGTGACGGAAAACGGCGCGACCTTGGCCGGAGGTTATGGCGAGGGCGTGCTCAAGTCCTACACCGCGACCGCGGATGTCAACGCCAGCACCTACGGCATCAAGACCGCGACCAAGAGCGGCAGCAGCTTCTCCTTCTCCAAGGCTGACGAGAGCGCGACGCAGACCGGCAGCGGCATCGCCGGCCAAGAGCTCAAGACCGTCACCACCGCCTCGACCGCGGATGCCACCGACGGCGTCTACGTGATGGTCGGCGGCAGCAAGGACGCCACCTTCCAGGTGGGCGCCTATGGCGAGAAGATCCGCGTCGACCTCGCCGGCAACTACGGTGATTTGGGCGCCAACATGCAGTCCGTCACCTGGGCCTACTACGGCAAGGACAAGACGGGCAAGAAGGCTGTGCGCACCTACGGCACCAAGTTCGCGGCCGACAACTGGATGCACAAATCCATGCACATCCAGCTGGGCCTGACCGAGTCCAAGCGCTTCACGCTCCCCAAGGGCTACGACGGCACGGGTTACTGGACTCTCACCGTCCACGCGCTGGGCTACAAGGACTACACGACCCCCGTCTTCAAGATCACCGACGACAACTTCTCCAAGCTCTATCCGGTGAGCAAGGCGACCAAGTCCTCCTTGAAGGCGGTCGTGACCAAGGCGCAGGGGCTCATCGAGGCCAACTACACCGCCGAGAGCTGGAAGAACCTGGGCACGGAGCTGGCCGAGTCCACCGAGCTGCTTGCCAACGCTGACGCTACCGAGGCTGCCGTCCTCGAGCAGATCACGCACATGAGCGAGGCTGTCGAGAAGCTCGCCTACGCCGATGGCGTTGCCGACAACAAGCTGACCCTCAAGTCCAAGAAGGCGACCTTCAAGGCCAAGGCCCTCAAGAAGGGTGCTAAGACCGTGAAGATTAAGGCCAGCGTGACGAGCAAGGCCAAGGTCAGCTATACCGCTTCCAAGGGCATCAAGGTGAGCAAGTCCGGCAAGGTGACTCTCAAGAAGGGAACCAAGAAGGGCACCTACACCGTGACCGTGACCGCTGCGGAGGCCGCGGGCTACAAGAGCGCTGCTGCTGCAACCTTCACCGTGAAGGTGAAGTAGCCGGCGTCAAGCCGTAGGCTGCAAGCTACGGTGGCAACCGTGCGGCGAGTAGGGGACTCGCCGCACGGTCTTTGCTAGCGGGTCGTATGTCCTCGAGGCCGCGTTGGCGCTAGCGCGAGAGCCAATCCCCCTTGCAGCGGTGGCGCCGACTTCGTCTGGCGCCTACGTGGGGTCTGGGGTTCGCTGGTGCTTTCGCGATGCCCGCTGCCCCTTGCCATGCAGGGGCCGATTTCAATTGACCCCGCCGCTGCAGCTCGCTGCTGGCTCTGCGTCAGCGCTGTTGGGTCGCTGAGCTCGCGTAGGCGCCAGCGAGCCCCAGACCCCACGTAGGCGCCAGACGAAGTCGGCGCCATCGGGTTGCAACGGGTTGGCCGGTATCCGCCGCCCCTCCGCCGCGAACGATGGGTGACTCGCCGTCGCAGGGACAGTCAATGCGACGTTCTGGGTGCTTTCGCGGGAAAACCGTTACGAACTGGGTGATTTGGGGCTTTTATTTCACGAACTGGGTAGTTTGCTTCGCCTGTTGAAGCGATGCGTTAGATGCCGATTTGCAAAACCGCAGGTCAGAGCGCCGCGTGTTAGCACCTTGCTTGCTGAGCACCGTCAAAACCACCCAGTTCGCGAAAACAAAAGCCCAAACTACCCAGTTCGTCGTGTTTTCGAGCCCAAACCACCCAGTTCGGTGCGCATTTAGGCGCTAACCGCCCAGTTCCGGTGCCCTGCGGGAGCCAGCCATCCCGCTGCGACCTATGGCGCCGACTTCGTCAGGCGTCTACGTGCCCTCGTGACTCGATGGCGCTGACGCGATGCTGTCTCAACCCTTGCTTACGTAATATAGGCTGAAGTACCCAATAACATCGTACTCTGAAATGCGTAGGGTCGAATTCGTTCGGCCCCACCGCCGCAAGGTGTGTCGAGTGTTGCGTCAGCGCCAGAGCGCCGCGAGTTTCCCGTAGGGGAGGGACCCTGTCCCTCCCCAAAGACC
Organism: uncultured Coriobacteriales bacterium; assembly: GCA_934646835.1. Classification (GTDB taxonomy): domain Bacteria; phylum Actinomycetota; class Coriobacteriia; order Coriobacteriales; family QAMH01; genus W2P13-069. The sequence goes on from CAKUES010000010.1 coordinate 7,798, forward strand.
GTACAATAACCAATGTTTGCCGAGGTTCATCGGCAAGAAAACGCTTTGAGAGGGGTTTAGCATGTACATTCCCGACAGCTACATCGAGGAGCTCATCGCCTCGGATATTCCCAGTGGGATCGACTTGACCACGCACGTTTTGGGCATCGGCGACGAGCCGGGGCGCATGGAGTACTTCACGCGCAACGAGGCGCTGCTGTGTGGCACGGAGGAGGCTGCGCGCGTGTTCGCGCGCTTTGGCTGCGAGGTTATCGAGGCCAGGCCCAGCGGCTCATGGCTGGGTGAGGGCGATGTCTTCATGGTCGTCGAGGGTCCCGCGTCCGGTCTGCACATGGGCTGGAAGGTTTGCCTGAACATCTTCGAGTTCTACTCTGCGCTGGCGACCAAGGCCAAGAAGATGGTCGACTTGGCGCATGAGGGCAACCCGCGCTGCGAGGTCCTGACCACGCGCAAAGTGATGCCGGGCACCAAGCCTTTGGATACCAAGGCCGTGATGCTGGGCGGGGCGTTTCCCCATCGACTGGGGATGTCCGAGACAGCGCTGGTCTTCGACCATCATCTGACCTTCTACGGCGGGCTCGAGAAGTTCATCGAGGACCTGCCCATGATCATGACCCGCACCTGCGAGAAGAAGCTCTTCATCGAGACCGACGTCGCCAATGCAGCGCGCCTCGTCGAGGCCGGTGTGGATGGCGTGCAGCTGGACAAGGTGCCCGTGGAGGAGGTTGCCGCACTGGTGCCGCAGTTGAGGGCGATCAACCCGCGCATCACGATCATCGCGGCGGGCGGCGTCAACCTCAAGAACGCCAAGGATTACGCCGCTACCGGCGTCGATGGCCTGGCAACGACCTGTCTGCACTTCGCGAATCCCCTGGACATGAGCGTCCGCATGCAGCGCCGCTAAGCCACTGAATCGCGGATCTTTGAAGGTGGTCAACAAATCGGTCTGACTGATTTGTTGACCACCTCGCTGTCGGTGCGATGCCAATCGTGTCTCGCTGCGGTGGGGTCGAATGAATTCGACCCCACCGCTGCAACTCACTGTGAGCCTTCGCGTCAGTACCGGTGAGCTCCAGCTACATCCCCCCGCAGTCCCGCGATGTTTCCACCACGTTAACCTCTCGTCGCTCGAAACATCGCCTTACTCCGTTTCCTGCAGGTAAACACGCCGATAATCGGAAAACCAAATTCGCGAATCAATTTTCAAAGCAGCAATCAAATAGCAAAGAAACCTTAATCCCGACGTAATAGCTGGGAAATGCTCTCCTCGTAATCTCTTTGGCAGGCACCCAAGGCAGGGCGCCACGAGCAACCGATGAGGGAGGAACTCAACATGAAGAAGAATGATGGTCATTACTTCAGGGCACCACGCTACAGTGCCCTGCGCAAAACCGCTTTGACTGCAGCCTCGCTGTCTTTGATCTTGACAGGCATGCCCGCCGTGGCCTTCGCATCTGACGCCGACGTCACCGGCAGCACCAGGCTCGAGCAGCCCAGCTGCTCCTATGACTTTGCCGACAACGAGCTCGCCGTCGTGAACTTTGCTCCCAAGTGGGGCGACAAGGCCGCCAACGTCAAGGCCATGACCAGCTACATCAAGGAGGCTGCGGCCAAGGGCACGAAGATCATCGTCTTCCCCGAGATGTGCGTCACCGGTTACGCGTCCTCGAGCGATCCCAGCTCCGAGACCTACAAGATGCCGATCCGCCTCGCCGAGGATCTCAACGGCCCCACCCAGCAGACCTTCGCCGCGCTCGCCGACCAGTACGACATGTGGATCATCTACGGCGGCACCCAGAAGGTCTACAAGTCCAACGGCAAGCAGGACATGAAGCACGCCTACAACTCCGCCTTTGCCTGCGGCCCTGACGGCACCACCACCGCCTACCAGAAGATCACTCCGGTCGAGGGCGATTGGTGCACTCCCGGTGAGACCCCGGTTCTGCTCGACGCGGGCAAGTACGGCAAGATCGGCCTGAGCATCTGCTACGATACCTACGCCACGCCCGAGCTCGGCCGCTACTACGCCGCTCAGGGCGCCAACATCCTTGTGAACCCCACCGCCACCTCCCGCAGCTACTCCAAGGACAACGACAAGGGCTGGGAGTGGTACTACCAAAACCGCATCGAGAGCTGCGCAAGCCGTGAGGGCTACACCATCCTGAGCGCCGACCTCGTGGGCGCCGACGGCCCGACAACCGACGGCAAGCAGACCTATCTCTTCCCCGGCGGCTCTGTCATCTGCAAGGGCTCCTTCAACGGCGCGGTCTACTATGCGGGCGTCGCGGCCGACCAGATCGGCACTGCGCAGGAGAATGCCGACATCACCACCGGCGTCGAGGGTATCCAGTACAACACCGGTACGGTGAAGTGCGTCACCGGCAGCACCTGCACCAACAAGGACTTCAATCCCGAGATGTACGCCGAGCTCTACGATACGCTGGCTGACGAGCAGGAGGACGGCGACTCCCTGTCCTACAGCTACACCAATACCGACGGCCCGCGCGCTGCCGTTGTCAACATGACCGCCAAGTGGGGCGACCTCGACGCAACCGTCAAGGCCATGGACAACTACGTCCAGCAGGCCATTGCCAAAGATGTCGACATCCTCGTCTTCCCGGAGATGGCGCTGCAGGGCTACGAGTATGTCGAGCCGGCGGATGGCGAGCAACCTATGCAGGTGAAGCTCGCGCAGAGCAAGGACGGCGACATCGCCAAGCACTTTGCCGAGCTCGCCAAGGCAAACAACATGTACATCATCTACGGCGCGTCCGAGATGCCCGAGGGTGGCCCCATCACGGAAAACGGTAAGCAGAAGGTCTACAACTCCGCCTTTATCTGTGCGCCTGACGGCACTGTCGACACCTACCAGAAGATTCATCGCGCCGGCGATGAGGACCAGTGGTCCGTCTGCGGTACCGACCCCAAGATGTTCACTATCAACTGGAGCAAGGACGGCATCGGCGAGGATGGCGATAAGACCAACGACATCAAGGTCGGCATCGACATCTGCCGCGACGGTCACTTCTATCCCGAGCTCGGCCGCTACTACGCCGCGCAGGGCTGCACGCTGTTCATCCATCCCACCGCGACCACCGGCAACGCGTGGTACCGTGAGACGCGCATCGGTTCCTACACCGACCGCGATGGCATGGCAGCCATTACCTGCAACTTGCTCGGCGTTGACGGTCCGACGGACTCTACCGGCAAGCTCATCGACAGCAAGGAAGGCTATAACTACAACTCCACCAGCCTGATCATCACCAAGTACCACGACAAGAACACCGGCAAGACCTCCTGGGACAAGGAGACCGGCTACGCTATCGACCTCAACGGCACGGGCTCCGCATCCGAGGGCTACGCGACGCGCAAGACGAGCCCCGCGGGCCTCGAGGTGGCGGACATGGACCTCTCCGGTACGGGCTTCAGGATCAACAACTTCAACCCGCGTCTGTTCTCCAAGATGTACGACAAGCTCGCCCAGCTCTACCGCGGCGGCTACAAGTCCATGTACAGCGCTAAGGAGCAGGTGGCCGAGCCCGTGTCTAAGGACCTCACCAGCAACCTCAAGGTCACGGTCTCTAAGAAGACTGTGAAGGCGAAGAAGGCGTCCACGGTCACCATCAAGGCCAAGGCCAGCGAGAAGGCCAAGGTGAGCTACAAGCTCGTCTCCGGCAAGGCCAAGGGCGTCAAGGTCGCCAAGAACGGCGTCGTGACCTTCAAGAAGAACGCTAAGAAGGGTACCTACAAGATTAAGGTCACTGCTGACGCGACCGCGCACTACAAGGCCGAGAGCAAGACCATCAAGGTCAAGGTTGCTTAAGCGACGGGTGGCGAGCAACTCGTAGGGGAGGGGCCGAAGTTCCTCCCCGGACGCCTTGCGGCTCGCTGTTGGCTTTCGCGCCAGCGCTGTTGGGCCGCAGGCCCCACGTAGGCGCCAGACGAAGTCGGCGCCATCTGGTTGCAGCGGGCTGGCGGGAGCCTGTGGCGTTGCGAGTGGTTGCGTGTCAGCAGCCAAGTTCCTTTCAGTACGCGACACGTGTCGAAAACTGGGGCGATGTGAGCGGCAAATCCGTGGGTACCCGAGTAGAGCGGGTGTCGTCTCTTGCAAAACCACAGGTCACGGCGTAGTGGTTCAGGGGTCTACTTGGCTTCCGGCCGCTTTGCCGCTCACTTCGCCCCAATTTTCGACAACGGGCATGGGCGCTAGGCGAAGCATGTTGCGACAGCGCTGATGGAAACGAGGATCGCAGTGCGTAGAGGTCGAATTCACTCGACCATGCCGCCGCAGCTCACCTCGGGCCTTCGCGTCAGCGTCATTGAACAGCGAGGGCACGTAGGCGCCAGGCGAAGTCGGCGCCATCAGGGTGCAGCGGACTGGCTGTAACTCATTCGAAGACGCAGTGAAGCACGTACGTTGGAACGCGGAACCCAGCCTCGTCTTGCGAAAACGCCTTTGGGTGGCGACGTAGGACTCTCCCACACGCCCCTGGAAGCGCTTCTTGAACTTCTCATAGGAAACGGCGGGGTAGTTCTTCGACGACTTCACCTCGAGGGGCATCACCTTGAACCCAAGCTTGCTTTCGTTCGAGATGAGGAAGTCCACTTCGATGTCGTTGCGGTGTTTCTTCTCGCTGAGTATCAACAATACGCAATTTACAAATGAGCTAGAACACTAACAATACGCAACCTGTGTGAGGCAGAGCGTTGCTCGGGTGCGCATATAGACGATGTCTGCAAGGGGCGCCGTCGCGCTGCGACTCAATCGCACAGCCCGACACACTGCAGCCTGCAGCCGCCTAGTCGCCATCGCGCTCGGCGTAATCCTCCGCTCGCACGCCGGGCAGGCTGATGATGAGCGGAATCGCCGCGATGAAGCAGATGGCCATCGCTATGGAGATGAAGACGTAGCTGTCGCCAGACAACGCAGAGATCGCAAGCGGGATGAGGTAGGTCATTGCCAAACTCACGGAGCCGATGATGCCGCCGGCGCTGCCAACGCTGCCTGCAATCGCGGGGATGTGGCAGGGAATCGCTTCGACAAGCGGGCCCATCACAGAGGCAAGGCAGCCCACGATGAAGAAGACGGCGACGTTGGGGGACAGCGCGCTCACGCTGAGCGCCATCAGGACACCCGACACGGCAGTGATGATCACCATCGCGGGCTTCACGCGCTTGAAGAACGACCACATGATCGGACCTGTCGCGCAGCCGACGATGCCGCCGACGCTCACCGCAGACGCCATGAGGTTGGCGCTAGACGCGTCGAGGGTCGCTCCCAGAACCTGGGGCAGAAAGCTCAAATACGCGGTTTTCGCGGCCAGTGAGAGGCCTGTGATCAACGCGATTGCCCAGACCGTGCTGCAACGGGCAGCGATGCCCAGGCTTGCGCGCATGTTCTCCTGGCGGGGGATCGGCTCGCCTTCGGGGCTGTCGGCGACGAGCGCAAACCACAGGCAGCAAGCAATCGCCAGCAGCAGCGCGCTCAGCGCAAACGCCCCGCGTGTTGAGCCGATGAGCGCGGAGGTGGCAAGCGCGACAAACGCTCCCAGTCCGCTGCACGCGTAGTAGATGCCGAGCGCGAAGCTGGCTCGGTCTTTAAACCAGGCGCCCAGCAGGCGCATCAGGTTGGAATTCATCGCGGCCGGTGCAAATCCGATGAGGAGCATGGCCACGAGTAGCGCCGCGTACGAAGTCGCGGTAACGCGCAGGACAGCGCCGGCGAGCGCGATGCCGATGCAGATCCCGACGACCTTGCGCGTCCCAAAGCGGTCGGCGGCCGCACCCAGCGGGATGCCGATGACGGCGGCCAGCGCCATGGGGATGAGGATCAGGTTCGAGAGCTCGACCGCACTGAGCGAGTACTGAGGGATGAGCAGGAAGGCCAACGCGGAGACCTGGTACTGCATGAGGTAGGCGCCAAAGATCAAGATGCTGGCCGTGGCAAGCACCAGCCACTTGCGGATCTTGCCCAAACCGTCGCCGCTTTCTATAACCACTGACTTCTGCCTTTTCTTGGTTCCCGTGCTCATGGTTGTTCCCTTTCAACGATACCGCATAAAAGAGGGGCTGCCGCGCCCGACGGGGATCGAGCGCGGCAGCTAAGGAGGGATTGGATCTTAGTTGGCGGCTGCCTCGGCAGCTTCCTTCTCCGCGATTTCTGCCGCGATCTTGCTCTTGGGGCCGAGCTCGGGGACCAGCAGGATGAACACGCTGGAGAGCAGGAAGAGCAGGGTCTCGATCGCGAGGTTCATCGTGTAGTTGCCAACGGTCAGAGAGGCGACGGCGACGGGGATGGCGTAGGAGCACAGCAGGCCGATGGTGCCGATGATGCCGCCTGCGCTGCCAGCGTACTTACCGCGGATCTCAGGCAGCGCGAAGGGCATGGCCTGGACGATCGGGCCCTTGAGGGCGCCAAAGGCGCCAGCGAGAACCTGGATGCCGATGAGCAGCTCGACGGAGGGAACCTTGCCGGGCATGACGACGCCGGCCCAGAAGTAGGTCATGAATACAGCGCCAATGGTGACGGTGATGACGATGAAGGGGCGCCACTTGCCGAGCTTGACGCCGACGGCGCCGCCGATGAGCTCGCCGAGCAAGGAGCCGATGGCTGCCGCAGAGGCGATGGTGCCGGCGGTGACGGGGTCGACGCCGCACTGCAGGACGAGGACCTGCGGAGTCAGGCTTGCAAACGCAGTGACGGCTGCGAGGCACAGGCCGTAGTTGAGGCCGATCAGCCAGACGTTCTTGCTCTTGGCTGCGACCTTGAGGGCTGCCAGTGAGCCGCCCTCGGAGATGGCGAGCGTCTCGCCCTTGGGCGCGTCGTGCAAGGCGACAAGCCACAGGACGCCGACGACGGTGAGCGCGATGGCGCTGCCCAGGTAGTTGCTGAAGACATCGCCGATCATCGGGGCGATGATGTTGGCGGCGACGACGCCGAGGCTCGAGGATGCGTAGAAGAAGCCCATCGCCAGCTGAGCGGAGCTCTTGAACCAGGTGCCGAAGATCTTGATGAGGTTCGCGTTGAGCGCGGAGATGCCGGCGCCGAGCATGAACATGGACAGCATCTGGACGGGGAAGCTGTTGCCGAAGGTGCGCAAAAAACCGCCCAGGATGGCGACGACCATGCATGCGGCGACGACCTTCTTAGGGCCGATGCGGTCGCCGAGCATGCCCATCGGGATGCTCAGGAACACCGCCGTGAGCATGGGCATCAGCATCAGCATCGAGAAGCCGGCCTCGTCGATGGAAAACATCGGCATGATGTAGACCGCCAGAGCGGAGACCTGGTACTGCATGAAGTTCGACAGGAAGCACACCAGGCACACGAGCACCAAGACGACCCACCTGTACGACGAGAGCTTTGGTTGATCCATTGTTCTCACCTTTCTTTCCAGGGTGCCGGCCTCCCTGCCGGCACCCGACTCGGTTCTTGCGCCCGGGCCCAGACGCTCCAGGCTCCAGACGCTTTAGGCGCTTTCAGGCGCCTGCTAGAGGAGGCACTCGTCAAAGGCGCCGCGCAGAATCTCGCGGTTGACCTCGTTGCGGTCCTCCTCGGCATGCCAGCCGTTCTCGCTGATGACCATCGTCTGACGCTTCTCGGGCTCGTAGACGGGCCAGTCGGCGACATCTGCAACGCTGGGGCTGCCCGTCGCGGCAAACGCCGCCCAGACCTTGCCCATCTCGACGGCCAGATGCTCGGGCGGAACCTCGCCGCACAGGCCCTTGACCACGTCCTCCAGATGGGTGTTGTGCATCACGAAGGGAAGCTCGATCGCGTGGCAGCTGCCCATGCCGGGGACCTTGGAGGCGTAGGTGAAGAGGTAGAGGTAGGCGTCGTTGTAAGCGCTTTGGTACTCGGCCATGAGCTCGCTGCCGACGTAGAAGCCGATCTGGTTCGTGTAGTCGAGGTAGCGCTCGGCGGCGGGCTCGTCGGGATGGGCCGCCACGTAGGCCTCCTCGTACTTCTTGTCATCGATGAGGCCGTTGAAGTGGAACTTGGACTGGCCGTGCCAGAACAGCGGCATCTCTTTCTCGATGTCCTCGAAGTACAGGCCCCAGTAGTTGAACTCGTTGGCGTTGATGCCGATCATGAACTTCACGTCGGCCGCGCTGCCGTCCTTGAAGGCTGCCAGCGGCTTGCGGGGGATGTAGTTGCCGTCGCAGGTCGGGGCGAAGATGAGGGAGATCTCGTGCAGGTGGTCGTTGAAGAACGGGCCGGAGAACTCCTCCATGATCTTCTCCGCGGGAAGCGCGATCATCTCTTCCATGTTCTTGCAGCCCATGCGCTCCATGAACTCGGCGGCGTAGGGGGCCGTGATCTCAGGGGCGTTGTAGATCTGCATGGGGCCGCTCTCGCAGATGGCCTTGTGGAAGAGGCCCTTGGCTGCGGGGGTGGTCATGAGCAAAGAGACGCTGCCGCTGCCGGCGGACTCGCCAAACAGCGTGACGTTGCCGGGGTCGCCGCCAAAGGCCGCGATGTTGTCGCGCACCCACTCGAGCGCCGCGACCTGGTCCATGGTACCCAGGTAACCGGACTCCTGGTACTCCTCGCCGCCGGGGACGTTGGCGAAGTTCATGAAGCCGAAGAGGTTCACGCGGTAGTTGATCGTGACGAAGACGACGTCGTGCTCGCTGGCGAAGTTCGTGCCGTCGTAGAGGGGGTCGGAGGAGCCACCCTCGAGGTATGCGCCGCCATGCAGGTAGACCATGACGGGCAGCGGGCCGGTTGCCTCGTGGCGACGCCACACGTTGAGGGTGAGGCAATCCTCGCTTTGCTGACGCTGGGATGCGGCCATGACCGGGTCGACCTTCTGCATGGCGGAGTAACCGAGCTCGGTGCAGTCGATCTTACGGTCGCTGGCATCCAGCTTCACGGGCGGCTTCCAGCGCAGCTTGCCCACCGGTGGCTTGGCGTACGGGATGCCCAGGTAGGCCTCCACTCCCTTTCCTGCGTCCTTGCCCTCGATCGTGCCGAAGGAAAGGGCCTTTGTGTAATCAGACACCTTGGAACCTCCTTGCTCCATTGGCTTTTCTTGCTGAGGACAAGATAGTTTCTGGGACGATACGAGGGTCAAGCAGGAACTTCAAGATTATTCACTGGCCGCAAGATTGAGGATTTATAGCTGATTACCTGCGAATATTACTGTAATTGCTGTGTTTGCAGTATATTGGGTGAACAGATAGAAGTCTGGGACTATACGGGAGTTTGTATGGCAAAGCACATACTCGAGCAAGGTAGGAGCATCAAGGAGGCCTGCGATGTGTACGGGCTGAGCGTCGACAAGCTCTACTACTGCGAGAAGCTCGGCCTTATCAACCCTTCGAGGGATCCGGGCAATGGCTACCGCATCTACGGGGCGAGGGAGTTCCAGCGCCTCAACGTGATCGTCGAGCTGCGCGAGATGGGCTTCAGCTTTGGGCAGATCAAGGAGTACCTCGATGAGCAGACCTTCAGCTCGACGATGATGGTCATGGACGAGGAGCTCAGGCAGATCGACGCGCAGATGAGCTTCCTCAACGACAAGAAGTCCAGCATCGTCGGAAGCATGCAGCGCTATGCGCTCGCCACGACGGCCGCACAGCAGGAGGAGGTGACGATTGCGCACGTCCCGCAGCGCCCGTGCCTGGTCATCGCCCAAGATGAGATCTACTACCAGGACCTGCCGTATGCGACGGCGAAGTGCGCCCAAAAGCACGGTATCCGCCTGCGTGCGCTGCACAGCAACTCGCTATATGTCGTGGACCCGGACGAGCCACTGAGGGAGACGGGCGTCTTCTCGCCTGCGGTCATGTTGCTCAAGGTCGACCCGCTGCCGTGCGAGCCGGACTACGTGATCGAGGCGGGCCTGTACGCGACTTGCGTGTTCAAGGGGTCGCTGCTGAGGGGCCCGGAGATCTACGAGAAGATCGTGCGCTATGTGCGTGAGAATGGCTACGAGGTCGCGGGCCTGCCCATCGAGTCCAGCCCTATCAGCGAGTACGAGACCAGCAAGCTCGACGAGTTCATCAGCTGCGTCGAGGTCCCCGTGCGCCAGGCAGCTGCTATCGCGATGCCAACCGCATCTTGCAGCGATGGGGTCGATTAAAATCGACCCCTACGTAATTTGTCGGTTGCGCCTTTTTGGCAAAAATCCTCCCTTGCAGTGAGTAGATGACTAATCTTCATCAAACCCTTCTGAACTGGGCTTTACGATGTGGAACTCGCGAAATCGCAGCGTTTTCGGGCAACGCATTGCCCGATTGAGCACCAGGGCGACCTTCTCCAGCGTGTCCTTGGGCGCGTTCATGGCAACGGAAAACTAATGCTTGGCTTATGAGGAGAGGCAGGGTCTCTCCCTTGCGTAACCAGCGGTTTTGCCAATCGCGTGCAGTGAGCATTTGCTTTAATCAGTGTGTCCTTAGGTGGCAAAGAGACTAATAGACGATGTCATCTACTCACTGCAAGGGAGGATTTTTTGGCAAATTCGCAGGTTAATCGCGCGGGGGTGCATCCTTTCGATAAACCCGCAGGTGAAGTACGAGGGGTCGAATTCATTCGACCCCATCGCCGCAGCTCACTGTGGGTCTTCGCGTCAGCGCCATCGATTCGCGAGCGCACGTAGGCGCCAGACGAAGTCGGCGCCGTCAGGGTGCAGCGGGCTGGCGGCCGTCCGCGTCGCCGCCCGCAACGGTCTGAACGCCCAGCGCCCAGATGCCGTTGCTGCCGACAGCGCCGGATGCCGTCAAAGACTTTCATTGCACGATGCGTGTCAGAAACAGGGCCGAAGTGAGTAACCTTGCGGGCAATTCTGGAGTAGCCAGGGGAGGACAATCTGCAAAACCGCAGGTTGCAGGCTTGCCGCCTCTACGGCTACTCGTAAGATCGCTTCAAGGTTACTCACTTCGGCCCGTTTTCTGACAATAAGTGCCTTTCACGCCAACGCCAGTGGGTTGGGGCCCGGATGACACACTTTGTCACTGGCACAAAGTGTGTCACTGCAACTCGTTGTCGATTCGCGAGGCCACGTAGGCGCCAGACGAAGTCGGCGCCATCGGCTTGCAACGAGCTGGCGGCCGACCGCGCCGAACCCCCTTGCCGCTATCCCTCCACCAGTCGGTCGCCGCGGCCAAAGCCGTAGCCGTCGCTTCTGCCGGCGCCGTAGCAATCTTCGTAGACCATCAAGCTGCGCCGACGCCCGCGCCTCAGCGCCTTGGCGTCCATGTGCGCCTCCACGATCGCCGGCGTCTGCAGGCAGATTGCGAGCTCTTCACTCGAGGCGACCTGCTCGTCGTAGGCGGCGGAAAGCCCGCTCACGAAGCCGAGGTAGTAGCCGTTGCGAAAAGCCGCGCGGTTCGTGTCGACCAGTGGGTTGCCCTCGCGCATGTCCTTGCAGTATGCGCGGAAGCAGCGCTGTGCTGCCTTCACCGTGGCATAGAAGCAGCCCGTCGCGACATCTGCGTCCGCGGCAAGCCCGACGAACACCACATTCCTCGCCTTGTTGTGCGTCTTCGTGTATAGGCGGCAGCGGTAGTTTCTCGCAATTACCGCCGCGAGGTCGATCTTCCAACTGGCACCCGAGCCGCTCACCGCGCAGTCGGTCTCTGCAACCTCATCGGTGCTGCTCTGCTCGCCGAGCACGTCCTCGACGGTGAGCCCGCTTTTGGCCAGCAAGCGCTGCAGCGCAAGCGATGCCGCCTGCGCCTCGCCTTCGGTCTTCGCGCCCTCGAGCAACGCCATCACCTTGCGGATCTTGCCCCGCAACTGCTCGTCTGCTGCGCTTGCGTCGTTACTGTCGGCCATATCGTCCCCTCTCTTCCTATTCACCGATTGTAGCTGAGCCCGCGGCGTCATCGCGTTGCGACTCTTCCTGTAGGGGATCCTGTCCCTCCCCAGCTACGTCGGGCCTCAGGCCATCATCACCGATGCGGCTGCTCCGGGCTTTCGCGCTAGCTCCGTTAGGCCACAAGCCATCATGTGTAGGGGTCGAATTCATTCGACCCCACCGCTGCAGCTCGCTATGGGCCTTCGCGTTAACGCCATTGATTCGCGAGGCCACGTAGGCGCCAGACGAAGTCGGCGCCATCAGGTTCTAGCAAGTTTGGCCAACACCTGCGATGTACAGCAGATTGCGCGCTGCTGTTTCGTCCGACTGCTCTTATGCCAGCGTCTGCCGTTGCCAAAACCCCTCTAACGCGCGACCCAGTCGAAAAACGCCTCGAAGTGAGCCTGTGGTTAACCCCTGCTTGATAAGTCGCGTAGCACACACTGCTGTGACCTGCGGTTTTGTGCTCTGTAGTCACTGCCTTGCTTGAGATGCACCTAATCATAGGCTCACTTCGCCCCGTTTTCTGATAACAGGCGCTTTTCGCGACAACGCCAGTGGGCTGGGGCCCGGATGACACACTTTGTCACTGGCACAATGTGTGTCACTGCAGTTCGTTATCGATCCGCGAGGTCACGTAGGCACCAGACGAAGTCGGCGCCAGTGGGTTGCATTGAGCTGGCGGCCAATCGAAACAGTATGAACGCCCAATCGTTCATACTGTTGACGTTTTGTCTTGAATCCGCTTGATTTCGCGGTGTTCTGAGCGATTTGTTGTTCAGAACACCGCTCCAGCACCCAGATGCCGTTGCTGCTAGCAGCGCCGGACGCTGTCAAAATCCTTTCAATATGCGACACGTGTCGAAAAACGGTGCGAAGTGAGCGGCAAATCCGTGGGTACCCGAGTAGAGCGGGTGTCGTCTCTTGCAAAACCACAGGTCACGGCGTAGTGGTTCAGGGGTCTACTTGGCTTCCGGCCGTTTTGTCGCTCACTTCGCCCCAGTTTCTGACAAATATCGCCAATCGAAAAGCATTGTCGCCGCAACCTGCCGTGCGCCCCGCAGTCCGCGTCCTCATCGTCGTTCTTTATTATCGCAAGTCATTACGATAAAATGCGGAGCAAAAGGCAAGCTCAGAGAGGGGAGTAGCAGTGCTGAGCTCGTTTGTAACCTGCTATCTCTTCCTTGGCGGCGCGGGCGGCGGCGCACTCGCCATCATCTGCTTCTTGGAGCTCTTTGGGCGCCTCTTGCCCAACACACCGCGCGATATCCTCGCTTATCGCCAGCTTCAAGCGCGGGGCAGCCTCGTCTGCTTTGGGCTGCTTGCCCTCGGCGCGCTGTGCCTCTGGCTCGACCTTGGCCGCTCGGGCAACGTCTTCGCCCTCATCCTCTCGCCTCGGCTGACGCCGCTCACGATCGGAGCTTTTTCCTTGGCGCTCGCATTGCTGTGCTCTGCGCTGCTCGCGCTTTCGGCCTGCTTCGACTCCCCGCTGCTGCTCCTCGCGCCCCAAGCGCTGCGCGTCGGCCTCCGCGTCGTCGGCCTCGCCGCCGGCTTGCTGGTCACGGGCTACACCGCTGCCCTCCTGGGGAGTTCTGCCGCGGTCATCGCCTGGCAGTCGCCGCTTTTGCTGCCGCTCTTCGTGCTCTCGTCGCTGTCCAGCGGATTGGCCGCACTGCTTTTCGCCTCGGCGTTTGCCGATGAAGACGCCCTCGGCGCCAGAAGGCTGCGCGTCCTCCTCAATGCCGACACGGCGCTCATCATCCTCGAGCTTATCTGCCTTGCGGCCTTCATCGCCCTCATGGCAGCCCAGCCTGCGTCCGCTGCAGGTGCTAAAGCGCTGCTTTGCGGCAACCTCGCCCCGGCGTTTTGGGGTCTGCTCGTGGCGGCGGGCCTCATGCTCCCGCTGCTTTTGGAGCGCCTGCCCCAGCATCCCACCCAAGCGCGCGTGCTCGTCTTGGCGTTGTGCGTCCTCGTCGGCGCTGCCGCGCTGCGCTGGTGCGTCGTCGACCTTGCCGCGTACGATCCATCCCAGGTCTACGCGGGCGTTCAGTATATAGAGACTGCCGTGATCGGCAGATAAGGATTGGAGAGTGTCATGAACCTCGACAGTAAGACCAAGACGCGGCAGGCCGCGGGGCGCAAGGCGAGCGACGCCTCCCGTATCCCGCCCGGCGAGCGCCAAGCGCGCATGGACGCGGCGACGACGTACGTTCCGCGCAAGACCTCCCGCAACGCGGTTTTGGTCTTTGGGCTCGCCGTCTTCGCGCTGCTCTTTGCTGCGGTGCTGGGTGTTGGCTGCATGCTGCTGGGTGCCGTGACGCCTGTTGTCGTCGGCATCGCCGTGCTCGTGGCAGCGCTTGCGGCATCGTCGATCCACATCGCTTTGAGCTGGGAGCGTGTCGTGGTGCTGCGCTTTGGCAAGGTCGTCCGCGTCGCCGGCCCCGGCCTGTACCTCACCGTGCCGATTATCGAGCAAGGGGCGGTGTGCATCGACCAGCGCACGGTGGCCACACCCTTCTATGCCGAGCAAACCCTCACGGCAGATCTCGTCCCCGTTACCGTCGACGCCGTCCTCTTCTGGATGGTGTGGGATGTGGAGAAGGCCTGCACGGAGGTCGAGGACTACTTTGGGTCCGTGTGCTTCCTCGCCCAGACCGCGCTGCGCGAGGCCGTCGGTCGCAAGAGCGTGGCCGATGTGGCGCTGAGCCGCGACGAGCTCGACGCGGAGATCAAGACCGAGGTCGAGCGCATCGCCACCAACTGGGGCGTCGACGTCATCGACGTGAAGGTGCGCGACATCATCATCCCGGACAGCCTCCACGACGCCATGTCGATCGAGGCGCAGGCGGAGCGCGAGCGCGCCGGTCGCCTGGCCGTGGCAGACGTCGAGGTCGACCTGGCGGAGACCTTCGCCGAGGCGGCCAAGATCTACGGAGACCCCGAGGCAGCCCTCAAGCTCAGGGCCATGCTCATGCAATACGAGACAGTCAAGAAATCCGGTGGAACCGTAGTCACCGTCCCGACGGCGGTAAGCGACGGTTTTGTCGACGGAACGGAGGCAGCAAATGGCAAGCGCTAAGGACGCAGGCACCAACCCGATGGAGGGCTTCGAGCTCGACCACAACAGCGGCATTCCCGTGTGGATCCAGGTGAAGAGCCGCATCGCCTTTCTCATCGGCTCCGGCGCTTATCAGGAGGGTGACCAGCTTCCCACGGTGCGTCGCCTGGCTGTCGACCTCGACATCAGCTACAACACCGTCAACCGCGCGTACATGGATCTTGAGCGCGAGGGCTACATCACCACGCGCAAGGGCAGGGGCACCTTCGTGCTCGCGCGCAACAGCGTGGGCTGTGCCCGGGCAGAGAACAGCGCCCTTGACCTGCTGGTAGACGACATGATCAAGACCTGCGCGACAGCCGGCATGGACGATTCCGATATCGTCGCCTTGGTCGAAAAGCGCCTCGACTACCGGAAGTACGGGCACTAGAAGGGCCACCGCCTGCTGTCTTCCCACGAAATCGCTTGAAAAATCGCAAAAATCTGCATCTTGTCACCATTGTCGCAAGACATTGTGATAATGTGACAACCAGAGAGTGGCCGCTCTGCATTTTGGTTATGGGAGGCGCAAGAGAGAAACCGCCTTCCTACACGCTCTCCTGCTGGGGCAGGAAAGCGAGAAGCTAAGGAGGAGAGATGTCAGAGACGATGACCCCCACTGGCGGAATCAGCCGCAGGGGCTTTGTCAAGGCGGCTGGCGTTACTGGCGCCGCTTTGGGCCTCGCGGGCCTGGGCAGCATGACCGGTGCAGAGGGCTGGCTGGTCCCCGCGCAGGCTGTCGCTGATACCGAGGAGAAGACGGTTTACACCTTGCACCAGTTCATGTGCCAGGGCAACTGCTCCCTCAAGTGCACCATCCGCGACGGGCGCCTGTGCATGATTCAGCCCAACGATACCGTTGACGGCTACTACCAGCACTGCTGCGTCAAGGGTATTTCCGAGATTCAGCACGTGTACAGCAACGACCGCCTGCAGCAGCCCATGAAGCGCGTGGGCGAGCGCGGCGCAAACGAGTTCGTCGCCATCTCCTGGGACGAGGCCCTGGAGATCGTCGGCGAGGAACTCAAGAAGGCGTGGGATAAGTACGGCCATGAGTCCGTGTACATGTCCGCTTCCAACGAGCCCCGCTTTGCTCTGATGTCGCCGCTGCTGAAGTGCGGCACCGATTGCGAGCCTGGCATCGACCGCGGCGTCGGCCAGGGCATCGACGTTGCCAAGGGCGGCAGCGGCTTTGGCGATGCCAGTAACGAGACCAGGGACTGGGTCAACTCCAAGCTCGTCATCATCGCCGGCAACAACACCCTCGAAGCTTCCATGATGCAGGCCAGGGCCTTCTTCGATGCCCAAGAGGCCGGCTGCGAGATCGTCTACATCGACCCGCACTTCGCTACCACCGCAGGCAAGGCCGACCAGTGGCTCCCCATCAAGCCCGGCACCGACGGTGCGTTCTTCCTCGGCATGCTCAGCTACGTGCTCGACAACAAGCTCTACGACAAGGCCTTCATGAAGGCGCACACTACCTTCCCGCTGCTGGTGGACGCCAAGACGGGCGAGCTCGTGCGCTCTGGCAAGGGCGATGCGCCCTACGTGGTCTGGGATAGCGCCAAGAACACCGCCGTCTCCCATACCCAGGCCGGTGCCAACACCGCGCTCGAGGGCGAGTTCACGGTCAACGGCAAGAAGTGCACGACGACCTTCGAGCTGCTCAAGAAGAACCAGAAGTCCTATACCACGGACTGGGCTGCAGAGAAGTGCGGTATCGCGAAAGAGAAGATCGAGGAAATCGCCCGCAAGTACGCCGAGGGCCCCGCGTGCATCGGCTACGGCATGGGCGGCAGCGACAAGTTCTCCAACCCCGATGTCCAGGGCCATGCGATCGTGACGCTGGCTGCCCTGACCGGCAACATCGGCAAGCCCGGTGCCGGTATCGGCAACTACAACGGCGGCATGGGCCGCGGCGCTGCGCTTGCAGGCTGGGCGTTGCCGGAGGAGTTCGTCTCCCCCAAGCTGCCCGTGCGCGCAGACCGCTTCCCCGTCCAGGACAACGACGTCCACGTCATCATCTCCCTGGGCAACACCTTCCAGCAGTACTTCGCCAACTACAACCAGACGCGCGAGTGGATCAAAAGCTTGGACTTCATCCTTCACATCGGCATGTACTACGAGGACACTGTCGCCTACGCTGACGTCGTCTTGCCTGTGTGCTCTAAGTTCGAGGACACCGTCGATCACTCCATCGTCCGCAGCGGCTACAACCATGTGATCTTGCAGGAGAAGTGCATCGACCCGCTCTTCGAGTCTAAGCCTGACTTCGACGTCATGCAGCTCATCCTCAAGAGCGTCGGCCTCGACCAGTACCTGCCCAAGGACGCCCAAGAGCTCACCCGCTTCCAGGTCGACAAGTCCGAGGACCTGGCCGCGCAGGGCATCACCTTCGACAAGCTGATCGAGAACCACGGCAGCATGCCCATCGCGGGCATCGACAAGCCGCGCGTCGGCTTTACCGACCAGGTGTACCCCACCGCCACCGGCAAGCTCGAGGTCTACTACGAGGCCCAGATGCCCGTCAAGCAGGCATGGCCCACTTGGGAGGAGAACAACGAGGTCTTCGACGGCAACCCGCTGATGGAGAAGTACCCCCTGCAGTTCACCCAGACGCGCACGCGCTTCTCGAACCACTCCCACTTCAAGGCCGCGACCTGGCTGCAGCAGTTCCACGGCTCCTACCTGGAGCTCAACCCCGTCGACATGAAGAGCAGGGGCCTGGCCGACGGCGACATCGTCGAGGGCTTCAACGACCGCGGCTCCTTCAAGTGCCCGGTTCACGCCAACGACTCCGTTCGCCCTGGCAGCGCCAGGACCTTCGAGGCCGGCTGGTCCAAGCATATGGTCGAGGGTAACACCCAAAACGTGACCAACGACCACATCAACGAGCGCGACGCCTATCTCCTGACGGGCGCCCCCATCCCCTTCAACGACACGCTCATCGAAGTCAAGAAAGCGTAGGTGATAGACCATGACCAGACTAGCTCTCGCTATCGATAAGAAGCGCTGCATCGGCTGCCACACCTGCGCCAATGCTTGCAAGATGCAGAACAACGTCCCCATGGGCATGCTGTGGAACCGCGTCCTCACGGAGGACTGCGACATCATGGACGGCGCCGTCGGCACCTATCCCAATCTGAGCCGCAACTACCTGCCCGTCGCCTGCCAGCACTGCGAGAACGCAGCATGCAGGAAGGTCTGCCCCACCGGTGCGACCTACCGCGACGACAAGGGCCGCATCGAGATCGACTACGACAAGTGCATCGGCTGCCGCATGTGCATGGCCGCCTGCCCCTACAACGCCCGCGTGTTCAACTGGAACGAGCCCGAGCGCGACCCGGACTTCAACTACGGCGACTCCCGCGTGCCCGTGCGCCCCAAGGGCGTGGCCGAGAAGTGCACCCTGTGCAAGGAGCGCACCGACGAGGGCGAGGCGCCCATGTGCGCCGTGTGCTGCCCCACCCATGCGCGCATCTTCGGTGACCTGGACGATCCCGACAGCGAGATCTCCAAGGCCATCAGGGAGAACAACGGCTATGTCCTGCTGGAAGACCGCGGTACCAAGCCGCAAGTCCACTACTTCAACTAAGGGAGGTGCGAGCAATGAGTTCTCTCGTCAAGAAGCCCGCCTTCATCGTCTTTGCCCTGCTCACCCTTATCGGCGTTGGCTGCTGGATTTTCCAGCTCGCCAACGGCCTGGGCGTCACGGGCATGAACAACTCCAACTCCTGGGGTCTCTACATCACCCTGTTCATGTTCTTCGTGGGCCTTTCCGCCGGTGGCCTGATCGTGGCCTCCTCCGCGCACGTGTTCCACATCGAGGCGTTCAAGCAGGTCGCCGTACCCGCCGTCATCGTTTCCCTTGTGAGCATCTGCGTCGCTGGCATGTTCGTTTTGGTCGATTTGGGCGGCGTCCAGCGCATCTGGCGCATGCTCACCGGCCTCAACTTCACGAGCCCTCTGGCTTGGGACATGATTGTCATCACCTGCTACATCGTGATCAACGTGCTTGACCTCGTGTGGCTGACTAAGGGCGACCATCGCAAGGTCGAGGTTCTGTCCCGCGTGGCCCTGCCCGTTGCCATCCTGGTTCACAGCGTCACCGCTTGGATCTTTGGCCTGCAGATCGCCAAGGCCTGGTACTCCGCCATCATGGCACCCATCTTCGTCGCCTCTGCCTGCGACTCTGGCCTGGCCCTGCTGCTGATCGCCCTGCTCATCCTGAACAAGGTCGGTCTGTTCAAGTTCGACGCTGCGCTTATGAAGTCCCTGGCCGGCCTGCTGGCCTGCTTCATCGCCGTCGATGCTTTCTTCATCGGCTGCGAGTGCCTCACCATGGGTTATCCCGGTGGCCACGAGGCTCACGCGCTGGGCATCATGGCAAGCGGCGTGACCGCCCCGTTTTTCTGGGCAGAGATCCTCTGCGGTCTGCTCACCCCCTTCTGCATCCTGGTCTTTGCCAAGAACCGCGGCAACAGCAAGCTGGTTGCCATCGCATGCGTCCTGGTTGTGCTGGGCGTGTTCTGCAAGCGCGTGTGGCTGCTGTTCACGAGCTTCGTCACCCCCAACGTCCTCGGTGGCCCTGGCATCACCACTGGCAGCGCTGCGGCGCAGGTTGATGCGGGTGCCGTGTGGACGACGCTTGGTACCTATGCGCCCACCCTGCCCGAGGTCGTCATCGCCATTGGCGTCGTGAGCCTGGGTATCGCAGCTGCGATGGTGCTGAGCACCGTGTTGCTGGGCGGCAAGTCCGACGAGTCTGCTGTGGTTGACGCTGCCAAGACCGTCGCGGCCTAAGCCGGCGACAGTGCCGCTGGTGCCGTTATCGACGGTAATCGGCATCATCTGATTACCGCCGATTGCAAGCTATCCCGCAGCTGGGGTCCTCTCCAAGTTCCTTTGGCCCTGGCTGATCCTTTTCCTCTCTTTTTGAGCCGCCCGCTTCCCAACCCTCTTCTTGGTGGGCGGCTCGCAACTTCTTCAAGGAGGCCGCTGTGAGAAACGACGAGTTGCAGACGCTGGGGGAGGCTTACGCCTTCATCGGCAACACCCTGCTGAGCACTATGGACGCCACGGGCGCCGCTGGCCTGGAGCCAGCTTCCTGGCAGCAGTTCCCTTGCTTTGACGACGATGGTGTTCGTGCCGCCGTCGAGACGCTGGAAGCCTTTGCGCGCGAGGCCGCCGATAGGGTGCAGGCGGGTGAGGACGTGTCGCAGAGCGTGAGCGTGGAGTTCACAAGGCTCTTCGTGGGGCCTAAGGCGCCGCAGGCTGCGCCGTGGGAGACCGCTTACAGCTCTGCGAGCCCGACCGTGGGCTTTGGGCAGGCGACCTTCCGCATGCGCGATGCGCTGCGTCGCGCTGGCCTCGAGGTCTCCAACGAGAACAACCAGTATGCGGACCACATGGGCCTTGAGCTGCTGCTGCTCTCCGTCCTCTGCAAGCGCGAGGCTGCGGGTGAGGTAATCGATGGCATGGAGGCTGCGAGCTTTGCCGCGGACTTTCCCCTGCCATGGGTCGGCGCCTTTGCCGATGCGGTCCACGAGGCTGCGCCCGGCGGATACTACGACCTCATCGTGCGCCTTGCCGCGGCGTTGCTCGAGATGCACACAGCGCGCGGATAACCAGAGCGCCAACGGTCACGAGGCCGGCCCAGCCAGTGGACCGGCCTCGCTGCCTTTAGGGAGCGGCGCCCCCCGTAGGGGAGGAACCCTGTCCCTCCCCAGGCGCGCTGCAGCTTGCTGCACCGCTTTCGCGTCAGCCCCGTGGAGCCTGCAGCCCCCCCCCTCGTGGGCGCCAGACGAGGTCGGCGCCATCAGGCTTCGATTCTCCATCGGCGCCCATCAGGTGCGCAGGTAAATCTACCGCTGCGGTTCGCTGCGTGCCCGCGCGTCAGCTCCGTTGGCTGCAGGCCATCATCACCGCTGCGGCTCATCTCGGCTCTTCGCGTCAGCCCCGTTGAGCAGCAAACCCCCTCGTAGGCGCCAGACGAAGTCGGCGCCATCGACTCTCGGAGAGCCGATGGCCACCTAAAACGTCGCGTCAAATGGTCCATCGATCGCCAATCCCTCATCGCCGCGCAGCAGCTCTTTGAGCTGCGCGACCAGCGTTTCCTCCGTACCATCAAGCATACGCATGGTGAGGACGACGCGGTCGGTGTAATCCGTTCCGAGAATCTTTGTCCCGGCTTCTTTTGCCAGGTACAGCGCCTGGTCGTAACTCGAGTAGGGGAGGTCTGCCTTGATGTCGACGCATCGGGAGATGAGCACGTGCTCTGCCGCGGCAAGTCCCGCCTGGGTCGACTCGGTGTAGGCTCGGACGAGGCCGCCGGTGCCCAGCAGCGTGCCGCCAAAGTAGCGCGTGACCACGGCGACGACGTCGACGAGGCCCGAGTGGCGCAGCACGCCGAGCGCGGGCATGCCCGCAGTACGCGAGGGCTCGCCGTCGTCGGAGCAGCGCACGCTGCCGTCGCGCAGCAGGTACGCATATACATTGTGGCGCGCGAGCTTGTGCTCCTCGCGAATCTCCGCGATGAAGGCCAAAGCTTCGGCCTCGGTGACTGCATGGTTGACGTTGGCGATGAAGCGGCTCTTCTTCTCGACGATCTCCGCTGTCGCGCGGCCGCCGATGGTCTCGTATGACGCCACGAGGGTCCTTTCCGTTGCTGGTTCAGTGTCGATGATGATAGCGCAGCGCGGGTGCAGGCAGCGCGAAAGGGTTCAATGTCGAAAATCGGGGCGAAGTGAGCCTATGATGCCGGGACTTGCGAGTAGCCATAATGCGCAGTGTGCTCTGGCCTGCGGTTTTGTGATTGGCTCAAAGCCGCCTACTTGGCCGGACGCGAATCATAGGCTCGCTTCGAGCTGTTTTGGCATTGCCTGTCCGACAAGCATCTCACCGCCGGTTTTACTCGCTCGACACGGCGGCTTGAGCTCCTTGCCACCCGCTATCGTTTCAAGCTCCGCAGAATGTCAGAAACCGGCCCGAAGTGAGGAACCTCTTGGCGCTTTCCCCAGTAGCCTCAAATGCCCCGACTCTCTGACCAGCGGTTTTGTAATCGGCTTTGGCCTAGCTACTTCGCAAATCCTCAGTAGGTTCCTCACATCGACCCTGTTTCTGACAAATATCGCCAGCTGAATGGTTTTGCCGGGGATTGGAGCTGTGGTTGCAGCGCATGTGACTGCAGGAGGCTGCCGGCAGCTTTGCGAATTCGCCTGCTTCAGACCCCAATGTCGAAAAACATGCCGATGTGAGCGGCAAAATCACAAGGCCCCAAGTAGCTCGGAATGCGTTAACTCTCTGACCAGCGGTTTTACAACGCGTGATGGTTGCTCTACTTGGTCATCGGACGATTTGCCGCTCACTTCGCCTTTGTTTTCTAGCAACAGGCACCGGTGCTAGGCGATCTGTGTCGCAAAAAGCCCCGAAGTGTGGCAGTAATCTGCGGGTGATCAAGTAGTCGCAAATCCACAAGCCCGTGACCTGCAGTTTTGTAACGTGGAAATCTGGTGTACTTGACTCTTTCCAATTTACTGCCACACTTCGTGGTTTTTCGTGTCAAAACCGGTGGGTTGCAGACCCGGACCCCGTAGCTCATTGTTGCTCTCGCGTCAGCGCCGGTGGAAACGCAGGCCACAATACGAGGGGCGAGTTCATTCGATCGCGCCGCCACGATACACGGTGTGTTTCGCATCAGCATCGCCGATTCGCGAGAGCATGTAGGCGCCAGACGAAGTCGGCGCCGTGGGTCGCAGCGAGCTAGGGGCTCACCAAGGGGTATCGAGATCAAAAACACTGCGAAGTGCTAAGGGTTTGGCCGGGGTGCCGAGTAGCCGAAAATCGGCGACGCTGTGACCTGTGGTTTTGCAAGCGTCAATCGCCGTCTACTTGGGTATTCGTTTTAACCCTTAACACTTCGTGCACTTTTTGCGCGCGAGGAGCGAACGTTCGCCTGCTCTGGGTGAAATAGTTCCCAGCAGATTCGGCTATCGGGTTTTCCGCACATGTTGGAGCTGCGCGGCGGCTAGAATGCTATTGATGCAAGCTTTGAAAAACGTAGCAATACTCTTGAAATCTAGGAGTTGTCGCGCATGATGTCTTGTGAGGAGAGGAGTTAAGGATGCTTCGAGCTATCGTCTGCTTGCTCGTCGGTTTCCTGTCGGGCTTCAAGAATTGGAAAGCTTAATCAGCTGGAGCTAGATGGCCTATGCAGTACGAGGGATCCACGTCCCTGAGGTGAAACGCACATCTGCTCTTAATGGAGGTATCGCTATGGTGACTGAGGCCCAGAAGCGAGCGACGGCGAAGTCCGAAAAGGAGAACGTCAAGGCATTCAACTTGAGGTTTTTCCCTGCTGATATGGATCTTTACGAGCATCTTAAGGAGCAACCCAAGATGGCGGCCTATCTCAAAGACCTTATCCGCAGAGACATGGAGAGCAGCGGTGATGATGAGTAAGAGCCGCCCTTGGTTCATCGCCGCCGTATTCGTCGCAGCGGCCATGGTGCTTGTTCTCCCAGGATGCGGGGGATGGCAGCTGCCGCAGGACCAAGGATCGTTATCGAATGAAGCCGATTATGTCATGGTTGATTCGCTGAATGCCAGCGGAGGCGTCATAGGCAAGCGCGCCGTCGTTGCTGCGGACAAGGCTGATTTCAAAGGGATGGGTCCGGAGGGGCTCGACAGTTTTGTCAGCGCTGTGGTCATTGCGGCCGGGGATTGTGGAGCGGATTATCTCACCGTTGATTTTGGCGATGGTACCGGCCTGACGTTTCCGGCCTGTTCCGGCGACTTCTTCTTCTATGGAAAACTGGACAAAGAGGGCATGATGGCCGGTGAGTGCGAGACCTACCGACATTTCAAGGACAACTGGGCTCGATACTGATTTTGCACCTGCTATTAAAGCCGATCTGCGAACCGCTGGAGCACGATGGCCGAATAGCATGGGCCAATCGACAGTCGCTGCCTGCTGTCTTCGGTGGCAAAGAAGCTCCCTGTAGCGGCATTATGAATCAGGCATCTTCCCTTGGGATTATCCCAGCCATGACAACGTATTCGGTCATCAGCTGGTTGTGGTCTGGCTGTTCGCGCGCGATGAATTCCCATAGCTCTTTGTCGATACCCTTGCGTTGCGGACTTCTGCCCATCGAGGTGACGAATTCAGGATAGGGGTTGTCGATGCTTGCTGCATATTCTTGCAGCTTCTTGCTTTCTTCTGACTGCTTCATTTGACGGTTCTTTCTTGGGCGCTGGGTTGCCCCAGCGATAAAACGACAGAGTCGCGCAGGAAATAAGAAGTGCCAAGGAATTTGCCCCGGTTGCGCACCTAGGTTTTTCTTGGCACAGACAGATTGTATGCCCATCCGCCCCGCTTGGCGCCTAGAAACCGAACCTCGGCACCGAGGCGGTGCAGCGGCGCGCGCAAACGCGCCGGTCACAGCCGGTTTTTGGCAGCGAGAGAAAGCGCGTATGCAGAGAGCCCAACGATAAACATCAACAGACTACGGGACTACAAACTGCCGACAACGCCAACGGGAAACCCCAACGCTTCTGATCGAAGGGTTCTCGCCACCCGGAAAGCCGTGCGCTAGACCTCGAACTGGACGGTCTGGTTCGCGTAATCGATCTCCATCTGCAGGTCGCTGATGCGCTGCGCGACGGCGGCGTAGCGCTCCTCCGCCTGCTTGATGTCGTAGTTGGCGTACTCGTACTCGATGCTCGCGGAGCCAGTCCAGTTGGCGTCGACGCGCTTGCGCGGCAGGCGGGCGCGCATGTCCTTGAGCAGCTGTTTCTCCTTGCCGAGCTGCGCCATGAGGACGAGTGCCTCGTCGATGGTGATCTTGCTGTCGGGCAAGACGGTTTCGAGGTTGAACCTGTGGAGCGCGTGACGGATGCGGAGTACTTCGGCGTCGATGCGGGCGACCTCGTCGCGCGTTGCCAGGAAGTCGTACGCGGGCGCGTCCATCTCCTCGCCGACGGCGCGGACGTACGTGCACAACTCCGCCTCGCGACTGAGGACGAGCTCCTTCTCTTCTTCGAGGGCCTTGATGCGCTTACCTGCAGCTGCAGACGTGTACTTCATGGTGTCTCCCTGTCTCGCGAGGGGCGTGTGATGATTCCGACTATAGCATCTGGGCGGGCGCGCTGCGGCGTGCGGATGTAATGGTCGCTGCCGGGTCCCTGCAACCTGTCGGAGCCGATAGGCTATGGCGTGCTGGAGGCTCGTCAAGGGGTGTCGAAATCAAAAACACCACGAAGTGTTAAGGGTTAAGGCGAGCAGGCGAGTAGACGGCGATTGACGCTTGCAAAACCGCAGGTCACAGCGTCGCTGATTTTCGGCTACTTGGCACCCCGGCCAAACCCTTAACACTTCGTGCACTTTTTGATTCCGGAGCCTCCCCGAGAGCCCGCCGGCATGCTGCAACCTATTGGCGCCGACTCCGTCTGGCGCCTACACGTTGCTGCAGCCCAAAGCCGCTTCCGCGCAAGCGTAGGGGAGTTTCAGCCCTTTCGTAGGCGCCAGACGAAGTCGGCGCCAATAGGTTGCAGTGAGTCAGCGTGTCATCAGGGAGCTCGTCTCAAAAAGCGCACGAATTGTGCAGCAAAACTGCAATTCGCCATCCGCCCTACCGCGCCGCGCGCCCCGCAACGCCTCGCACCTCCAACTAACCCTCGTCTTCGTGGCGCTTGTCCACCTCGTCGATGAGACTTTGCTGGGAGTTGATCCCCATCTTCCTGTAGATGTGCAGGATGTGCGTCTTTGCGGTGTTGGCGCTGATGAAGAGCGTCTTTTGGATATGCTCGGTGTTGCGGCCCTTGGCCAAGAGCACGAAGACCTCGCTTTCGCGCTCGGTCAGCTCGTACTGCTTGGCCAGCGCCTCACAGCGCTCCCTGAAGGGTGCCGATGCCTTAGGCGCCTCGTCTTCTTCGATTGCTGCGATCGGCTCGTCATCGGCGACGGTGATCGGTGTGGGGGCAAGCCTCGAGACCGTGCCCGCCTCCAACAGCGCGAACGCCGCCACCACGGCGATGACGATGACCGTCGCGATCAGTGACAGCTCTTCTGGCGCGGCAAGCCTCCCGTGAAACACCGCGAAGGAGATGGCGCCGCCCACGACAAGGCCGCCCCACTGCATGATGCGCTCAAGCGCTGTGCTCTTGACTGGGTGCAGCTGGAACTCGTAGCCCGCCACGGTCATCTCGGTCCACTTCATGAGCGACGAGTACGCAAAGGTCGCGACAACCACCGCGCCGCAAATCGTCTGGCCTGCCTGGTCCAGCTGCGGCACGAGCAAGATCGCGGCAACCAGAACAGGCGTCACCATGTGCTGGACCGCGTTGGTCTCCCAGCGCTTCTCCACGCGCTGCATCGCCCAGACAATGGCGAGCGCGGAAGCCGCCAAGCCCGCCAGCGCTGCGGTGACCACGGCTGCAGTCCCGCCAAGGCACAGCATAATCACCAAGAATCCGTAGGCTGCGCTGCTGGTCGCGACAAAGGCGGACTCGCGCACGCCGGGCAGCGGCCCCACCTCAAAGTCCTCGATTTCCTCGATCAGTGCCTTGTCGGTGCTTTTGAGTAGGTAGGCTGCCGCGGCACAGCTCGCAAAGTGCAGCAGCATCATCCCAGCCAGCCCGATGCCGGAGTCGCGCGCGTCTGCGATGAGCAGAAAGAGGGGTGTGGCCACTGCGCCGCCGGCTGCGATTGCAAGCGAGCTCCACCTCGTCGGCATCCTCGTCAATATCACCAGCCAGCCAAAGCACAGCAACGCGTCGCCCAAGCCGACCAGCACCCATGCCACTTCGGCCAGCAGCGATAAGCGCTCGGAAAGCTGACCGCCTGTAAGTAATGCGATCACAAACGCCGGCATGGTCAAGACAAACGCTGCGGGTAGTGCGGCGCGTCGCACCGCCTTGATGATCCAGTTGGGTCGCACCAGCATGAACGCGAGCAGCGCGATCTCTGCCAGCTTCGACAGGAACAGGCAGGTGACAGACGTCGTCTCTCCAAAGGCGTCGAGGATGGGCAGCGCCGGGGAGAATATCGCGTAGATACCCCAGGTCGTCATTCCGGCAAAGCCAAAGGCGGCCAGCATGCACGTCATCGGCGAGCTCATGAGCTCGCGCGAGTTGCCGTTTGCCGAGCAAACAGCACCGCCCGTACTCGGCACCTCGATTTTGTCTTCTGCATCCATCGCGAACCCTTTCTGCAGATATCACCTTCTGGGGGTGAGGCTCTGACCGGGGAAACAGGCCTCTCGCCTTGGCGGGTTGATGGCCTTAATCGTCGTCTTAGATAGGCTCTCTCATTGAGAAGCCACCTGTCAATAGTGGCAAATGCCTAGGTTCCACAATGAGGGAGAACCGACAAAGGAGGAAGCTATGAGTACTGAGACAGATGAGAAGCAGGTCGTGAGGGCATCGTGCTTTTTGTGCCATCTGAACTGCGGTGTTCTAGTGACCAAGGAGAACGGCAGGATCGTCGACATCAAGGGTGACCCGGACAACCCGCACAACGAGGGCTTCGTGTGCGCGCGTCTCGAGCAGGGTCGCTGGAAGGACTTCGAGTACAACCCCAACCGCCTGAAGAAACCGCTCAAGCGCGTTGGCGAGCGCGGCAGCGCTCAGTGGGAGGAGATCTCCTGGGATCAGGCGCTCGACGAGATCGCCGAGAAGCTGTCCGCCCTGCGCGATCAGTACGGCGCCGAGACGCTGTCCTTCCTCGAAGGCACCTACCGCACCCAGTCCAACCTCCACTACAAGTTCACCAACCTCTTTGGCTCGCCCAACACCGGCGGCAACGGCACTATCTGCTACAGCTCCGATATGTGGCTCGAGCCTTGCACCTACGGCGGCTTCTGCTCCGATAAGTCCGACTGGAAGCGCGCTGACCTCGTGGTCCTGTGGGGCCGCAACCCGGCCGCGTCCGAGCAGCTCAACTGGCAGTGGACCCTCAAGAACATGAAGGAGCGCGGCGCCAAGCTCATCGTCATCGACCCGCGCTTCTGCGAAGGCGCCCAGTACGCTGACCTCTTCCTGCAGATTCGCCCGGGCACTGACGCGGCGCTTGCACTCGGCATGATCAACGTCATCATCGAAGAGGACCTCTACGACCACGAGTTCGTCGAGAAGTGGTGCTACGGCTTCGACAAGCTGGCCGAGCGCGTCAAGGAGTACCCGCCCGAGAAGGTCGAGGAGATCACCTGGGTCCCCGCGTCCAAGATCCGCGAGGCCGCGCGCCTGTACGCGACCACCAAGCCCGCGTGCCTGCCTTGGGGCGAGAAGGGCGGCGACGGCTGCGGTTACAACGCCACGAGCGCCATCCGCGCGAAGGCCATCCTACGCGCCATCACCGGCAACATCGATAAGGTCGGCGGCGACCAGCTCACCATGCCGAGCGACCGCGGCGACACGGAAGAGATGAACTTCTCGCACTCCGCTCTGTCGCAGGAGCAGCGCGACAAGATGGTCGGCAACGACGTCTTCCCCGGCTTGACTTTCAAGGGTTGGGACATCATCTCGCAGGCGTACCCGCGCTTCTACCCGTACTGCAACGCCCCGTTGCTGTTCAGGCAGATGATCTCCGGCGATCCGTACCCCATCAAGGCGTGCATCGTCCAGGCCGACAACCCCATGCTGGCCTTCCCCAACACGAAGCTCGTCCACGAGGCGCTGACCAGCCTCGATCTGCTGGTGGTCCACGACTACTTCATGACCCCGACTGCCGCGCTGGCAGACTACGTCCTGCCCGCAGCCACTTGGCTCGAGCGCTGCAGCATCGGCTATCCCACGATGGACGTCGAGCAGCTCTCCATGGCCGGCTCCATGCCCGCGCTCGAGCGCTTCGAGGGCGGCACGGACATCGACTTCCGCGACGACTACGAGTTCTGGTACGGCCTGTCCGAGCGCCTCGGCACTGCCGATAAGTGGTGGGGCCCCAAGTACGAGGACATGCTCAACGACCAGGTCGCGCCGTTTGGCATGAAGTTCCAGGACTTCTGCGACAAGGTCAAGTACCTGCGCGTGCCCAACAAGCCCGAGAAGTTCAACGAGGAAGGCTTCCGCTTCCTGACCCCGACCGGCAAGGTGGAGCTGTACTCGACGATCATCGAGCAGCTGGGCGAGGAGTTCGACCCGCTGCCGAGCTGGGTCTTCCCGCCGTACTTCCCCGAGTCCGACCCCGAGTACGCGGCCGAGTACCCGCTGTCGATGATCACCGGCGCACGCTTCATGCCGTTCTACCACACCGAGCATCGTCAGCCGGGCGCCTATCGCGACCTGCATCCCGATCCGATCTTCGACATCCATCCCGACACCGCGATGGAGCTCAACATCGCGCCGCATGACTGGTGCTGGATCGAGACCCACAAGGGCCGCATCAAGCAGCGCGCGCGCCTGACCACGACCGTCGACCCGCGCGTCATCTCCGTGCAGCACGACTGGTGGTTCCCCGAGAAGGACGAGGCGGAGCCGAGCTTGTTCGGCGTGTACGAGTCCAATGTCAACGCTATCTTGGACGACGACCCCAAGTGGCTCGATCCCCTGATGGGTTCTTGGCCGCTGACCGGCGTCCAGGCCAAGGTATACAAGTGCGAGGAGCAGTAACATGTGCTTTAGGCCTGCATCAACGACTATGGGAGCGCGCATTTGCACCGGCTGCTACAGCGTTGTAGACGACATCGAGGCCGAGGTCTGCCCCCAGTGCGGCAAGCCTTTGGAGAAGTCGTTTGCAAATGAGGGCGAGGGTGGAGCTCCGGCAGCGCCCACTGCGCCGAGTGCTCCGGCGGCAGGGGCCCCGGGCAGTGCTCCGAGTGCGCCCCCGAAGAGCGGCGAGTAGCCGCAAGCTGCGAGTGACGTGGCGCGTCAGCGTGCTGCGGCGATATGGCGGTAGCAAGCTTTGGGTTTTCGGGTTTCGTGCCCCGGGTGCTGAGCGCCCGGGGCATCGCCCTGTCTGCGGGTGGGGCGGTTGGCATGTTGCTGCGCCTACCGGGAGGCTTGTGGCCAGGTCGCATCGGTTTCTATTTGAGTCCGGCAGGTTATTGCGTAGGGGGCGTTTTCAATCGGTCCCGTGTTGCCGCCATCGACTGGTCTTGCGATAGCTCAATTGAGCCTCAGCGCCCGTAGGGAGGGACTTGCTGGGGGTGCCAACAAGCGCGAAGCGCGCGTGATCCCCGGCCGCCCGTAGGGGAGGAACCCTGTCCCTCTCTATATGCCAGGCATGTTTCCGCTGGTCACGGGCGATTTTTGCGTTGCAACGTGGCGGGTATTAGTGATCGACGAAGAGATTGGGGGAGGGCATGTGTTTTCCTTGCAGGATGTGCGGTGCGTGTTTGGCCGAGCAAGAAGAGGGCGCCGAGAGGGTCTGCCCTTCGTGCGGCAAGGTCGTCGAGCCCGATGCCTTGGTGTGTCCTGATTGCTTCACCTTTCTCGGTAAGCCCGCAGAGCCGTCGGCGCAAACGCCGACCGCTCCAATCTTCGTCCAGAAGGCAAAGCGCGAGCGCTTAGAAGGCGGCGATGTGCGTTGATCTGGGTGTGTCTGGCGCTCTCGATGCGCGCGGAGGCAGCTTCTGGCTCAAAAAGTGCACGAAGTGTTAAGGGTTTGATCAACACGTCGAGTAGCCGATATTTGGTAATGCTCTGACCTGCGGTTTTGCAAGTGTCAATTGCCGTCTACTTGGCCGGTCGCTTTAACCCTTAACACTTCGCGTACTTTTTGATTCCGTAGCCTCCCCGAGGGCTCGCTGGCCTGTTGTAACTTGTTGGCGCCGACTTCGTCTGGCGCCTACGAGGGTCCTGCAGCTCTCCTTTGCTTATGCGGGAGCGACTGCGACTCGCAGCAACACGTAGGCGCCAGACGAAGTCGGCACCAACAGGTTGCAGGGAGCTGGCGGGTCATTAGTAAGCCTCATCTCAAAAAAATGCACGAAGTATGCGAGGTTGGCACAATGCTACGAGTAGCCGAGAATCGGCAACGCTCTGACCTGCGGTTTTGCAATCAGGAATTGCAGCCTACTCGGACAATTCTCTAAACCTTGCATATATCGTGATGTTTTTGGAGGCAATATCTGCGGCTTCCCCGCGCTCGCGCGGGAGCGGCTCTGGGGTGCCGCAACGCGTAGGCGCCAGACGAAGTCGGCGCCAACAGGTTGCAGCGGGCCGGCGACCCGCTGCGCCTCTCGTTGCCCGACCCGCCGCTCTTTGCTACTCTTCGACAGCCTTATAGCTTCTAAAGCGCTCTCGCCTCTTAAAGCTGTCGACCATGGACTGGACGAACTCATCGCTGAACCCGTCGAGGTCGTCCATGGTGATCGTGCCGTCGTCCAGCAGCTCGAAGATCGTTGCGTGCATGGTCGAGCGCCGGCAACCTTCCACGATGACACCGGGGTGGCGCTTGTCCTCCTACATGCGGTTCCAGAGCGCCCAGAACTTCTCGGAGGGCGCCTTCTCCCCGCTCAGCAGCTCGATGTACTCGTGGTTGAGCTTGTCCATCCAGGCTTCCTGCCATTCCGGCAGGCGCTTCCTTAAGAGCTTCCAATCGCGTTCCAAAACATCCGTCATGTCAAAGCCTCCTCTGCAGTCGTCTTTCGCCAATCATAGCGCGGCTGTCTGCGTGCCCATGACCTCTTGCGCCAAGTCATATGCGACCCGGGCATCCTTGAAGCGAATAGAAACGTCGTCTGCCTTGGGGAAGGAGAGAAGCGGCAGCGTTCCATACCAAACGACCTCCTCGTCGAAGACGGCAAAGCCTGCAGCGCCCGGCGCAGCCTCCCTCGACAATCGTGCACCCACGTCCTCGAGCAGCGCCCTCGACTCCTCATCCCATGCTTTCTGCGACGTGCAGACGACCTCGATGCCACGGCTCGTTGCGCTGCCAAGCAGGGGCGCAATCAGCGCAACCGCCTTTGCCGTGTGGTAGGGAGCGGCGATGAATATCGATTTCCCCGCACTGGCTATATCCTGGGCCAGCGCCTCCATGAACCCCTTGGAGTCGATAAAGCGACTCGAGCCCGTGTCCTGAGTGCCGTCGTCGAGCATCACCACCTCGTACCCGAGCTTCGCGTACGTCCTTAGCCTCTTCTTGTGCATCCTGTCGAGTGCGGGCACGCTCGCGTCGACGTAGTCGTAGATAACGACGTCGTTCTTGCCCTCGTGCGTGCGGTGCAGGCGGCCGGCTTGCTGCGTTACGCGCCCGTCCCACGAGACGGGTGTCGCGAGGAAGAGCGCATCGAGTCTCGACGCGTCAAAGCCCTCGCCCAGGTAGCTGTCGGTTGCGACAAAGACGGGCGAAGTCCCCTCGACCTCAAGCTCCCTCAAGGCCTCTTCGAGTTTTTCGCGCCGCTGCTTAAGTGTGCCGCCGCCTACGAGCAGCCGCGCGCTACAACCCGCGCGCTCCAGCAGCCCGCACAGAGTCTGCGCGTGGCCCTTGCGCTTGCTCAGCACAAGGGGCGCCCGTCCGTTGCCCACAGCTTCCGTGACCTCGCGAACGATCAGCTCGTTGCGCGCCTCGGAAGCACAAAGCTCGTCGATGACCTGGTTAAACGACGAGCCCAGCTCGATTTTGGGGAAGCGCATCCCGGTGAATCGCGGCAGCAGCAGGCGCTTCATCCCCTGCTCGCGCATTTGCGCCTTGGGGTCTCCCTTGAAGCGGATGGGGCCGCATAGCATCGCGAGCGCGGCGTTGAGTCCGTCGGAGCGCTGGGGCGTCGCGGAGAGACCGTAGACGCACCGTGCCTTCGCCGCCTTCAAGATGAGCTCGAGCTTGGGCGCAGCCGCGTGATGGCATTCGTCGCAGATGACGAGCCCGTAATCGCCCACGATGTCTCTCGCCCGCGGCTCCCCGGTCTGCGGGTCCTTTTCCGTGAGCGATTGAAACGTCGCGATGTCAATGATGCCGCTCGGCTTGCGCTTGCCGCCTCCGATCTGGCCGATGAGGGGCCGCTTCTTCTTGCTCGGCTTGCCCGAAGGTGTGAGCAGCGGCTCGAGCTTTACACGGATGTCGAGGAACTGCGCGAGCTTGTCGCTCCATTGCGCCATGAGCGTCGTGCTCGGCACGATCACCAAGGTGGGGAGTTTGACCTCGGAGATGATGGCCGCCGCGGCTACCGTTTTGCCAAAGCCCGTCGGGGCGGAGAGCATGCCGTTGTCATGGGCGAGCATGCTCTCAACGGCCTTCTGCTGTGCGGGCCTGAGCGTTCCAGCAAACGACATATCGATCGGTCGCCCATAGGCGCGCTCATCTTTGATTGCGTGCTCGGCACCGGCGTTTTCGAGCAGAGTGAGCAATCCGTCCTTGCAGCCGCGCGGGAGCATGATGAAGCCGTCGCGCTCCTCTCCCAGGTTGATGATGCGGGGCTTGCCATATACCGATTGGTGCATCGCCTGTGCTCGGTAGAACTCGGGGTTAGCGAAGGCGGCAAGGCGCCTAATCCTGTTTGCCGCGGCGGGGCTCAGGTGATCGGAGGGGATGTAAAGCGTGCCGGCGTCGACTATCTCCAGCTTGCCGGGGAAGTCGCTCGCGGATAGGGTAGCAAGCTGCGTCCTCTCCCAAGGGTGCTTAGGCGCCTCATCGTTTTGCGCGAGTGCGCCGAGCACGTCTTCGGTTGATGACTCTATGATTCTTTCGACGAACGACGCGTCGAGTTTCGCGACTTGCGAGAGGAAACGCCATTGGTCGGGGTAGGGGGTAAATGACTCGTCGACAAAGAGGCTGTTGCCGTTCTTCATCGCGGCGCCTTGCAGCGGCAGCGCGATGAGGTTGCCAAGGCCGCCTTTGGGCAGCGTGTCTTGCGTGGGAAACATGCGATCGTAGGATTCGAAGCTGACTTCCTTGGTGAGTGCCGCCGCCTTGGTGAGCAACAGACTGCCAAAGTCGCGCGCGAGCTTGCCGCTGATGGGCTCGCTGAAGAAGAACCACGCATGGGCGCCGTTGCCAGAGCGGCTGCGCTCAATGCACGGTACTACCCCGAGCTCGCTTGCTGCCTGCCTAAGCGCTGCCGTCGCTTTCTTCCAGTCGCATTTGTCGAGGTCGATTGCGAGAAGCGAGGTGTTGCAGTCCTCGTCGAGCGGGTAGATGCCGATTACATCGCGAAAACGAGGGTCGCGTCCCTGGAAGTGGTCGATGAGTGCCTTATCGTCGAGCGCTTTGAATTGTCGTTGCTTGCAATCGCCGCATTTTGCCTTGCGGTTGCTGAACTTTGGGCAGGCAGCGCGGTCCCATCGGTTTAGGCAGACGGGGGAGTAGCCGATGCCTCCTTCGCGCTTCTTGTATCCCTGCGCGTGGACGTCGTCGCGTCCTTTGAAGAGCGAGCGGAAGAGGACGAGCTTGTCTGCGCTGGTACTGGCGGTGGTGACGAGGGGTTGGGGAGATTGCTGCGGGCTGGACTGCTCGGGCGGGGCTGCTGGGGTTTGCGGCGTTTGAGGCGCTTGAGATGCCTGCGGTGCTTGGGGCTCTGGCTGCTCGACCTGTGCCGATTGCTTCTGCGCATGGCTGCTGCTTGCCGCAGCCCATTCTTGTTCTGGGACATAGAGCTCGTTGCCGTCCTCGTCATGGCAGAGCACGATGGGCGTGTCGTTGCCGCTGGCGGCAGCGATAACGCGATCGAATACGAGCGCCTTGTCATGCAGGAAGACGAGTGCGGGAAGCGGTTTGGTCATCATCGGCTCACGCTTTCACGAGGTAGAAGCGATGTCGGTTGGTGTCAGTGTAGCGGACAACGTTGCTCGGAGTCGCATCGAGGTGGGGAGTAGTGGTGGTTTTGATTGCTCGGAACGGGCGAATCAGGCCGCTTATGATCAAAAAGTGCACGAAGTGTTAAGGGTTTGGACGGGTTATCGAGTAGCCGGGAATTTGCAACGCTGTGACCTGCGGTTTTGCAAGTGGAAATCACCGTCTACTCGTCGGCTCGCTGAAACCCTTAACACTTCGTGCACTTTTTGATTCCGGGGTCTTCCCGAGGGCTCGCCGGCACGCTGCAACCTATTGGCGCCGACTTCGTCTGGCGCCTACGAGGAATTCGTAGCTCCCCCACGCTTGCGCGGGAGCGGCTTTGGTCGCAACAACGCGTAGGCGCCAGACGAAGTCGGCGCCATCGGGTA
Source organism: uncultured Coriobacteriales bacterium (assembly GCA_934646835.1). Lineage (GTDB taxonomy): Bacteria > Actinomycetota > Coriobacteriia > Coriobacteriales > QAMH01 > W2P13-069. The sequence goes on from CAKUES010000010.1 coordinate 42,793, forward strand.
TCTGCAAGTTGGCAAGTCTCTGTTGGTTGCGTGGAGGAGACGGGCCGGAAAGCCCTGCATGGTAGATTGCCGTTATCGACAAAACATTCTTATAGCTGCTAGAGCCTCTCAATCTAGCGGCCTCAAACTGACGTTTAGATCGACTTGGATGGTACGGAATACGAGAAAGATACGGAGCTGCGTCTGGAATCGCTCAAGTTGTCCCATAGAGGCGGTTTGGAGGGGCGTATGGCGGGCGAGCCGGCCCGAGAATCTAATGACAAGACCCTTTGGATATGCGTCAGCTAGTTATTCGGCACCTCTCTAGAGTCTCTCGAGAATGTTCTGTCAGCGCTGCCGAAATCAAGTATATCTGTTGCAAAAGTAGGTTAATAACCTACAATTGCGACATGAGAAGAAGCGACCACATATCATCTATCGCCGAGCTCTCCGAGACGGAGGGCGTGTTCACCACGGCGCAGGCGGCCAGGACCGGCGTGCCGCGCGACGCCCTGCACGACGGCGTGTGCGCCGGCCGGCTGGAGCGCGTCGCGCACGGCGCTTACCGACTGGTCGGCTCGGGCTCCGAGCAGGCCGACGAGCTCGTGGCGATATGGAAGCTCACGGCCCCGGCCAAGTTCACCCACGAGAGGGCGCAGGCCGAGGCATGGGACGGCGTCGCCGTCGGCGGCGCAACCGCCGCGTCACTGCTCGACATCGGCGACTTCTACCTCAGCCCGTACCGCATCTACGCACCTAGGCGCATCAACTCCAGGAATAAGGACGCGAGCTTCGCGGTGCGGGAGATCTCACGGGACGAGGTGTCGTTCGAGAGGGGCCTGCCCGTCACCATGCCGGAGAGGACGATATTCGACCTCGTGGTAGACGACGAGGACCCCTCTCTCGTGGCCGATGCGCTGCGCGACGCGTGCGGTGCGGGCAGATCGTTCGACATCGGCAAGCTGGAGGCGCTGCTCGCGTCGAGATACGGCAAGCGCAAGGGAGAGAAGGCGCTTGTGTCGCTGCTGGCGGACGCGGGCATGTCAGAAAGCGGGCGACGAGAATGACGTACAGATCAGCCGCTGCGTTGGAGATGGCTGTCAAGGAGGCCGCGAAGGCCTCGCCGCAGGACACCGGCCGCGCCATAGCGGGCTTCTATTTCCATAGGCTGCTGTGCAGGGTGTTCGCCGGTGGAAACGGGTCCTTCGTGCTCTAGGGCGGCCGAAGCGTGCTGGCGCGCACTCTCGACGGCAGGGCGACGCGCGACATCGACCTGCTCTCGACGCGCGACAATCTGGACGACGCCTTGGCGAGCCTGCGCAAGCTCGCGCAGCAAGACCTGGGCGACTTCGTCGTCTTCGAGTACGCGGGTGCCGAGCCCATCAAGCCCGACGACGAGTACCGCAACGGGCTGTCCGTGCGTTTTGTCCCGATGCTGGGTGTCAAGCGCATGCAGGCCATATCCATCGACCTGGTGGTCGACGAGGTGCCGCTCGAGGGCGCCGAGCTCGTTTCCCCTGCCGACAGGATCGACGTCAAGGGCCTCGAGACGTGCGACTACCTCGTCTACCCGGCCGGCGCAGCGCTTGCAGACAAGCTCTGCGCGCTTGCCGAGCGCCACAACGGCCGGGCGTCTTCGAGGGTGAAGGATCTCGTCGACATCGTCGTCTACGCGCTGACTTGCGACGTCGACGGGGCCGACCTGCAAGCACGCCTGCGGTGCGAGATCGCCGTCAGGAAAATCGGGCCGATAGAGTCGTTCGCGCTCCCAGAGGAGTGGGCTGGAGCCCAAGCCCGCCAACACGCCAAGCTCTGCGCGCAGACGGGCATCCCCGCGCACCTGCACGACATCGGCGAGGCGTCGAAGCTCGCGGCCGAGTTGCTCGACCCGGCGTTGAAGCGGCGATGCGACGGATTGCGCTGGAACCACGAGAGCCTGAGTTGGGAGAGTTAGGCGGAGCGCGAGTCAACAGCGCCGGATAAGCCTCCGTCGAAATTACCCATGAGCAGGGAGAATCAAGCAAGAAGAGCTCCGTCAATGCGCTATGCCACCGCGACTGCACCATCGACACCTCGGTGCAGGTTAACGTGTTCAAAGACTTCGTCGAAATCGCCAGCCTGGGTCTCTTCCCTGAGGGCGACTCGCCTGGGAGACGCCTCTCCGGCGGCGCGTTTCGCTTCGAACAGAGCGAGCTCAACACGACAGATTGCCGCTATCGGCAAAATATAAGCCGCAATTCTCATCGAATCCCCTATATTCTTGCCGTTATCGGCAAGAATACCACTATTCTTGCTAAAATCTCAGTACAGATTTTGCCGATAGCAAAGCAAAATGGGAGGCTTGCATGGACTACATGAGCGTGGCAGAGAAGGCCGCGGAGTGGGGAATCTCCGAGCGTAGTGTCCGCAACTACTGCGCGAGTGGCAGGGTGCCGGGAGCCTATCAGGCAGGTCGCAGCTGGCTCATTCCAGGCAATGCGGAGAAGCCGGCCAGGGCAAACTCGCGCGCGCCGCACACAAGCCCGCTGCTTGCCCGCCTCAAGGAGGAGCGCGAATCGGGGCTCAAGGGCGGTATCTACCACAAGGTCCAGGTTGACCTCACCTACAACTCCAACCACATCGAGGGCAGCCGCCTCACGCACGACCAGATACGCTTCATCTTCGAGACCGCGACCGTCGGCTTCGAGGGGGAGGTGCTGCGCGTTGACGACCTTGTCGAGGCGCAGAACCACTTCCGGGCAGTCGACTACGTTATCGACAATGCGGCAGAGCCTCTTTGCGAGGAGATGCTCAAGGAGCTTCACCGCATCCTCAAGTCCTCCACGACTGATGCTGCGCGCTCGTGGTTTGCGGTTGGGGAGTACAAGAAGCTCGAGAACGAGGTCGCTGGCAGGGCGACGTCTCGTCCCGAGGACGTCGCAAGGGATATCCAGCGCCTTCTGACTTCTTATGATCCCGGCAGGGCCCACGCGCTTGAGGAGATCCTCGACTTCCATGTGGCGTTCGAGCGCATCCACCCGTTCCAAGACGGCAACGGCCGCGTCGGCAGGCTCGTTATGTTCAAGGAATGCCTCGCCAGCGGCGTGGTGCCCTTCATCATCGAGGACGAGATGAAGGCGTTCTATTATCATGGCCTGTCGGAATGGGACCGTGAATGCGGCTTCTTGACTGACACCTGCCTCACTGCGCAGGACCGTTTCAAGGCGGCGCTCGACTACTTCCGCATCGTGTATTAGGCATGTTGGGCATGAGCCCGGCATCGCCTCCCTCGCCTCAATCGAGTACTAGGCACGAGTCATATTTCCCTGCTCTGTGACCTGCGCTTTAATGGCTCTGAGTAGTAAAAACACTAGTCTCATACTTGGCGCAGTATGAGGGTTGGTTGTTGCCCTTTAGGATGTAAGTCAGTCAGAGGGGACAAGTGTTTGACTCCTTTCCTCGTCCGCTCTGAGATGAACCGCCGCGAGGCCGACAACCAAATCCTCTACGGCTAGCGCGCTTGATGTGCGGTGCACCCACATCCCTTTCCCTCTTAGCGCACTGCGGCGGTTCTTCAAAGACGCGAGCCTTGCAGATCGCGCTTTGAAGCTGCGGCCGCGTTGCTTGGGAGACACCCAGACGTCACCAAGCAACGCGGCCGCTATTGTTTATTTCATATTATTCGCCCAGCTGTTAAAATCACGAATATCTGATTAATTGAGGGGGACAGTTTAATATGGAGAGAGTCCAGGAGGAAGGGCTCCGGTGCGCATCTGTTTCTGCTGCAACAGAACAGACGTCCAAGAGTTCATCTAGTACAACACATGATATTTCTACATCTGAGCGCCAGGAGTTTTTCTCTGAGGCAAAAGAGAGCAAGCGCCTCGGCTTCAGGGCTCTGCTCGCTTGGCATTATCTTGTGCTGTTTGCCCCGCTTATTGCGGTTGGCGGTGAGCAGTTTTCAGATTTGATTGTCTCACGCCAGCTTATTCTCTATTCCGTTTTGGCAGTGACTTTCTTCATTCTGCTCGTCGTCTCACGCTGCTCTCAGGCGGCTAGGGAGCGATTGTCCTCGCCTGCGATAACGATAACGAGTGCGGTTGTTGCATCAGTTGCAACGCTGGCGAGCCTTTATAACGTGTTTGATTTCAACCTGGGTGTTGTGAGAACCGTCTTCTTGGGTATCAGCGAAGCTTCTCTTATGTATACCTGGCTCCTCTTCTTTGCTGATCTTGCAAGGAAAGGCCCATATCGCACGCTGGGTATGGACATCATGATGGGCTCTCTTATCGCTTTGTTGGTGGGAAGTCTCATCTCCCCTGCGAATATGGCCGTCGCGGCTTGTCTCCCTCTTTTGAGCATGGCCTCATTCGTCTCTCTCAAGAAGAAGTACGACTTCTGGAAGAGCGAGGGGCATGGATTGCCCGAGAGCATGCCTGATTCGATGGTTGATTTGCAGAGCAGGACGTATGAGGCGACGTCTGCCTATATGGTCAAGCGCAATGTTGCCTCTGTGCTCTTTGCAGTGGCATTTGGTCTTATGCAGGGCAGTTACCTGAGCGATGGCGTGCCGTTTCTCATTGCGTTCAATCCTCTGATGTTTTTGGGAGTTACCCTTGCCGGTGTCGTGATTTTCAATATCAAGGAGCGTTTCTGTACGCATTCAGACGCGGAGACCATGTATCGCCCCGCGTTGATCTTCTTCATGGTCGGCATCGTTGTTCTTACCGTCTTGGGTGTTGCCGGTATCGATCGTGGCAGTCTCAACTATGAGATTGCAATTGGTGTTGCTGGCCTTCTAATCTTTGCCGGCTTCAATCTCTTTGACTTTGGCAACATGATGCTTTGCCTGGGCATTGTAAGGGCCAGCAGCGCTGAGTGCGGTTATCTGATTGCTCTCGGCCGCAGTCTTACCTATGCCTTTATGGCTCTTGGATTTGCGGTTGGCTACGTGTTTGTGACTTGGGTGATGCCCCTGATAGGCGTTGAGGTTCTGGTTATCTCTTCTTGTGCTGCGATGTTTCTTCTTCTCATCACTATCGGACTGCCGTCATCGACAAAAGCGGGCTACGAGAATCTGCTTACCAAGATTGGTTCTGAGGCCTCTAATGACGCTTTCGTGCGAGAGATGAAGTACGCCTGCAAGAACTGCGGGTCTGTTGACGATTGCGATGTTCGCGGTGCTGTCCTTGGTAATTTGATGAAAAACGCCGACGATAAGGCGGCCAGTGAGAGGGAGATGCAGGCTATTGTCGATGGACACGCTGCTGAAGTAGCGGCCCTGATGAAGAAGATCGAAGAGGTCGAATCAGAACTAGCGAAGAGCGCCGCCGAGGCCGAGGAAGCATCCCGAATTGCTCGGGGGGGGGGGGTGTCGAAACTCCAAAGCAGGAGCGCGAGCGCAAACCAGCGATGGTCGATGGAGAAGAGAAGCGCAAATCTGCTCCTTGGAGGGATGCCTGTACGGAGATTGCTCATCTCTATCAACTCTCTAAGCGCGAGACAGAGATCTTCCACATCATCTCCAAGGGCCGCAACGCCGACTACGTATCCAAGGAGCTCTACATCTCTGTTCATACGGCTAAGACTCATATTGCCAATATCTACCAAAAGCTCGGTATCCATTCTTCGCAAGAGATGTTGGATCTGATTGACACGTTCAGGAGCGAGATCCTAAAGAGGGAAAAGGGCGATCAGCAGTAACCCTGAGCACAGGTCGCTAGTCGCGATGAAAAAGGGCCGCAGCGTGATGTTGCGGCCCTTTTGGTGCTTAATGCGAAGATGACGCAAGAGAGCCTTAAGCCTTCTGAGCTGCCTCGTGTGCGGCGCGGCGCTCCTCCAGGAGCTTTTGATCGCGGTTGAACATCTTGGAGAACGGAATCGCAGCGTCGAGTACGGCGATGACGGCCATGATGGCCAGGATGCTGAAGGTAGTGACGCGCGCGTCCATGCCGACAACAGCTTGCAGCAAAACGTTGAGCAGAGAACCGAAGACGATGGCGAAGTTGCACAGCGAGAGGTTGAGGGGGTAGTTCTTCGCACCAAAGCGCTGGCGGCCAAAGGCAGATGCAACGACAGGAACGCCGCCATAGCAGAAACCGCAGCAGAAGGCGCCGACGACGTAAAGCACGGGTATGCTCATGGTGAAGGCGCAAATGATGCAGACAGCGGCGATGAAGCCGACGGTGCCGTCGATGATCATGGTCACCTTGACGTTGGTCTTGTCGTAGATGATGCCCACGAGCACGCGGCCAATGCCGTTGAGAACGGAGACCAGGCCAACGAGGAGCGTTGCGAAGCCGGCGTCCCATCCGACGCTTTGGGCATCGGATGCGCAGTTGCCGATGGTGGCGAGGCCGATGGCGATGACGATGATCGCCCAGACCCAGTACACGTAGAAGAGCGGGGTCTTGAGGGCGGAGTCCTCATCGGCGGGGTCGTAAGAGGAACCGGAAGCCTTCTCGGGAGCCATGGCGGCGATGATGTTGGAAGGAGGGCGCTTGATGATGAGGCCCTCGATGCCGATGACGATTGCGGAGATGACGCCGATGACGATCAGCACGGTGCCAAGTCCAAAGGTCTTGGCCAGGTTGACGGAGAGCGTGCCCAGGATCAAGGAGCCCAGGCCAAAACCCATCATCAGGATGCCGCTCGACAGGCCGACCTTGTCAGGGAACCACACGTTGGTGGTTGCGATAACGCTGTTATAGCCCATGCCGACACCAAGGCCGCAGATAACACCGTAGAAGAGGTATAGAGCGACGATGTTGCTGTATGCGAAGATGCCCGTGCCGATAAAGCCGATTGCGAACATGGCGGCTGCAACCAGGATGGCGCCTTTGACGCCGATGACTTTCTCAACCTGAGAGCCGACAACGGCACCAAGGCAGAAGGTGATCATCATAATGTTGAAGGTGAGGCCTACAGCGGGTTTTTCGAGTCCAAAGGTCGAGCACATGGGCGCTGCGAACATGGAGAATGCGTAGATGAGGCCAAGAAACAGGAGCGTAATCGTTGAGAGCACGAGGTAGACCACGCGCTTGCTCTTGATCTGGGCCGGTGACATTTCAGTCATGGCGAACCTTTCTATGTGATTTGAGCATACGTTAATGACGCGGGTGTGAGAGCCCCGCTGTGAAGTCGGACACCGCGTCAGGGATTCGCAGGTGTTGTGAAAGTGTGCAGGGCACGATCAACGCTGTGTGCATTGCTGGGCCTTGGCGCAGGCGCGCAGAACCTCAAGTTCGTCAGCCGTGAGGACGGTGTCGTCGCCAAAGACGGCAGCGTTCTCTTTCACTTCGCGCGCTGAATGCATATTACAGGTCGTGCTTGCGACTGTGTCAAGCGATTTGACAAAGCTCAAGGCCCATTCGGCGCTTGTTCGGTTGGGATCTGCTTCCTTGAGTATGCTCAGAGCCTCCGGTTTGAGAGAGGACCTCACACCGGTGCGCATCGCTCCGTGAGCGATGATGGGAAGCCCTGCCTCCTTGACAGCAGCGTAGCGCTCGTCGCCGCCCTTGGTGAACCAGTCACAGTAATTGATCGTCATGCGGACATAGTCCCACGGGTAGCGCTCGATGTAGTCGCGGAGGTTTTCCGGCGAGAGCTCGGAGCTGAAGCCAAGGCAGCCGATAGCGCCTTTCTCGCGTTGTTCGAACAAGAAGTCGACAGCGCCGGAGTCAATGTCACGCATGCGGGTGAGGTCGCAGACGCCTTCGAGGCTGTAGAAGTCGATCTTGTCCGTCTTGAGCTTCTTAAGCTGCTTGTTAAAGACATATTCATAACGGGGGTCGACGAGTTCGAAGTAACTCGTGGCGACAAATTGTGCGAGCTCGGGCCTTTCCGAGGTGAACTCTCCGAGGAAGTCTTCTGCCTCGCCTTTATGGTTCGAGTACGAGGTGTCAAAGAAGTCCATGCCCTGCTCGATGGCCTCGTTTGCGATTTCGCGTGCGGCTTCACGATCCAATCGGTCTACGCGACTCACATCGGTTATGGGCATGCGCTTGGTGCCCAAGCCAAATCGCGACAGAGTGTAGTCCCCTACTTTTCGATATTGCATTGTCGTTCCTCCCGTTGTCTTGGTTGTGCTTCTACATCAACTCGTATACGGCCTTCGCATAGGACGGCATGTCCTTGATCGGCAGCCCCTCTGCAAGCAGAGACTGGTCATATAGAACCGTTGCATAGCGCTTGACAAGGGCTTCATCTCCGTTGTCAAAGGCTTGCTTGAGCGTAGAGAAGATGCGGTGACGTGGGTTGAGCTCTAGTACATGTTGAACTTGAGGGGTGCCGTTGTCCCCGCCGGAGTTAGCGAAGTACTTCTCCATTCCTAGGCTCACAGGTCCCTTTGCCGAGATGCATGCTGGAATCTCGTTGAGACGCGATGTTGCTGTGATCTCGACCACCTCGTCGCCGAGCATGTTGCGCAGGGCGTCGAAGAGCCTTGCGTTTGCCGCGTTGGTTTGCGCGACAAATGCGATCTCAGCCTCGTCTTCGAGACCAAGGTCGTCAGATGAGACATTGCGGATGGGAACGCTGTCGTACTCGCGCAGCGTCATCAATGCGAACTCGTCGATGCTGTCGGTGCAAAGGAGGACGTCGAAGCCCCTGTTTGTCACGGCGTTTACAGAAGGAGAGGCCTCGAGTTTCTCTGCGGCGTCGTTTCCCGAGGCAAAGAAGATGCAAGGCTGGTTGCTGGGCATCTTGTCGCGGTACTCGCGCAACGTCAGGGGAGTGTCGCTATTGGCGGTGAAGAACATCAAGAGGTCTTCGAGCTCGGCGTTTTGGGCCCCAAAGGTTGCGTAGATGGCGAATTTGAAGATTCGGCCAAACAAACCGAAGAACTCCTCGTAGAGGTCGCGTTCGTTGTCGCGCATGTCTTCGAGCTCTACTTTGACGCGCTTTTGGATCTGCGCCGCAATGGCCTTGAGGAAGTGGTCTTCTTGCAAGGTCTCTCGAGACAGGTTGAGGGAGATGTCCGGGCTGTCGACGACGCCGCGCAGGAACCCAAAGGATTCCGTGAGCAGCTCCGGGCAGCGCTCCATGATCATGACGTTGCTGCTGTAGAGCTCAAGGCCCTTCTTGAACTCGCTGGTGAAGAAATCCGCAGGCGGTTGCGAGGGGATGAAAAGGAGAACGTCGCAGTTTTTAGCGCCGCGGGCGTGCATCGATATGGTGCGCAGGGGCGGGTTGGGATCGTCAAACTCCTTCATGTAGAAGGCGTCGTATTCCGCTTGGCTGACTTCGGATTTCGCCTTGGTCCAAATCGGTGTCATCGAGTTGAGAACAACGCGTTCGGTGACGTCTTCAAAGACGGGCTCCCATCCCTTTGCGCCCTCGGGTACCGGCACCTCTTGGCGGCTCGTTGTCTCGAGGGTGATCGGATAGCGAATGTAGTTGCTGTAGCGCTTGACGAGCTCGGAGAGCGCGGGATGACTCAAGAACTTGTCGTAGTCGAAGTCCCTGGTGCTGTCGCGCAGGTACATGATGACGTCGGTTCCATGCATGGCGCGCTGTGCTGGCTTAACGGTAAAGCCCTCAAGGCCGTCGCTTTCCCAGATGTTGGCCTCCTCCGATCCGTATGCCCTCGAGATTACCTCGACGCGTCGGGCAACCATGAAGCAAGAGTAGAAGCCCACGCCAAACTGGCCGATGATATCGACGTCGTCGGAGCTTTGCGCAAGCTCCTGCCTCTTTGCCTCGAGGCTGGCAGAGTGGGCGATTGTTCCCAGGTTTTTCTCGAGCTCTGCGGCTGACATGCCGATTCCGTTGTCGCTTACCGTAATGGTGCGCTTCTCAAGGTCGAAGGCGAGCTCGATTTCGGATGCGGTGCTGCTCTCCTGGCCGTCTTGGAGCGTCTGGGCTAGCCTTAGCTTGTCATACGCGTCCGACGCGTTGGAGATGAGCTCGCGCAGGAAAACGTCTTTCTCCGTGTAGATTGAGTTGATGACCAGATCGAGCAGTTTCTTGCTCTCTGCCTTGAACTTCTTCATGCTTCCTCCCTTTGCTAACCCTTTTTGACTTCAGGGGCATTGCCGCTGCTTTCGCGTTCTGCTGCCTTCTCGTTGACCATTGCCACTAGCTCTCGCGCAGAGTGGATGTCGAGCTTGCGATAGACGCTTGACATGTGCGTCTTTACCGTGTGTATGGAGATGCTTATTTCACGTTGTATGTCGTTGGCACTCATCTCTCGTGCAAGGAGGCTGAATATCTCCCGTTCTCGCTTCGAGAGGCCGTGCGCCTCGGATATCTCCTCGACAGCCTCATCAAGTCCCTCGCTGCTATTGATGGGTTCTTCCGAGATGGCCTCTCTTGGCTCGGGTTCCCTTTCGGCTATAGGCTTCGGCGCTGTGGGCGGAGCGCTGTCGATGGGGATGTAGCGGTCGAAGACGGGCAGCATGCTTATGCAGAGAAGCACGATGACCGTCCCTACAATCAGCGTTGCGTGATTGGGGATCGCTGCGCTAAGGAGCCAATGGGAACATCCGCCGATAGCCAGTCCTATGCCCATGCTCAGGTAGAGCGTCGCGCGGTTGAAGCAGATGAAGTTGGCGAATCCCGACTTGAACTTCGAGGCCTTGAAGAAAGCGAAGATCATGAACCCAAAGTCAAACGTATTGAAGCCGGCAAAGCACAACATCTCGCTTCCGAGCATCCCTATGCGGTAGGTCTCGTCTTCTATCAGGTTGATTGAGATTGCAAAGTAGAAGGAGGCTACGATGCCTGCGATGAAGACGAGGGAGCTGAGGTGCTGAATGGTGATGACGCGGCCGCTTGCAAGTCCTCGTGAGCAAGCAAGTATGATGATGAGGGCGGATAGTATCACGCCGCAAATCGGCCAGCTGTCTGCAACGATGTAGTTGATGAAGTCGCCGTTGTGCCCTTCTGCGGAGAAGACGAACTGGCATATCCCAAAGCAAATGCCATAGAAGATGAAATGGCTGTTTTCCAGGACTTTCATCGGAAAGCTGACGACCAGGTGCTCGTCGTCTTTGATTGCTGCGGCCGCATTCCATACGGGAGACAGTGACAGGCTCGCAATTGCAGGGAGCAAGCACAGGGCTATGTAGTTGTAAGGCGAGACGAGGTTGCCGATGATAAAGGCAACGACGCCTCCTATGCCCATGTTGAAGGCGAAGTTGATAGGGGAGCCCATTTTGTCCTGGCTGACGCTGGGCAATTGCAGCCATGGGTACATCAGGAATGCCTCCGATGCTCCTATGATGACCCAAGACGACAGCTCAAGGTAGAAACCCCGTCCTTTGGCCAAGACTACAAGAAGAGTGGCCAAGGAAGCGAATATGCCGAAGACGACGTTGAGGCGCTTCCATGCGTCGGCGCTTCGCTTGCTCATTGCCCTTACGAGTGTGTTGGTGACGAGCATGAGCACTATATAGGAGGCGGCAAGCGACAGGTACAGCACCAGCTGATAGATCGCAAGTCTTCCGTTGATGGCTTCTTCGCCCATAGCGGGCATTGCGGAGAATATGACGAGGAAATGCCATGCACAGATGACGGAGAACCCGCTTATGTTCAGGTTGTCCAGCAATGAGAGACGCTGTGCTCCCTGCTGGAGCGCGTCTGGCTGTGCGGTTGATCTGCTGCTTTCCACTGTTTTACCTCCTTTCTGCGTCCCGCTTTCATGGTGTGTGGCGTTGCGTGGGGCCTATTGTGAATCGCTTTCCTTCATGAAAGCCCTCACTTCGTCTTTGGTGAGCCCTGTTTCGCGCAAGTAGGCTTCGAAACGACGATTGCTTTGAGTGGCCTTCACCGAGAGCAGGCCGACGAAGATCGCAATGACAATGCAAATAACTTGTTCGAAAGGATTGTTGGAGATGAGTCCCTTGAACAAAGCTGTGAAGTAGACGATGACGCCTCCTGCGCAGACGACGGCAAGAAGGGCCATGACCATGCGGCGCTTCGTTACCTCTCGTTTGAGTTCGGCGGCGCGCCGCAGGAGCTTTCGTTTGCGCTTGGATTCCGAGCTGCTCATCTGTGTCTCCCTCTTTGTGAAGTACGAGCTTGTGTACTAACAAATGTATTGCAGTGGGTGACTGAGTCTTCATATGCCAAGTTGTAAATGCAGTATGAGAGCGCTTGGGATATGCGAGCTGACGTTGAGAAATAGGCACCAGAGTATGAGAGAAGCGCTCAAGCTCGTTGGATACTGTTGCCCGTTACCACGGGAGGAGGAAACGTCTATGGAGACGAGGGGACAAACCGTTGATCTGAGCGGATGGTCGCGCGCCATGCAGGAGGGAATGCGCTCGAGCGGTGCCACGAAGCCGCCTTCGAGTGCAGTTGTCGCTGCGCCTGTGCGTAGCGAGCGGGAGGGTGATTGGGAGTACCGTCTTGTAAGCGATGATTCTCAAGGCAGCCATGCAGCAATAACAGGGTACAGGGGTTCTAAGACGCATCTGGTTATCCCTGAGTTCCTCGGCGGTGTGCCTGTTTCGGGTGTTTCGTCCCAGGCGTTTGCTCGTTGTCGTGTCTCTTTTGAAGGCGTCGAGGTTTCTGCAGGGAATGCCTTCTTCTCGACTGACGGAATCGCCTTGTTTGATAAGTGCGCCGAGACGCTCTTGAAAGCCTTGGTGGCGGTGGAGTCCTACAAAGTTCCTGACGGCTGCGTCTCTATTGCTCCTGCCGCCTTCAAGGGAATGAGCTCCCTTCGCAAACTTGAGTTTGACGAGGGACTTGAGGAAATCGGTTCGTACGCCTTTTTCAGGACTTCTCTCGAGCGTGTGGTGTGCCCGCCGTCGCTGCGTGCTATAGGGGAGAAGGCTTTTGCGTCCACGCGGCTAAACGAGGTCGGCCTCAATGAGGGGCTCCAGGCAATCGGCGACCAGGCTTTTTCTGGGACGAAGATCGGCAAAGCGCTGCTGCCGGCGACTCTTGAGCATCTTGGAACAAAGGCTTTCTGGAATTCAGAGATCGATTTCAATGATCCCGGGGCATTTGCCGTTGCGGATGGGAACGCATCGCTTTGCATAGACAGTGCAGCTCTCTACAAGCGCACAGCAGAGGGGCTTTCTCTTGTCGAGTGTCTCGGGCGTGCAGATATCTTCGAAACGCTTCCGGAGACGGTAGAGATTTGTCCGCGTGCTTTCGAAGGTTCGTGCTCCCTCGAAAGTGTCTTCCTCAACAAGGGCCTCAGGGTAGTAGGCGATAGGTCTTTCGCTTCATGCGAGAAGCTGTGGCGTGTTGTGTTGCCCTGGACTATCGAGTCGATTGGGGATGAGGCATTTTTCTCGACTCAGCTTGCCGAGGTGCGCGTAGGACCTGATGTATCGCATATTGGAAGCCGAGCGTTCGAGTTTGCGGGAGAGGTGAGGACTGCGCGCAAAAGAAAGCTCTCGAGTATCTCGGTTGCCCCTCAAAACGAGCATTATTACGAGAAGGACGGCATGCTCATAGAGCGAGGGGTAAATGGCGACCGGGTCTTGCTGTATGCCGGCTCTCCGTCACATGTGCATATCCCCGACTCAGTGGCAGAAGTCGCTGATATGGCGTTTTACAACGCGCAGCTCGAGCAACTTGATATTCCCGCCTCGCTGCAAAGGGTCTCACAGCGAGGTTTCCTGGGCTGTGACGGCCTTAAAGAAGTCCGTATCTCTTTTCCGGATGAGGTGCAGGGCTGCAGACAGATCTCGGTTCCCTTTCCCGAGCACCCCCGTGATCGCTGGGATTTCTCGAGGTGCCTTGCCATGGGCAAGGACGGGTTGTTCTTTGACTTCGAGATTTACGATGCCTATGCGGTGCACGAGTTAGATACCGCGTGCGTAGTCAAGATGGCGCTCGCTCGTCTGACCAACCCGATCGAGTTGAGTCAGGCGTCGCGCATGAACTACGAGTCGGCTGTGCTCAGGTATCTCCCAAGCGCACTCGTTTCGTTTGAGGAGCGCAGTGACAGCGGGGCGATCAATGCCTTGCTGGGTTATGCGAGCAAAACAAAGGCTGTGATGGAGGAATTGCTGAGGCTGGGCAGCGAAGCTCAGGATAGGTCCCTGCGCGAGATTGCGCTGCGTTTGACGGAGGAGTGGTAGAGATGCCCGGTGGTTGCTGGATTTGCAATCCGATGTGTGGAAAATGCCAGCCTGCACCCATGAAGGCGGGCAAGTGCCCAGATTGCGGCACTACGACGGTTTTCGAGCGACCTGATATCCTTGCGGGAAAAACGTTGTTATGCAAGAAGTGCGGCAAGGACCTCACAGGTGAGGTTCGTCCTGATGTCGTCAGGTGCAATTACAGTGGGAAGTTGTGCGCGTATCCATGCGGCAAGTCCCGCTCGCCAAAACACGAGTATGGCGACCAGCCGTGTGAGAGAAATACCCCGCCGCCTCAGGCGTGGGTTGAAGCCCATCCCGACATCTAGGGAAACGATGGTTAAAGCAGATGTCCATTGCGCGTGATTGACAAAACCGCCGGTCACGTAGGGGACCCTGTCCCTCCCCATAGGCCTCGCATTAAACGGCGTTTTCCTAAAGCTCTGAAAAGACGCCCCAATACGAAGAGCCCCGTGCAGGAGACCTGCACGGGGCTCTTCGTAGTTCTGCTCCTGTTTGGTTTCTTTGTTGCCAGGGATGCAACGAGGAAAAGGAGTGATGCCATTTTACCCGCGCTGCGCGGGTCCTGCGTACTTTTGTCTAGGCGACCAGGGAGGTCAGGGCAGCTGCAACGCTCACTCCACCGTCGGCGAAGACGGTGGCAACACCTGCGATAGCAGCAATGACAAAGCTGGCGGCGAGGACTGCGGGGGAGCGCTTGATCATGATGGCGCTGGAGGACTTGGTTGCGCTGGAGTTGGCGTTTGCCTCGGAGAACATATGAACGGTTGCGGCCGCAATCACTGCGAAGGGCAGGAGGGCAAAGAGGTTGAGAACGAATGCTTGCATGTGAAAATCCTTTCTATTTGGTTGTAGGAAGAGTCAGCCAAGGCGCCTTTTGCGCGAGGTGAACACGCTTTGACTTTGGCTTTGATTTTCCAGTGAGGGGATGTCGAGGCATGCGGTCACTCGAAATACCCACCTGGTGACTCTGATTATATTCACACCTAAGACTAGGGCGCAATAACCCGTCAAGGCGTTTGTCGGTGAAAGGAAGGGTTAGTACTAGACATCGCAGTTAGTCCTCATATAACCGCAGGTCAAAGGGCATATCACTAGATAAGTAGTACTACCGATATGAGCTAGCGAATTAAATGCGCTTTTAGTACCCAAGGCTCGAACCCGGTTGGGGCGAGACGAGTAAATTGCAAGCTGTCACGAGGTGAGGCACTCGCAAAGAAGACGCTGCAACATCTTCTCGTAGCAAGAAGGCCTTGCTGAAACCGCGACGCAATTACTGGAGGTTAATGCGCAGAGGCGCGTTAACGGATTACCAAAGGGGGAGAGACGATATGTGTTTTAGGCCACCGTCTTTCGATGACATGATGACCAAGTGCGACCAATGCGGTTCTTTTAACCCGCCCGAGAACACCAAGTGCAAGAAGTGCGGCGCTGATCTTGCCAAGGCAGTTGAGGACAAGGGCACCGGCGCTCCTCAGGCACCTGGCGCTCCCACTGCACCTGGTGCACCCAAGGCTCCCGGCGCACCTGTTCCTCCGGGTCCCCCTGTTAAGTAAGCACCATCCAAACTTCGCGTATCGCCTCTGTACGAGACAGTGTGCGACATCAGTTTGGTTTTTCCCGGCATTAAGGATCCAAGCCGCTTTCGAGGCAAGCTTGGTGGTAGTGAGAGGACCACAAGGCATGTTGACGGAGCGTGGGGAAACAGGGAATCCCCATTGAGGCGAAGGTTTGAGGAGGCCGGTTAAAACATAGTTCTACTTACTGTTTGGTTTTACGAAGAGAGAGAAAGGGAGGGGAGAGTTCATGATCAATGAGTACAGCAAAGATAAGTATAAGGACGATTGGCGCTGGTATGAGGACGGTTATGAAGTAACCCGAACTTCCGTCTGGACAGGTCCTGGATGCCACAATGGCTGCGGCGTTCTCACCTACGTCAAAGACGGCAAGCTTGAGAGGGTCGAGGGCGACCCCAACTTCGCCTACAACCAAGGGCGACTCTGCTTGCGCTGCATCAACATGGTAGAGCAGATCTACAACCACGACCGTTTGAAGTGGCCGCTTCTTCTCGACGGCGAGAAGGGCTCCAATCAGTGGAAGCGCGTTACCTGGGATGAGGCTCTTGACTTCATCGAGGGCGCTTTCGCAGATTGCTGCAACATCATCAAGGAAGAGTACGGCGGAATCGGACCTGAGGGCGTCGTTGCACTCTCCGGTACCGGTCGAAATGCAATGTGGCAGGGCGCAATGGTCCTGCGTACCGCATTCGGTTCCCCGAACATGTCCTTCGGCTTCCTCTCGGCCGACTCCTGCTATCAGCCCCGTATGACGGCTAACCTGCTGCAAGAGGGCGACTGCTGGATTCTTGACAACGCTCAGCTGCATCCCGATCGTTACAACAACGAGGAGTGGGTCAAGCCTGAGGTTGTCATCGTTTGGGCAAACCAGCCGCTGGCTTCCAACCCCGACGGCTTCGTTGGTCACTGGCTGATCGACCTCATGCGCATGGGCACCAAGTTCATCGTTGTCGATCCTGCCCTGACTTGGCTTGCTTCCAAGGCTGAGATCTGGCTGCAGATCCGTCCTGGTACTGACTGCGCACTCGCTCTGGGCTTCCTCAACGTCATCATCAACGAGGACCTCTACGATCACGAGTGGACCGAGACTTGGACTTACGGCTTCGACTCTCTGGTCGAGCGCGTCCAGGAGTATCCCACCAACAAGGTCGCCGAGATCTGCTGGTGCGACGAGCAGGACATCATCGATGCAGCCCGTATGTACGCTGCGGCAAAGCCTGCTGGCGTCCAGTGGGGTCTCGCCATCGACATGCAGATTTCCGCTATGGAGGCCTCCAACGCCATTGACGACATGGTCGCCATCTGCGGTAACCTCGACGTCCCCGGCGGCAACGTTCTCGTCCGCTACGCCTACAACTCCTCTAAGAAGTATGGCGCTGGCCTCGAGTTCATCTCCGAGGAGATGCTTGATCGTCGTATCGGCACCTCCCAGTCCCCGATTCACAAGGCTGGCTACACGCCCTTTATTCCGCCTGATCTTCTGGTCGAGGCAATGGAGACCGGCGTTCCCTATCGTCCGCAGCTCATCTGGGTCGAGCAGACCAACCCGATCGCCAACATGGCTGGCGACGCACCACGTGTCTACAAGGCATGGAAGAAGGTCAAGTACACGGTTGTCGCAGACTACTACCTGACCCCGACCGCCGTCGCATTCGCAGACTGCGTCCTGCCTATGGCAATGTCCGTCGAGCGCGATTCCTATCGCTCCTGGTGGCAGCCCCTGCGCACCATCACCGCGTCTGCAGGCCGCTACTACGAGTGCAAGTCTGACGAAGAGCTCGTCATGGCTATGGGCAAGCGCTTCAACCCTGAGTTCTATGATCAGTTCGAGACCACCGAGGACTTCCTGACCTGGATGATCCAGGACGAGGGCAACGGCGTCGACTACACCTTCGAAGAGCTCACCCACAAGGTCTACGACTGGTGGGATTGGAACGAGACTTACCGCAAGTACGAGAAGGGCCTGCTCCGCGAGGACGGCAACCCCGGCTTCGTTACCGCAACCGGTCTGTTCGAGATCTACTCGCCGCTGTTCGATGTTTGGGGCTTCGATCCTCTGCCCCATCACATGGAGCCCTACGAGTCTCCGTACCGTACTCCCGAGCTCTACAAGGAGTATCCGTACATCTACACTTCCGGCCATCGCCACATCGGCCTGTTCCACTCCGAGCACCGTCAGCTGCCGCATATGCGCCAGTTCCATCCGACGGCTATCGCCGACGTCTCTCCCGAGATCGCCGAGGAGCAGGGGATCAAGGAAGGCGACTGGGTCTGGTTCGAGAACCCGCGCGGCAAGTGCAAGCAGGTTGCTCACATCGCACCTGGTCTGCTCCCCAACCTCGTTCGTGCACGTCACGGCTGGTGGTTCCCCGAGGAAGAGGCTGCAGAGCCGCATCTGTACGGCGTGTTCGACTGCAACGCCAACAACCTGACCACCATGGGCGTCTACGGTCCTACCCACTATGGCGCACCTTACAAGAGCACGCTGTGCAAGTGCTACAAGGTCACGGAAGAGAACGACTGCAGCATGTCTGCAGAGATCACCACGAAGCCGCTCAAGGGCTTCCATTTCACCAGGTTCGAGGGGGTGTAAGACATGCCTACAGCAGAAGAGATGAACCGCGGATTCGATGCTATTAGGTACTGGGCGGACTTCAAGGACGCCAATGCCGGCGAACCCCGCACCAAGGGTCTCCTGATCGACTACGAGTACTGCACCAACTGCCATTCTTGCGAGGTTGCATGCCAGATGCATCTGGATCTTGCTCCTAACGAGTGGGGCATCAAGGTTGCAGAGTACGGTCCGACCAAGAACATCAAGGGCGACTGGGAGTGGACCTTCGTCCCCGTCCCGACCGACCTCTGCGATGGTTGTGCCGATCGTGTTGGCGAGGGCCGTCTGCCGAACTGCGTACATCACTGCCAGGCTGGCGTCATGTACTACGGCGACATCGAGGAGCTTGCTAAGAAGGCTTCCGAGAAGAAGAAGATGGTTCTCTTCACACTTTAGGTTTCTTTCCCCGCGGGCAATAACGCCCGCGGGGTCTAGAAAAAAGGGAGGAACACTATGTCTCAGCAGATGAAAGGCGGATTCCGTCCGCCCCCCATTGGTAACATTCTGTGGAAGTGCCCGGAATGCAACACGTTCAACGCGGCAGAGGCACCCACTTGCAAGAAGTGTGGTGCGGCAAAGGTGATCACCGACGATATCGCCGGTGCAACCTACAAGCCGATTGACGAGTCCGAGCGTCGTAACCAGGACAAGAAGTTCCGCTAAGGAATGATTTGCTAGAGGGCAGCCGGAAGATCGTCAACTAAGGTCTTCCGGCTGCCTTTTTCAGTAGTGGAGCTGCGTATGCCGGGCCGTGGAGGGACGACATACGCAGGTGAGTCCCCGTCTACTGATTCCAGCTCATCTTCATCCTGCTATTTCGCATAACAAGGAGAGGGTTATGGCAGAAATAAAAGACGGGAAGTTTACTATATCCCAAGCGATCGACTCTCTTGGGGTAAGCAAATTTACCATTTCGATTTTTTTCCTCGTCGGTATCGCGATGATGTTCGATGGCTATGACTACATGATCATCTCGTATACCAACACCCAGATCATCAACGACTTCTTCCCGCTGGCAATGTTCGGCGGGGATACCGCGGCTCAGAACGCTGCAACAGCTGCAATGAAGGGTGCGCTGTCTTCTTGGTCCACTATCGGCATCGTCGTCGGCTCCTTCTTTGCCGGCCCGCTTTCCGATAGGTTTGGCCGCAAGAAGATTCTGACTGCAGGTACGTTCCTGTATGGCCTGTTCACCATTCCTTGCATCTTTGCTCCGACCTATACCATGTTTGCTGTGTTCCGTGTTATCGCCGGCCTGTTCCTGGGTGTCTGCACCCCGATCGTTACGACTCTGTTCACGGAGTTCACCCCGACCAAACAGCGTTCGTTCTTCATTACCTTTGGTATGGCATGGATGATCGTTGGTTGGGTTATGGCCGCTCTCGTCGGCACTATCGTTGTTCAGGTCACCACTTGGCATATGTGCTACGCAATCGGCGCTCTGCCTGTTCTGTATGCGTTCATCTTTGGCAAGTTCACGCCCGAGTCCGCTCACTGGTGCTCTGTCAAGGGCAATGCCGAGGGCGCAATCAAGACGCTCGAGCGTATCCAGAAGCGTGCTGGTAAGCCTATGCCCTTTGAGCTCAAGGCCGAGAACATCATCGTTCCGCCTGTCTCCGCAAAGGCTAGCCCGGCGGAGGTTTGGAAGGGCAAGTACCTCAAGACCACCATCGCCTTGGTTATCATCTACTTCGCTGGTAACTTCAGCATCTATGGTGTCAATGCCTGGCTGCCTTCCCTTATGCTCGAGGCCACAGGTGGCGCTGTCACCGCGTCCTACATGTTGGCCATGGCGCAAAACGCCGCCTCCGTTGTCGCAAACTGCACCACTGGTTATGTTTCCGAGGCTATCGGACGTCGCCGCAACCTTGCCTTTGGCTACATCTTCGCAACTGCGATGTGCCTGATTACTGCATGTGTTGTCCAGCTACCCGCTGAGACGAGCTTCTGGCCGTACCTTATCGCGTTCGTCTTCATGGGCTTTGCCCTGAACTACGGCATCACCGCTGCACAGCCCATGATGTCTGAGTCCTATCCGACTGAGTTCAGGAACTCTGGCGTGGCTACTATCGTCGCGCTTGGCAAGTCTGCAGGTATCCTTTCCCCGATCGTCCTGGGTGGCCTCAAGGCTGCTGGCTGGGCATTTACCCCGCTTATCGGCATCCTGGCTATTCCGATGTTCGTCGGCTTCTTGGCAACGTTCCTGCTGCCCAAGGGTGCCAAGGGCATGGATATCGACGATATCGCTTCTGCGGATAACAACTAGAGGCGAGTCGAGAATCCGACTTCACTAGCTTAGACCGGGCATGCATCGCAAGCTTCGCGTGCCCGGTCTTTCTAGAGGACAAGGCAGAGTATCAGAAGGGTTGAGGTGGTCCATATGGCAGTCACACAAGCTAAGGCAAAAACGCAAAAGCGCAGGGATTCTTCGATGCCGGAAAACCCCATCATCTGTCCGTTTTGCGGGGCGCGCTCTAGGAGCGAGAAGCATTGCACTAGCTGTTCTGCCAAGTTCAATCGCGAGGTTCTTGCCCACGCTGTCCGTGAGTCCGACGATTATCGCTCCGATCGCATTGGGCCGTTTTCCACTAAGACTGCCAAGCGTTTGCTTTGGGTCTTCATGATCCTCATGGTTGTTGCCTTCGTGGCTATCACGGAGTCGGTTCGCTACAACCCGCTTTTTAACTAGTGGCTGCTGTTTGCTTTGTTCTCTAAGGCGGCCGGCGCTCATCTGACTCTCTCAAGATGAGCGCCGGCCGCCTTGTTTCTTTGGGTTTTGGTAGATAGAGTTGCAGCTGGCGTGGCTCGCACTTGGCTTCGGTGCCTGGATCGTGTAATGGGCCTGCTGTCCTCTGTGCCTTTTATTTGATTGGTTTGCGCATGATAACCGCATCGTCGTCAGGCGCGGTGTAGTAGTTCTCGCTGACGCCTTCCTCGGTAAATCCATTGCGTTTGTAGAATGAGCGTGCGCTGGCGTTTGACGACCTCACTTGCAGCTGCATGAGTGCGCAGTTTCCATATTTTGCTGCGTGCTCGCAGGCATAGTCGATGAGTATCGACCCTATTCCCTGCTTTCTCCTCTTACCGTCGACGGCAATGTGCATGATGGTCGCCATGCCTTGATCTGTCGTCCACCATCCTACATAGCCCGCAACGGAGTTGTTCTTGTCCAAGGCAACGACGTAGTGTGCGTTTGGGTTGTGTCGCAGCTCCATTGCGTAGGCAACGGGTGTCCAGGGGTCGGGAAAGGCGTTGACCTCGATTGCCATTACCTGGCCGAGCAGTTGTTCTGTCATGGGTTCGATGGTGAATTCGCCCCTGATTTTCGCTAATTTCAGGTCCCCGATCTCTTCCGCTTCCTCTCCTGCTGACACAAGCGGTTTTCTCGCAGTGACCACGAAGGTGTTGGAGGCATGGTAGTAGCACTCGTCTTCGAACATTTCTTTCCACTTGGCGAGGAGCTCGCGGTACTCATTTGCCTTTTGAGGGGGCATCTGCACCGGGATGTTCCTTCGGAAGTAGGTGAAGCGCTCGTATAGCGCCCGCCGCTGCTCAAGCGTTTTGTTGAGTGTGTCTGTAGTGGTGATGCTGGCATTAATGTCCTCAAAACCCGCTGCGCGCAGGTAGAAGGGGCATTTCTGGCCGTTGTTTCTGTCTGTGTAGCGCGTATGGGTGGTGTAGGGGAGTATCTCGGTCTCATAGAGCTCGAAGAGCCGACGCATTACCCTGTCTGGATCAGGATAGGATATCTTGCACGAGTCATCGAAGGTCTTGATGACAGCGTATCCTCCGGGCTTGAGAAGACGGAAGGCGTTGTTTGCCGCTTCTTGCTTGTCTTTGGTGTGCTGGAAGACGTGGGAGAGATACACGAGGTCGAAGCTCTCATCAGGACCGTCATAGGTCTCTGCATCCGCGCGTGCCCAGCTAAAGCGACCGTCGCTCGTTCTTTGCCGAGCTTGTGCGAGTGCTTCGTCTTCGATGTCGATGCCGACTACTTCGTCGATGTTGTCGTAGAGAGCGAATTTCAATACGGTGTTGAATCCGTCGAAGCAGCCCATGTCAAGTACATGGGCATCTGCTATTGCTTCGAGTCCTATGCGCTCGAATGCGTCAAAGTCTGCCTTTGCGCTTTGTATTGCAACGTTGTCGATTGCGACTTTGCCCCATTGCATGGTTTCTCCTATGAACGATGATGGGCGAGTTCTAGGTTCTTGGTTGTTGAGCGCTGCAGCATTCTTTCTATGGCATGCTTGTTTGCTATTGCACATAAAAGCGAGCCCAGGGCGCATAGGGGTATCAGCATGAAGAATGCGTCGTAAGCGCCGCAGGTGCTGAAAATACATGCTGCGATAAAGGGGAAGAGCAGGTTGAACGGCGCGAGAACAACCGCGCTGATGCCTGTGTTGGTTGCCAAGAAGCGCTGTCCATATGTTGTGCGCATGTACGACGTGTTGATAGCGGAGTACATGCCGTAGACGAGCCCTTCGGCAAGTAATAAGCTAGCGAACAGCTCAATGGAATGCGAAAAATAGCACGGCAGCATGAGCAGCGAGGTTACGAGCCCCAGAGAGGGGAGCAAAATCATGGTCTTACTTTGCCCGATGCGATCGTAGATGATGCCGCCAAGAGGTCTTCCCAATCCATTGCCCAGGCTGAGTGCTCCGACAGCGGCGGAGGCAAAGGCGATTGACGCTCCGATGCCTGTGAGCATGACGCTTGCCTGGGCGATGATAGCGGCGATGGAACCCATGAGGAGGCTTCTCCACATGCAAAACAGCCAGAAGGAAGGCTCCTTTACGGTTTCTTTTCCGGTGAGGTTGAGCCCTGTGTCATCGTGCTTTGGCTTGAGCGCGGCTATGGACTCCGGTGGGCGCCTCATAAAAGGCAGTGCCACAATGCTCCATACGAGCACCAGCATGCCGATAATCGCAAAAGCCCAGCGCCAGCCGACGGCAGAGTAGATAAGGACGGTTGCGAGGCCGCCTAAGACGACGCCGCCCATGCCGAAACCCATGACAAGGACGCCCGATGCAAAACCTGCTTTGTCCCCAAACCAAGCAAGGACGTTTGTAGTCCAACTCGTGTAGGCCAGGCCGACTCCGTATCCGCAGCCGACACCGTAGAGCATGTAAAGCTGCCAAGGAGCCGTGATGAAGCGGCATAAAAACAGGCCGGCAGCAACGAGGAAGGCGCCAAAGAGGAAGACCCTGCGCAAAGTGGTGCGCTTTGCAAATTGTCCGACGGAGAACATGCCCAGTGATAAACCAATCATCGAGACTGAGAACACGAGGCTTGTGGTGCTTCTGCTCCATCCAAACTCTGACTCAAGGGGCGGGATGAAGATCGACCAAGCGTAGATGATTCCGTACATGAGCAGGGTGATGACGCCTATGGCGAGAATGGCATAGCGGTTTGCGGTGATGCTTTTCATGACGCATTGCCTCGATAGCGCTGTGGTGTTCGATGGGATAGAAGCACCCGCCCCCGTCTTTTGACAAGACAGGGGCGGGAGAAGGAGGAACGGATTTAAGCCCTTGCTGCGCCCTGGGTGTTGACGGAGGCCTGGGCGACGAGTTCCTTGCTTGCCTTGAGTCGCAAGGCCGCGCAACGTGCGGCGTACATGCGGCCCTCGCTTCGGAAGTCTCTCAGGGCTTGGCCGGCCTTTCCAGGTGCAATCGACTCGAAGAAGGCCTCGATGTCTTCTTCCTCTGCTACAAGCCCTGCATGCTTGGCGTAAGCGTTGAGGGCGAACTGGCGCGTGAGCTGTGCTCGGACTTGCATCAAGAGAACGTTGTTGAGCTGGTCTTTCTCGATGCCCTCCTTCTTGAGGTAGTCCTCAAGGGAGATGTTCTCGTCACGCAGGCGGGAGGTGAGCTGCTCGCGTGCCTCCTTGACGGCGACGCCGTAGACGAGGTCGCTGATCTCACCTTTGAGGCGCTTGGCCAGCTCGTTTCCAGCGAGCATTTGAGCACGGCGGTTGTATTCGTCCTCGTGCTGGGACTGGAGCTTCTCCGTGACCTTCTTGCGCAGGTCCTCGAGGCTCTTCACGCCGGGCATTGTGGTTTTTGCCCAGGCGTCGTCCAGCGCGGGAGGCTGCATGTCGATGATGCGCTTTACGGTAACGGTAGTGGCGTATTCCTCCATGATCGGCTTACCGTCGGGGCCGAGCTCGAGCTCGGGACCCTCGAAGGTGAAGCTCTTCGTCTCACCGACTTTCATGCCGATGATTGCCTCGTCGAAGTCGTCGGGCATGGCCAATGTACCGGTGTTGTACTCGCGTCCGTCAGTGCACAACGGCTTGACTTTCTTGCCATCCTGCGTCGTTTCCATGGCAAGCTCGATCTTGTCGCCTTTGACGACAACGTCGTGGGAGTCGTCAGTCACAGCAACAGCTGCCGCCTGGGCCATCTTCTGGATTTCCTCATCGACCTCGGCCGTCTTGACCTCTTGCGCGGGAAGCGTGATGGCAACGGACTCGTAGCTCTCCAATTCGAATTCGGGCACGGGTACGCACACGAGGTGGAAGACGAACGGCGCTCCGGCGTTTGCGTGCTCAAGGCACTTGTAGACGGGCTTGCCGATGACGTCGACTTCTGCGGCAGTGAGCGCGAAAGGCGTGCGATGGCGCATGATCCCCTCGTCGAAGACGAAGGAGGCTTCGTCTGCGCCTAGGTGTCGAATCAGAAACTCGACGGGGTCTTCGTCAAAGCGTCCCATCTTGTAGTTGTGCTTGGCGATCTCGTAGTTCGCAATGCGCTCCATCTCCTTGGCGACTTCCTTTTTGTCGAGCTCGGCCGTGAGCTCGACTTTGCCGTCCTTGGAGCGTACTCTCTCGACCTTCATGTTCTCTCATCCCTTCCCTGTGCTGTTCTACAGCTTTTCGACAATGCGGAACTCGCCGGGATGGTCGTCTCTGATCTGGGGTAGGGGCATCTTCCCAAGATCAGGCATCTCTTCGTCATCGTCTACGGGCGCGGGTTTGACCTCAGCCGGTTTTTCAGGTGCGCCCTCTTCGGTAACGATTGCGGTGTCGATGACGCGGCGCATGACCTTTACGCGGACCGCGGCGCGACGAGCTTCCTCGACCATGTTCTTCTCGCGAATCTCCGCGAGGAATTTCTCAGGATCGGGGGCGGACAGATATTCGGTCAGCTCATGGTTGCCAACTTGCATGTTGAGGACGTCGGCCATGATGTCGAGCGCAACGTTGAGGCGCATCTGGTAGAGGGTCTCATTGCGCAGTTTGTCTTCGTATTGGTCCGGCGTCATGTGCTCCTCGCGAAGGAACTGCTCGAAGGAGATGTGCATGGCTTCGAGCCTTGCGAGATTGCCCGTTCGCATGGCGTCGATGTTGTGGGTGAGGGTTTCCTCGGGGACGTCGCCCTCAAGTCGAGCAATCAGAGCATCGGCGCACAGCTTGTATTTGATGTCGCTGTATTCGAACTCGAGGTCATGGTCATACTGGTCTTTGATCGCCTGGCGGACTTCTTCGATTGTGCTCATTTCCTCGAAGTTGTTCTGGACCCAGGCGTCGTCAAGGTCGGCGATGCTGTTGATGTGCTTGCCTCCGCTTAGGACGTATTCGAAGAGCTGGGCATCCACGTCTTCTTCGCTCAGCGCAGGTTTGGCAGGCATGGTGATGCGGACGTTGTCGTAATCGTTCAGCTTGTAGTCCTTGGGATCGAGCTCGATCACTTTGTTGGTCTCTGCCATTTCCCCTCCTTTTGTCTTGAGGATTGTTTCTCGTGCGGGGCAATCCTCAAACAAGCTCTCATCTTGTTTGTCTGTGCACGCGACTTGGTTGGTGTCGGGGGGACGACGTTCGCCAAGTCGCGCATCGCATGTCTGAAATTATTCGGGTATCGCGAGGGGAAATGTATAACTTTGAGTACTAGACGAGTGGTTTTAGTACTACAGGGGTCATCCTCACTCACTCGATGCGGTATGAGGTCTTGGTGTTTTTGCTGATAGCGGGTGGTTTGTGGGTGTTTTGTTGGGTTGATGCCGCTGCGGGGCTTGAGACTGCGAGTTGATTCCGACAGTCTTGTATCTGATTGCTTGCGAGAGGGATGTTGGGTTATTGCGAAGCGTTGTGTTTTGGTATCTCATATCCTTCGCATACAATCTGCAGAATCAACGGCGATTCTTTGCAGGCATCTGTCCTACGCGACCTGCTCTCGCGAAAGGAGGCGAACGTGGAAATCGGCATCACGGAGGCGACGCGCAAGTTCATGGGTCTCAGGCCCCTGCCGGCGCCTGTTGAGGAGGATCCCTTCTTTTGCTGGGATCTCACGCGTGCAGACCTCGGCGCGCCCAAGCTGTTGGCAATGCACAACACCTCCAACTCCCTGTCTGTTGTCTCTCGTATGACGGGTGCGGACTGGAAGAAACTTGATCGTATAATCCCCGACATGATTCGCGGTGCCATCACCTCGCGCGATGGGTTTCTCTGTACAGCAGACGTTGAGGCGTATCTGCAGATGGCGGGTGAGGAAATCGTTTTCACGAAGACCCATGGCAGGAAATCTTCCGGGTGTCTCTCCCGTTTGGTCGATGACCTTTACTTTGCGGAGCTGTACAAAGAGGACAAGCTGCAGTGGCGAGCGATGCGGGCTATGGATAGGCGTCCCGTGCATTGCCCGACGCGCAAGGAGTATGTCTTCTCGCCAGAGGCCTTCCGCGAGGATTTTGAGGCGCGCCTAGGTCATCCGTGCTCCTCGTCGCTTGTCGAGCCGGCTCGTGTGATAGAGCTGCAACCGCATGCGGCCATGGATGGGGTCACTGACATCGCTGCTGCCAGGGAGTGGGCGGTCATCCCTACAGAGCTCAAGCGGGTGCTGTTAAGTAGCGCCTTTTGCCACAACTGCGGTACGACATCGTTTGCACCAGGTTATTCCTTGCGTATGGACGATCCCGGTGTCGTCATCGTCGGCAACTGCAGTGTTTGCGGTGCGCCGATAGCGCGTTGCTGCGAATAGGATGAGAACTGCTTGACCTGACTGCAATCGTTGTCGAGGGAATATGGATTCGCTTGTTATCGACGACAAGCGTGCGCTGCTACCTGTGGGGCGGCCGGTGATGTTTGTTGGTGCTCGATATGCCTTTTGTTCCAGCTTGGTGGGCCGCCAGCTTGCTGCAACCTATCGGCGCCGGCTTCGTCAGGCGCCTATGCATTGCCGCGACTCAAAGTCGCTTGTGCGCAAGCGCAGAAGAGCCGCAAAACCTCGTAGGTGCCAGACGAAGTCGGCGCCATCTGGCGGCAGCGTGGCTCGGCAGTCCAAATGGGACGCTCAAAAAATGCGCGAAGTATGCAAGGTTGGCACGATGTTGCGAGTAGCTGGGAATCCGCAACGCTGTGACCTGCGGTTTTGCAAGCGCCGACAGTCGCCTACTTGGCCAGTCCTCCAAACCTTGCATACTTTGTGATGCTTTCGTCAGTCTCTCTGGCTCAAAAAGTTCACGAAGTGCTAAGGGTTGGGGCGAGTGGCCGAGTAGTTGAAAAATCGCAACGCTGTGACCTGCGGTTTTGCAAGCGTCAATTGCCGTCTACTCAGCCGGTTGCTTTAACCCTTAGCACTTCGTGAACTTTTTGATTCCGGAGGCTCCTTGACAGCCTGCTGCTCTGCCGCCAGCCCGAGTCCATTACTCTGCGATGTCCTTGATCGCGGGCGCGATGACGGGGAGCATCTCCTCGTACTCCGGATGGCGCTCGAGGATGTAGCGCGCGAGCACGAGCGCGCAGACGTTGAGCGTGGCCGTGACCTGGTCGGGGTCGACGTGGACGTCGCGGCGCTTGTTCGCGACGAGCGCGGCATCGCGCAGCTTGTGCATGGCCTCGTTGATGTAGCCGTTGACGTCGAGCATTTCGGTCTCGATCTGCGTCGCCTCGAAGATCTGCTTCACCTGCTTGGTTTTCACCGTGGCACTGCCGTAGGCGATGCGTTTCATATATCGACGGCTGCCGATGCGGCTGATGTCCATATCCGTCTTGCCCAGTTGCACCAGGCATGCCAGCAGGTCCTTGAACTGCGGCTTCTCCAGCCATGCGGGGTCGAAGCCCTCGACCGCCTTGAGCCGGCGCATGCTCACGCCGCAGATCTTGTTCCTCGACTTCTTCTTAAACGCATCGAAAAGCCCCATAACGCCCCCTCAGTCGTATGTGGTCAGCCGCTTGTCATGTCCTGCCATTATCGCAAAACGACGCGCGTGGCGTGCGGCGGAGTTCTAGGCCTCGCGGCATTACGGTTGCGGTGGGCGTAGTCTGCCAATGTGCGCTATTGTGTTGTGTGCAACCAAAGCAACGGAGGTGGGCTGTGAGCGGGGAGAATGGCAGGGCAAGCGCGGATTTGATGGCCGCAAGCAAGGGCGATGAGCTCGTCGCGTATCTGGATTATCGCAAGCCGTACCGCTTTGGGCAGCTGCTTGCGTTCTATCGCTCGCGCGAGATGGTTGGCGTGGAGAAGGTGGGCGCCACGGCCTATCAACGCACGGTGCGCATGCCGAGCAAGGGCGGGGAGGTGCTCGGCTGGGTTCGCGTCACCGACGATGTCGACAACAGCCGCCTTGTCCTCGCGATGAGTCCCTCGCTGCAGACGGTGTCGTCGCAGGTCATTGCGCGGGTGCGCCGTCAGTTCGATGTCGACTGCGACCCGGATGCGGTCTGCTGCGGCATTGCTTCGCTCGACGACGTCGTGCCCGGCGCCGCGGTCAAGGGCACGCGCCTGCCCGGCGCCTTCGACCCCTTCGAGATCTCGATGCGCGCCGTGCTCGGCCAGCAGATCTCCGTCCGCGCGGCCAATAAGCTGGCCTTTCGCATCGTCTCGACTTATGGCAAGCCCGTCGACACGGGCATCGAGGGGCTCAACCGCACCTCGCTCACCGTCGATGACGTGCTCGGCTTCGAGGATATCGAGGCGGTCTTTGGCGGGCTCGGCGTCATCAAGACACGTTCGCGGACTATCCGCGCCATCGCCGCTGCCCTCAAGGCCGGCGAGCTCAGCTTTGACGCGGCGGCAGATGCTGCCGAGCAAATCGACAATCTGCTCGCGATCAAGGGCATCGGCCCGTGGTCAGCCAATTACATTGCCATGCGCGCGCTGTCCTACCCGGACGCCTTCCTCGAGACCGACGCGGGCATCAAGCATGCGCTGCCTGGCTACACGCCCAAGCAGCGTCTCGAGCTTGCCGAGCAATGGCGCCCCTGGCGCAGCTACGCGAACATCTGCCTCTGGAACTCACTGGCAGGGTAGGGGCGGGAAGCTCCGAGTGGTTTTGATTGCGGAGACGGCGAACTGGTAAGTGCGGGCCTTTGCTGTCGAATAAGCCGATAAGTGCGGTGCTTTTGGCGCAATAGGGTGGCAAGTGCGGGCTTTTCGATGCGCTGCCGGGTGACAAAGGACCGCACTTAGCGAGCGGGTAGCTCTGTTCTCGTCGGGGCTGACGTGATGCATGTTGTTCCTTGCTGCGATGGGGCGGAATAAATTCTGCTCCTACGAATTTGACCTGCGAGTTGCAAGTTTCGTAGGGGTGGGACCCTGTCCCGCCCCATAAACCGTGCAGCATGTCAGCGAGTTTTCGCGTAAGCGCCGTTGAGCCCCAAACTCCCCGTGGGCGCCAGACGAAGTTGGCGCCATCGGGCTGTAGCGAGCTGGCAACGACGCGGTCAACAAATCAGTCTGACGGGAGTGTTGACCGCAAGCTCGCGCGGAAGCGCCGGCGACCGCGCTGCCACCCGCTCCCACATCGCGTGCCTCACAATGACGTGCTACTATATTGCACGCAACCAATACACAAAGGAGCCGGTCATGGCCAAGGCAAGCAAGCTCGACGCGCTCAAGCTCGAAAACGAGATATCGTTTCCGCTCTATGCGGCATCAAAGGAAATAATCCGCCGCTACAAGCCCTTCCTCGAGGAGCTCGACCTCACCTACACGCAGTATCTCGCCATGCTCGCGCTTTGGGAGCACAGCGAGCTTGCGGTCAACGAGATGGGTGAGCTGCTCTACCTTGACAGTGGCACCCTCACCCCGCTGCTCAAGAAGCTCGAGGCCAAGGGCTACATCGTCCGCACGCGCTCCGTTGTCGACGAGCGTCGCGTCGTCGTCACCCTCACAGAGGCCGGCAAACGCCTGCGCACTGCTGCCGCCAAGGTCCCGGCTGCCGTCAAGGATGACCTTGGCTTCGATGCGGAGGACGAGCGCCTCCTCTCGATGACTCTCAACTGGCTGCTCGATAGGCTCAACGAGGACGAGGAAGAGGAGTAGCGACATTGATTGGGCGGCTGGATTCTGCTGCTCGCATCCTCTCTGCGACCTGATGGCGCCGACTTCGTCTGGCGCCTACGTGGGGCTAGCGGCTCGATGGCGCTGGCGCGAAGGCCAACAGTGCGCTGCGAGGATGGGGTCGATTGAAATCGACCCCTACGTAGAATTGCTTGCATTGAACAGTAAGCTTGCAGGACGAATGTACGCGGTGTTTGCGGGTTGACGACGCCTGCGCGAGAGCCGACAGCGTGCCGTTCGTGCGGGATTGCCTACATTGAGCGGCGGTATCGCAGGTTTGATACGAGTACCTTGCGGCTCGCCGTCGCTTGCGCGAAGACCGTTGCTTGCTGCGCGGTATATGGGGTGGGACAGGGTCCCGCCTCTACGGGGGGGGTTGCGGCCAAATGACGCTGTCGCGGCGGTCCTCGCGCATCAAAGCCAGAAAGTCCGAACGATATTCCGTTCAGACTTTCCCTCGAAGTGCCCAAAATCGGCTGAAATCGAGAATTCCCTGAACGATATTTCGTTCAGACTTTCCTCCATATCGCCCAAATCGTCCCCAATCGGCAATTGTCTGAACGATAAATCGTTCAGACAATTCGCCGTGTCAGCGCTCCGCGCGGCGCACCTGCACCTGCGGCGCTAGCGGCGCCACAGCGCGTAGGAGCTCCCCAACTCGCCGTGCAGTAGCTCGACGCGCACGTCGAAGGCGTCCTCGACGGCTGCGAGCACCTCGGCCTCCTGCGGCGCTCCTTGCGCCAGCAGTTTGCCGGCACGCATGACGCACACCTCGTCGGAGTATCTGAGCGCTAAATCGATGTCGTGGATCACTGCGACGACAGTCTTGCCGTGCTCCTCCTTGAGCGAGCGCATCAGCTCCATCACCTCGTAACATGCGGACACATCGAGAAACGAGGTTGGCTCGTCGAAGAGCACCACAGGCGCGTCCTGCGCCAGGACCATGGCGATGAAGGCGCGCTGGCGCTGGCCGCCGGAAAGCTCGGCCACCGGGTGCTCAGCAAGCTCCGCCAGCCCACACGCCGCAAGCGCGCGCTCCACCGCGTCGTAATCGGCAGCATCCATGGTCGCGAGCATCCCGTGATGCGGGTACCTCCCGCACGTTACCAGCTGCCTCACGCTCATGGGCGGCGCTGCATGTTCCTGCGCCAGCATGCTCAGCAGCCGGGCGCGCTCCTTGGAGAGCAGTGCCGCGATGTCGCGCCCGAACACGCGCACGCTTCCCTCCCATGGCTTGCAGATGCCGCTTGCGAGCTTGAGCAGCGATGACTTGCCGCAGCCATTGGGGCCGATGATGCTTGTCACCTTGCCCTGCGCAAGCTCGAGGGACAGCCCGCTGAACAAGGCGCGCTCGCCGTATCCAAACGACACGTCGCTCAGCTGGACGCTAGCCATTGAGGCCTCCCTTCCCGCGGCGCAAGATGAGATAGACAAAGAACGGCCCGCCTAAGAGCGACAAGACGATGCCGACGGGGATCTCGTACGGGGAAAACATCGTGCGGGCGAGCAAGTCGCACAGGCATACCAGCAGTCCGCCCAAAAGCGGCGCCAGCGCGAGGACGCGGCGGTTGTCGTGGCCTGCCAGCGCGCGCACCGCATGCGGGACGATGAGTCCCACGAAGCCGATGAGGCCTGCAAAGCTCACCGCGCAACCCGCGAGCGCGGCGGCTGTCACCAGCGCAGCCAAGCGCGTGCGTCGGACGTTGAGGCCCAGGGAATGTGCCTGGTGCTCGCCCAGCGAGAGCAGGTTGAGTCGCGTGCCCTGCAGCAGCCCGAGCACCAACACCGCGCAGATCGCGCAGCCGGGGGCGATGACCTCGCTCAGCTTGACGCCGGACAGGCCGCCGACCAAGAACCCGGAGGCACCCACGTAGGCGTCCGGGTTCACGATGAGGATCGTGTTCATGCCGGCGGTGAAGATCGCCGTGAACGCCATGCCGGCGA
>CAKUES010000011.1 GCA_934646835.1 uncultured Coriobacteriales bacterium
CAAGGTCCCCGCGGGCCCGCTGGCCCGCTGCGCTCCCGGGTGTGTCACCCGTTCGGCGCGAGGAAGTATATTACGCTGACCGGTATTCAGTGTCAAGGAAAACTTTTAAAAAGTTTTAAGAGACGCTAAAAGCGATAAACGCAACGCTTGCATACTGCTAAGCAGCACTTCCAACAAGCTGCGCGATGGTGGAGATGAAGGGGCTCGAACCCTCGACCCCCACGTTGCGAACGTGGTGCTCTCCCAGCTGAGCTACATCCCCATTTGCGCGTTGGTCTACTGTACACCTTTCTCCTATATGAATCCAGATAAAAGATGCGATATTTCTCCAAACCCGGAGGCGCTCTTTAAGCTCTCCCGCGCAGATGCGAGACCAAACTCCAATGAAGCCGCTCGACGGCAATCCGCCTGTATGTACAAGAAGGGAGCCACGCTTTCGCGCGACTCCCTTCTCGAATGCTGCAACTTGCTATTGCAGGCTTAGCTTAGGCGATTGCCTTCTTGGCGATCTCGCACAGAGCAGCAAAGCCCTGAGCATCCTCGATTGCCATGTTGGACAGAACCTTGCGGTCCAGGTCGATGCCGGCAACCTTCAGGCCATGCATGAACTTGCTGTAGGACAGACCGTTGATGCGGGCGCCAGCGTTGATGCGGGTGATCCAGAGACGACGGATCATGCGCTTCTTGTTGCGGCGGTCACGGTATGCGTACTGCAGGGAGTGCTGCACCTGCTCCTTAGCAGCACGATAGCTGCGGGACTTTGCGCCGTAGTAACCCTTTGCACGCTTGAGTACGGTCTTGCGCTTCTTCCTTGCGTTAAGTGCACGCTTAACACGAGCCATTTATATCAACTCCTAGTTCTTAATATCGTTCGTAGGCAAGTACGAGTTAGATGCCCAGATTCTTCTTGACGACGTTCTTGTCGGCTGCTGCGAGCTCGGTCTCCTTGCGGAAGTTGCGCTTGCGCTTCTGAGACTTCTTGGTGAGGATGTGGCTCTTGTAAGCCTTGGCGCGCATGATCTTGCCGGAACCGGTGACGCGGAAGCGCTTGGCGGTGCCCTTGTGGGTCTTCATCTTAGGCATTGTTGCTGTCTCCTTCTTTATTGCTTGCCTTGTTGCCCTTCTTCTTCGCATCCTTGGGAAGCGGAGAGATGAGCATATGCATGTTGCGACCTTCCATCTTAGGCTGCTGCTCGATGATGGCGAGATCCTTCAGATCATCGGCCAGCTTCTCGAGGATTGCCAGACCCTGCTCCGGGTGGGCCATCTCGCGGCCGCGGAACATGATGGTGATCTTGACCTTGTTACCCTTACCGAGGAAGCGCAGGACATGGCCCTTCTTGGTCTCGTAGTCGCCGACGTCGATCTTGGGACGGAACTTCATCTCCTTGATCTCGATCCTGGTCTGCTTCTTGCGAGCCTGCTTTGCCTTGACCTCCTGTTCGTACTTGAACTTGCCGTAATCCATGATTCGGCACACAGGGGGTTCGGCGTTAGGTGCGATCTCGACGAGGTCAAGACCCTGCTCGGAAGCAACGCGCTGAGCATCTGCGTTAGCGAAGATGCCGAGCTGAGAGCCATCGACTCCGATAAGGCGAACGGTGGCGGCGCGGACTGCGTCGTTGATCCTAGACTCTTGAGCGGCTATGCTGCTCACCTCCAAATAAAAAAGCCCGTGAGCACAGGGCTGACGGGCTTCGCGGTTCAACTCTAAGGTTTGCACCGTGTAACCAGACAACCAAGCAGTGCTCGTCGTAAGGTGGAAACGTTGGTGACGCTTCTCTTCTAAACACAGCGCAATATTGTATAGCCTCTCCAATAGTATGGCAAGAGGTTTGACGCTCTTTTTTAGAACAGCGTGATCTTCGCCGTCCTCGTCGTCGCACCGCCGCCAGAGGCGTAGCTGTAGGTCTCGTCAAGCTGCCACGACATGTACTCGACCTGCACCTTCTTCTTGACCTTCTTGACGACCTTCTTGTGCTTCTTCTTGTCGTAGACCTTCTTCTTTTTGACGACCTTCTTGTAGCTCTCGCCCGTATTGCCTGTAAACGTGCAGGTCTTCTCATTGCCGTTGCTACCAATGGACGGCGCGTTCTCGTCCAGGCTCAATACCTTCTTAGAGGCAACGCTCTTACTAAGGCCCACGCCCAGCAAAAGGGAGCTTGCCACCTTCCTGTCTGCCGCAAGCACGGAGAACTCCGCATCCGCCACGCCAAGCGCGTCGAGATCGAACTCGTAGTACGCCGCAATCGACTTTTTGTTCTTGTCGAAGAAGACCCTGAGCTTAGCGCCGTCGGTGCTCTTGAGCTGAGCGGTCGCAGTGTACTTGACCTTCTTTGCCACAGCCTCACTCAGCGCCGCGCCGCCGACATCCTTGCTCTTCTTGAGCTTCGAGTCAAAGCTCAGCTGAGAGGCGGGAATAGCCTTGAGCTGCTTGAGCGTCTTGCCGTACATCTTGGTGCACGGGGGAAGACCGGGAAGCGTCACTGCAGAAAACGTCGTGTCGTTAACACCTGCGCTGCTCTGCGTCAGCGCTTCCGTATCCGTCTGGTGCGCTGTGGAGAGTGCGCTGTTGCGCCATACCGCGACGCCGACGATCACCGCAACGGCAACCAGGGCAACAACCGCCACCGCCAAGATCGTCTTGAGGCGCTTCTTGTTGCGCTCGGTTTGGGCCTTCTCCTTGGGATCCGGATAGCTTTCGAAGCTCGCCATAAGCCCTCCTAGATGATGTTCGCGATCTTGAGCGCTGCTGCGACGACGATGACGACCGCTACGACAATGAGCGCGATGTGCCCGCTAGAGCGCTTCTCCAGGTTGTCGAGGCCGTGAAAATCCGCTTCCTGCTGCGCACCGGTTTTCTTGGCAGACTGCTCAGCTCGCTGCGCAGTTTGGGACACCGCCTGCACATGAGACGCCGCAGAGCGCTGCTGCTCGACCGGACTCTGGCGCTCGACAGGGGCAGCGTGTTCGACCGCAGCCACCTCTGCCTGCGTGGCCTGCCCGTTGCCGGCATCCTCCTGGCCAGCAGCGGCCGCCTTCTTCTCCATATCGTCAATCGTGGTGAGTCGTCCCATGGCGTCTCGCCTCTCTCGTCGTGTGTTGTTCCAAAACTCGATATCCGAGTATAACCCTGTATGATTCTGCGGGCTCATGGAGCTTATGTGGGCTTAAGGGACACATGGCTTGCCGTTGAAGTAGAATATGGAAGTTTACTGTACATATATCCCGAGCCCCTTGTTGCGAAAAGGAGTCTTCAACCGCCATGACGGGTTTTGTCAACGCCTTCAATATGTTCCTCTTCTTCGTGTTCAGCCTGTGCTACATGTACCAGGTTGTCTACGCGGTCTACGTGCTCATCGTCGACCACAAGCGCAAGCCAAACGACGAGGAAGTCGAGCTCAAGCGCTATGCCGTGCTCATCTCGGGCCGTAATGAGGAGCTTGTCATCGGCGAGCTCGTGAAAAGCCTCAAGGCCCAGGACTACCCCGAGGAGCTCATCGACGTCTACGTCATCGCCGACAACTGCACCGACGACACCGCCAAGGTCGCACGCGATGCCGGCGCCATCGTCTTCGAGCGCTTCGACCAGGTCCGCAAAGGCAAGAGCCATGCGCTCAACTACGCACTGGACAAGATCAGGCGTGCGGAAGGCAACGAGGACGGCTACACCGACTACGCAGGTTACTTCGTCTTCGATGCCGACAACATCGTCGACTCCGGCTTTGTCCGCGCGATGAACAGGCAGCTCATCCAGTACCCCGACTACGACGCTTTCACCAGCTACCGCAACTCCAAGAACTACGACGACAACTGGATCAGCGCCGGCAGCGCCATGTGGTTCTTGCGCGAGGCCAAGTTCTTGAGCAACGCGCGCTTCCGCCTGGGCAGCAGCTGCGCCATCGGCGGCACGGGCTTCATGATCCGCGCCGACATCCTCGAGGACAACGAGGGCTGGATCCACCACCTGCTCACAGAGGACATCGAGTTCTCCACGGACTGCATCGCCAACGGCTACCGCATCGGCTACTGCGGCAACGCCATCATCTACGACGAGCAGCCCACCACCTTCAAGGACTCCTGGCGCCAGAGGCTGCGCTGGGCAAAGGGCTTCTACCAGGTACTGCTGCGCTACGGCGGCAACCTCTTCAAGGGCATCGCGTGCCGCAAGGGTGGCAGGTGGGCCTGCTATGACATGTTCATGACCATCGCCCCCGCAATGCTGCTCACGCTGGTAGGCGTCTTCATGAACCTGGCCTTCTGCCTCATGGGCGTGGTCCAGCTCATCGGCATCGCATCCTCCGTCCAAGACGTCGCGCTGCAGAGTTCCTCGCTCGCCGTCATCAACGTCAACCCCATCATGGGCATCATCGGCCTGCTCACGGGCTCTGTCTTCCAGGGTGACACCCTGAGCAACGTCACCGCGGACAACCTGGCGATCTACCTGAGCTACGGCGAGGCGCGCTCCACCATCGTCGCCTCGTTCACGAGCTTCTTGGGCTGCTTCGTCTCCTTTGCGGCGATCATGCTGCTCTTTGGCGGACTGACCACCATCACCGAGTGGAAGCAGATCCACGCCAAGCCTGCAGCAAAGATCAAAGCGATCTTCACCTTCCCGCTCTTCATGCTGACCTATGTGCCCATCGCACTGGTCGCCGTGTTCAGCAAGGTCGAATGGAAGCCCATCAAGCACAACGTCGTCGTCAACGCAGCGGAAATCACTAGCAGGGGTTAACTCGCAGCCCTTTAAGGCACCTTCAAGCTAGTTGTGAGAACATGTTCCCATGTTGAAAGAAGAGAAACACACGGAGGGGGCAGCGGCAAGCAACGCCGCTGCCCCCTCTTTTGCCAAAAACAAGAAGCGCCTCATCTGGCTCGATATGGCGAAGGGCTTTGCCATCGCCATGGTCGTGCTCGGGCATTGTCTGTCCTTTGACGACCCCTTGAGGGACTTCATCTACTCGTTCCACATGCCCATCTTCTTCATGCTGGCAGGCTTCACCATGAGGCCAAAGCCGCGCATGACGGTACTGGAGAGCTCGATCAAGAGGCTGATGGTTCCCTACCTGCTCGTCTGCGGGCTGCTGCTTTTCTTCGCCTTTGTCCCGCCGAGCTCCATCAACCCCAACTTGGACACACAAAAGGACTGGCTCACCGTCCTGTGCGAAATCGCCTATGCAAGCGGGTGCGAGACGGACTTCCTCGGGATGCACCTCGAAGCGATCGGCGCCATCTGGTTTTTGCCGTGCTTGTTCGTCGCGCGCCTCGTCTACAACGAGGTGCTGCTGCAATCTGCCAAAACTGGCAGGTTCGAGCTGTTAGCAAGTACACTCGCCGTCGCCGCGATCGCGTTTGTCGGCTACAAGATCGGCGAGCAAGTCAGGCTCCCCTGGAGCATCGACACCGCGCTCGTCGTGTTGATCTACTTGCATGTTGGGCGCCTGTCCAAGCGATTCAACTTCACCAAGTGGCCGATTATCATCTGGGTGGCCCTCGTTCTCATCTGGTGGCATGGCTATGACTCCGGCACGGATATCGCCGTGCGCACCTACCTCGACAAGCCGATGGACCTTATCTACTCCACCGCAGCGTCGCTCGTGGTGATGCGAGTCTGCGCGCTGCTCGAGCACTTGGCCGAGCTCGACAACCCCGTCTCATGCGGATTGGGAGCAATCAACAAACTTGTAGCCAAACTGGGCGTTGCCTCCCTCACGGTGCTTTGCGTGCACCGCATCGAGAGCGCCATCTTCAACTGGCAAAAGATCATGGAGCTCTTTGCCCCAAACGTCTGGGACTGGCCCGAGCTCTTGCAGGGGCTCTATCAGTTTGGCTTGAGGTTTGCGCTGGTCGTCGTTATCACTGCGGTGTATCTGACAATCAAGGACAGACTTAAACGGAAGCTTCGCTAGAGATACAGATCAACCCAAGTGCGCTCGGGTACATTACTGAGAAGAAGTTGGTATCTGTCGTCTGAAACAGGAACGCGACCGGTCTCGTCGTAACTGGAAAAATAGTCCGCACGCTTCTCGAGATAAAAGGGCACCTGCATGGTAAATATCGTGCCCTCTTCAAGACTGAAAGATATCTGGTTGGCCATGAAAGGATAGGCGCGCTCCCACAACTCCACATCGTAAGTCCAAGCGCTGTTCATGCTCGATGGAACCAGCAAGTACTTGAAAATCCACAAGCCCCCATCAGTGTTTCCCTTATTGGCGAATGTGCACGTCACATTAACGATGCTCTTCACATCGCCATCCGTGACAGGGGTTTTATCATCCGCCGCGTACTTCGCTATAAACTCATTGGGCGACAGCACCTCCGCGCCATCAACCTTGACGCTATATCCGTGGTTCGCATCGCCTTCCCCCTCATAGGCATCATAGAAAGTGCCCGACAAATCAACCGTCTCACCAACTTGATAATGCCTTTCTGGGTAAGTGACACACTGCGCATTCACCACCCAGATTCGAAAAGCTACGAGAACGGCCGACGAGAGGGCTATTAGCACGATAAGGGCTTTGATTAAGGCCGACATCCCTTTGCGCCGAGACCGCTTAACAGA
The DNA here is from genome assembly GCA_934646835.1 of uncultured Coriobacteriales bacterium. Taxonomy (GTDB): domain Bacteria; phylum Actinomycetota; class Coriobacteriia; order Coriobacteriales; family QAMH01; genus W2P13-069. The sequence continues at coordinate 6,563 of CAKUES010000011.1, forward strand.
CGAGTTCATGGTCGACAACCCTCCCCTCGCTCATGATGTAAATCTCATCCGAAAACTGACGGAGGAGCGCCTTGTCGTGACAAGACAGTAGTATCGATGCTCCGCGCCCCTTCGCTTTGCCAAGTAGAGCCTCGAACATTGACACGCCGCTGTTATCAAGGGCGTTGATCGGCTCATCCAACAAAAGCACGTCCGGATCCTCCATGAAAGCAGCAGCGATTCCCAAGCGCTGCTTCATTCCAAGGGAGTACTTCCTGAATGTCCGCCTATCATGCGAATCTAGACCAACGGCATCGAGAATCGCCGCAATCTCGCTATCGCCGACAACCCCCTTGATAGACGCAAGGATTTTCAGGTTGTCCCAGCCAGAGCGATTCTCGAGAAAGGCAGGATTCTCAATCAGCATTCCCAAGCTCGGTGGAAACTCAACATCAGTAAAGAGGCACCGATTATCCACGACAACTGCGCCGCCTGTTGGGTGAACCAACCCCGCCACGCAACGCATGAGCATGCTCTTTCCAGAGCCATTGGGGCCTTCCAATCCAACAACGGTTCCGTCGGGTACCTCTATGCACACATCGCTCAATACATCAGCGTCTTTTATCCTTTTGGAGACCTTCTTCACAGAAATCATGTGTCGAACTCCTTATCAAGCAAATCAATCCTGGAAAACCTGATACCTCCAACGAGGGCAGACAGAGCAGAAACAGCCAACCCGAGCGCGATGCCAGCAACCGCGCTCATGCCGCTCACCATGAGCGCAGAGCTCCTCATCGCAATCAGGTAATTTCCCAGCAGACACGGGCTGCACTGGCAAATCGAAACAAAAAGCAGCGAGAAACATGCGGCGAAGCTCAACAAGGGCCTCACAAACAGCGACAGCGCAAGTTGAAACATCGAAAGTCCTGCGCCAACCGCCAGAGTACAGAAAAAGAACGGCAGCACACTGCCCACCGACTCAGGTCTGAGACTCGGCTCCTGAGAGAGAATCGCCTCGATTCTTCCTGCAGGAACCCAACTGATATCCCCACCTGTCAAAACAGCCCAAACGGCAGCGACCACAGCTAACAGCACAATGAAAACTATCGACCATGTTGCGACCCATAGACACTTCGACAACCACCAGAGCCACCGACTCTGCCCTGCGACAAGCACCTGAGTGCCCATGCCGCGCAAATCTCCGAGGGGATACCAAAGGGTCATATAGAGAAACAAACTGAACAGAACCATCCAGGCAGCAGGAAACTTGAATGGCTCGCTATCGCTTGCCAACCACGGCCCCTTGCCCGCAAGCAGATACGCCAGATAATCGCCCGAAGAAAACGGTCCGCATCGCACAAGCTCTTTGGCAAGAGAAACCTCATCCGTAAGGGCCATATCCCCGATTCTCATATAGAAAGACAAGATGAGCAGGAGCAGGAACCCACAGGTCACGATTATGGTTTTCCTTGTTGAGCGAACACCATTGCGCACATCGCATTTAAACAATCTGAGAAAACCCGTCATAGCAAGTCCCTCTTGACGCGCCTCGCCATCAGCAAGACACCAACCACAAGCATCAAGACGGCCTCGGCGAGAATTAACCACCCGTTTTGTATGTACATCCCGGTCATAGCGCGAAGGTTCTCAAACAAACTGAGCTGAACACCGCGAACACCGCCCAGCAATGAGACGAAGATGTTCTCATTGAGAAACTGAAGGACGAGAAGCCCAATATACGGAGCCACAAGCGATACGATCTTGCTTACGGCAACGCCAGATATCCCCAGCACGAGCACAGACCACAACCCGCACAAGCCTGCGCTCATGAAGCTGTACATGAACACATAGAGCAAGGGGTTGGTATAAAACACATCGGAGAAGAGATTCTCCTCGAATATCCCTATATACATCGAGTCGACAATATTTGGCGTTATAGCAGGCTCGAAGCATGCAAGAAGCAAGAAATTCAGGAGCTGCGGAACAAGAACAACAACCGCTCCCGTCAAGAATGCAGCAACGCACTTTGCAGTAAGAATGTCCTCGCGTTTGGCCCTGATAGATAGCTGGTCAAAATAATGTGTTGCAAGCTCCTTGCCAAACGTCCACGCATAAGGAAGGCACGCCAGAAGCGGAGCAAGTCTATAAAACAACCATGTCGGTGTCTGATATCCGTCAACGGACATCCAGTCTGCATAACAGCTATAGACGCTCGGGCCAATGTACTTCTCATGGGCAACCGAAGCGAACAAAGTTAAATAGCGCTGGCATTCTTGGATATTCCCAATTGCGCTGACAACGGCAAGAGTGCATCCAATGAGAACCGACAGGATCATCCACTTGCTTTTAAAACCCTTGCTAAGCTCCATTTTCAACAGGATCCACATTTCACCGAATACCTCCACTTGGCGGGGCTTGAAAACAAGCCCCGCCAAAACAAGGACCACTTTGCTCGTATTTGCTTTAGTGACTATTGGACAACGCCGCGGTGATCAGTCACCTCAAGCGTGCAGGTAGTCAGCTTTTCATGATCGAAATCAAGTTCCCAGCTCGAAGGAACCTCATAGAGGCACCAGCCGAGCACATACGTCTCTACTTGACCAGGTTCCAAGCGGGCAAAAGGAGTGCTCCCCGAATATGCAATTCTCTTTCTGCTGCCGCACCGCTCATAAGTGAGTTCGCCAAAAGTACCCTTAGGCTTAATCTCGGTTAGCATCCATCCATTGTCTTTGGTGAAGTGCGCATCGACGTTCTTAACCTCAACCTTACATAAAAGGAAAGCTTTGCCATCATCAAAGTCGCCCTCTCCAAACCCTTTCACGAGCTTTGCAGCAGCACGGCTGTCGTATAGATCAGCCGAGAGAACCTTGACTTTCACCGTCCCTGACCAATCGAAAAGGCACTCCGGTTCGCCTTCGAAATCAATCACGGTCTTTTTCTCGGAATCAAGCACCATGGTCTCACCCATCGGGGTCACAGAACCAAGCTGCGCAAGAGAATCCTCGTACTCCTGTATGGCCTGCGTCCGCTGCGCATTTGGAATCAGATCCCAACACAGATACATGACAAGGGCGATGACAGCCAAAACAACAAGAACCGCATAAGCAGCTCTAGGTTGTTTCTTTCCAACACGCATCCGAGCTCCCCTATCCACTCAACAGATAACAAGACCCTTCAGAAGATAGGGAAAGAAAGAGCCGCCGTATGCAATCAACGGCGACTCAAAGTTTATGAAAGTGCACATAGAAGGGCTGATTGCAAGTTTTAATCAGCGACCACGACATTCTTGCCAAGACAATGGGAGAGCTCGCTTTTACTGTGAACCCCGAGCTTCCTGTAGCCTTCAGTCCTCATCGTGTTCACCGCTCCGTAAGAGTAATGAGTCCTGTGTGCAATCTGCATACCTGTCAGCCCCAGAGCAATCTGAGACAAAACCTCTGACTCTGGCTCTGACAGACCCTGACTCTGCATATACAGTTTCATCCTAGCCGCCAACTGTCTCTCTTCTTCCCCTTGGGCGGGCATCCCATCCAAAGAGATGACATACCAGAAGGCTACAAGACCGATGACTGCAGCCATTAGAACGGCAGAAGGGATAGTCAGATACGCAGCAACCTCACCGCCGTACTCCTCCATTGCATAGTGATTGAGCTGAATAAGGTCTCTCCATTTGTCAATAAGCAGGCAGCCGGTAATCGCTCCGACGCCAAAGCCAAGCGCCCCGGCACAAAGGTGCACGTCCTCTGAAAACTCCCCGCGTCTTTGAATCGCCGCAATCCCTATCAACAGAAACAGGACCAAAACCAACGCGATTTCCAACGACGCCATACAAGCTACGCAAACGAGCAAGACACTCGAAAAAGCGGCCGCACGACTCCAATCCCCCGCGCCTGCCTGCTTCCATGAAACGATCCCAATAGCCACAACAAGAAAAGCCATCTGAACGACCAACGCAAAGGCATTGGAAGCTCCACGAAGGACCTCCACGGCAACAATCCCCAAAGCGAAAGCTGCTACAAATACTGGGAGAAACAGCGAGCGCACCTCTCGAGAGGCAACGCCGAACACCAGCGCCTTACAAGAAGGCGCGAGAAATGTCGCACCAAGGCCCGCTGCCAGAATCACGAGAAGCACGATGAGACAGCATGCCGCCCAGGCTTTAACAGACACACCGCACAACACAATTCCAGCAACAATCACTGTTACAGGAAACACAAGATTCATGCGCGCCCGATGTTCCCTGTGTCTTTTCACCACGCGAAGCGTCATCCTCAAAGCTGCAAATGAGCAAACAGCAGTACCGATGCACATGCAGACCGGTTCATAAAGCGCCTGATCCCAGAAGAAGTCAGCCTGATTGGACTGCGCTGCAATCAACGCCAGAGCGAATACTCCGAAGACAAAGCAATCCGCACTCTCGATGACCCTCGAACCTGAGCTTTCGCCGCAAAACCCGAAGCTGTCCTTAAGCAGCAATGACACGCCCAATGCCACAACGCCGATTCCCAGACCAAGAGAAACGCTATGAAGGACAATCCACGAATCCGCCCTTAGATACAAATGAAAGCAGAGCGTCGTCATCACAAAGAGCAATGCCAGAAGCTCGATCTTTTCCAGCTTTTTAATCGTGCATTCCCTGTGCTCATTGGCGCTATCAACAACTGCGACAGAGTCGTTGGTATCCACGGCCGAATCAGCAGCAACACCAAGCGACTCGCCACCCTGAATTTTGCTGACGAGCCCTTCACTTTCGAGCAGCGTCCTCAACTCGGCAATATTCCCTACGTCCAACTTCTTATACGAGCGCTGGAGATAGTTTCTGACAGTTGGCGATTTCAGCCCCAGTTCTTCCGCAACGTCACCAGACTTCTTTCCATCCAAGGTCAAAACAGCCGCCTGGATCTCACGCTGCGTCATGCCCTTCTTCTCGAAGAAGCAACGCAAGGCATGAGTCTCATTGTTTAAGGGTTTGCATTCGTCAGTAGTCTCGTTGCGTTCCTCACGAGAAAGCGAACAACCGACGCGCTCTTTGGATGCCTCTTTGGATGCCTCTTTGGATGCCTCTTTCGATACACACCCTCGCCTGACATGCGCTATCAGATAAATGAGTGTTGCAGCATTAGCGGCCGTCAAAAGAAACACAACAGGCTTTTCAATGCCTGCCAGCTCGTTAAAGAAGATCGGCACATCCGTGCAACGCGAAACAAGATTCCACAAGAGCTGGCCAAGCGGATACGAAGCCAGCATCCACTGCAGACAGCCCGCCTCTCTCACGTCTCTTGCTCGGGTTGCATCAGCAAGATTCCAAACAAGCGAACATGATGCAGCGCATATTCCCATATAGGTGAAACCAGGCAAGAGATCGTAGAGGCTCGGCGCGCTTTCAAGCCATTCGCGGTCAACCACTGCCCCTGCAAAAGCGGACCACACTCCAGGATGTAGAAACCCAACGAAAAAGACAAGGGCGCCAACGAACGCGACAACGCGGGCAAATCGACAAGAATCACTCGGCGCCACTTCCCCGAATTCATCATCCAAAGACATGTCACAAGAAAAGCTTATCGCCAACCACGACCATGACGCCAAAACGCCATTGGCAAACATCAACAAGTCATGCATCAGTTCCGAAGAGCCAATCCACTCAATTAAATCCGCAACTGCACAACCAACGAGGGACAGCGACCGCAGCTGCGACACATCCCATTCGCTACCAGAAAACATACACAGCTGATAGCAATAAAACTCAGGCAAGAGCAGAACGAGCGCCATGAGGAATCCCAGAGAGAAACCCGCCAATCCAGCCCAGCAAAAAGGCTTTGCAGGGATTCGATCTTTAAGCAAAACCACAAGGGCAATGCCCACCAACATTCCAGCAGAGGCATAAGCATAAGCAGGATCAAGCGGGGGAACTCCCTGCGGATTCGCAAGAATATAAGGTGCAGCATAGAGGAGAAAAAGCCACAAAGGCCCAAGCACACTAACAGCAAGTCGCATCCTCTTCAAAGGCAATTCCTCCCTATTTGCTCATTGCCCTTATATGCTACAGACTTGGTTTGAATTGTTCAATGTAGAAAAGATAAATACGACAAGGCCGGCTGCATCCTTGCAGCCGGCCTTGTCGTATTGCGACTATCGGCGCGTATGCAGCTTGAACCACACGCCTCCAGAGAAGCGATGACCGCCGAGAGGTTCATGGGGAGGGGCAGGGTCCCTCCCCTACGTGGGTAGACGTCTACTTTACTCCGCCTTAGGCGCGAGCCTCGAGCTTGAGGAGCTCCTCGCCGAGCTGCAGGTACTGCTCGACGTCGAGGGACTCGCCGCGGGTCTTGGGGTCGATGCCGCAAGTCGCGAGCAGCGCGTCGACGGTCTCCGTGTCAAAGCGGCTCTTCATGGAGTTGCGGATGTTCTTGCGGCGCTGCGCAAACGCTGCATCGGCAACCCTGCAGGCAGCGGCGAGGACCTCACGGTCCTGGCACAGCTCCTGGCGATCCAGACGGATGACCGCGCTCTCGACACGCGGTGCAGGATAGAAGCAGCTCGGGCTCACCTGGAAGCGCTTGACGGTCTGCGCGAACATGCGCAGCTTGATCGTATAGGCGCCATAGTCCTTGCAGCCCTTCTGCGCAGCAATGCGGTCCGCCACCTCGCTTTGCACCATGACCGTCATGCTCTGCAGAAAGTCGAACTTCTCGAACCAGTCGAGGATAACCGTCGCGGCAACCGCGTACGGCAGATTGGATACGAGCATGCTCGGCATAGCGCCCTTGATGGAAGCAAAAGCCTCGCGTACATCGTCCTCGGTGACCTTGAGGGCGTCTTTCTGGATGAGGGCAAAACGCTCGCCGTTGAACTCCGTCGTCTCTGCGAGCACCGGCGGCAAGTCTTTGTCGAACTCAACCGAGGTCACGCGCGCATGACCGAGCAACGCCACCGTGAGCGTACCCACGCCAGGGCCGATCTCGATGATGTCGCGGTCGTGGCCCTCTGCCTCGAGTAGGCCAGAGACCTCGAGGATGCGGCCGATGATGTTGTCGTCGACAAGGAAGTTCTGACCAAGGCTGTACTTGGCTCCCAGCCCAAAGCGATCGAGCACCTCGCGCGTGGCACTCAGGTTGGCAAGCGGGGAATAGGTCATGGTAATAGAACCTTTCGGGTTAGAGCTCGGACTGTAGCTGGTCGAGGACCTGTGACACGCGGGAGAGATCGTAGTTGTCGCCCACGAAGTCGAAGACGCGCTTGTCCTCGATACGCAAGCCCGTGCTGTTGAGGGCACTCGTGCAGATAGTAGTAAGGGGCTCGAAGCCAAAGGGGTCTCCACCCTCTCCCACTGCCAGCAGATACGCTGGACGCTTTGCGGGCATGGGCTGCTTGAGCAGGTAGCGGCGCGACCAGTACACCTGGCAGCGGTCGAGCGCAGCCTTGAGCCAAGCGCTGGGACCGGCAAAGTAAACCGGCGCGACAACGATCATCGCAACGCAAGTGTCCATATGGCGGCTCAACACGCCAAAGCCATCGCCCGTGATGACGCACTCACCCGTCACGTTGCAGCTGCCGCAGCCATTGCAGGCGGCAACAGGGTGCTTTGCCAGCGGATAGAGGCAGCACTTGAAGCCGCGCACATGGAGCTCCGCGCGCAGCATCTGGGCGAGCTGGGCGCTGCGGCCATCCTCGCGCGGGGAACCGGTGAGGACCAGGACCTCGGGGGCGTCTTGCGGTGTCTCGAGCATGGTTTAGGCCTCCTTAACGGCAAGCGGATTGGGACGATCGAGCAAGTTGACAGCGTTATCGTACAGATGCTGCGCCATCTGCAGCTCGTCAAGTCCGTCTTGCATCGCGGCAAAATCAGGCTGCACCGGCGGATGGGGCTGCTCGCCCTCCGGCACGTCCTTGAGGCGCGGGGACATGAGCTCGAGTGCTCGCTCCTTTCCCGCATAGCCCATGCAGTCGAGCAGCATGCGCAGCGTGTAGGCCGTGTGACCTGGCTCGCAGACGACGCCGCGGGCGGGCTCCGGCGCCATGTAGGGCGCATCGGTCTCCGTGAGCAGCTTGCCAGGGGAGATGAGCGCGACGGCAGCGCGCGTCTCGAACTCCTTCTTGAAGGTGAGCGGCCCGCCAAAGGCAACCGAGCAGCCGAGCACGACAAAGGGCCTCACATCGTCGGGGCCCAGGTTGAAGCAGTGGAGGATGCAGCCAGCCTGCGGGACACCCTCGCGCTTGAGGATCTCCACCGCATCCGCATGTGCCTCGCGGATATGGAGCTCCACGGGAAGCCCTGCTTCATGGGCGATGCGCAGCTGTTTGGCAAAGACCTCGCGTTGTACGTCGCGCGGGCTCAAGTCGTAGTGATAATCGAGACCGATTTCTCCCACACAGCTGGTCAGCGGGTGCTTGAGCAGCTCGCGGAGCACGGGCTCGGCCTTGTCCCACAAGCGCGCGTTATGCGGGTGGACGCCGCACGCCACACGAACCTGCGGGGCCTGTGCCACGGGGCTGCCCAGACGAGCAAGATACTCGACAGCCTGCGCACGCCAAACGGGAATGCTCTCGTAAACCTGAGCCGAGTAGATCTCGTCTTCCTCATGCTCGGACGGATCGGTGATGCACTCGATGAAATGCACGCCGTGATGCGCTGCGCGTGCCATGGACAGTGCCGCATCGGGCAGCATACCCAGATGGCAGTGGGTGTCTGCAACGGGCGTGCCCTCGAGCAGCGCCGGGGCAGGGCGCACCTTGCCCTTGGAGTTGCGGAAGGACAGGTCGTTGCAGTCGAATTGTTTGAAATCGTCCAGAGACATAGGTGCTCTCAATCAGCAGGTCGAACAAGCTACATAGGTCTGCGCCTGCCGACACTGCATCACGCGGTGCAGGTCGGCAGACCCAAAGCGCCCCAGACGCAGCCTTACATGCGGCGTCTGGGGCGATGAAGGTTTATCGCACATGGTAGCGCGAGCCGCAGCGTCAAGCTATCGCGGCCACGCCGGGAAACGCAGTCGGGCTACTTTGCCAGCCTGGGGAAGAGCGCGTCGCCCTTGACGACCTCGTTGCCAACGGGCAGGCCGCCCCACTGGGAGGCAGCGGCGCCGTCGGTGACCTCCGTCGCCTTGCCCAAGCCCAGGCGGCTGTAGAGTTCATCGCTGATGGTAGGCATGAAGGGAGCGAGCAGCAGCGCACTGATGCGGCAGGCCTCGAGGGTGTTGTAGAGGACTGCGGCGAGCTCGCCCATGGTCTCCTCGGACTTGGCGAGGTTCCAGGGAGCGCTCTCCTCGACGTAGAGGTTGGCGCGATGCACGAGCTCCATGATGGCGCTCGTCGCACCACCGAAGTCGACGTTGCGCAGGCACTCGGCGTACTTGGGGTAGAGCTCGTCGGCGATCTCCTTGAGGGGGTTTTCCGCGAACTCTGCCGGGCAGGCGGGGACCTTGCCCTCGAAGTACTTGACGGTCATGTTGCTCACGCGGCTGAAGAGGTTGCCGTAGCTATTGGCGAGGTCCGCGTTGTAGACCTGGGTCATGCGGTCCGTGCCGATATTGCCGTCAGAGCCAAAAGTGACGTCGCTCATGAAGTAGTAGCGGTAGGCGTCGACGCCATAGGTCTCCATGAGGTCGCGCGGGTAGAGGGCGTTGCCCTTGGACTTGGACATCTTGGAGCCGTCGGCTGCCATCAAAAAGCCGTGGGCGAAGACGTGTTTGGGCAGGGGCAGGCCGGCAGCCATGAGCATCGCAGGCCAGATCACGCAGTGGAAGCGGATGATGTCCTTGCCGACAAAGTGGAAGTCCGCAGGCCAGCGGCGCTCGAACTCAGACTCGTCGTCAGAGCCGTAGCCCAGCGCGGTGAGGTAGTTGATCAGCGCGTCGACCCAGACGTAGGTGACGTGCTCGGGGTCGAAGGGCAGGGGAACGCCCCAGTCGAAGGTGGAGCGGCTGATGGAAAGGTCGTGCATGCCGCCCTTCACAAAGGACATGACCTCGTTGCGGCGGATCTCCGGGCGGATGAAGTCGGGGTTGGCCTCGTAGTACTCGATGAGCTTGTCGCCAAACTCGGACAGCTTGAAGAACCAGTTGTCCTCCTTGATCGCCTGAACGGGGCGGCCGCAATCCGGGCAGCAGCCGTCGGCGAGCTCGTCTTCCGCGAAGAAGGTCTCGCACGGAGTGCAGTAAAGACCCTCATAGGAGTCCTTGTAGAGGTAGCCGTTGTCATAGAGTGCCTGCAGGAACTTCTGGACGCCGACGGTATGGCGCTCCTCCGTGGTGCGGATGAAGTCGTCGTTGGTGATGTTGAGGTCGCGCCACAGGTCCTTGAACTGCGGGACCTGGCTGTCGCACCACTCCTGCGGAGTCATGCCGTGCTCCTCTGCGGACTGGGCGACCTTCTGACCATGCTCGTCCATACCGGTGAGGAAGTGGACGTCCTGGCCATCGAGGCGGTTGAAGCGGGCGATGGTGTCGCACGCGATAGTCGTGTAGGCCGTGCCGATGTGCGGCGTGCCGTTGACGTAGTAGATGGGGGTCGTGATGTAGAACGGGGTCTGGCTCATGATGCCTTCTTTCTATATATGCGAATGATGCACGTAAGGAACGATTATACCCGCTTGATACGGGCAACAACCAGCGCGGGCAACGAATGATGCTCGAGCACCAAACACAGTACGATATACGCCGGCTCAGACAAAAGGTGCTAGAGAAGCGCCGGTTATTGCCAGGCCTATGGGGAGGGACAGGGTCCCTCCCCTACGATGCTGCGGCAGGGAGGGATGACACACTTTGTCACTGGCACAATGTGTGTCAAACGAGCCTTGACCGCCCTCTTACTCGCAGTCCTCGAACTGGCTGTTGAAGAGCTCGGCATAGAAGCCGCCTTGGACAAGGAGCTCGTCGTGGGTACCTTGCTCGACGATGTTGCCCTCGCGGATGACCAAGATGAGGTCCGCGTCGCGGATCGTGGAGAGGCGGTGCGCGATGACGAAGCTCGTGCGACCCTCCATGAGGTTGTCCATCGCCTGCTGGATGCGGCTCTCGGTACGCGTATCCACGCTCGAGGTCGCCTCGTCGAGGATGAGCATGGGGCGGTCGGCGAGCACGGCACGCGCAATCGTCAGCAGCTGCTGCTGACCCTGGCTGATGTTGCTCGCATCCTCGTTGATGATGAAGTCGTAGCCACCGGGAAGCGTGCGGATGAAATGGTCCGCGCAACCGACCTTGGCAGCCTGCTCGACTTCCTCATCCGTTGCGCCGAGCCTTCCGTAACGGATGTTCTCGCGGATGCTCGCGTTGTAGAGCCAAGTGTCCTGCAGCACCATGCCAAAAATCTCACGCACCTGATTGCGCGAGAGCTCCTTGAGGTCATGTCCATCGACCTTGATGCAGCCGCTCGTCACATCGTAGAAGCGCATGAGCAGCTTGACCATCGTCGTCTTGCCCGCACCCGTGGGGCCGACGAAGGCAACCGTCTGGCCAGGCTCGACATGAGCGGAGAAGTCTTTGATGACGAGCTTGTCCGGGTTGTAGCCAAAGGAGACATGCTCGAAGTCAACCGCGCCGGAGAGCGGTTTGTCGAGAGCCAGCGGATGTTCCTCGGGTTCCTCTTCCTCATCGAGGAAGCTGAAGATGCGCTCTGCTGCCGCCGCCATCTGCTGCAGCTGGACGCTCACCTGGCTCAGCTGCGCGATCGGCTGGGTGAAGTTCTTCACGTACTGGATGAAGGCTTGGATGTCGCCAACGGTGATGACCTTGTTGACGGCAAACCAGCCGCCCATCAGCGCCACGACCACGTAGCCGAGGTTGCCGACGAAGTCCATGAGGGGCCTCATGAGGCCGCTGGCAAAGTTGGACTTCCAGCCCGCCTCGTACAGGCGCTCGTTTGCCTCATTGAACTGGGCGACGACGTCTTGCTCCTTGCCAAAGGCTTTGATGATCGACTGGCCGGAGAAGCTCTCCTCGATGATGCCGTTGACCTCGCCTAAAACCTCCTGCTGCGCGAAGAAATACTTCTGGGACCTCTTGACCACTAGCATGACGAGCACTCCGGACACCGGCACGATGAAGACCGTAACAAGCGTCATCAGCGGGTTGATCGTGAGCATCATGACAAGAACGCCGAGCACCGTGGTGACGGAGGTGATGAGCTGGATCACGCTTTGGGAGACGCTTTGTCCAAAGGTGTCGACGTCGTTGGTGATACGCGAGAGCGTGTCACCGGTGGCGTTGCGTTCGAAGTAGCCAAAGGGCATGCGGTCGATCTTCTTGTCGATGGCCTCGCGCAAGTTGAAACACGCACGCTGTGTCACGCCGGTCATAAGCCAGCTCTGCCCAAACGCGCAAAGCGAGCTTGCGATGTAGATGGCCAGCGTGGTGACCAAGATGCGCAGCACGGCGTCGAAGTCGATCGCACCCGTACCCTGATGCATGGCGACGGCACCGTTGAAGACCTCCGTCGTGGCCTCGGAGAGGACCTTGGGGCCGACGATGTTAAAGACCGTCGAGCCGATGGCAAAGACGAAGGCGACGATAATGCCTGCCTTGAAGGGCGCCATGAAGGAGAGGACCTTCCTGAGCGTCCCCTTGAAATCCTTGGGCTTCTCGTCCGGAGAAAGCGGTCCGCGGTGAGGGCCGTGGGGGCCGCGCGGCGGACGCTTGGGCCTTGCCGCAGCTGCGTGCATGTTCCTATCGCTCATCGCGCACCCCTTTCTCCAGCTCCTCTTGAGACAGCTGCGACAACGCTATCTGACGGTATTCCTCGCAAGACTCGAGGAGCTCGGCATGTGTGCCGGAGCCGACGATGCGTCCCTCGTCGAGGACGATGATCTTGTCCGCGTGCATGATGGTGGCGATGCGCTGCGCGACGATCAGCAGCGTCTTGCCTGCCATCTCCTGCGCTAAACCGGCCCTGAGCTGGGCGTCTGTCTTGTAGTCGAGAGCGGAGAAGCTGTCGTCGAAGAGATAGGCGCCGGCATCGGTCGCCAGCGCGCGTGCGATGGAGAGGCGTTGGCGCTGTCCGCCGGAGACGTTGGTGCCACCCTGGGATATGGCAGTGTCGAGCCCGTCTTGCGCCGCATCGACGAACTCGCGCGCCTGCGCAACGTCGATCGAGCGCTGCACGCGATCGACGGGCATGGACTCGTCGGCAAAGGCGACGGTGGTCCTCACCGTTCCACCAAAGAGGTAGCCCTGCTGGGGAGAATAGCCAAGCAGCGAGCGGAGCTTTGCCTGGCTGAGCTCGCGGATGTCGATGCCGTTGATCTTGATAGCGCCCTCCGTGACATCGTAGAAGCGCTCGATCAGCTTGATGACCGTTGATTTTCCGCAGCCTGTGGAGCCGATGATGGCCGTCGTCTTGCCTGCCTCTGCAATAAAGCTGACGTGCTCGAGAACGTTGTCGCTGCCGTCGTTGTACTTGAAGCTCACATCGTCGAATTCGATGGAAACACCCTGCTCGCCCACCGCAAGCTCTCCATCGCGTGCATCCTGGGGATCGTCGATGCGCGGCGTGACAGAGAGGACCTCGTCGATGCGCTGAGCAGCCACGTTTGCACGCGGGAGCGCCGTTGCGACCATGCCGATCATCAAGAAGCTCATGATGATGAGCATAGCGTAGGTGATGAAGGCGATGAGGTCGCCGGTCTGCATCGTGCCCGCCTCGACGTAGTGTCCTCCCACCCAGACGATGGCGACGGAGACTACGTTCATCACGAGCATGAGCAGCGGCATCATCATGACCATGGCGCGGTTAGTGAACAGCTGCGTCTTCATCAGCTTGGCGTTGGCCTGGGCAAAGCGCTCTTGCTCGTGCTCCTCGCGCCCAAAGGCGCGGATGACCGGCAGGCCCGTGAGGATCTCGCGCGAGACCTGGTTGAGCTTGTCGACGAGCTGCTGCATGATCTTGAAGCGCGGCATGGTGAGCGACATGAGCGCGCCCACGACGACGAACACCGCCACAACCGCAAGCGCGACGACCCAGCCCATCGAGGCGTTGGTCTGCACCACCATGAAGATTCCGCCCACGGCGAGGATCGGCGCATAGAGAACCACGCGTTGCAGCATTATGGTCACGAACTGAATCTGCTGGATGTCGTTGGTGCCGCGCGTGATGAGAGATGCAGCGGAGAAGCTGTCGACCTCTGCCGCGGAGAAGGACAGGACCTTGGCAAAGAAACGCCCGCGCAGGTCGCGGGCGATCTTGGCGCCGGTACGGCTCGCGATGACGGAGATGACGATGTTGGTCACGAGCATGCCCGCCGCAAACAGGAGCATCATCGAGCCCAAGCGGACGAGCTCCGCCACAGAGTCGCCACCCGCACCCACTGCCGCCATCTGCACGACGTTGTCGACGATACTCGCCGTATAGCGCGGCAAGGACAGGTCGCAGGAAGCCTGGGCAAGCAGCAGCACGAAGACCGCGGCAAGCGCAACCTTGTGCTGCAACAGATATTTGAGTATTCGCAAGGGAGTTCCTCTTCTCTTCATCAAACACGCGAAAGAGAGCGTGCTCGATGATTCTACGCCGCAATCCACATCGCTTGAAAACAGACGACTAACAGCAAATCAACAAAGAGAGAGGGCACGCGTCCGTCATCCGGCGCGTGCCCTCTCTGCAATAAGCCACTTGATCGAAGCGATCCCTTTATTTCTCCTTGTCGTAGGACTCCTTGAGAGCCTTGAAAGCGGGCATGGAGTTCTCGATGACGCTGCGTGCGACGCAGTAGCTCATACGGAAGTAGCCCTTGCCGCCAAAGCCGTCGGACGGGCACAGCAAGATCTCGAACTCCTTGGCGCGGTTGCAGAAGGCAACGGCGTCAGGCTCGAGTGCCTTGACCCACAGGTAGAAGGCGCCGTCCGGCTCGACGAACTCGTAACCGAGCGCGGAGAGGCCCTTGGTGAGGATCTCGCGGTTGGTGCGGTAGGCCTCGACGTCGCTGGGCAGGTCGACGCACTCCTGCAGCACGCGCTGGAAAAGCGCGCTCACGCAGATGTAGCCCAAGGAGCGGCCGGAGCCATGGATGGCATAGGTCGTCTCCTCCACGTTGTCCATGAGATTGGAGACATAGATGTAGCCCAAGCGCTCGCCAGGAAGGCTCAGCGCCTTGGAGTAGCTGTAGCAAACCAGCGTGCGGGGATAGATCAGCGGGATGTAGGGGACTTCCTTGCCGTAGGTGATGGCACGGTAGGGCTCGTCGGCGATGAGGTAGATCTTGGTGCCGAGCTCCTGCTCCTTCTTGGTCAGAATCGCTGCCAGCGCCTCGAGGTTCTCGCGCGAGTAGATGGTACCGACGGGGTTGTTGGGGCTGTCGACGATGATCGCCGCAGTCTTGGGTGTGATGGCCGCCTCGATCGCGTCGATGTCGAGCTGGAAGCTCGGAGCCTGGCAGGGCACTTCCACGATGGTGGCGCCGGCCTGCTCGATCCAGGTCCTGTACTCCGTGAAGTACGGCGTGGGGACGATAACCTCGTCGCCCGGGCAGGCGACAGCAGACAGGCAGATGGCCAGCGCCGCAGCGGCACCGTGGGTGAGATAGACCTGGGCCGGGTCCGCGTCGATGCCAAAGTTCTTCTTGATGTTATCTGCAACTGCCTGGCGCGGGGCAAGCGCACCGGGGCTGGGCGTGTAGCCGTGAAGAGCCACGGGGTCCTCGTCCATCAGGCGCCTGATGCAATCGGAGACCTCCTTGGGAGCCGGAACGCTGGGGTTGCCGATGCTGAAGTCGAAGACCTTATCCTCGCCGATCTCCGCCTTGCGCTTGAGGCCGTATGCGAACAGGGTGCGGATGTCGTTGGGTGCGCTGCCCAAGCCGATCAAGCGGTCGTTAAGCATATATCTCGCTCCTTTGCTCCTGTAGTTGCCGTGTAACGCTACATGATAATCCTGCATGCAAGCGCAACGGCGCCTTGGGATAAGAACACTAGGTTAAAGAACGATGTGCGCAGCGGGGCGGCTTTACGTCAATAGAAAAAGCGGCGGGGACCCCAAGGTCTCCCGCCGCTTTGGCTTGCAGCTTATGTCGTACGACTACTCGTCGATCTTGCAGTGATTGCCGTAGAGATGCACCTTGTCCTGCGCGAGCTTCTGGATGACCCAGGGATAGGCCTCGTGCTCGGCCGCATGGATGCGGGTCTCGAGGTCCTCGAGCGTGTCGCCCTCGAGTACGGGGACCTCGCGCTGGTAGATAATCGGGCCCTCGTCGTACTCCATGTTGGCGAGGTGGATCGTAATGCCCGTCACCTTGTCGCCAGCCTCGAAGGCGTCCTGGATCGCATGCGCGCCCTTGTGCTTGGGCAGTAGGGCGGGATGCAGGTTCACGACGCGGTTGGGATAGGCAAGCAGCAGCTCTGCCGTGCACTTGCGCATGTAGCCGGCCATGATGACGTAGTCCACACCCATGTTGCGGAAGTTCTCGACCATCTTGCGCTCGACTGCCGCAGTGCTCGCGGTGTAGTCCGCAGGCTCGAAGACCATCGCGGGGATGCCCATCTCGACGGCCCTGGTGATGCCTTTGGCGCGCGGGTTGCTGGCCACGACGCAGACGATCTGTGCATTGAGCTCGCCGGCCTCGATGGCCTTGGCGATAGCAACCATGTTGCTGCCCGTGCCGCTGATGAGGACGGCGATCTTGAGCGGGGTGTTGAGGTCGCGCATTACTTGTACACGACCTTTCCCTCGCCAGCGATGACCTGGCCGATGGTGTAGACCTTCTCACCGGTCGCTTCGAGCTCTGCCTGGATAGCAGCAGCGTCCTCGGGCTTGCAGATCACGCACATGCCAACGCCCATGTTGAAGGTCTTGAGCGCCTGCTCCTGGCTGAGGCCGGCCGCCTTGATGACGTAGTCGATGATGGGCAGCACGTCCCAGGTGCCGAGCTCGACCTGAGCGTCGAGGTTCTTGGGCAGGGCGCGGTCGAGGTTCTCCGTGATGCCGCCGCCGGTGATGTGGGCGACCGCATGGACGGGCAGGCCCTTCTTGAGCAGGTTGACGATGCTCTTGACGTAGATGCGGGTGGGAGCGAGCAGGGCATCCATGATGCTGGTGCCGCCGAGCTCCTCGCAAGGAGCGGTGAGCTCCTCGAGGGACTTCTTCTCCGTCACAGCGCGGCGCACGAGGCTGAAGCCGTTGCTGTGGATGCCGGTAGAGGCCATGCCGAGGATAACATCGCCTTCCTCGACGAGCTCAGGGCCGATCATCTTGGGACGGTCGACGACGCCGACGCAGAAGCCAGAGAGATCGTAGTCGTCCTCGGGCATGACGCCGGGATGCTCGGCGATCTCGCCACCGACGAGGGAGCAGTTTGCCTGGCGGCAGCCCTCTGCGATGCCGCCGACGATCTTGGCCATCTGCTCGGACTTGAGCTTGCCGATGGCGACATAGTCGAGGAAGAAGAGGGGCTCTGCACCGCAGGCGAGGACGTCGTTGACGCACATGGCGACCAGGTCGATGCCGCAGCTGTCGTGGCGGTCGATCATCTGGGCGAGCTGGAGCTTGGTACCGACGCCGTCGGTACCGGACACCATGATGGGATCTTCCATATCCTTGAACGCAGCGGCGCTGAACAGGCCGCCAAAGCCACCGATGTCGCCGATGACCTCCGGACGGTATGTGCTCTGGACTGCACCGCGGATCGCCTGGACAGCGCGTGCGCCTTCGTCGATGTCGACACCCGCGTCCTTATACGTGATCTGCTCGTCGGCCATGTGCTTCGATCCTCTCTCTTGGCTGTGGAATGCATGCCTTAATTGAAAAACTTCATCCCTACATTATGCCTGCAATTTCTGCGCCCACAACAAGAAAGCCGCGCTCCTTCGAGGAACGCGGCTTTAAAGCTGATGGAGTGCCGGTGCTACAGGCCGAGCGCCTTCTTGAGGGAGGCGACGCGGCGACGGGAGACGGGGATCTGTTCTTCCTCACCCTGTAGGGTGAGGAGCAAGGTGCCACCGCTGACGGGGTCGACCTCGCGGATGCAGGAGAGGTTGACCAGGTAGCGCCTGTGAACGCGGAAGAATCCCAGGGGCTCGAGCTTTGCCTCGAGCTGGGCCAGGCTCACAGTCGACAGGTAGCGGTCCGTGTCCGTGTGCAGGTAGGAATAGTCGTCCTTGGCCATGATGAAGTGGATCTTGTCCGTCGGGACGAGGAGCTTCTTGCCGCCCTTCTCAACGGGGATGCGCTCGCCTGCGGGGGCATGGCCCTGGCCGGTCATCTGCTGCATGACCTTGGCGATGGCCTGGTTGAGGCGGTCTGTCTCGACCGGCTTGACCAGGTAGTCCGTCGCGTTGACGTCGAAGGCCTTGACGGCGTGCTCGCTGTAGGCGGTGACGAAGATCACGTAGGGCGGGTACTTGAGGCGGGTGAGCGCCTCTGCCAGCTGCAGGCCGTCCGTGCCGGGCATGTTCACATCGAGGAACATGACGTCTGCGCCGACGTCCTTGAGCTTCTCCAGGGCCTCGCGAACGTTGGCGGCCTCTGCAACAACCTCGACCTTACCCGTCTCTCCCAGTAGGAAACTAAGTTCAGAACGTGCAGGTGCCTCGTCATCAACGATGATCGCTCGCAGCATTAGTCGCCTCCATTCAACAGCAAATCCGTAACCTTAATAATAACATCTAGCGAGAATAATAACGCAAATAGATAACCTTTATCGAGCACTCGTCCAAACAGCGAGGTCAGGGCCTTACTCGAAGCTGTTCAGCAGCGCGTCAAGGGACTCGACTTTCTCCTTCTTGGTCTCCTTGAGCGCATCGCAGAGGCTGAGGTACACCGTGGTGCCCTCGCCGTAGGTGCTCTCGATGCGCATGCCGCTCATGTTGCCAAAGTAGCCCTTGAGTCGCGCGTTGACGTTTTGGAGCGCGATGCCCATGCCCGTCTTGGAGCCACCGGTGATGACGTTGCCCAAACGCTCTGGTTTGATGCCGACGCCGTCGTCTTGCACCACGATAATGGCGTTGTCGCCCTCACGGCGCAAGGTGACCGTCAAGTGCAGGGTGCTGCCATCCTCGCGTCTGCCGTGGCCGACCGCGTTCTCGACGAGCGGCTGGAGGATGAAGGCGGGGACGCGCAAGTCGCCCAGACCGTCTTGGTCCTCGACGCTCATCTCGACGGACTCATCGCCAAAGCGAGCACGCTGGAACATGAGATAGCGCTCTGTCTGCTCAACCTCACTCGACAGCGGGATGAGGTCCTCGCTGTTCTCCAAAAGGCGGCGGTAGTACACGGCAAACTCGCGCAGCATCGTGCGCGCCTTGTTGGGATCCGTGCGCGTATAGCTGGCGATCGTGTTGATGGTGTTGAAGAGGAAGTGCGGATTAATCTGCGCCTGCAGGGCCTTGAGCTCCATGCGGGCCGCGAGCTCTGACTGCTGCTCGAGGTAGCTCAAGGAGAGCTGCGTGGACAGCAGCTGGCCAAAGCCCTCTGCCATGGCGAGCTGGTCCTCGTCCATGCGGGCGGTGTTGGTGTAATAGAACTTGAGCGTGCCGACGATGTTCTTGTTGACGATAAGCGGAACGATGATGGCACCTTTGATCTTGGCACCGTCGCCCTCAAAGCCCAGGGCGTTTGCCGTCTCGACCACGCGCGTCTGGCCGTCCTCGAGCGTCTCCAAAGTCACAAGGGTCTTGATACTCGTACCTTGCTCGTGGTTCTTGCGGTCGACACCGGAGAAGCCCAAGATCACCTTGCGGTCCGTGATGGCGACGCTGCAGGCAGTGACGGAGGTAAGCAGCAAGTCGCAAACCGCCTGCGCGGATGCTTGATTCAAACCCTGGCGCATGAACTTGACAGTCTCGCTTGCCAAAGAAAGCGTGCGGTTGTTGGTGTTGGCGCGCACGTGAACGTCCTGCCCGGACTCGACGAGCGCGATGATGCTCAGGATGACCATGCCGATGATGGCCGCCACGCCAACCGCGGGAGACACGACGTTGTCAGAAAGAATGACGCTGTAGATGGTCACCGCGCTCAAGATGACATATGCGATGCACATGATGACGAACGCTGCGATTTTCTTGGGATCGCTCTCCATAGGGCCACGCCTCCTCACATATAAACACGCAGGGGCGGAATAGCTTCCGTCCCTGCGTCGCAATTCTTCAAGACGGGACAAGTCCGCGCCTCTTGCAGTATAGCAATCAAACGTGCGGCGTGCCTAATCCACAGACACCGCGCTGAAGCGACCCGTAAAGGCCGGGTTGCCGCTTTGGACATGGCGTGCGCCGGAAAGCTGCGTCGCCAAGGGTGTGCAATCCCAAAGACCGCGAACCAACATCGGCCACTGTCGCTGGAACTCGAAGTAGCGGCTGCAGTTGTCGCGCGCGTACTCCGCCGCCTTCTTGCGGCCGGAGCGGGCGATCCTGAAGTACTCGCCGTGCTCGCTTGCACCGATAGCGCTCATCAGGCTCGTGATGAGCGCCTTGCGGCTGACCTTGCCAGTCATCCACTCGCCCGGATAGGGCTGCATGGTGCTTGGCTCGACGCGCATGAGGTCGATCTGTGCCTTGGCAAACTCGACCTTGCGACCTTCGTAATACCAGCGGATGACGTCCTGCTCGAAGTTGGCGGCCATGTCGCGGCGCTCGTCCGGCATGCGCTGCACGCTGAACTTGTTGTCCAGCCACACGTCTTGGTGGTACATGCGGCAGTTGATGACGTAGTCGGTGTCCTCGCCGCGGGTAATCCACGGGTCAAAGCTCACGCTGCCGAAGGTCTCCGCATGAAGCACGAGGCAGCTCGCGCTGGCGGTGTTGGCACGCGACAGGCGCGGACCCTCGAGGGCGGGCTTGAGGTAGGCATTGAAGCTGGCTGCTTTGTTCCAGCTGGAGCGGTACCAACGCTTGTCCGGACGGGCAAGACGTTCGCCCTCTGCGTCGAAGTAGTAGCCGGTCTTGGCCGTGACCAGACCGCCGTTGGGCGTCTGGGCACCGATGCCGAAGAGAGCGCGCTCGAGGAAGTCCGGGCGGTCGACGACGACATCGTCGGACATGAAGATCACCGTGTCGTGGCCAAAAATCGACGCAGCCAGAATACCGAGGTTGCGGATGGCGCCATAGCCGTTGAGCGTCGCACAAGACGCGAGCGCGCCCATGCCGACCTGCTCCATGCGGCGGTGGATATGGCGAAGCTCAGGCGCCGCGACCATGGCAAGCTCCATCTCCGGGAAGTTGGAGAGGATGCCGCGCACGCGCTCCGCCGCCTGGTTCTCCGCGCCGCCCTCTGCAGCGACGAGGACGACGACGCGCCCGAGCCCGTCAACCTTCTTGAGGGACTCGAGGCAGCGGCCGAGGTTGCCCGGCTTGTCCACAGGAGTAGCGTAATCGAAGATGGGACCCGAGGCAGCGCCGGCGGAGCTGCGTCGAGGACACCAGAATGTTGGGATGACGATAACGGGGTTCAAGTTCATAGAGACGTGTTTCCTCTTTCACATTGACGATTCCGTGCTCAAAGAGATTACCACCAGCATGCGACGCAAGTGCGCGGCTTCACAGTATGAGCAAATTGAGCGCCGCATCCGGGAAAGTAGTCTGCCGCCGCGACAACCCCGCCTTCCTGGATGCCGGCGCCCCTACAGCTCGAAGTCGATGCTGCGATCGCGCATGTCGACCTGCTTGAGGCGCACCTTGACGCGCTGGCCGAGCCGGTAGGTCCTGCCTGTCTCCTCGCCCATGAGGGTCTGGAGCTTCGGGTCGAACTGGAAGTGCTCGCTGTGGACCGGATCGAAGCCGACGAAGCCCTCCGCCGTGTTGTCCAAGCGGACGAAGAACCCGTGGGAGTGCACTGAGGAGATGGTCCCCACGAAGCTCTCCCCTATCTTGCCTGACATGTAGTCGCAGATCTTGAGATTGACGCTGTCACGCTCCGCGGCCTCTGCCACGCGCTCCATCTTGCTCGCGTGCTCTGCTAGCCAGTCAAGCTGCCCCTCCATGCTCTCCGGGTCCTTGAGGATGCGGTGGACCATGAGATCGGGGTAGCGGCGGATGGGGCTGGTGAAGTGGCAGTAGTGTTCGCTTGCCAGGCCAAAATGTCTCTGGGGAAGCGTGCTGTAGCGTGCGCGCTCCATGCTGCGCAAGACCATGCTGTCGACGAGGTCGCACTCCGGCCTGCTGCGCGCCTGCTCGAGCAGGGCCTGATACGCCATGGGGTCACCCTTACCCAGACCCTGGATCGTGTAGCCGAGCTCCTTGAGGACAGGGAGCAGGGTCTCGAGCGACTTGGGGCGCGGGCTCTCGTGGATGCGATAGACGCAAGGCAGCTTCTTGCGGAAGAGATGGCCGGCAACGCACTCGTTGGCGGCGATCATGGCCTCCTCGATCATCGAGGTCGCGTCGTTTTTGACGCGCAGGTCGATGCGCTCGACCTTGCCTTCAGCATCGAGGATGGGCTTTGCCTCCGCACCGTCGAAGTCCAGTGCGCCGCGCTCGTTGCGCTTGGCGAGGATCTTCACCGCAAGCTCGTGGAACTCGGCGAGCTTTGCCGAGTACGGGTCGCGTGCCTCAGGGGTGTCGACCCCCTCGTCAAGAGCGTCGAGAATCGCCTGGGCCTCATCGTAGCTAAAGCGACGACGGCTGCAGATGACGCTGGGATGGATCTGGTACTTCTTGAGGTTCGCATCCTCGTCGAAATACATGTCGCAGGTCATCGCGCGGCGGTCATCGCCGGGCCTCAGGCTGCAGATGTCGTTGCTGAGCTCCTCTGGCAGCATGGGCAGCACGCGGTCGACCAAATAGACGCTCGTCGCGCGGTCGCGCGCGCAGATGTCGATGCTGGAATCCCACTCAACGTAGCTGGAGACGTCTGCGATATGGACGCCCAGGCGTGTAAGGCCCTCGACGTGGTCGAGGCTGATCGCATCGTCGAAGTCCTTGGCGTCCGCCGGGTCGATGGTGAAGACGTCGCGGCTGCGCAGGTCGTGGCGCCCGCGCTCTTCAAGCGCGCCGGCGATATCAGCTTCCATCGAGCGTGCCTGCTCAAGCGCCTGCGGAGAGAACTCCGTCTTGAGGCCGTGGTCGTGGATAACGATGTCCACATCGATTCCCGGCAGGCCCTTGTCGCCCAAGACCTCCACGATATAACCCGTGGCCGCAGCCTTGTTGGTGGGGTAGTTGACGATGCGCGCCAAGACGATGTCGCCGTCTTTGGCCTGAGGACACTCGCGCAAGTCAACGAAAACGTCATGCTGGACCCTCGGGTCCTGGGGCACGACCGCCGCGAGCGGGTCGTGGACGACCAGCTCACCGACGACGTACTCGAGCGCGCGCCTGTGAACACGGACGACAACGGCCTCGCGCCGCTTGCCCGCACCGCGCACGTTGCTGCGCGGGCGCACCTCGACGACGTCGCCGTTCATCGCGCCGCCTATGCGGTTGGCAGGGATGTAGTAAGAGCCCTCCTGCGTCTCAACAAAGCCGTAGCCCTCGTGGTTGATGTCAATGCGGCCCAGCGGGCAGTTGCCCGCAATGCGGCTGGAGTGGCGGCGGCCCTTCCTGTTCTCGTGCTTCTTGTGGTGCTTTGCCATTACTTAGATGCCTTGTCGAACTCTTCCTTGAAGGCGGAGAACATTCCACCCGCTTTCTTCAAATGGGCGCCCACGGCCTTTGCCGCAGCGTCGATGTCGCTTTCCTCGGATGCTGCCTCGCTCTTCTTGGCAGCAGCAGAGCTGGCATCCTTCA
The DNA here is from genome assembly GCA_934646835.1 of uncultured Coriobacteriales bacterium. Taxonomy (GTDB): domain Bacteria; phylum Actinomycetota; class Coriobacteriia; order Coriobacteriales; family QAMH01; genus W2P13-069. The sequence continues at coordinate 30,175 of CAKUES010000011.1, forward strand.
CCTCGACGTTTTCTGCCTGGGCAGGCTCCTCGTCGGAGTTCTTGAGCTTGCCGATAGCCTGGCCGAGCTTGTAGGCGCCGCTGTTGATGGCGTCGCCCGCCTTGCTGCCGAGCTCGGACGCTTTCTCACTCGCGCCAGAGTCCTTGAGCTTGCCACCCACCTTCTCCTTGACGCTTGCGATGGCCTCGCCAGCGGCATAGGCGGTGTCCTCGATGTTCTGGGCCGCCCTGTCGCTAATGGCCTCTTGGTTCTCCGACATCTTATGGCTTCCCTTGGCCCAAGCCTCGCCCGCCTTGGCGGCCACGCCGCCGTTGACGACGACTTCCTCGGGCTGGATGTCTGCCACGATGGCCTGGGCATCCGGGTCGTAACCGCGTAGTTTGTCAACCACGATGTCCGCAGAGCCGAGCAGCGCACGGTTGATGTCGCCGGAGGACACATCGATAGACTCGATCTTGAGGTCGTCACCGAGGACGATGTTGGAGATCAGGCCCAAGTTCGCCCCCTCGAGGTTGCGAACGGCCATGTTGTCCCAGATGATGCACTTGTCCATGTCGATGCCGAGGCGCTTGCAGGCTCCGTTGTCCCACGCCTCGTCATCAGCCAACTCGAGCAAGATGTCGCCCGACTCCGTGAGGGAGATCTTGTCGAGCGCCGCAAAGCGGTCCTTGCGCTTGAACATCCACAGCAAGTCAGGTCGTTTGACGGTGATGGCCACGGCCTGCGGCTTGGAGGGATGGAAGATCACGTTGCGAACGCGACCGTATTTCTTCGTCCTGCCCTTCTTGGAAACGACATAGACCTTGAGCTTGTGGGCGTCTTTTGTCTGAAGCATGGCTCTCCTCGCCGTCTTTGATAGCGCGATAAAAGAAACGGGGACGCACGTAGGCATCCCCGCAGCAACCGTACAAGGTTAGGCTCTAGTTGTACCAACCAGAGTTCTGAGAGGTCGCCTCCTCGGCAGGCTCCTCGACCTCGTCCACGGCATCGACGTGATCGGCGTTAGGCTCGGCCTGCTCGTCGACGATGTCGTCGATATCCTCAACGTCGGCCTCGACGGGCGTTGCCGTGGCGTGGTTGCGGGTGATCTGCTCTGCCAGGGCGTCACGGGCCTGGGCGATCTTCGCCTTGATGTCGTCGGTCTCCGGCTTTGCCTGGGCAGCCTTGCTGCTTACCTTGGAGTACGCATCCTCCGCAGCGTCGACGATGGGCTCTGCTGCAGTGCGGATGGGTTCCGGAGCGCGGTCTGCGACATCCTCGATCTTGTCCGTGAGCAGCTGGCGCGTCTCCTTGCCGGTACGAGGAGCAAACAGAAGTGCGGCAGCAGCGCCGGTGGCTGCGCCGAGAAGGAACCTGAACTTACCCATGATGCACCCTTTCTGGTGGGGGATGAGCTTATGTCACTAGGCTACCACCTCGCAAGGCGACCCGCGGCAAAATCCACTTACTCGACACCACATTGAAACGATAGCGCCACGTAAAAAGAGAGCCCGCCGCAAGGGCAGGCTCTCTTGGTCTCACTGCAGGCAGCTTGCGGCTAGGCGCGGCCGAAGTGCTGGACGATCAGGCTCGTGAACGTCGCGTGCTGGGCGTTGTCGAGATGCAGGCTCTCCTTGAGCTGCTCGGTCGGCTCGACCAGGAAGTAGAACACCGGATCACCGGGCAGATACCACTCGCCGTCGATCTTGCAGATGCGGCAACCCATGGCAGCCTTGGCGCCGGGAACCACAGAGTGGGCCAGGCCCTCGTTGTGGATCGCGTAGCGCTCGCCAGTCTCCGCCTCCTCGAGGGTGGTGATGTTGAGCAGCGGGGCAACGCCGTCAACCCAGAAGATAGCGCAGAACTGGGACTCGACGACCTGCTTGAGCTCTGCGACGAGAGCGGGGTCTGCGTCCGCGGGAGGGTTCGTAGCGTAAGATTTGGCCAGCGTCATGCCCGGCTCGACCTCGTAGTCGAACAAGAACCACTCGAGGAAGAGGGACTGGGTCAGCTCCTCGCCCATGTTGCGGGGCGCGATGCCGATCTCCGACACGAACTGCTTGGATGCCTTTGCGGCAAGCTTCTTGGACTTTGCCATGTCAGAAGCGATGAAGTAATCAAGAACCTCAGCATAGTTGAGGGAAGGTGCAGACATTGGTGAAACTCCTATCATGATATTTGCTCGCCATAGGATACCTTATCCATGTCCTAAGGAGAATCATCCCCTTTGGAAACAAGCCTTACCACTATAGCCAAAGTCCCGTGGATTGCCTAATTATTGTTGTCAAACTATCAACTGCACATGAAAAGCCCACAGAATGAGACCGTCGCTGTGGCGAGCGGCGGTCTCATTCTCCTTTGCGAGCCTAGGGAAGCGCTGATCATGCAAGGTTTGTGGGGAGGGGCAGGGTCCCTCCCCTACGATGGGCAAGCTTGCAGCGGTTTGCTAATCGTATGCTGCGGTATTTGCTTTACCCAGCGATTCTCTAGCGGTTGTCGACCTTCTCCGGGTAGAGGTCGTGGTTGGCAAGGCGCGTCCAGGCAAGCTCCTCCCACTTAGTGCCCGGCTTGCCGTAGTTGCAATACGGGTCGATGGAGATGCCGCCCCTCGGCGTGAACTTGCCCCAGACCTCGATGTACTTGGGGTCCATGAGCGCGACGAGGTCCTTCATGATCTTGTTGACGCAGTCCTCGTGGAAGTCGCCATGGTTGCGGAAGGAGAAGAGGTAGAGCTTGAGGCTCTTGCTCTCAACCATGCGCACGTCGGGCACGTAGGAGATGTAGATCGTCGCAAAGTCGGGCTGACCCGTGATGGGACACAAGCTCGTGAACTCAGGGCAGTTGAACTTGACGAAGTAGTCGTTGCCGGGGTGCTTGTTCTCGAAGGTCTCGAGCACGGCAGGGTCGTAGTCTTGCGGATAGCGCGTGTTCTGGTTGCCGAGGAGCTGCAGGCCCTCGGTCTCGCGGGAATCGGTCATAGTCGGTCCTTTCAGGGAATGGTTGCTTGTGGGGAGAGGTGCCTGGGGAAGCGCTGGTTGTTGCAAGGATCATGGGGAGGGACCCTGTCCCTCCCCATGATCCTTGCAACAACCAGAGTCTCCCTAGGGTTTAGCTCTCTCTACTCGGCCAGCAGGGGGTCGACGACGCCGTTGGCCTCGAAAGCGCGCTCGCGGTCGATGCAGGTGCCGCAGACGCCGCAGGGTTTGTCCCCGCCCTCGTAGCAGCTCCAGGTGAGCTCGTAGGGAACTTTCAAGCGCAGGCCCTGCTCGACGATCTTGGCCTTGTTCCACATGACGAAGGGGGCCTCCATGTAGAGCTCGCCGCCGCTTCCCAACTCGATGGCCGCTGCCATGCGGTCCACGAACTCCTTGGAGCAGTCGGGATAGGCGTTACCCGCCCAGTCATCGTGATGAGCGCCGTAGAAGAGTACATGGCAATCCATCGACAGCGCCATGCTCGCAGCGCTCGAGAGGAACAGACCGTTCCTAAACGGCACATAGGTGCTCACAACCTTGCTGCCGGTCTCGTCTTGCTGCGATGCATAGCTCTCATGCGGGATCTCCTCGCTCGAGTGCTCAAGCAAAGAGCAGTTGCTGTCCTCGAAGATCGCTTCAAGGTTCAAGAAGCGCTGCTCGACACCGTAGTAAGCAGCGATCTTCTTGGCGCTCTCGATCTCCTTGCTGTGCTTTTGCCCGTAGCTGATGGACAGGGCCACGACGTTTTGAGCACCGTAGCGCTCAACGGCCATGGCAAGCAGGGTCGTCGAGTCGACGCCTCCGCTGCACAGCACCATGGCCCGCTCTTGCTTCTTCTTCATCTAGACGCCCCTTTCAACGTTTGGCCAAATGAGCTTGTGGAGCTGCAGTTGCACGCGTGCGTCGCGCAGACCGCTATCGCTTAGGTAATCGACGATCTGCGCCGGCTCGATCTGCCCAAAAACCGGGCTGAAGAACACCTGGCACCTGTCGAGCAGCGCATTGTCACGGACGATCTTGGCGGCTACGTCGAGGTCGTCCACGCTGCCAACAACGAACTTCACGCAATCGTCGTCGGAGAGATGCTCGTAATTGGAGGCGAGCATCTTGTCCGCCATACCACTCGAGGGCGACTTGCAGTCAAGCGTAAAGCCCAAGTGCCCGGCACCGATCTGACGGCGGCGCAGATCGGCAAGCAAAGCGATGTCGCATGCGCCGTTGGTCTCTATCTCCACAAAGCACTCGGTCCTAAAGGCCAGCATGTCGACGAGCTCATCGATCGCCGGCTGCAGCAAGGGCTCTCCGCCCGTCAGGGTCACGCAAGGTGTCCCCTGCTCCAATACGTAGTCGACGATCTGCTGCGCCGTGAGCTCCTCTGCCGGGCAATCCCCCGTGCACGCCCACTGCGTGTCGCAGTAAGAGCAGGCAAGGTTGCAGCCCCTGAAGCGGATAAACGTTGAGAAGCAGCCTGCGTGCACACCCTCGCCGTTGATGCTGACGAAGCGCTCAACCACGGGAAATGTCGTGTTCTGAAGCACCTTAGAGCATCTCCATATACGTCGCGCAGTTGTTGGGGGTCTCGTAGACGTCCACCTGGCTCACGGGCAGGCCCTGCTCGGCGAGCTTGGTGAAGAAGTAACGGGCAAAGTTCTCCGCCGTCGTGCGGAAGGGCACGATGGAGAGGTTGAAGCTCTCCTCCTCGAGGCATGCGATCGTCTTCGCCATGAGGCTGCCCTCCTCCACGATGAAGGAGTGGTCCCAGGCCTCTGTCAAATCACGCAGCGCGTTCTTGAAGTCGGCAAAGTCGATGACCATGTCCTTGTTCTGGCCCTCTGCCTGCAGCGCGGGCACCTTGAGGTAGGCGACGACGCGCCAGCGATGGCCGTGCAAGTTCTCGCACTTGCCGTCGTAGTCAGAGAGGAAATGGGCAGCGTCGAAGCTGCTCTCGGTCTTCAAGCCATACAAAAGGGGCCTCCTTGTCATCGAAGAAGCCCCCTGCACGCGCATCCGAGCCCCGCAGGACCGGTTTGCGCCTAGTTTTGTTTTGCGACAGGAGGCTTTCGAACTGTCGATTTGTTTGTCTGCCGAGTATAACAGGGCAAAGTTGCCCCGTGGTTAAGGGCAAGGCGTGCACTGGCGCCAAAACCGCAAGCGTCGCCAACGCACGTCGCGGCAGGTCCTACTTGTGGTAGAGAGCCTGGGTCAGAAGCTCTGCGAGCAGGGCGTCCAAACCGATGCCGGCGACCTGGCAGCCCTTCATGAAGAGCGAGCCCTCGCCAAGAGCAGGGTCTGCGTCGACCTGGATGACCTTGGCGCGTGCACCGTCCCAGACGATGTCGACGCATGCGAGGTCACGGCAGCCGAGTGCGGCAACTGCTTCTACCGCCGCGCGCTCGACCTCGCTGCGGATGGCCTGGGCCATGGTCTCGTCAGCGCTCAGGCTCTCGAGGCGCACCGGTGCGTAGAAGTCAGCCGTGCCGTCACCGAGTGGGGCGATCTCCACCGGCGGCAGGGCATAGGGGTCATCGATGTCGCCCAAGACAGAGACCGACAGGCGCACACCCTCGACCCACTCCTGGATGACGACGCGCTCGTCCAGGGCAAGCGCCATGGGAAGCGCCTCCCTGAGCTGGTCGGGGTCCTCGACATGAGCGACGCCCATACCCGCCGCACCGCGCGCAGGCTTGACTGCCAGCGGGTAGCCTGCGGGGACCTTGTCAGCCACGGTGTCGAGCACCGCGGCAACACCAGCGCGCTCGAAAAGCACCCTGTCGAGGACCACGCCGTCGACCGCGCTTGCGCAGCCGTCGAAGCCGGCGTAGAAGCCACCCAGGGCACGGGGAAGCTCGCTTGCGTCCACTGCCTTGCGGCGCGCTGCGGCGCCAGAACCGATGACGGGAATCTCCAGCAACTCGCACAGCTCGGACAAAGCCGCCCCAAGTTTGCCTTCGACGCCGTTGAAAACGATCTGGGGCTTAGTCGCCCTCAAGGTCGCGGCGAGCGTATCGTCGGCCTCGTACGCGGCGACCTGGTGGCCGGCCGCACGAAGCGCCTCTTCGACAACGCGAGCGCTCTCGCGCGCAGGACCGGGTGCGCCGTTGAGCAGCACGGCGATCTTATATGTCATCGCTTATCTCCTTCTTGCAGTGAGTTGACAAACATCACGGCACGCTTGATGCAGTCAAGCGCGACGATATCGTCTTTGTAGGTAAGTTTCACGAGCATGAGGCCGCGCTCCTCGAGAAACGAGGTGTGCCCCATAAGCCCCTTGCCGCTGCCGTGGGCCTGTGCCATCAGCTCGATGGCGACGTGCTCGAGAAGGTGGGCGGGCTGTGTGCCGACGACGTCGTCGCCAAAGGTCTCGCCCTTCTCGTTGACGCACACATGGCGCGCAAGATTAGGCAGAAGGCGCAGGGCGTTGTCCGCCTGCGCCTTGCTGATGCGCGCGTCCCAAGGGCAGGTGCGGACCTCGAGGGTCATGCCCGCCTTGGCGACGGCGATGTGCTCGATTTTCAGCTCCATGCTGGCCACAGGCATGCAACAGGCAAAAACCGCGAGGGCCTAGCTGTTGGCAAGCTCCTGCTTGTAGGCGCGGATCTTCTCGCGGTACTCGGGCATGCCGACGGAGAGGATCTGCGTTGCAAGGATGGCAGCGTTCTTAGTGCCGCCGATGGCGACCGTGGCCAAGGGCACGCCGGTGGGCATCTGCACGGTGGACAGCAGGGAGTCCATGCCGCCGAGGTCGCTCGTCTTCATGGGGATGGCGACGACGGGCAACGGGGTATGTGCGGCAACGACACCCGCGAGGGCAGCTGCCTTGCCGGCGCCGCCGATGATCACCTTGATACCGCGCTCCTCTGCAGTCTTGGCCCACTCGGCCACCTGCTCGGGGTTGCGGTGAGCGCTGTGCACGACGAGCTCATAGGGCACGCCGAACTTCTCCAGCATCTCCTTGCAGCCGTCCATCGCAGGCAGGTCGGACTTGCTGCCGAGGATGATGCCGACCAAGGGCTTCTCGTTACTCATGATGAGCTTCCTTTCGATAGAAAAAGAATGGCTGTGTGAATATCAGCGCACACGATGCCTCATGGCGTCGCAGATAAGCGCTGCGATAACGGTCTTGCTATCCTCGATGCGGCCGTCGAGCACGCTGTCGACCAAAGTCTCGAGATCGACCCACTCGGCTGCGACGAACTCGTCCTCGTCGGGATGGGCCTCACCCTTGTGCAGCCCCGTCGCCATGTAGAGATGGATGACCTCGTCGCTGTAGCCGGCGGCGCAGACGACGGGCATGAGGTAGTCGAGGCGCTCGGCGGTGTAGCCCGTCTCCTCCTCGAGCTCGCGCACGGCAGCGAGCTGGGGGTCCTCCCCCAGCTCGAGTTTGCCGGCAGGAATCTCGAGGGTCACGCGCTCGAGCGCCGCGCGGTACTGGCGCACGAGCAGCACCTTGCCCTCGTCGCTCAGCGCGACAAGGGCGACGGCGCCGGGATGCCTTATGACCTCGCGCGCGGCGGGCTTGCCGTTGGGAAGCACGACATCGACCTTGTCGACCCTGAGAAAGCCCCCGTGAAACACCGGGGAGCTGTCGACGATGCGCTCCTCGAGTAACTCGTCGCCCCCCCTGGTGTCTAGCAGATCAAGATCCGGCACGCCTACATCTCCTCGTCCCAGCGGTCACGGCCGCGGGCAGCGCGGGCGCCGATGTCGTGGCGGAGGAACTTGTTGTCGAAGGAGACCTTCTCGCATGCCTCGTAAGCAGCGTCGCGCGCAGCCTCGAAGCTGTCGCCCAGGGCGCTCACGCAGAACACGCGACCGCCGTTGGTGTAGAGCTTGCCGTCCTCGAGCACAGTGCCGGCGTGGTAGACGCGTGCGCCGTTTGCCTCGGCCTCCTCGATGCCGCCGACCTCCTTGTGCTTCTCGTAGGAACCGGGATAGCCGTCGCTTGCAAGGACTACGCCCACGCAGAAGCGCTCGTCCCACTCGAGCTCGACACCGGAGAGCTCCTTGGCGTCAAGCGCCATGAAGACATCGACGAGGTCGCTCTTGAGACGCGGCATGAGGGCCTGGGTCTCGGGGTCGCCAAAGCGCGCGTTGAACTCGACGACGCGCGGGCCAGTCGGGGTGAGCATGAAGCCGCCGTAGAGGCAGCCGCGGTAGTCGATGCCCTCGGACTTGAGAGCCGCAACCGTCTGCTCCATGATCTTGGTCATCGCCACCTTCTCCTCTGCGGTGACGATGGGCACGGGGCTGTAGACGCCCATGCCGCCCGTATTGGGACCGCGGTCGCCCTCGTAGGCGCGCTTGTGGTCCTGCGCGGGCTCGCAGCAAAGCACGACCTCGCCATCCGTGATGCCCATGATGGAGCACTCGGGGCCGGTCATGCACTCCTCGATGACGACAGATGCACCAGCATCGCCAAAGGCGCCGTCAAAGCAGTTGCGCACGGCGTCGACTGCCTGCTCGACGGTCTGGGCGACGGTGACGCCCTTGCCGGCAGCCAGGCCGTCAGCCTTGATGACGATGGGAGCGCCCTGCTCGCGGATATAGGCCTCTGCGGGCTCGAGCTCCGTGAAGACCGCGTAGGCGGCAGTGGGGATCTCGTACTTGGCCATCAGGTTCTTGGCGAACTCCTTGGAGCCCTCCATCTGAGCGCCGTCAGCACCAGGGCCAAAGCAGGCGATGCCGACAGCGCGCACGGCGTCGGCCACACCGGCGACCAGCGGAGCCTCGGGACCGACGACAACGAGCTCGACGTCGTTGGCCTTGGCAAACTCCACGACCTGCTCGCCGTTGCAGGGATCGACGCCTGCGACGTTGCAGGCAAAGGAGCCCGTGCCGCCGTTGCCGGGAACGCAGAAGAGCTTGTCGCACTTGGAGGACTCGGAGAGCTTGCGGGCAAGCGCAGCCTCGCGGCCGCCGCTACCCAAGACGATGATGTTCATGAGGTTTCCCTTCGGTCATAACAAAGAGGGCAGGAGTCTCAAAACCCCTGCCCTGGTTATCGGATAAGGTCCAGCGTTACAGCTCCCAGCCGTTGAGGATGGTCTGCTCGCGGTCTGGGCCGACCGTGATGATGCTGATGCGGACACCGGCGAGCTCCTCGAGACGCGCGACGTAGTCCTTGGCGGCCTGAGGCAGCTCGTCGTAGGACTTGCAGTGGCTGATGTCGCAGTTCCAGCCGGGCATCTCCTCGTAGATGGGCTTTGCATGGTGGAACGCAGTCTGGCTGCCGGGGACGGTGTCGTAGCGGACGCCGTCTGCCTCGTAGGCGACGCAGATCTTGATGACAGGCATGCAGCTCAAGACGTCGAGCTTGGTGAGCGCGATGTCCGTGAGGCCGTTGACGTCTGCAGCGTACTTGATGATGACGGCGTCGTACCAACCGCAGCGGCGCTTGCGGCCCGTGGTCACGCCAAACTCATGGCCGACCTCGCCGAGCTTCTCGCCGTCGGCGTCGAAGAGCTCCGTGGGGAAGGGACCGCTGCCAACGCGGGTCATGTACGCCTTGGCGATGCCGAGCACGTGATCGATCTTAGTGGGGCCGACACCCGTGCCCGTGCATGCGCCGCCAGCGGTGCAGTTGCTGGAGGTGACGAAGGGGTAGGTGCCGTGATCGATGTCGAGCTGCGTTGCCTGGGCACCCTCGAAGAGGATCTCCTTGCCCTCGCGGATCGCGTCGTTGAGCAGGGGGATGGCGTCCACGACATGGGGCTTGATGACCTCGGCCAGGCCCAGGTACTCCTCCAAGATCTCCTCGATAGAGGGGACCTCGTACTCCTCGAAGCCGTAGACCTTGGTGAGGATGTCGTTCTTGATGGGCACGACCGCCTCGAGCTTCTCGCGGAAGATCTTCTCGTCGATGAGGTCCTGGACGCGGATGCCGCAGCGCTCGTACTTGTCCTGGTAGCAGGGGCCGATGCCGCGCTTGGTGGTGCCGATCTTGTTATCGCCCAGCCTGCGCTCGCTCGCACCGTCGAGCAGCAGGTGATAAGGCATGATCACATGCGCGTTGCCGCTGATCTTGAGGTCGGTGCAGTCGATGCCCTGAGCCTCGAGCTCGCTCATCTCCTGGATCAAAACGCGCGGGTCAACGACCACGCCGTTGCCGATGACTGACACGACGTCGTCATGGATGATTCCGCTCGGAATAAGGTGAAGGCCTAGCTTGGTATCCCCATGGATAACCGTGTGGCCGGCATTGTTGCCGCCTTGGTAGCGAACTACGTAGTCATAGTTGGGTGCAAGGTAATCAGTGACCTTACCCTTGCCCTCGTCGCCCCATTGGGTTCCAACCAGTACAGTACCCGGCATGCTTGTCTCCTTGCCTATAGTTTTCAGACTTTTGAATTCTACCGCAGGCAGGGGTGCTAACGCTCCTAACAGCTTGGTTAAAGATGCGAGTGTCACACCCTGCCACTAGAATGGCAGGTATGAGTGAGATGAACAACATACTCGACAGGCCATGGAAGGGGCGCGCCATCATGCTCCTCGACCTCGACGCGTTCTTTGCGAGCGTCGAGCAACTCGACCACCCCGAGTGGCGCGGCAAGCCCGTCATCGTTGGCGGGACCGGCCCGCGCGGCGTCGTGAGCACCTGCAGCTACGAGGCGCGCACCTTTGGCGTGAGAAGCGCCATGCCCTCCGTCACAGCGCGGCGCCTGTGCCCGGACGCGATTTGGACTGAGACTCACTTCGAGCGCTACCGGGAGCTCTCCCGCGCCGTCATGGGCTTCCTCTACGATGAGAGCCCCCTGCTCGAGCAAGTGAGCATCGACGAGGCCTTCCTCGACGTGAGCCCGGGGCGCTTCTCCAAGGAGAGTCCCGTCTCGATTGCAGAGCGCGTGCAAAAGCGCGTGGGCGAGCTGGGGATCACCTGCAGCATCGGCATATCGACGGGCAAGTCCGTCGCCAAGATCGCAAGCGACATGGACAAGCCGCGCGGTCTCACTGTCGTCTACCCGGGAAGCGAGGCGGCTTTCCTCGCGGGCATGGAGACGCGCGCCATGCCCGGCATCGGCAAGCAAAGCGCCGCCAGGCTCGCTGCCATGGGCATCAAGACCCTAGGCGAGCTGGCAGCCACGGACCCAGAGAAGCTGCGCTGCGTCTTTGGCATCAACACGGAGTCAGTCATCGCCCGCTGCAAAGGCATCGACAACAGGCCCGTCGTCACCAAAAGCGAGGCAAAATCCATCGGCCACGAGCGCACCTTCGCCCAAGACCTCGCCGCCCGCGCCCAAATCGAGGATGCGATCGACTTTTTGGGCAGCATGGTCGGCAGGCGCTTGCGCAAGCAGGGGCTCAAAGGGCACACAGTGACGCTCAAGCTCCGCTACGCAGACCTCAGCATCCGCACGGCCCAGCAGACGATCAACGCCCAAGTCGACGACGAGACCATCTTCATCCCCATCTGCAAGGGGCTCATCGGCCAGATATGGCACCCCGGGGATTCCGTGCGCCTCGTGGGCCTGTCGATCAGCGGATTTACAGACCGCGACACCCAGATGGGCCTCTTCGAGCAAGACGACGTCGCCAAGAAGGGCAGCCCCGAGCTCATCTCCGCGGCCGACAAGGTGCGCGACCGCTTTGGCGACGACAAGCTTAAGTTCGGCCGGCAACTCAAGCTCAAGGCAGAGACAACGCGCACCCCAAGCCAAGAGGGAACATCGTCGTAGCCTGTGCAAAGCCCTTTAGCAGATGCAGGTCCAGTCGCAGTATGCGGCGGCACGGCGCTCGAAGCGCATCGCGGCGCCCTCGTCGGCGCAAATGGCAAAGCTCGTCGCGCCGCTGCCCGTGACCAGGGCGTTGAGAACATCGGGGTCCTTCTTGGCGCGCTCGACCCTGTCTTGCAGGCGCGGCAGCGCAGCAAGGGCCGCCGGCTCGAGGTTGTTCGCGCACAGCTGGGCAAGCTCAAGCTTTTGCTCGTAGCTCGCGCCCCACTCGGGAAACGCATCGAGGGCGGCAACGAGCGCCTGAGCGCTGGGCTGGGGCTGCGGGTCCCCGTCGAAGGCATGGTAGATCCCCGGCGTTGCCATAGGGCTGGCCTCGCCCATCAAGACGACGGGAAGCGGAAAGCTCGGCAACTCGCGCACAAAGCTGTCCCCGCGCCCGTCCATGAGGGCAGTGCCCCCGTAGAGGAAGAAGGCGACGTCGGCGCCAAGCCTCTTTGCGACATCGACGACGCGCGGCTGCAAGACATCTTCGCCCAACAGGCCGCACAGCGCCTTGAGCGTTGCCGCGGCATCGCTTGAGCCACCGCCAAGACCGCCGCCAGCGGGAACACGTTTCTCGACTGCAATGGACAGTCCCTCGTCGAACTCGACAACGGGACGGCCAAGAGCCGCCTCGAGGGCGTCAACCGCTTTGAACACGAGGTTGTCCTGGGTGTCGACGTCAACCGGCCCGCAATCGAGGGCAAGCGTCGTACCTGCCTGCGTGCACGCGGCACCTTGCAAGTCGACGCAATCGTCGATGCCCAGCACGTCGATGCGCACCACATCGCAAAGCGCCAGCTCGTAAAACACGGAGTCGAGCAGGTGATAGCCATCTTGGGGCGGGTACTTCACCGACAGGCACAGGTTGACCTTGGCAGGAGCGTTAACAACGATTGAGGTTTTAGCTAGATTCTTCATACCAGCCAGAATACGGCATCTTCGCATTCGGGGGAATCAAACGAGGACGAGCCATGGCACAATCGTCCCCATGCAAACAGAAAGCACCCCGAAGGGTGCTCTCCACATAAAGCGTCTTGCTTCAGACTAGATGATCTCTTCCTTGATCTCCGGGAAGAGGGGCTCGTCCGTCTCCAGATCCGTGAGCTCCACCATACCGGTGAGAACATCGACGTACTGATAGGACTGGCGCGCCTTGCGACCGCGCCTCTCCACCGTCTCCACGATAAAGAGTGAGGGATGAGCCTGGGTCAGGACTCCCTCGCGCTCAACGATCTTGGAACGACCCATGTTTGCGCGAACACGCAGGCGCTTGCCCGTGTAGCCCGTGAGGGTCTCGTGAATAGAGCCGACAGTCTGAACCTGTTCAATGATTTCTTCGTCCATAATGCCTTTTCCAGTTAAGCTACAGATAGACTCAAAATATTACCAAAAATTTCGCAAATATCAAATAGTTTGTTTTATCGGTCTCTTGTGCATTCCCCGATTACCCCTTAAGAAGGCTTTCATCTTTGTCACTGCCCTTCAACCGCAGGTATAATCAAAGGCCGGCATGGTATGCCGCATCACACCCAAGTAGATCTGGATTACACCTTATGCCCATCATGGACCGCGAGGAACTCGGCTCCTCTGCCATCGCCAAGAAGCTCATCGAGAACAAAATCCCGTCCCGCGTAGGCTCGCAGGACGCCACCGTCTACAGCTTCTCCCCAGAAGCCCAAAAGACCGCCGAGTCGCGCATGGGCTGGGCAACGCTTGCCTCAAAGCCCCCTTACGACCCGTCTCAGATCGCGGTCGTCGCTCAGCAGGCGCGCTGCGAGGGCCTCGATGCCGTCGTCCTCATCGGACAGGGTGGCTCGACCCAGGCACCGCAGACCATCACGAAGCTTCACTCGCTCGAGATCCCCGATGAGATCCCCTTCCGCACCATGGACTCCATCAGCCCGGTGTACGTCAACCACATTCTGGGAAGCTCGGACCCCGCTCGCACGCTCTACATCGTGTCGAGCAAATCTGGCTCCACGCTCGAGCCCACCATGCTCGCCCGCGTCGCATGGAAGTACGTCTGCGCCCACCTGGGCAAGGACAAGGCCGGTCGCCGCTTCGTCGCGATCACGGATCCGGGCAGCGAGCTTGAGTCGGTGGCGCGCGCCAACGGCTGGCGTATGGTCATCCACGGCGAGCCCAATGTCGGCGGCCGCTACAGCGCGCTGAGCGTCTTCGGCCTGCTCCCCATGGCTTGCGTGGGCATCAACGTCGAGAAGGTCTTAAACGACGCCGCCTCCACAGAGCGCCTCTGCGCAAGCGACATCCCGGAAAACCCCGCGCTGCAGCTCGCGGTCTTCCTCTATCAAAACTACAGGGCAGGGCGCGACAAGTTCTCCCTGCTCATGCCGCCCCACAGCCAGGTGTTTGGCCTGTGGATCGAGCAGCTCGTGGCAGAGAGCCTCGGCAAGCACGGCGTGGGCATACTCCCCAACGTCGAGGTTGACGCAGGCGTCTTGAGCGAGCCCTACGAGGACCGCTGCGTCGTCTTGTGCAACACCGGCAACGACCGCGCCTACGAGCACTCCCGTACCTGCCTGCACCCGTCCATCCCCGCCATCCGCCTCGACATCCTCGACAGCGGCGACATCGCCGAGCACTTCCTCGTTTGGGAGTACGCCGTCGCCTTCCTCGGCTGGCTCATGGAGATCGACCCCTTCGACCAGCCCGACGTCGAGAGCACCAAGATCGCGACCAAGCAGATCCTCTACAAGGACACCGACGACTTCGAGGTGCCCCTCGACAAGCAGGGCCGCCCTGCCTACATCGAGTACCCCATCGAAAACGGCCAGTTTGCAGAGAGCGTCTATGTCAGCAGCGCACTGCTCGACCGCATGCGCCGCACCGACAAGGTCGATATCTCCCGCGCCCTGCGCACGCTGTTCTACTCCATCCAGCCCGGCGACTACTTCTCCTTCAACGCCTTCCTGCCCTTCAGGGGCGTCGGCAGGCGCGAGACCCTCGAGCGCGTGCGCCATCGTGTCGCAGACCGCCTGGGCACCTGCTCTTGCCTCGAGATCGGACCGCGCTACCTACACTCGACCGGCCAGCTCCACAAGGGCGGCCCGGACACGGGTGTGTTCCTGGTGGTCAGCAGCCGCGAGCCCTTCGACATCACCGTCCCCAACGAGGACTTCACCTTGGGTGACATGGCGATGGCGCAGGCACTCGGAGACTTCAGCGCCCTGGCAAGCCGTGGTCGCCGTGCCGTCTACGTGCGCTTGAAGGACAACGACAGCGAGTACCTCAAGCTCTTTGCCGACAGCGCCTGCTCGGCGATCTCTGCTGCATACGCGTTCAAGACTATCGGCGAGTAAGCCCGCCTGCACGGCAAGTGCACAAAACATCGCCTGCAACGAGAACGGCCCCGGGACAACTCCCGGGGCCGTTCTTAGTTGAACGAATCAGGCCAGGTCATATCCGTTCAAAACCTGCGCGCTTTTCCTCACTGGGGGCTCGATGCTACTCCATCGAGTCGATGATCGCCCCGGCGACCTTGATGCCGTCGATGGCGGCGGACATGATACCGCCCGCATAACCTGCACCCTCGCCGCATGGATACAGACCCTCGAGGCGGGTGGCCTGCAGCGTTTGTCCATCGCGGACGATACGCACCGGCGAGCTGCTGCGTGCCTCGATGCCCGTCATGAAAGCGCCGCTATCGGCATAGCCGGACAGCTTCTGGTTGAGCAGGGGCAACGCCTGCACAAGGGAGTCCGAGACAAAGCCCGGGAGACACTTGCGGAGGTTTGCCTCCTTCACGCCCAGGGCATAGGTCGGGTTCACCCTCACCGGCTTGTGGCGGCCCCTCCCCTTCTTGAGGAAGCTACCCACCGTCTGGCCGGGCGCATGCCAGTCTCCGCCACCCACCCTGAAGGCAGCGGCCTCCCAATGGCGTTGGAAGGACACACCGCATAGCGGGTCGCCCGCACCCCTGCCATAGCTGCGGAAGTCATCGGGACTCACGCTCACCAACAGCGCAGCGTTGGCGTTCTTGCCGTTGCGCGCCTGCACGCTCATGCCGTTGACGCACAGCATGTCCTCCTCGCTCGAGGCGGTCACCACCTCGCCGCCAGGGCACATACAGAAGCTGTAGACGCCGCGCCTGTTGGGAAGATGCACGTTGATCTTGTAATCTGCCGGGTCGAGTGCGGGGTGTCCTGCCGCACTGCCGTACTGGGCGCGGTCGATGAGAGTCTGGGGGTGCTCGATGCGGACACCCATGCTGAAGGGCTTCGGCTCAAGCTCGATGTCGGCGTCCTTGAGCATCTCGAAGGTATCGCGCGCAGAGTGGCCCGTCGCGAGGATCACCGCGCTTGCAGCCACCTCCCCCGTACCGCCATCTCCCTCGAGGACAACGCCTGTCAGCTTGCCGCTTTTCTGCAACACACCGGTAAGCTGCGTGTGGAAGCGAACCTCTCCCCCACAGGCGATGATGCGCTCGCGGATGCGCGCCACGACGCCGCCGAGCACGTCAGTGCCGATATGGGGCTTTGCCTGCCACAAGATCTCCTGCGGCGCCCCTGCCGCGACAAAGGTGTCGAGCACCTGAGCTGTGTACGGGGAATTCTTGCCGCAGGTCAACTTGCCGTCGCTAAAAGTGCCGGCACCGCCCTCTCCAAACTGGACGTTGCTTTGCGTGTTGAGCTTGCGGGTCGCGTGATAGGCAGCGACATCTGCCGTGCGCTCCTCCACCGGGGCACCGCGCTCGATCACCAAGGGGCGCAGACCCATCTCCGCTAGCTCAAGCGCGGCGAACAAGCCGGCGGGGCCCATGCCGACGACGACAGGACGGCTGCCACCATCCCAGCAACGCGGCAGCTCCCTCTCCTCGAGGGGAATGACCGCCTGAGGCGCACCCTCCCCGGCACCAAGGCCGATGCTTGCCACGAAGCAGACGGCATTGCGCTTGCGGGCATCGACGCTGCGGCGCAAAAGATAGGCTTTCTTCACGTGCATGATGCGAGCCAGGGTATCGGAAGAGAGGTCGTCGGCGAGGTCCGCTGCAACCGCCCTGCCCTGCTCCAGGCTCAGCTTGATGTTGTTTTTGATTTCCATGCCGCCCATGATACGTCATGAGCTCGCCCGCGCTGCTCGCATACGCGCAAAGACCCGCCACCGCCAAGACGCAATTCGCCCTGGACATACTGGCTTAACGCAAGCTTGATATCATCGCATAGTCAGTTCCCTCGAGTGAGGACGCATTATGCTCAGCTACGACATGGCCAAACGCGGACAGCTCCCCCTGTACGAGCACCTCTACCGCTGCATCAAGGACGACATCCTCACCGGCAACCTCGCCCCCGACGACCGTCTCCCCTCAAAGCGGCGCCTAGCCGAGCATCTTGGGATAAGCCTCATCACCGTCGAGGGCGCCTACAACCAGCTTCTGGCCGAGGGCTACATCTACACGCTGCCACGCAAGGGCTACTACGTCTGCAAGCTGCCGAGCAACATGCCCCAGGCGCCTGCGCGCGCCGCCCAGGCACTTGCCGAGCATCAAAGCGAGGCACGCCCGGAGCCCGAGTCCCCCGAAAAACTCATCGCCGACTTCTCGCGGCCCACGAGCCACGCCCAGTCGTCTGCTGCAGAGCTTTGGGGCAAGACCCTGCGCAGCACCCTCGCGCGCGAGCCCCAAGAAGAGCTCTTCTGTAGCTTGCCCGCACAGGGCTCCCTTCGCTTGCGCACTGCCATCGCCAACTACCTCGCACATGCGCGCGGCATGAGCGTCTCCCCGGACTGCATCGTCATCGGCGCAGGCTCCCAGATGCTCTATACCTACGTTTCCCTGCTTTTTGGCCCCCAAGCCCCTGTCGCCCTCGAAAACCCGGGATACCCGCGTCTGAAGGGCATCTACAGCGCTTTGGGGCATGATATCTGCCCTATCGACCTCGACGCCGACGGCATAGGGGTCTTCCAGCTCGAGCGCAGCCACGCACAACTCGCACACGTCATGCCGTCCCACCAGTTCCCCACCGGGCGTGTCATGAGCGTGTCAAGACGCTACGAGCTCTTGAGCTGGGCATCGCGCAGGCCCGAGCGCTACGTGATCGAAGACGACTACGACTGGGAGTTCCGCTTTGCCGGCATGCCCATCCCCGCGCTCGAGAGCATCGACATCAAGTCGAAGGTCATCTACATCAGCACCTTCTCCAAGAGCCTGAGCTCCGCCTTGCGCGTCGCCTTCATGATCCTCCCCGAGCCGCTCATGGAGCGCTTCAACGAGAAGCTGGGCTTTTTGGCCAACACCGTGAGCGCGCTCGACCAAATCGCGCTTGCACGCCTCATCGAGAGCGGCGACTACGAGAAGCACCTCAACCGCTACAAGAAGCAATCCAAAGCCACGCGCGACGCCCTGATAGGCGCACTTGACAGCAGCTCACTTGGAAGCCGCATGAGCATCGAGGAGAAGGATTCAGGCCTGCACTTCGTCCTCAGCGTCGAGTCCCAACGCTCCGAGGGCACCATCGCTCAGCTCGCCCGTGAAGACGGGATTATGCTTGCTCCCTTGAGCAGCTACCTCCTCTGCACCCACGACCCCGCCAGCGAGCACGGCATCGCACGCTTCGTAATGCAATACGACGGCCTGGACCTTGAAGCGGTCCAGGCCGTCGTGGGAATCCTTGAGAAGGCGGTAGGCTAGCTCTTAGCGGCCCTTGGCCATCTTGGCTGCGAGCTCCTCTGCAGAGAGCTGGGTCTCCTCGAAGACGTCGTCGCCATCGAGGCCGAAGGCGTTGTGGAGGACGCGCACTGCCTCGGGGCCTTGCTCACCGGAGATGACAACGCTCGTGCGGATGTCGGAAGTAGTGATCAGGGAGAGGTTGATGCCTGCATCGGCCAGCGTGCGGAACATCTTTGCCGCAACGCCAGGGGATGCCTTCATACCCGCTCCAACGATAGAGACCTTGGCGATATCCTCGGCGACGATGTACTCGGCAGCACCGGTGACCTCGACGATCTCGCGCAGCACCTCCTTGGTGCGCTCGATGTCGGCCTTGGGGCTCGTGAAGGAGATGTCGGCGTGACCGTCCTCGGAGATGTTCTGGATGATCATGTCGACGGAGATGTTGGCATCTGCCAACGCGCCAAAGACCGTGGCGGCAACACCCTGGGTGTCGGGCACGTCGCGAATCGTGTACTTGGCCTCGGAAGAATCATGGGCCACACCCGTGACAAGCGCTTTCTCCATATTCGAATCAAACTCCTTAACGAGGGTACCTGGTTCCTGGTTGAAAGAAGAGCGACAGTGAATCGTCACACCGTACTTGCGCGCGAACTCGACGCAGCGCTTGTGGAGGACGCCAGCGCCTGCGGCGGCCATCTCGAGCATCTCCTCATAGGAGATGACGTCGATCTTCTGCGCCTTGGGCGCGACACGCGGATCGGCGCTGTAAACACCGTCGACGTCCGTATAGATCTCGCAGACATCGGCCTTGATGCCAGCTGCAATGGCAACGGCGGTGGTGTCGGAGCCACCACGGCCGAGAGTAGTCACATCGCCGTTCACATCGATGCCCTGGAAGCCAGCGACGATGACGATCTTGTCCTCCTCGAGGGCCTCGGTGATGCGCTCCGCGTGAATCTCGCGGATCTTCGCCTTGCCGTGAACGTCGTTGGTGACCAAGCCGACCTGTCGGCCGCTCAAGCTGATCGCCTCTTCGCCCAATGCGTTGATGGCCATCGCCATCATGGCCATAGAGACGAGCTCTCCTGTGGACAGGAGCGTATCCATCTCGCGTGCGGGCGGGTTTTCATTCACCTGATTGGCAAGCGCAATGAGGTCATCTGTTGTCTTGCCCATGGCAGACACAACTGCAACGACTTTGTCGCCGCTGCGCTTCCTCTCTACGAGACGCTTCGCGACGCCCCTCACGCGCTCGGGCGTAGCAACACTGGTCCCGCCAAATTTTGCAACAACTAGTGACATGGCTCTCCGTATCGAAACTCAAATCCTACGAGGCGCTTCTTCTCTAAGACAGGGTACGCGAAACCGCGAGAACGACAAGCAACTTTCACCCTTGCTTCTGTCTTCAGGTGATTGTATTTCCTTGAACGCCAGCTTTATGTTTCGAGAGCGTTTCGCCCCAACTAAAAGGCCGCCTGCACCCCTCAGAGGGCACAGGCGGCCTTGCAACAGCTGTATGGAACCTATTTGCGGATGATACGCGTGGGAGTCACCACATAGTCGACCTTGCGATCATGCGGGCCAGTTGGGATAGCCTCGCAGATCTGCTCGTCGAAGGCCACACCGACAACGATACAGTCGTCTTTAACCGAGGGAAGGAAGCGATCGTAATAGCCACCGCCTTGTCCAAGCCTCCTGCACTTCTCGTCAAAGCCAACGCCGGGGACAAGGAGCAAGTCGATGCTCGAAGCGCGGACGATGCCGTCCTTGGGTAGAGACTCGAGAGGAACGACCTGTGCGGGATTGTCGACGAACACGGCGCTCATACCGGGCTCGATAGCAAAGAACGTCATAAGGCCGTCGCCGTGGACCACCGGATAGGCGATGGTCGGCCCGGGCGGATTGAGCCTGAGTGCCTTGACCAAATCGACAACGGAAGCCTCTGAGCCCAGCACACTGTAAACGCCGATGACATTGGCGTTTTTGACAGCAGGAAGCGAGTACAGGCGCTCGGCGATATCATCCTCGTAGCGCTTGCGTTTCTCCGGCGTGATAGCCTTGCGGATCTCCCGCAACTTCATTCTTAGCTGAGCTTTGTCTTGCATCAAATCCATACGATTCCCAACGTTTTGCCTAAAAAGCAGACAATAGAGTACCAGTTGAACACGAAAAGCGCCAATTTATCGGCATCTCATCCCACCAGAAAAGAAAACAGCCTCCCAAACGGGAGGCTGTTACTTCCACATTATGTGGTGAGAACGCTTAGGCCTCGGTGTAACCGGACTTGACGGACTCGTCCACGGGGACGCCAGGGCCCATGGTGGTGGAGATGGAGACGGACTTCACGTACTTACCCTTGGAAGAGGAGGGCTTGACGCGGAGCAGCTCGTCATACAGTGCACCATAGTTCTGAGCAAGAGCCTCAGCGGAGAAGGACTTCTTGCCGATGATGCAGTGGGCGATACCGTAGCGGTCTGCGCGGTACTCGACCTTGCCACCCTTGAGCTCGTTGACAGCCTTGGTGACGTCCATGGTGACAGTGCCCAGCTTGGGGTTGGGCATCAGGTTGCGGGGGCCGAGGATCTTGCCAAGGCGGCCGACCTTGGACATCATGTCCGGGGTAGCGACTGCGGCGTCGAAGTTGATCTCGCCCTTCTGGATCTCTGCAACCAGCTCGTCAGAACCAACGATGTCGGCACCTGCTGCCTCAGCCTCCTTGGCCTTCTCGCCCTCAGCGAAGACAGCGACACGGACGGTCTTGCCAGTGCCGTTGGGCAGGGAGATGGAGCCGCGGACCTGCTGATCTGCCTGACGGGTATCGATACCCAGGCGGAAGTGAGCCTCGACGGTCTCATCGTAGTTGGCGAAGGAGATCTCCTGAGCCAGCTTGATAGCTGCCAGCGGAGCGTAGGACTCCTCGGTGACCTTTGCCAGTGCCTCGTTGTACTTCTTACCGTGCTTTGCCATTTCATTACCTCCTGTGGTAATAGCGGGCGGCTAGCCCTTCCACGTATCTATGCGGGAGTTAAACCCGCGTGTAACTGAATTTACTCAGCGATCTTGACGCCCATGGAGCGAGCAGTGCCAGCGACGACCTTCTTAGCGGCCTCGATGTCGTTGGCGTTGAGGTCGGGGAGCTTGATCTCCGCGATCTCGGTGAGCTGCTCCTGGGTCAGGGTACCGGCAACCTCGGTCAGGGAGTTGCCAGCTGCGCTCTCGATGCCCAGAGCCTTCTTGATCAGGAAGGCCGCGGGAGGAGTCTTGCAGACGAAGTCGAAAGTCTTGTCGTCGTAGACGGTGATCTCGACGGGGACGACAGTGCCCATCTTGTCCTGCGTAGCAGCGTTGAACGCCTGGCAGAACTGCATGATGTTGACACCCTTAGCACCCAAGGCAGGACCAACGGGGGGAGCCGGGTTGGCCTGGCCAGCGGGGATCTGAAGCTTAATGAAGCCTTCGATTTCCTTTGCCATTTTCAAATCCTATTCGTGTCGTCTGCAAGCCCCAAGCTTGCAGACATGCCTATTCTTGCATCTATAGAAAACACGCCAAGGCGAGAAGCCCTCCCCCACATGGGAGGCACCTAAGCGTGAGTTCTTCCAAATTTAGATCTTGGCCACCTGATCGAAGCTGAGCTCGACCGGAGTCTCGCGGCCAAAGATGGAGACGAGCACCTTGACCTTTCCTGCGTCTGCATTGACCTCGGAAACAGTGCCGTCGAAATCCGCCAGGGGGCCGCTGACAACCTTGACGACCATACCCTCGGTAAGGTCCGTCGTCGTCTTGCGAACAGCCTGCTCGGGGTGGACGCGCTTGGTGATCTTTGCGAACTCCTCGCGCGACAGGGGGACGGGCTGACCCTCGCTGCCAACGAAGCCGGTGACACCGTTGGTGTTGCGAACCAGACCCCAGACGCTCTTATCCTTTTCGAGATCCATGCGGATCAAGACATAGCCAGGGAAGACCTTCTTCTCGGAGGTGACACGCTTGCCACCCTCTTTGAGCTCTGTGACTTCCTCAGTCGGGATAAGAACCTCGTAAATGACCTTCTCGAGCCCCTTGAGCTTGACCATGTGCTCGATGCCGGTCTTAACCTTGTTCTCGTAACCAGAATAGGTGTGAAGAACGTACCATTTCCTAGACATCTACAACTCCTTCTATTACTTGCCGAGACCGGCGAGGGCCTCAAGCGGAATCAGAACGATGTTGTCGATGATTGCGATGAACACGCCGAAGAAAATCAAGGCACCGACAACGATGAGGCTTGCGTTGACAAGCTCCTTGCGAGTGGGCCAAACCACGCGCTTCATCTCTGCCTTAACTGCCTTGAAGTAATCCTTGATACGGGTACCCAAGCCCGGCTTTGCAGCCTTGCCGTTCTTACCCTTTTTCTCGGCAGTCTTCTTGTTGTCTTTCTTCTGGGCCATGTTTATCCATTCAGTGCTAGAGGCGAAGACGTCGCCATATCAAATGTCGAGCTATAAAGCTCGACATGAAAGGACTGGCAGGCCAGGTAGGACTCGAACCCACAACATTCGGTTTTGGAGACCGACGCTCTACCATTAGAGCTACTGGCCTGTACTAGCAACCTTCTAAGTGTTATAGCTTAGCGGGTTTCCTTGTGCAGAGTGTGATGACCACACCAGCGGCAGTACTTCTTGAGCTCGATGCGCTCAGGGTTGTTCTGCTTGTTCTTCTTGGTCGTATAGTTACGACGCTTGCACTCGGTGCAAGCAAGGGTAACCAGAGTACGCATTGTAAATCCTCCTACTTGCGCACACAAGTCCGACGGCTTTCGCCGTCGGACTGTGCTGTTTGCGCTTCAGTAATCAGCGAGTAATTTTACTCGATGATCTTGGTGACTCGGCCAGAGCCGACGGTGCGGCCACCCTCGCGGATAGCGAACTTGAGGCCCTCTTCCATAGCGATTGCGTGGATGAGCTCGCCGGTGATTGCGACGTTGTCGCCAGGCATGACCATCTCGACGCCCTCGGGCAGAACGACGGTACCAGTGATGTCAGTGGTACGGAAGTAGAACTGAGGACGATAGTTGGTGAAGAACGGGGTGTGACGGCCGCCCTCTTCCTTGGTCAGAACGTAGACCTGACCCTCGAACTTGGTGTGAGGGGTGACGGAGCCGGGCTTGCAGAGAACCTGGCCGCGCTCGATGTCCTCGCGCTTGGTGCCGCGCAGCAGGATACCGACGTTGTCGCCAGCCTCAGCCTGGTCCAGAATCTTGCGGAACATCTCGACGCCAGTGACGACGGTCTTCTGGGTCTCACGGATGCCGATAATCTCGACCTCGTCGTTCATGTGGATGGTACCACGCTCGACACGGCCGGTAGCAACGGTGCCACGACCAGTGATGGTGAAGACGTCCTCGATAGCCATCAGGAAGGGCTTGTCGGTGGCGCGCTCGGGAGTGGGGATGTACTCATCGACGGTGTCCATGAGCTCCCAAATCTTGTCCTGCCACTCCTTGTCACCCTCGAGTGCCTTGAGTGCGGAACCCTTGATGATGGGGCAGCCCTCGAAGCCATAGGACTCGAGCAGCTCGGTGACCTCCATCTCGACGAGCTCGATGAGCTCCTCGTCGTCGACCATGTCGCACTTGTTCAGGAAGACGACGATGTAGGGAACGCCAACCTGGCGAGCCAGCAGGATGTGCTCACGGGTCTGAGCCATCGGGCCGTCGGTAGCAGCGATAACCAGGATTGCGCCGTCCATCTGAGCAGCACCGGTGATCATGTTCTTGACGTAGTCAGCATGGCCGGGGCAGTCGACGTGTGCGTAGTGACGAGTGTCGGTCTCGTACTCGATGTGAGCAATGGAGATCGTAATACCACGCTCGCGCTCCTCGGGAGCCTTGTCGATGTTCTCGAAAGCGGTGAAGTTTGCAGTTGCAGTACCGTGAGAACCGTCGTTAGAAGACAGGGTCTTGGAGATTGCAGCAGTCAGAGTGGTCTTGCCATGGTCAACGTGACCAATGGTACCAATGTTGACATGCGGCTTAGTGCGCTCAAACTTTTCCTTTGCCATCATTCCTCCTTAGTTGCTTACGCATTCCGCGCCCCCGCGGAAGCGGAAGCGACATAGCTAAAATTATACTTGCGGCCGCCCATTTTGGGCGGCCGTTTAAAATCTGGTAGCGGCGATGGGACTCGAACCTATGACAACACGGGTATGAACCGTGCGCTCTAACCAACTGAGCTACGCCGCCATATATAAAGCGGGACCCTTTGAAGCGGGTCCCGGTTTTAACAATGGAGCCTGTGATCGGATTTGAACCGATGGCCTCTTCCTTACCAAGGAAGTGCTCTACCCCTGAGCTACACAGGCAAAATGGTGGGCGCGCTTGGATTCGAACCAAGGTAGACATAGTCAACGGGTTTACAGCCCGTCCCCTTTAGCCACTCGGGCACACGCCCATTTTGCACAACGGAAACCTATTCTATAACACTTTCAAGTTGCCAGCTACGAGAATTTTCAAAAACTTTTTCGTGCTCAAAGCTTTGAAACTTCCTGCGCAGCGGTCGAGAATAATACAGACTTGCGAGGCTCGTGTCAACCGCTTTTTTCAAAATCGGTTAAACGCGTCTGCTTAGTGTCTGCATACCCCGTACGCAACCTTCAGCGCTACACACTCTGGTGCCAGTGGCAGGATTCGAACCCGCAACCATCGCATTACAAGTGCGCTGCTCTACCGTTAGAGCTACACTGGCACGCTAAAAGCGTTTGGCCATGATAGCACTATAATTCGCGGTTTCCTCTGACAAATGCATTTAGTCTTTCAGCAATTTTTGGATCAATGCGTCCCGCGACGGTGTTTTTTGCGGTGCTACCGGCCCTGTAGCCCTCTTCATGCCACTCTTCCTCGAGGTTCTCGCTCGCATTGGAAAAGCCGGAGGAGGACATTCTCGTCACTCCCCCGCCAAAGACAGTGGACTGAATCGTGAAGTCCGACGAGACGACAACGACCTCTTTTCCCGCCTCTCTGGCATCGTGCGCGAGGCGCTCGATGACCGTATCGGCGCTGACGCCTGCAGGAGAGAAGATGACGTCGATGCCGCATACGCGCGTCGGCTTGCCCTTGGATTTGGTGTTACCTGCACCGTCGAAGACGACGGTGCAGTGGTCAAAGGAGCCCTTCGCCATGAGCGCAGCATCGTTTATGACAGCCTCACGCGCCTTGTTCCATGCGCTGGAGGCCTCGAAATCCTCACCGAGACTCGCATAGCGGGTGTTGTTGCGAATGACGTTGTAGCCGTCGACGATCAGCACGACTTTCCTGTCCATTGCCATAGCCGGCCCTAACCCTCGACAGAGCGGGACTGGCGCGCCCACTCGTAGGCGATAGCGGTCGTAGCCTGCGCGACGTTGAGGGACTCGACCCTTCCCAGCTGCGGCAGCTTGACCAACAGGTCGCACGCCTCCAAGGTCAGACGACTCAAGCCATCGCTCTCGCTACCCATCACCAGGCAGACGCGGCCGGACAGCGGGGCATCCCAGATTATGTCATCGGCATGCTCGCTGGCGCCCACAATCCAGAAGCCCTCCTTCTTGAGAGCCTCGAGGCTCCTCGCGAGGTTTGCCTCCATGGCGATGGGGAGGTGCATGACAGCACCTGCGCTCGTCTTGTATGCAGCGGTGTTCACGCGCGCGTTTCGCTTGTTGGGGATGAGCACGCCGCTTGCGCCGACAACCTCCGCACTACGGACGATCGCGCCAAAGTTACCTGCATCGGTCACGTGATCCGTCGCGATGATGAGGGCGTTCTCCTTGCCGGCTGCAGCCTCGATCAGCTCGCCGAGTGCGGCATAGCGATAGGGTTTGAGCTGGGCCACGACACCCTGGTGCGCTCCATGGGAGGAGTAAGCATCCAGGGAGGACGCATCCACCACGCGCACCTTGACGCCCTTGCGCTTTGCCTCGTTTGCCAAGCGGATGATGTTGTCCTCAGCAGAAAGGGAGTTAGATACGTACACGCACTCGATAGGGGCGCCTGTCTCCATGGCCTCCTCGAAGGCGTGTCGGCCTTCGAGGATGGAGACGTCCTCCCCTGTCTTGATGGCGAGCTTGCGCCCATCATTAAAGCGACCGCGGTCCTGAGCGGGCTTTTGAGAGTAAGCGCGGGAGGAGCGGGAATCATCCCCGCGCCCGCGTCCGCCCTTGGGGATGTGGTTGTCGCGTCCGTCGCGTCCCTTAGGGGCAAAGGAGTCGCCTTGGTTCTTCTGCGGTTTGCGACCGGCCTTGCCGGCAGGTTTCCTAGGCGCCATAGCTCACTCGCGCTCCCTGAGGAGTGTCCTCGATCGTAAAGCCAAGCCCCGCAAGACCATCGCGGACTCCGTCTGCCACAGCCCAGTTCTTCTCCTTGCGCGCGGTGGCGCGGGCATCGAGAAGCGCCTGGACGGCCTCTGCCTTGCTTGTCCCCTCATAAGATGCGATCTGCGCCGCAAGCTCGAGAACGGCCTCGGGATAAGAGGCAGATTCATCCTCGTCAGCAGCAGAGACGTCGATGCCAAAGCAGCCCATGAGGTCAACGATAGCGTTGCGAGCGGCAGCGACGGCAGCAGCATCCGCCTTGGCGATGCTCTTGCCCGCAACCGCGCCGTTGAGCTCTCCGACCAAGGTGAAGACGCAGCCGAGTGCCTCGGGTGCGTTGAAGTCGTCGTCCATGGCGCGCACGAACTGCTCCTTGGCTGTCTGAGCAGCGGCCGTCAGGGCAGCGTCGTCGACAGCGCTGTCGCCGTCTTGCGCAACGGAGATAAGCCAATCCGCGTTCTTGACCGCGGTCTCGATACGCGTCAAAGCAGCATCGGCCTCCGCAAGGCGCGTGTCGCCAAAGACGAGCGGGCTGCGGTAGTGCGTCTGCAGCATCAACATGCGCAGTGCCTCGGGGCGCACGATGTCGAGTGCCTCGTTGAGCAGCAGGAAGTTGTTCAGGCTCTTAGACATCTTCTCGACTTCGCCGGTCTTCTCATTGGCGATCTGAAGCATGCCGGTGTGCATCCAGTAATTGGCGAAGGTCGTGCTGTACGCGGCCTCGGACTGGGCGATTTCGTTTTCATGATGGGGAAAGACCAGGTCTCCGCCACCGCCGTGGATGTCGAAGGGAAGGCCCAGATACTTGTGGCTCATGGCAGAGCACTCGATGTGCCAGCCCGGGCGTCCCTTGCCCCAAGGGCTGTCCCAGCTCGGCTCGCCGGGCTTTGCAGCCTTCCACAAGGCGAAGTCGAGGGGATCGCGCTTGCGGTCCTCGAGACCCTGGCCGTCGGCGCGCAGCTCGCGATGACCGCCTTCGGCCTCGTCGATGTTGCGACCGGAGAGCTTTCCATAAGAGGGGTAGCTGCGCACGGCGAAGTAGACGTCGCCCTCGGCCTCATAGGCGTGACCGCCGTCGATAAGGGTTTGGACGAGCTCGATCATGGAGTCGATTTCCTCGGTCGCCTTGGGGCGCACCGTGGGGTCCTCGACGCCTGCACGGCGCATGTCCTCGATGAAGGCCTGGGTGTACTCGGACGCAACCTCGGCCGCCGAGCGCCCCTCCTCGTTTGCCTTCTTGATGATCTTGTCGTCGACGTCGGTGACGTTTTGGACGAAGGTGACCTCAAGGCCGCTCCACTCGAGGTAGCGACGGATGACATCGAAGGAGATGAAGGTACGAGCGTTGCCGATGTGAATGCGGTTGTAGACAGTAGGCCCGCATACATACATGCTGACCTTGCCGGGCTCGCGGCAAACGAGCTCTTCCTTACGGCGTGTTTGTGTGTTGTATATCTGCATGAGAACTCCTAGCAGGGTATAGACGTATTCGTCATATTATCGCAGGGAGTTACACATACAGAAGCTCGCGGGCAGGTTTTAGGCAGACTGGCACCTGCGTGCCGCGGGACCCTAACGCTCGAGCAGCGCGACGGCTTGAGCGCTCACACCCTCTCCACGGCCCTCGTAACCCAGCCACTCCGTCGTCGTCGCCTTGACGCCGATGTTGTCGACGGGAATGTCCAAGGCGGCGGCGATGTTCTTGCGCATCTGCTCTCGATGCGGGGACATCTTGGGTTCTTGGATCATCAAAACGCTGTCGATGTCGACGATCTTCCAACCGGACTCCTTGACAAGACCGCCGACGCGCTCGAGGAGCTTGATGCTGTCCGCGCCCTTGTAGGCGGGATCTGTATCGGGAAAGAGCTTGCCGATATCGCCCGCTCGCAATGCGCCGACGAGCGCGTCCATGATGGCATGGACCAAGACGTCGGCATCGCTGTGGCCGTCAAGCCCCTTGCTGTAGGGGATGTCGACGCCGCCGATTATGAGCTTGCGTCCCTCTGCGAATGCGTGGACGTCGTATCCAAGGCCGATTCTTTGCAAGGCGGTTGCTCCTAGTTCTCCAAAACGCGTCCGAGGAGCGCGGCGATAGCCGGGGCGACGTCCTCGGGGACGGTGATCTTAAAGTTGTCGCGCGGGCCGTTGAGCATGTCGACGATACCACCCATGCGCTCGACGAGCGAGGAGTCATCCGTTCCCACAAAGCCCTCGTACATAGCGGTCGTGTAGGCACGGCGCAGAAGCGACGAGCGGAAGACCTGCGGGGTCTGGGCAACCCAGAACATGTTGCGGTCGGGCGTGCCGACGATGTTTTTCTCGTCCACGACCTTGAGCGTGTCGATGGAGGGATGGCCGACGACAACGCCGTCGATGTCGAGGTCGCCTTTGAGCATGCTGATGGAGCGCTCGATGAGGTCAACCGTGACCAGCGGGCGCGCACCGTCATGAACGACGATGATCTCCCATTCCGGGTCGACAGCGCTCACGCCGTTCATCGCAGACTCCTGGCGGATGCTGCCGGCAGAGGCAAACGCGATGGGCGTGGTGAACTCATAAGGATCGATGGCAACGCGGCGGTACTCGTCTGCGCGCTCGTCGGGGCAGACAACCACGATCTGGCCGACATCAGCCGCCGAGTCAAAAGCCTCGATAGCCCAGGTCAGGCTCGGTTTGCCGAGCAACTTGAACAGCTGCTTTCCACCAGGGTTTCCAAAGCGTTCTCCACTACCGCCGGCCATGATGACCGCCGCGGCACATGCCTTCTTGTCGATGTGGCCCTTGTGGGGACCAGCTTCGCGAACTATCTCGGTCAAGCGCTCTTCGATTCGATGCGCGGCACTGTCCTTAGCAACGTCTGCGTTGTCGCCCATTGCGACACCTCTCTCCCGGCCAAAAAAGTTTTCAAGGATGTTAACACTCATCCATTTGCGCGGATGCCACAGCGCAAGCCAAGCTGGGGAACTTGTCTCTGAAATCCGCAAGGGGTCGAACATAGTCGACCCCTTGCGTTTGAACATCACTATTAATCTGCGATTGTGCCGCTCGAGCTTCCTTGGCCGACAAGATTGGCACCTGTGAGCCTCGGTGCAGAGAAGTCACCCGGTGTCAGACGCTCCTCTTTGCGCGGTGCGGGAACCTCGCCTTCGCCCTTGGTGAAGACGAGCGCATCATCTGCGGCACCTGCCGCGATCACATCGCCCTCCTTCCACTTGCCCGCCAAGAGCTCCTCGGCCAGAGGATCCTCGACAAGGCGCTGGATGGCGCGGCGCAAGGGACGTGCGCCCATGGTCGTGTCCGTGCCCTCCTTGGCAATGAGGCCGTACGCCGCATCCGTGAGCGTGATGCTCATGCCGCGCGCGATGAGACGCTGGCGCAAATCATCGATCATGAGCTCTGCGATCTGGCGGATCTCTTCGTCGCTCAGGGACTTGAAGACTATCGTGTCGTCAACGCGGTTGAGGAACTCAGGACGGAAGAGCTTCTTGAGCTCCGCCATGACAGACTTGCGGATGTCGCTGTCCGACATGCCCTGCTTGACGCCGCCAAAGCCCAGCGAGGTCTCCTTGGCGATCTCCCTCGCGCCGACGTTGCTCGTCATGATGATGATCGTGTTGCGGAAGTCGACCTTGCGTCCCTGGGAGTCCGTCAGGCGCCCCTCCTCGAGGATCTGCAGCAAGATGTTGAAGACATCCGGATGAGCCTTCTCGATCTCATCGAAGAGGACGACGGAGTACGGGTGCTGGCGAACAGCCTTAGTCAGCTGACCGCCCTCGTCGTAGCCGACGTAACCCGGGGGGCTGCCGACGAGACGGCTCACCGCGTGCTTCTCCATGTACTCGCTCATGTCGATGGAGATCATCGCATCCTCGCGGTCGAAGAGGAAACGGGCAAGCGCCTTGGAGAGCTCCGTCTTGCCCACGCCAGAGGGACCGAGGAAGATGAAGCTGCCCATGGGCCGCTTGGGGTCCTTGAGGCCCGCGCGGCTGCGGCGAATCGACTTGGAGACCGCGTCGACTGCCTCGTTTTGGCCGATGATGCGCTCGTGGAGCACAGACTCCATGCGCAAGAGCTTGGATGCCTCCTCCTCCGTCAAGCTCGAGACGGGGATGCCGGTCGCCGTGGAGACGACGTCTGCAATCTCCTCGGAGTCGATGGTGGCGACGTTAAGGGCCGCCTCCTCGCGCCATTTTTCCTCGAGCTGCGTGCGCTGGGCGATGAGCTCTTTCTCGCGGTCGCGGTAAATCGCCGCACGCTCGTAGTCCTGCTTGCCGATGGCGTCCTCCTTCTGGAGGCGCACCTCCTTGAGGCGGTCGGAAATAGCGGCAACGTCCGAAGGGACCGTCATGTTCTTGATGCGCATGCGCGCACCGGCCTCGTCGATGAGGTCGATCGCCTTGTCGGGCAAGAAGCGGTCCTGCACGTAGCGGCTCGAGAGCTTGACGGCGCTCTCGAGCGCCTGCTCCGTGTAGTGGACGCGATGGTGTGCCTCGTAGTTGCCGCTCAAGCCGGAGAGAATCTGCAGCGCCTGGTTCGCAGACGGTTCTTCGATGACGACCGTCTGAAAGCGGCGGTCGAGGGCGGAATCCTTCTCGATGCGCTTGCGGTACTCCTCCGTCGTCGTCGCGCCGACCACTTGAATCTCGCCGCGCGACAGGGGCGGCTTGAGGATGGCGGCGGCGTCGATCGAGCCCTCGGCGCTGCCAGCGCCGATGAGCGTGTGCATCTCATCGATGAAGAGGATGACGTTGCCGTCGTCTTTGACTTCCTTGACCACCTGCTTGAGGCGCTCCTCAAACTCGCCGCGGTACTTCGAACCAGCCACCAAGGCGCTCACATCGAGCATGAAGAGACGCTTGTTGCGCAGGATGTCGGGAACCTGGCCGTCTGCGATAAGCTGGGCCAGGCCCTCGGCGATGGCGGTCTTGCCAACGCCCGGCTCGCCGATGAGGAGCGGGTTGTTCTTGGAGCGGCGCGACAGGATCTGCATCACGCGCTCGATCTCCTTCTCGCGCCCGATAACAGGGTCGAGCTCACCGCGGGCAGCACGGGAGGTGAGGTCGGTCGCGAACTCCTTGAGCATGGACTCCTGGCGCCTGTTGCCTGCTGTACCGGGATACGCCCCACGCTGGCTGCCGTCCATAACCGGCTGAGGGGCCGGGTTGTCGCGCACGAGCTCCTCAACTACAGAGCGGATCGCCTCCGGCTCCACGCCGAGCTGGGTCAGCGCCTGCATGGCGACGCTGCTGCCCTCGCGCACGATGCCCAAGAGCAAGTGCTCGGTCGAGATGTAGTTCTGCCCCATCTGGAGAGCTTCCCTGAAGGCGCTCTCCATCACGCGCTTGGCGCGCGGCGTGTAGGGGATGTGCCCCGCAGCGGAGGGCATCTCCTCTCCGTCGATTTCCCTCACCTGAAGCAGGCAGTCCTCGTAGGTAACGCCGAGCCTGCGCAGAGCTTGAGCCGCAACGCCCTCTCCCTCGCGGATGAGCGCAAGGAGGATATGCTCGGTGCCGACGTACATACGCTCGAGCATGCGCGCCTCGTCGCCCGCGAGCACAAGGACCTTCTTTGCCTTATCGGTAAACTTTTCAAACATAGAAAACCTCCGTCTAGATTCCTCAAGGGTATAACGCG
The DNA here is from genome assembly GCA_934646835.1 of uncultured Coriobacteriales bacterium. GTDB lineage: Bacteria > Actinomycetota > Coriobacteriia > Coriobacteriales > QAMH01 > W2P13-069. Next base: position 62,424 of record CAKUES010000011.1, read on the forward strand.
ATGAGAATCAGAGGGTTTACGGGAAGGTGACATAACAAGGGAAGCGAGCCTGGGCCCCGTTCCTCAAAACAAAGAGGACCCCGCAAAGGGGTCCTCGCAAGTTGTCGCTTAGGAGCCGGCCCTACATCGCCTCGGGGCGCATGTGCGGGAAGAGCAGCACATCGCGGATGCTGGGGTTGTCGGTCAGCAGCATGACCATGCGGTCGATGCCGATGCCGATGCCGCCTGCAGGGGGCATGCCGTACTCGAGCGCGCGGATGTAGTCCTGGTCGTAGTCCATGGCCTCCTCGTCGCCTGTTGCCTTTGCCTCCATCTGGGCGGCAAAGCGCTCTGCCTGGTCGACGGGGTCGTTGAGCTCGGAGAATGCATTGGCGTACTCATGGCCGCAGATGAAGAGCTCGAAGCGGTCCGTGAGCTCCGGGTTGCCCTCGAGCTTCTTGGCCAGCGGGCTGATCTCGAGCGGGTGCTCGGTCACGAAGGTCGGCTGGACGATGTTCTCCTCGACGAGAGCCTCGAAGAGCTCGGAGATGAGCTTGCCCTTGCCCCAGCTATCCTGAACCTCCACGCCGTTCTTCTTTGCAAGCGCGACGAGGTCCTCGTAGCTGCGGTCGAAGGATACGTCCTCACCGGCAGCCTCGGAGGTGAGCTCAATCATGGTCGCACGGCGGAAGGGCTTCTCGAAGTCGATCTCGTTGCCCTGGTAGGTGCATGTAAGGGAACCGTTGGCAGCCTGGCAAGCTGCGCGGAACGCGCCCTCGCAAAAGTCCATCATGCCACGCAGGTCCGTGTAGGCGCAGTATGCCTCGAGCGTCGTGAACTCCGGGTTGTGGGTGAGGTCCATGCCCTCGTTGCGGAAGCAGCGGTTCATTTCGAAGACGCGCTCGAAGCCGCCGACGAGCAGGCGCTTGAGGTAGAGCTCGGGCGCGACGCGCAGGTAGACCTCGGTGTCGAGAGCGTTGAAGTGTGCCGTGAAGGGCTTGGCCGTCGCTCCGCCCATGATGGGATGGAGCATCGGGGTCTCGACCTCCAGGTAGCCCTCGTCCTCGCAGAAGCGACGCAGCGCAGAGGCGATCTTGAATCGTTTGGTGAAGGTGGCCTTGACGTCCTCGTTCATGATGAGGTCGACGTAGCGCTGGCGGTAGCGGGTCTCCTTGTCCTCGAGACCGTGGAACTTCTCGGGGAGGGGGCGCAGGCCCTTGGACAGCAGCGTCACCTTGCTGGGGGACACGGAGAGCTGACCGCGGCGCGTGCGCAGCACGGTGCCGTTGGCGCCGATCCAGTCGCCGATGTCGAGGTCCTTGATCTGGGCAAAGGCCTCTTCGCCGACGTTGTTGATGCGGATGAAGAGCTGCATGTCAGCGGTGGCGTCGCGCAAGACGATGAAGGCGATCTTGCCCTGGTTGCGGATAGCCATGATGCGGCCAGCGATTGCGACCTCGTCCTCGGTCTCCGCACCGTCCTCGAGCTCGGCGTAGCGCTCCTCGATGTCTGCGCAGTGGTCGCTCACGTCGAAGCGCACTGCATATGCGGTGCCGCCGGCGTCGATGATCGCCTGGCGCTTGTTACGGCGAACCTCGATAGGATCGTCGATGATCTCTGTGGTCTCCTGCTCTGCTGCCATGGCTCTAGCCAACCTTCACGAGGGTGAACGTCATTGCGCGGCCCGTGGGGCCCTCATAGGAGATCTCGTCGCCCTTCTTGTGGCCGAGCACAGCGCGGCCGAGCGGGGACTCGTTGGAGATCTTGCCGTTTGCAGCGTCGGCTTCTGCACCGCCGACGATGGTGAAGACGCGCTCCTTGCCCTTTGCGTCCTCGAGCGTGACGGTGGAGCCGATCATGACCCTGCCGCCCTTCTTGGGGGAGTCGACCACCTGGGCGTTGGCGAGGATAGCGTTGATCTGCGCGATGCGGCCCTCCATGAGCGCCTGCTCGTTCTTCGCGTCATCGTACTCGGAGTTCTCGGAGATGTCGCCGAACTCGCGCGCAACGCGGATGCGCTCGCCGACTTCCTCGCGCTTCTCGGTCTCCAGGTAATGCAGCTCCTCCTCGAGCTTTGCCTTACCCTCCTGGGTAATGATGACGTCGTTGGTGTTTGCCATGATGGTGACTCCGTTCGAAATTAGTATAAGCAGACGGCGCATGCGAGGATTCGCACGCGCCGTCCTGGTTCCAAACCGGCTTTAGATGCAGTGGAGACTATGCGTCCTTTTTGTCGTTCTCAGCAACCTCGATAGGGCTGACTTCCTCTGCAGGAGCGTCTCCGTCTTCTTTTTCCTTCTTGCTGTCCTTGCCGTCCATACCCTCACGCAGGTTCTTGAAGGTCTTGCCAATGGCAGAACCGAGCTTCGGGAGATTCTTAGGACCGAAGATCAACAGAACGACGATGAGGATAACGACGAGCTCAGGCACGCCAAGACCCAAAATTTTCATTGAGTACTCCAAATTACTTGAATGGACACTGTTGGGACAGCGCCGCGAATGATACCACAATCAGCGGCTGCGCGGGTATACAAGGGAGTAACAGCGCCATCCTCCCACACCAATTCCCGCAAACTGACTGAAAAACACCCCGCCTGCTCAGAATCGAAAGGCACCTACAAAAAAAGAAGACCCCGCATGGGGTCTTCTTGCTCTGCGTGAGGTGGTCGGGATGACAGGATTCGAACCTGCGACCTCTCACTCCCGAAGCGAGCGCTCTACCAAGCTGAGCCACATCCCGTTGACGCAAGGAAAGATTCTAGCAGATTAGAACCTCAATGCGGCCGAGAAACTTCCAATACCGGAAACCTCGCAAACATAGGCGCCCGTATGCGGCGAATGGATGTAGCTGTTGCCGCCAGAATAGATGGCAACATGGCCGCTGCGGTAGAGGATATCGCCAGCGGAGGCAGAGTAGACGGACATGCGCGCCTTCGCCTCTGCGTACTGGCTCTCCGTGTAGTGGGACATGCCGATGCCGATCTGGGCATAGCACCACTTGGTGAGGCCAGAGCAGTCAAAGGAGTTGGGGCCTTCTGCGCCCCAGACATAGGGGCAACCAATGCGGGAGCGCGCGTAGTCGACAACGCCGCCGTTGGTGGGGATGCTGGACCCACCGCTGGAATGACTGCCGCCGCCGGAGCTGTTGCCACCGGAGCTGGAGCCGCCGCTGGAACCGCCGGAGTTGTGGCTCGGGGTGGTAGTGGGCCTGTAGGCGTTGGCTGCCTCCTCGCGGCGCTTTGCCTCTGCGGCCTCTTCCTCCTTGAGCAGTTTGCGGTACTCGGAGCTCAGGCTGTTGTACTCGGACTCGTACTTGTCAGCCATGCCCTGGATGCTCTTGTGGTAGGACTTTGCCTCTGCCAGGTGGTTGGCGGCAGCGGACTGCTGCTCGTCGAGCTCCTTCTTGGCAGCCTCGAGCTTTGCCTTGGCCTGCTTGGTCTCCGTGACGAGGTCTGCGTCGTCTTCGTTGAGGGTGTTGAGCGTGTCCCAGACGGTTGCGAAGTCGTCGAAGGAACCGACGCCCAGCAAGACATCGAGGTAGGACATGGAGCCAGTGCGATACATAGAAGTCGCACGCGTGGCGAGGTGACCCTGCAGGGTGTCGATCTTGCCTTGGGCCTCCTTAATCTGGGCCTTGGCGCTCTCGACTTTATTGGTTGCCTTCTCGTAGGCGTCTTGTGCAGCGTTGTACTTGTCTACGGCCTGGTCGAGCTCGTCGAGCATGCTGTCGAGCTTGGCCTTGATGGCCTGAACTTCCTTCTTCTTCTCTGCAGCCGTCACGCCGAATGCCTCGGCGGGGCTGACAGAACAAAGGGCACCAAACGTAAGGGCGGTCCCAAGGAATGCTCTGCGATTAAGCTTCATTGACATCCGAAACCTCCATACATGGATGTTTTGATTCGCATAAGTCGTATTAAAGTATCACTGTTGGGCAAGCAAAGTCAAACATGCACACAA
>CAKUES010000012.1 GCA_934646835.1 uncultured Coriobacteriales bacterium
GGAGACGGTGTCGACCGCGGACGCGCCGGCGGCGATGACGCCGGAGATGGCCAGCGGCAGCTGGGCCACGTCGGTCAAAAAGAACAGGAAGAACGCCGTCTCCAGCGTCGCGGCGATCGAGAAGCCGATCTCTGAGATGCCCCAGACCGCCTTGATTTTTCCGTTGATACCTTTCATGTCTCTCCTTTCGTCTGTATTCGGTCAAGCAGCCGGATACAGCCCCTCCTCGACAACCGTTGCCGGCTGCCTCTATGCAGCTGCGCTTTTCGCAGCAAGCCTCCATGGGATAAGACGGATGCCCCTCAGGGAAAGAGGATGCCGAGCAGCCTAATTGGGGAAAGAAGCTGCTCGGCATGTGCTGCACCGAGGAGGATCAAAGAGAGGGACCACGGTGCGGTCAGAGGGATTTCCGTCCTTCTCTATCTACGAAGTCTAGAAACGTGCAACGAGGAGGTCAGTGGGCGCATGGACACATGGTTTCTTGTCGTCTTGTGCTATCTGCATCGAAAGACCAATAGCAGAGATCGTACATTGTGCATCTTGCATAATGAACAGCCCTAATCGACCATTATTTGCATAGTGACTTGAATCACATCACAGCGGATAATCGAATGCATGGGGCAGCACGCTTGCCCTGCTATTGCTTGGCGGGATGGAGAGGAACCGCAATGAGCATGACCTTGAATATCGTCGCCCATGAGCTCGAGCAGTTCGGTGCGGTGACGAGAACGCTTGAGGGCAACCCGTCGTTTGAGAGAATCCGCATGTGCCTGGGGGCGCTGCCCTCTGTCGTAGACGAGACCTTGTTCTTCAGCTCGGATCTTGATCGTTGTACAGAGGTCGAGAAGGTGGGTGGCTGCTGCATCTATGCTCGCCAGTCGGGCGCGCCTGCTTGTCCAACGGCGGCCTTGACCCTCGAGTGCGAGCTGGATCCGCTCGAGGTCTTCGACGGCCTCTTGGAGACCCATGACCGCTACCGCATATGGGAGAAGGAGATGGATGCCTGCGCCACGCGTGACGATGGTCTACAGGACCTCCTCGACGTGAGCGAGCCGTACCTGCGCAACAACGTGGTCATCGTCGACCCGGCGCTCAAGCTGCTCGCCTATACGCGCGGCATCCCGTGCGACGACCCCATCACGATGGAGCTCATCAAGCACGGCTACCATACCGACGAGAACATCCGCGCCTTCAAGCTGCACCGGCGCTTCAGGCCCTGGTCAGAGGAGAGCGGCTTCATCGTCAACGACACTCATGAGATCTGCAAGTACGTCACCGTCGTGCGTTCCTTCAAGACCCAGCACGCCTTCTCGCTCATCATCGTCATGATGTGCAACATGTGTGAGCCAGACGACTACTTGCTGGACGTATACGATATGTTTGCCCAGCGCGTCGAGCGCTTTGCCTTGCGCGACTACCCGGAGGACAAGCCCTCTGGCAACGCAACCGACACCTTCCTGCGCGACCTTCTGCACGGTGAGATACCCGACGCGCAGGCGGTCGAGGAGCGCTGCAAGCACGTGGGCATCCCCTACCAGGCGCGCTTCTGCCTTTTCTACATCGAGACCCCGACGGAAGCGGTGGCCACGCAAAGGCTGCTCGCGGACTTGTCGACAACGGTCGCCCCTGCAAAGACCGTGGCGATGGCAGGCGGTATCGCCATCTTGTGCTTTAGCTGCATGACAGATAAGTGCGCCCTGCGCTGCGAGTCCGGGACCTGCCCGTCTGCGCAGACCCACCGCTCGATATCCTCGCGCATTGAGAAGACGATGGAGCAAGAGGATTTGCTGTGCGGGCGCAGCTCCAAGTTCAAGTATCTCCACGAGGCGCCGACGGCCTTTGAGCAGGCACGTTGCGCGTGTCAGATCGCTAAGCGCAAGGTCAAGGTGAAATCGGGTATCAAGGACCATGTCAACTGGAAGCGCATCTACTCCTTCGAGCGCTGCTTTTGCGAGTACCTGGTTAGCCAGATGGGCGACGGAGTCGACCTCGCACTGTGTACCTACGGTGGACGCGTCGTCAACGCGATGGCCGAGCGCGATGCGAAGACGGGCTCCGACGACTACGAGTTCCTCTTCGAGTACCTCGTCAACGAGCGCAAACCCTCGGTCGTCGCGGACAAGCTGCTCATGCACCGCAACAACGTGAAGTACCGCATCGACAAGATTGAGGAGCGCTTTGGCATCGACACGAGCGATCCAGGCCTGCGCCAGATGATCCTCTTCGCCTATAAGATGCGCGAAGCAAGCATTGTGCAAAACGCACAACTTGACGAGGAACAATAGCTGTCGAACGCAAAATGACCATGAGGGGGCCGCGGAACTACTCTTCTCAACGTCGAGACGGCGCAAGGCCGTAACGCAGAAGAGGAAAGTTGGAGAAAGGACCGCACAATGGCCATCAAGAAGCACGAGGACATCCGCCTCAACGTCAAGCCCCTGTTCCTGACCCTGTATCACGAGTACGTCTTCGAAGGTCCCTGCCGCTTTGGCGAGGGCATGCAGCTCGAGAAGGAGTTCGACCTCCACATGGCTGCAGAGAAGTTCAAGGGCTGGTACAAGCAGCTCCAGGACGCAATGCCCGACACCGTCGTCAACCTGCTCGAGCCCGTCAAGGTCGAGCGCGATGAGAACTTCCTCACCAAGGACGAGATGATCGAGAAGCTCGCCGAGGGCTCCGAGGACGTCGACCTCTACTACATCGGCTACGCAAGCCGCCCGTACGACTTGGCCCTCGAGTTCGCGATGCGCGTCGGCAAGCCCTGCGCCATCACCCAGGCCTGCTGCGCTTCTGCCATTACCTCCGCAGAGTTCCTGAGCCGCGGCCTCGAGTTCTATTCCTTCGAGGATTGGGCAGACGCCACCGAGTACATGACCGTTCTGCGTGCCCGCAAGGTTCTCAAGGACTCCAAGATTCTCGCTGCCACCCGCATGACCAGCGCCGTCTCCGTCAGCGCCCCTGACTCCATCATCGACCCCGAGAAGCTCACCGCCAAGTTCGGCACCCGCATCCGCTATGTCTCCGCTCATGAGCTGCTCGACCAAATCTCCTACGACGACCCCATGGAGAACCACTGCACGCCGGGCCGTAAGGGCCTCAACCTCACTGCCGAGGACGAGAAGGTCATCGACAAGCAGACCGACGAGCTCATCGAGGGCGCCGAGGAGTGCCAGATGACCCGCGAGATGGTCAAGAAGTCCGTCGAGTGCAACTACGGTATCCGCAAGTTCCTCGATGCCTACGAGTGCAACTGCTTCACCGCCCCTTGCCCGGACCTGTGTGCTACGCGCCGCCTGAACCAGAAGCAGTTCACGATGTGCCTCAACCACTCGCTCAACAACGAGGACGGTATCCCCTCTGCATGCGAGTACGACCTGGGCGCTCTCGAGTCCAAGCTGCTGCTCCAGGCCATCGGCCGTCGCCCGTCCTACATGGGCAACTGCTTCACGAGCCCCATCCGCAACGGCGTCCGCGCCCCGTTGCCCAAGGCCCTCTTCTTCACCCCCGAGCACGTCGACCAGAAGATGGACGAGCTTGCCGATGCAGAGAACGTCGTTCTGACCTTCCACTCCGTCCCCAACCGCCGCTGGGAGTCCTTCGACGAGGAGTACCGCCCCTACGCGATCCGCGAGTTCGCCCGCTCCGGCTTTGGCGCGACCCTGCGCTACAAGTTTGAGGCTGACGCCGGCCAGACCATCACCATGTGCCGTATCGACCCCACTTGCGAGAAGCTCTTCGTCGCAAAGGGCACCATCCTCAACTCCATGGGTTACGACCAGACCAACTGCTCCATGGGCGTGTTCTTCCAGGTCAAGGACTCCAAGGACTTCTTCAGGAAGCAGGCTGCCATCGGCAACCACATGCCGCTGATCTACGGCGACTTCGAGGAGCAGGTCATCGAGCTCGGCGAGCTGCTGGGCCTCGAGATCGTCCGCGCATAGTCCTGAGCGCAAGCAATTGACCAAGCGCGCTTAGCGCAAGCACAAGCTGCCCGCGGCGCCGGCAAGACGTCGCGGGCATGCTTTCTCGAGTGGTGGGGAAGGTTCGAGAAAGCATGGGAAGGGAGCAAGTATGAGGGAGCCGGATGCAATCCAGCAGGAGTTTGTAGACGCGTTCGTGAGCTGCGGAGACGCCTTCAATCAGTTTGACCATTTGCTGCAGCTCTCCGCGCAGCTCGAGGAGCTCGGCGAGTCGCTCAAGGTAGACGACGTCCTGGTCAAGGGCTGCCAGTCTCAGGTGTGGCTCTATCCCTCTTGGGAAGGCGGCGAGGCTGGGCACGGTTTTGCCCTCAAGGGGGACAGCGACACGCTCATGGTCCGCGGTGTGATCTACCTGTTCCAGCAGATGTTCGCCGGGCAGGACGCGCAGGCGATCATCGACTGCCCTGTGCGCTTTGTGGAGGAGACCGAGCTCATGTACGTGTTCGACGCGCAGCGCCAAGCGGGCGTGTCTGCCATCGCCAAGACGATCAAGCAGTTTGCTGCCAGCGCGCTTTAACGAGGAGGAGGCTGCTCATGGAGAAGAAGATGACCCTTAAAGAGCGTTTCGACATCGCAGCACAAGATGCGCAGGAGGCACTCGAGGCGCTGCAGGCATGTGATTTGGAGCGCGATGAGTTTCGCGCCTTGGTCCGCCGCTTTACGCTCGCCAAGTTCTTCTTGACCGAGGAAGAGGTGGCGGCGGCAGGGACGGAGGACCTGCTCAAGCTCGCCAACGAGAGCGTGGAGAAGATCCTGCGCGAGAACGATAGGAGCGTGAAGCTCGCGGAGGGCTCAACTACCTGCACCAATCAGAGCTCGACCGACATCAAGAAGGTGCTGCTGTCTATGACTCTGCAACGTGGGCTGGGTATCCGTTTCACGCCGGAGGAGTCCGCCGACCTCACGACGATCACAGAGCTTGCCGACGGGCTGTTCGACGCGTTGGGAGACGAGACCAAAGCGCGCTAGGCGGAGTGCTGGTTAATGCGAGAGGAAAAACCGCTGGTCACGTAGGGGAGGGACCGAAGTCCCTCCCTATAAACCTTACATTGATCGACGTTTTCCTGGGGCCGTAAGGATCCTTGCTGACATGACGATTGAGGGACGGCTCCGGTCACTGCAAGGGCAAAAGGTGCGAGAATCCGTGTCATAGGTTTGTGCTGCGGCGTTTCAAACGAGGAGGAGGCGCGATGTTCGACGCTGAGAAGGTGCGCGGGGATTTCCCGATCCTCGCAACGCAGGTTCACGGGCATCCGCTCGTTTATCTGGACAATGCGGCAACCATGCAGGTGCCCCGTCAGGTGACTGACCGCGTTGTCGAGCATTACCGCACGAGCAACGCTAACGTCCACAGGGGCATGCACTATCTGGCGCATGCGTCGACAGCGGCCTTAGAGGCCGCGCGCAAGACCGTGGCGCGCTTCGTCGGTCTTGCGGATGAACGCGGTGTGGTGTTCACGCGTGGCACGACCGATGCCCTCAACATGTGCGCAACAGGCCTTGCTCATCTGGTGGAGCCGGGCGACCGCGTCGTCGTGAGCGTTATGGAGCATCATTCGGACTTTGTCCCCTGGCAGCAATTGTGCTTTGCACGCGGTGCCGAGTTCTGCGTCGTGGGGCTCGACGACAATGGCGACGTCGATCTTGCGGAGCTGCAACGCGTGCTCGACGGCGGTCCGGATGCTCCCCGTGGGCACGTGGCAGCGGGCGAGAAGCTGCCCGTTGAGCCCGGCCCGGTGAAGGTCGTGGCCATGACGGGTTGCTCTAACGTGCTCGGGGCTGTGCTTCCTGCGCGTGTGGTTGCGGATATGGCTCATGCAGCTGGCGCCCTGTTCGTGCTCGACGCAGCGCAGCTCATGCGTCATGGCGTGGTCGACATCCCCGCCTTTGGCTGCGACTTCTTCGCTACCTCCGGTCACAAGTTTGGGGCGGGGACGGGTATCGGCATTTTGTGCGGGCCCGTCGAGGCCATGGAGCTCATGCATCCGCGCGATTTTGGCGGAGAGATGGTCGGCGAGGTTACGGCGGCATTCACGAGCTACGACGAGCTGCCGCTGCGCCTTGAGGCCGGCACGCCCAACTACGTAGGTGCTATTGCCATGGCCGCCGCGTGCGACTATCTATCCGAGCTTGGCCGTGAGGATGTTGCGGCATACGAGGAAGAGCTCGTCGCCCATGCGGTGAAGAAGCTCGGCGCGATCGAGGACCTGCATGTCCTGGGGAGTCCCAAGAAGCGCGCTGGACTCGTTGCCTTCACTGTCGACGACGTCCATCCGCTCGACTTGTGCACGATGGTCGACACGCGTGGCGTGGCGCTGCGCTCCGGCCACAACTGCGCCCAGCCCCTGCTCGACTGGTATGGCTTGAAGTCCGTAGCGCGCATGAGCCCTGCTTTCTACAACACGCGTGAGGAGATCGACATTGCCTGTGAGCTCATCGAGAAGATGAGCATCATGCTGCGCCGTGCCCGCGGCTAGGGCGGCTGATGTGGCGGGGTTGCGCCTGGACGCGTGACACACTTTGTGCCAGTGACATTGTGTGTCACGCCATAGAGTCGCAGGTTTACGCAAGTCTTCTGCGTGACACACATTGTCACTGGCACAAAGTGTGTCACAAAACAAAGCGGCCCGCAGGCGAGTGCCTGCGGGCCGCTTCTTCTCGCGGGTTAAGCCGTTGCTACTTGACCACGAGGACGGGGCACTTGGCGTGCTTGATGACCTTGTGGCTGACAGAGCCGATGGCCAGCTCCTGCAGTGTGTTGAGGCCACGGCAGCCGATGACCAGGAGGTCTGCGTTGCCGTCGTTGGCCACGCGGATGATCTCCTCTGCGGGGCGGCCGTGCAGCAGGAACGCCTCTGCATGGACGTTGCGCTTGGCGCAGAGCTCGATTGCGGGACGGACCTTCTCGAGCTGGGCGTCGCCGTGGGCCTCCAGGGGGTCGTAGACCATATCGGAGTACACGTCGATTGCGATGACGGACAGCAGCCTGACGCTGCACTCCGGACCGCTTGCCTCTGCCAGCATGGCTGCCTGCTCGACTGCGCGCATGGAGTTCTCAGAACCGTCCACTGCGACCATGATCTTGCTATACATGAGGGCTCCTTCCCCTTGAGGCGGCTGTTAATCTCATGAGTCCATAATACTCCACAGAGGGGTGCAGCGTGCTTATTGTTGCCCTCTTTGTAACTTATCGCCGATAGGTGGAGGAAAACGGCTGTCTCTGGCCGCCTGTCGCCTGCCAGCCAGTCGCCAGGGCGATAGGTGCGATTGTCTGCGCATACTTGCAGGTAGTCGCATGAAAACGGCGCTTGCGTGATACCATAGCGCGATACTCTGAAAAGAAAGGGAACGCCATGATCTTTGAGGCGATGATTGTCGACGACGAAGCTCCCGCACGCGTCGAGCTGATTAACCAACTTGAGCGCACAGGACGTGTGACGGTTGTCAACGAGGCCGTCTGCCTGCAGGAGGGCATTGCCAAGATGCAGAGCCAGCGCATCGACGTCGTGTTCATCGACCACAACATCGCCGGCTCCGGCACGATGCTGCTTCCCGCTGCCCTCAAGGACATGGACTACACCCCGGCGCTCATCTACATGACCGCTTACAGCGACGTCAACGACGAGCCCTTTGGCGTGGACCCCCTGGCTTATCTCACCAAGCCCGTCGACAGCGACAAGCTCGACGCCGTTATCGCCTTGCTCGACTCCATCTATGCACGCAAAGTTGAGGTGGACTACTAGTGATCATCCTCGTGTTCAACGCGGGCTCGAGCTCGCTCAAGTACAAGCTCTTCGATTCTGTCGATGCGGACAACATGACCACGCTCGCGCAGGGCATGGTCGAGGCCATCGGCACGGATCACGCCAAGCTCAAGGTCGACGGCGAGTTCATCGACGTCGAGGCCCCCACGACGGAGGACGCGCTCAAGATTGTCATCGACACCATCGCCGGTCCGGGCAAGCCCCTCGCCAGCATGGAGGAGGTCGAGGCCATCGGCCACCGCGTCGCCCACGGCGGTGCCTACTTCAACTGCTCTACGAGGATCGACCACGACGTCGTGGAGCTGATCGAGAGCGTCTCTCACCTGGCGCCGCTGCACAATCCGGGCGCCGTGAGCGTCATCGAGTACTGCCATCAGCTCATCCCGGGCAGGCTGCAGATCGCCGCTTTTGACACTGCGTTTCACCAGACCATGCCCGAGCGCAACTATGTGTACCCGATTCCCTATCGCTACTACGAGAAATACGGCATCCGCCGCTTTGGCTTCCACGGCATGAGCCACAAGTCGTCGAGTCGCCGCGCTGCGGAGTTCCTCGGCAAGAACCCCCACGACCTCAAGATGGTCACCTGCCATATCGGCTCCGGCGTAAGCCTGGCCGCCATCGACCACGGCATCTCCATGGATACGACCATGGGCTACACCCCGCTCGACGGCGTCATGATGGGCACGCGCTCAGGCAGCGTCGACCCCGCCATTATCACCGCGATCATGGAGAAGGAAAACCTCTCCGTTGCGGATATGGACGCCATCCTCAACCGCGAATCCGGTTTGCTCGGCGTCTCCGGCAGCACGGGTGACCTGCGCAAGCTCAAGGAGAACGTCGCGGTGGGCGATGAGCGCGCGGAGCTCGCCTACGATATCTTCCTGACCTCCATCCGCCGCCAGATCGGCGCGTACCTCTTCGAGCTCGCCGGCGTCGACGCCATCGTCTGCACAGCCGGCGTGGGCGAGAACGACCCGTACGCGCGCAGGTTGATCTTCCGTGGTCTGGAGCCCTTTGGCATCTGCCTGGACGAGGCGCGCAATATGGTCGACAACGACGAGGACCGCCTCATCTCCTCCGACGACTCCAAAGTCGCCGTGCTGGTCATCCCCGCAGACGAGGAAGGCGAGATCGCACGCGACGTCGCCCTCATCGCTGCCGGCGAGGACATCAGCGACCCGTATAAGTACTAGGGGAGCCGCATCGAGTTGCGTGCCCGGGTGGCCCCGCTCTGCGGTAGCCAATGTGTACCAGTGACAAAGTGACCAACATAGAGCGCTCGCCGTTGCGTTGAGCAATCGATGTTGGTCACTTTATCACTGGTACACATTGGCTATCCGCTTGCACTCTCCTTCGCGAAAATCAACAAACGCGTCACCTCGGTAACGCCTTTGTGACAGCGGCACATAATCTATGTCGGGCAGACTAAACTTTCCTGCATGCGAAAAACAAAGCCCTAGTCAAAAGGGGGAGATATGCAGAAGTTCCAAACCGAGTCCAAGCGTTTGCTGGACCTCATGATCAACTCTATCTACACCAACAAGGAGATCTTCCTGCGCGAGCTGGTGTCCAACGCATCCGACGCGCTCGACAAGGTCTACATGGAGTCCTTGAAGGCCGGCGACAACAGCATCGTCCGCTCCGACCTCTTCATCAGCATCGACACTGACAGGGATGCACGCACCATCACCATCACCGACAACGGCATCGGTATGGACAAGGAGGCCCTGGAGGCCAACCTCGGCACCATCGCCCACTCCGGCTCCCTCGAGTACAAGAGCGACGAGGAAATCAAGGAGTCCGATGAAATCGACATCATCGGCCAGTTCGGCGTCGGCTTCTACTCTGCGTTCATGGTCGCCGACCACGTGAAGGTCATTACCAAGGCCTACGGCTCCGACCAGGCATACGTCTGGGAGAGCGAGGGCCTCGAGGGCTATGACATCACCGAAGGTGAGCGCGACGGCCACGGCACCACCATCATCCTGACCCTGCGTGAGAACAACGACGACTTCAACTACGATCAGTTCCTGAGCAACTACGCGCTCGAGGACCTCATCAAGCGCTACAGCGACTACGTCCGCTACCCCATCACCATGAAGTTCACCAGGTCCGTCCCCGTCGAGAAGCCCGAGGACGCAGGCGACGACTGGAAGCAGGAGTACCGCGAGGAGGACGAGGTCTGCACCGTCAACTCCATGGTGCCCATCTGGACGCGCAAGAAATCCGAGGTCACCGACGAGGAGTACAACGAGTTCTACAAGACCACCTTCCGCGACGACGCCGACCCCGCAGCCGTGATCTCCATCCACGCCGAGGGCACCATCAGCTACGACGCACTGCTCTTCATCCCCTCTCACGCACCGCGCGAGATGCTGACCAGGGGCTTCAAGAAGGGCCTCATGCTCTACAGCTCCAACGTCATGATCATGGAGAAGTGCGAAGAGCTGCTGCCTGACTACTTTGGCTTCGTCCGCGGCGTCGTCGACTCCCCGGACCTGAGCCTCAACATCTCCCGCGAGATGCTGCAGCAGAGCCGTGAGCTCTCCGCCATCCAGCGCCGCATCGAGAAGAAGGTCAAGGGCGAGCTCGAGAAGATGCGCGACGAGGACCGCGAGAAGTACGAGCAGGTCTACCGCTTCTTTGGCCCCAACTTCAAGTTCTCCATCTACTCCACCTACGGCGGCACCTCCCAGATCCTGTCTGACCTGCTGATGTTCCCCTCTGTCAAGGAAGGCAAGCTCGTCACGCTGGAGGAGTACGTTGCCAAGGCGACCGAGGACCAGGACAAGATCTACTTCGCTACGGGCGACAGCATCGAGCAGATGAGCGCCACGCCGGTCGTCAAGGCCGTCGCCGCAAAGGGCTACGACGTGCTGCTGTGCGACCATGACGTCGACGAGTTCTGCCTGATGTCCATGCGCGAGTTTGGCGGCAAGACGCTCGTCAACGTCGGCACCTCCGAGCTCGACCTCGAGACCGAGGAGGAGAAGGAGGAGAACGAGAAGATCGCCTCCGAGAACGCCGACCTCTTTGCCGACATGGCAGCGACGCTGGGCGACAAGGTCACCAAGGTCGTTCCCTGCACGATGCCCATCGAGGCAGCGGCCTGCATCACCGCCGGCGGCATGGTCTCTCTGGCGATGGAGAAGTACTTCAAGTCCCTGCCCGAGCAAGACGAAAACGTCCCCAACGCCGAGCACGTGCTCGAGCTCAACATGGAGCACCCGGCCGTCAAGGCCCTGAAGGGCGCCTACGATGCCGGCGACACGGACAAGGCCGTGCTGTACACCAAGATCCTGCACGACCAGGCGCTCATGGCCGAGGGCTTCCAGCTTGACGACGTCACTGCTTACAACGAGGCCGTCTGCCAGCTGATGAAGTAAGACCGCGCTAAACTGGACACAGTTTTTTCGAGGGGCTCGGAAGAGCCCCTCTTTTTTCGTCGAGAGGAAGCACCGTTGAACTACGAGGAATCCGTTGCCGCGCTTGAGAGCGCGCTGAAGTTCGGCATCGACCCGAGCCTGGAGCCGATCCGCAAGATGTGTGCCGCCATGGGCAACCCACAGGACGTCTACGAATGCGTGCAGGTCGCCGGCACCAACGGCAAGTCGAGCGTGACGCGCATGACGGCCGCCATCTTGCGCGGTCAGGGTCGCAAGGTCGCCCTCTACACGAGTCCGGAGCTCGTCCGCTACCCCGAGCGCATGGAGATCAACGGGCAGGTCGTGAGCGACCAACAGTTTGCCGACGCCGTCGAGGCAGCGCTCAAGGCAGCCGAGGAGTGCGGGCTTGAGGCAACCGAGTTCGAGTTGCTCACTGCCGGCGCCCTGTGGCTCTTTGCCCGCGAGGGTGTCGATGTCGCCGTGCTCGAGTGCGGCTTGGGTGGTCGCTGGGATGCCACGAGCGTCTGCACGCCCAAGGTCGCCGTCATCACCGGCATCGCACTCGACCACACGCACATACTCGGCAACACCCTCGAGGCGATAGCGGGGGAGAAGGCCCCCATCATCAAGGCGGGTTGCACGGCGGTCCTCGCCCCGGCTCTTGCCGCGCGCGAGGTCTTCGATGCGCGCATCGCGGAGGTGGGCGCCCAGACCGTGGAGGTCGATCCGCTGATGGGAGAACTCTTCGCCTTCGCCGTTGCCCACATGCCGAGCTACCAGCGTCAAAACGCTGCAGTCGCCTTTGCCGCGGCCAAAGCGCTCGTAGGTCCCATCTCCATCGAGGAGGCAGAGGAGGCGTTGCGCGGTCTGCAGATTCCCGGTCGCTTCGAGACCCTGCGCCGCAATCCGCTGCTGCTTATCGACGCGGCGCACAATCCGCAAAGCGCCCATGTGCTGGCGGAGGAAGTGGAGCGCCGCTTCCCCGAGCGCATCATCCGGCCCACGCTGCTGCTCGGCGTGCTGGCTGACAAGGACGTCAAGGGCGTTGTGGGCGAGCTCGCACCGCTCTTCGACCGCGTGGTCTGCACGCAGTCGGCAAGCCCCCGCGCCATCGCCGCCGACGAGCTTGCAGATATCGTGACTGCTGCCGGCTGCAAGGACGTGCGCACCGTCGCCACGATCTCCGAGGCGCTGGCCGCGCTTGAGGATACTCCGACCATCGCCAGCGGCTCCATCACCGTCGCCGGCGAGGTCAAGGGCTGCTGGCTCAAGAGCCTGTAACCACGCTGCCGGGGAGGGGGGGTCCGCAATGAGGCATTGCGGAGCAGAGTCCGCCTGAAGACCTCGCGGGAGCGAGGACTGTCTGAGCGCCGAAGGCGCGAGTTCCGCAGCTGCGAGGTCGGAAGGCGGACTCGGGTGCGGAGCCTGCCTCGTGGCGGGCCTTCCTCCCCGGCGACTGCGAGTTGCAGCAAAAACGAGGCTCAGCTGCTTGCGCCTTGCTCCGCATCGTCTCTTCCAGCCGCCCCTCCACCCCGGCATGTCAGGGGTGCCGACGTCAGGTCCTTCAACACGCTATGGTTCATCAGTGCTAGTATGATGCGGTTAACAACTCCTACCACCACGAGGTAAACCCCATGAGCGAGATGCTTAACCAGCTGCTGACAGGTCCCGTTAAGGTCTTCTTGGCCGGTATGGCCGTCTTCATCATCGTCGTGTACCTACTGAGCATCCTCTGGGTTGTCCGCGATGCCAAGGCGCGCAACGTCAGCCCCGTCATGTGGGGCGTCATCGCCATCATCCCCGTGGCCGGCCTCATCGCCTACTGCCTCATGCGTCCCACCCTCTCCGAGACTGACCAGGAGGAGCAGGACATGGGCATGGAGCTCACCCGCCGCCAGCTCGGCGAGTACGGCCACTGCCCGCACTGCGGCTATGCGACCAAGAGTGATTTCGTCGCCTGCCCGCACTGCCACAGGCAGCTGCGCAACGTCTGCACCCGCTGCGGCCGCGTCCTCGAGCCGGACTGGACCATCTGCCCCTACTGCACCACGCCGGTTGGCAGGGCCAAGTAGCACCTCCATTGCGCAGCGCGCATCCTTTCCAGGCGCATCGTTGCGCCGTATAATCATCCAGCACCACCGCCGCAGGCAGATCCCTGCGGCGTTTTGTAAGCGGGCAACTTGGTCTGTCTCCAAGCTGTCCTGTCGGTAAGTCCCACTCGGTTTGTTTCCGAGATACGGGCAGAAAGGAATGTTCCTATGAGCACCATCAACGTCAAGCTTCCCGACGGCTCCGTCAAGGAGCTCGAGGAAGGCGCAACCGTCGCCGACGTCGCAGCCAGCATCGGCAGCGGCCTTGCCAAGGCAGCACTGGCCGGCAAGATCAACGGCGAAATGGTCGACCTGAACGCTGTCGTCAGCGACGACGCGGAGGTCGAGATCATCACCAACCGCTCCCCGGAGGCCCTCGGCATCATGCGCCACAGCTGCGCGCACATCATGGCCGAGGCTGTGCAGACCCTCTTCCCGGGTGCCCAGATCGCCTTCGGTCCCCAGACCGAGGACGGCTTCTTCTACGATTTCGAGCTCTCCCGCTCCATCAACCAGGAGGACTTCGAGACCATCGAGGCCAAGATGCGCGAGATCATCAAGGCCGACGAGCCCTTCGTCCGCGAGGTCGTGACCCGCGAGCAGGCCAAGGAGATCTTCAAGGACCAGCGCTTCAAGCTCGAGCACATCGACGACTTCGACGCTGACACTACCATCACCATCTACCGCCACGGCGACTTCGTCGACCTGTGCAGCGGCCCGCACATCCCCAGCGCAGGCAAGATCGACGCCAAGGGCTTCAAGATGATGAAGATCGCAGGCGCCTACTGGAAGGGCGACGCCAACCGCGAGATGCTGCAGCGCCTCTACGGCACCGCCTGGTTCTCCAAGAAGGACCTCAAGGAGTATTTGACCCGCCTCGAGGAGGCCGAGAAGCGCGACCACCGCAAGCTGGGCCGCGAGCTGGGCATCTACATGATGGACGAGGCAGCCGGCGTTGGCCTGCCCCTGTACCTCCCTAAGGGTGCTCGCATCATCCGCCTGATGCAGGAGTGGCTGCGCAAGAATCTCTACAAGCGCGGTTACGAGGAAGTCATCACCCCGCACGTCTACAAGTCCGACGTCTGGAAGACCTCCGGCCACTACGGCTACTACAAAGAGAACATGTACTTCTTCAACATCAACGAGGGCACCGATGAGGAGCCCCGTCTGCAGGAGTACGGCGTGAAGCCCATGAACTGCCCAGGTCACGTCATTCTTTACAAGAACGACATCCACTCCTACCGCGACCTGCCGGTCCGCTACTTCGAGTTTGGCACCGTGTACCGCCACGAGATGAGCGGTGCTGTTCACGGCCTGATGCGCGCCCGCGGCTTCACGCAGGACGATGCACACGTGTTCTGCACGCCTGACCAGGTCGTCGACGAGGTCTGCGCGATTCTGGACACTGCGGACTACATCATGAAGGAGTTCGGCTTCGACTACGAGGCAGAGATCTCCACCCGCCCGGAGAAGTCCATCGGTACTGACGACATGTGGGATCTGGCCACCGACGCACTGCGCCAGGCGCTCGACCGCCGTGGTCTCGAATACGAGATCAACGAGGGTGACGGCGCGTTCTACGGCCCCAAGATCGACATCAAGGTCAAGGATGCCATCGGCCGTACCTGGCAGTGCTCCACCATCCAGGTCGACTTCAACCTGCCCGAGCGCTTTGATATGACCTATCGCACCGCCGACAACGGCGAGGCCCGTCCGTTCATGCTGCATCGCGCGCTCTTTGGCTCCATCGAGCGCTTCCTCGGCATCCTGATCGAGCACTACGCAGGTGCCCTGCCCCTGTGGCTGTCCCCGACCCAGGCCGTCATCGTGCCCATCGCCGACCGCCACATGGACGCAGCCTACGAGCTCAAGGACAAGCTCGAGGCTGTCGGCGGCCGTGTCGAGATCTACGGCCAGAACGAGCCCATGCGCGTGAAGATCGCCAAGGCCCAGCAGCAGAAGATCCCCTACATGCTCGTCATGGGCGACCAGGAGATCGCCAACGGCCAGGTGTCCGTCCGCGAGCGTCACGACGGCGACCTCGGCCTCATGTCCGTCGAGGAGATCACCCAGATCCTCGCCGACGCGCAGGTCTAAAGCTCCAATAGCAGCCATTGGCTAACCGAAGGAGGGGTCCGCGGGTGCGGTCCCCTCTTTTTTGGTTTTGGGCACAAAACATACGCCAAGTAGGGAGGGTTTGGCTATACCGCATGGCTGCGTGGCATTTTGAGTCATAAAGCCGCAGGTCAGAAGCACGCTGTTTGTGGGTTGCTCATCAAAGTCCGCAAACCTTGCCTACTTGGCGTATGTTTTGCATGGATGGGACATGCGATTGCTGTCGCTCGGACGTGCAGCGCGTAGTCGAAGAACCTAGGCGCGGCTCAACGTTGGGCCGTATCCAGATGTTTCGACTCCGGCCCCTACGGGGCCTCCGCTCAACATGACGGAGAAGCAAGGGCCAGTCAGGGGGACGCCGCGTTGTCTTGGGGCGCGAACCGCCCAGTTCCGGCACCTTGCTGGTGTCAGCCATCTCGCCACAACCTGTGGCGCCGACTTCGTCTGGCGCCTACGTGGGGCCTGGGACCCATTGGCGCTCGCGCGAAACCAACAGAGCTCTCGCGGTGGTGGGGGGGCTGAAACGAAAGCGATTTTGATACAGTCCCTACGCTGGACCAGCGTTCTCCCTCAGGATCACCGCAACATATGCGCCGTTTAAGGAAACGGGGCCCGTGGCAATACGGGTCCCGTTTCCTGCTTTCTGTGCCGATTCCACGGCATTTTTGCCGAGTCGCGTAAGCTCAACGTGGTCGACTCTACCCGCTGGATGCTATGTCTTGTATGAATCGGACTATTTTTCATACATTGATGAAACTGTTACAGTTTATGTGGTAGTTTTTTGACGCTGCCCTAGGTTGTCGCTCGGACAAGGGCTCGATACTATTATTTTAAAGAGGACTTTATTGCGCGTATGGAGCATGAGGAGGCGGATGGCGATGCTGAAGAAAATAACGCTTTTGCTGGTTGCAGTCATGCTCGCCGCCGTCCCGCTGTGCGCTTGCTCTGCCAAGCCGCAGGGTACATCGCAGGAGCTTCCTCAGCTGGTGATTGGCTACGGCGAGTACCGTCCCTACGCATATACCAACGAGGACGGCTATGTCGCTGGCTTGGATGTCGAACTCGCGCGCGAGGCCTGCGAGCGCATGGGTTACAAACCTGTCTTCAAACAGATCAAATGGGAGTACCGCGACAGGTACCTCAAGGAGGGTGTGGTCGACTGCCTGTGGAGCTGCTTCTCCATGGATGAGCGCGAAGGCGACTACGATTGGGCGGGTCCGTACATGAACAGCCGTCAGGTTGTCGCTGTGCTGGAGGACTCCTCGATCAAGGGACTCTCCGATCTCAAGGACAAACGCGTCGGCGTCAAAACCTCGACGAGGCCCGAGGAGATCTTCCTCGAGCACGAGGACAAAAGGATTCCCCGTGTGGAAAACGTCTATTGCCTGACGGACGCAGAAGAGCTTGCGACGGCGCTGCGCAATGGATACGTCGACGCTGTTGCCGGCCACATGGGCATGCTGCGTTATTTCTTGGAAAACACCGGCACGTCTTATCGTCTGCTGGACGAGGATCTTGCCAGCGCGTTGATCGGCGTGGCCTTTGCAGAGGACCGCGATGATTCTGTCTGCGAAGAGCTTGATCGCGCACTCGATGACATGAGGAAGGACGGGACGACGGCCTCGATTCTGAAAAGCCACGGCGTTGATGCCAGCAGGGCCCTCGAGGGGGTCGGCGATGAATAGGTTCAGGATCCTCACTCATGCACAGTGGCAGTCCCGTATCCGCAAAGCCGCGCTCGGCGGACTTGCCGTGCTCCTTGCGACCATGGTCGCAGCCGGTGCGTTTGGTTCTCTCCGTATGTCCCATTATGCCCATGATGTCGCAGAGACGCTCAAAGAGCAGTGCGCGAGCTATGACAGGCTCGTTGCCTCGGACCGCACGAAATCGCTCTTCTATCTCTCGGATATGACGCGCCAGCTCAGCTCGAGCATCGCGGAAGACCCCTCGCATGCCAGTGACGGGTACCTCGAGGCTTATGTCGAGCGCGCTCGCATATCGGGTGCCTTGTTGATCGACAGGGACCTGAAGCTCAAAGCCGCCAGTAATGTCAAGCTGCGTGACGGCAGGTGGACGAGCGCCTCTTTTGGCGCGCTGTTTGCAGATATCGTCAAGTATCCGGAGAAGGTCTTTTCCGAGCGTGTGTACATCGATGGCGAGTATTACGACTTCAGCGCGGTGTCTAGAGAGGACGAGCCTGGCATCGTGGCGTGCTTTTACAAGCAGCCGACGGGCCTCGTTACCGATATGGAAGACGACCTCGAGAGCATGCTCACGGGTCTGTCGCTCAACTTCGAGGGCAATTACCTGGTTGCCTACGAGGGCGGCGTCTGTGCGGCGAGCGACCCGGGTATGGACAAAGAGAGCGCAAAGAGCGAGGCTCTGCGCGACACCTTCGTATCGTTGCCGGACGACAAGCGCGTCCATCTGACACAATGCGACGGCTGGGAGTACTTGGCCTACCACACCGAGACAAACGGCTATTCTCTCTACGTTTACTACCCTCTCTACGTTGTGATATTCGGGTCGCTCATCATCAGCGGCTTCATCCTCATCCTCTATTTTGTCCTGGTCTTTGGGTTCATGAGCGTGCGCAACCGCGCCCTCTATGAGAACCAGGTCAAGCTCGAGTATGCCAACAACGCCAAGAGCGAGTTTCTCCGCAGGGTCAGCCATGATATCCGCACACCGGTCAACGGGGCGCGCGGCTACATCGACATGGCCATGGCGCATCCAGAGGACCTGGAGTTGCAGGAGCATTGCCGTGAGAAGGTTTCCTCATCGCTCGACTCTTTGTCTTTGCTGGTCAACAGCATGCTCAACATGAGCAAGCTCGAGTACAGCGACATCGTCATCGAGCGCCGCTCCTTTACCATCGACGAGCTTATGGAGCGTGTCGAGACCGCCATAAAGGCACAGGCTGTCGAGAAGGGCATCTCCTATGAGACCGTGGGCCTGCAGGATGTCGCGGCGCGTCATCTCGTGGGAAGCCCACGCCATGCCGAGCAAGTCCTGGTGAACCTTGCGAGCAATGCGGTCAAGTACGGCAGGCAGGGTGGTTACGTGCGCATGGGCGTCAAGCAGCTTCCTGCTGATGGCGGACGCGTGCGCTTCGAGTTCACCTGCGAGGACAACGGCATCGGGATGAGCGCGGAGTTCCAGAAGCACATGTACGAGCTCTTCTCGCAGGAAGATGAAGGGGCTCGCTCTGAGTTCGAGGGTGTGGGCCTTGGCCTCCCGATCACCAAGAAGCTCGTCGATGCCCTGGGCGGGACCATCTCCTGTGAGTCCCGCAAGGGGGAGGGCACCTGCTTTACGGTAACCTTGGAATTCGAGGTTGATCCCGATGCGGTCGAGAAGGAGAAGGCCCTGGTGAGCGAGGAGTCCGGCTCCTCGCTGAAGGGCGCCAGGGTCCTCGCAGTCGAGGACAACGAGCTCAACATGGAGATCTTGGAGTTCATCTTGACCGAGCAGGGTGCCACGGTCGTAAAGGCGTGGAACGGTCAGGAGGGTGTCGACCTGTTTGCTGACTCCGCTCCGGGTTCCTTCGACCTCATCCTCATGGACCTCATGATGCCGGTGCTCGACGGCTATGGGGCTGCCAGGGCGATACGCGCGCTCGGCAGGCTGGATGCGGCTACGGTGCCTATCGTCGCGGTCTCTGCCAATGCCTTCTCCGATGATATGGAGGCTGGTCGCGAGGCGGGTATGAACGGGCATGTCTCCAAGCCCGTCGATGTTGGCAGGCTGCTCCAGACGGTCGACAAGCTGCTGCGCTAGAATGGTGGGCGCATCTGATTTGTGCCCAACCCATCTCAAAGGAGATTTACATGAAGGCCGTTATTCCCGCTGCGGGTCTTGGCTCCCGCTTCCTGCCTGCAACCAAGGCGCAGCCCAAGGAGATGCTGCCCATCGTGGACAAGCCCACGATGCAGTACATCGTCGAGGAGGCTCTCGAGGCCGGTGCTGACGAGGTCGTCATCGTCAACAGCCACGAGAAGAAGGCGATCGAGAACCACTTCAGCCCCAGCCCCGAGCTGGTCGCCGACTTGCGCCGCCGCGGCAAGGACAGCTACGCCGATGCCGTCGAGTACGCAGGCAACTTGCCGGTGAGCTTCGTGTACCAGGAGGAGGCGCTTGGCTTGGGTCATGCTGTCTTGCAGGCGGCCCCCAAGACCGGCGACGATATGTTCATGGTCATGCTCGGCGATGTCATTGTTCCGGACAACGGCATCTGCACGGCGATGCAGACCATCAGCGCCGCTCATAGCAACGCCAGCGTTATCGCCGTCGTTCCCGTTCCTGACGACCAGGTCGACCGCTTTGGCATCGTCGGCTGCGTTGAGGAGGCAGACGGCGCCCTGCGCATCAAGAAGATGGTCGAGAAGCCGGCTCTCAAGGACGCGCCCAGCAACCTGGCGATCTTTGGTCGCTACCTGCTGAGCCCCAAGGTCATGGAGCTACTCGAGACCACCGAGCCCGGCGCCGGAAACGAGATCCAGCTCACCGACGCACTGGTCGAGCTGCTGCAGACGGAGAACGTCTACGCCTACGTCATCGACCCGGCAGAGGGCTTCGACTCCGGCACTATCGCCAACTGGCTCGAGACCAACGTCGCGCTCGCCATGCGCGATCCCAAGCTCGCCGCCTATCTCAAGGAGACCGTCGGGCATTACTTCGCCTAAGTCGGCTACAATAGGTAGCCGCTTCATTGGACGGATGGCCGAGTGGTTTAAGGCAGCGGTCTTGAAAACCGCCGAGCGTTTGTAGCGTTCCTAGGGTTCGAATCCCTATCCGTCCGCCAGCACAAAGACCGAGGGCCCGCATCATCGCGATGCGGGCCCTCGTTGTGTCTTGGGGGACGGTCAACAAAACAGTCTGACGGAAGTGTTGACCGACGCTCGTAGGGGAGGGATCGATTGGCAAAGTCGCCGCTTACGTAGGGGAGACCGATTGGCAAAATCGCCGCTTACGTAGGGGAGGGACCCTGTCCCTCCCCATAGCCCTTACCTTAATCAGAACTTCCCCGGGGCTCCTTGTTGAGCCGACTCGAGCAGATTGTTATATGATAATCAGCATTCATGGAGGATGTCGGTAATCGGAAGGGGCACCGTGTTCGGTCCGCTGGTCATAGCGTATCTCTTCTTGGGCGGTGCCGGAGCGGGCGCGTGCGTGCTGGCTTCTGCTATCGGGTTGCTTGTACCCGCAGCGGAGATGGCTGGTGCAGACAAGGGCCGGCTCGAGGTGCCGGGCGAGTATCGCCGTCTTCTCGCTCCTTCGCTGGTTGTAGCTGTCGGCGCTGTGGGCGTTGGCGTGTTTTGCCTGCTTGCGGACCTTGGCAACCCAACGGCTGCTCTCGGCATCCTGGCAAATGGCTTGGGGAGCTGGGCCAACGTTGGCGTCGTCGCGCTTGTATCGTGCGTTGTCGTCTCTTTGCTACAGCTCGTTCTGCTCGAGTTTGTGCAGGGTGTCCGCGTCTGTCTTTTGCGGATGCTGCAGGTCTTGGGTATTGTCGCAGGCTTGCTTGCGGCGGCTTACACGGGTTTGCTGCTTGGGGATATGAGCGGTGCTCCCTTCTGGCGCTCGCCTTGGCTGCCGGTCCTCTTTGCGCTTTCTGCTTGCAACTGCGGCTATGCGGTCTTCACTGCATCGGCGGTGCTTTCAGGCGCGCGCGATTCTTTTGCCTCTACACTGCCCCGTTTCGTCCCAGTCTCTGCGCTTTTCATCCTCCTCGAGGCCGCAGCGCTGACATGTTTTGTATCGCTATGCGGCACGGGTGGCGGTGATGTTGCTCTGGCAACGGCATCTGCCTCTGTTGCAAAACTGCTGACGGGGAATCTGAGTGTGCTGTTTTGGGTGGGTGTGGTGTTTGCAGGGCTGTTGGTGCCCTTTGCTATGGAGCTTTTGGCGATGCGCTTTGACGAGGCGTCGCCCTATCGCTCTTGTGTCCATGTTCTTGTCTCGGCCCTCTCCTCGTTGGTAGGGGCTTTGTGTCTGCGTTACTGCGTCGTGATGGCCGGCATGCATCCGTTTCTGGGCTTGCTGGGCGTTGCCGGCGTTTCTCTTGGTTTGTAAGGAGTATTGATGACTGCAAAGAAAGATCGTTTCGAGTTCACGGCGGATGAGTCTTCGGATATCCCGCTGTGGGTGCAGCTCAAGCACCGCATGGCTTACCTGATCGAGAGCGGGTTCTATGCTCCGGGCGACCAGCTTCCCACGGTGCGCGGGCTGGCATCAGAGATCTCTGTCAACTACAACACGGTGAACAAGGTCTACATGAGCCTCGCTGCAGATGGCTATATAGAGTCCGTCCGCGGCAGGGGGGCTTTTGTCTTGGAGCTGCCGGACAGCGGTGATGGCACGGTGGCCCATGAGGCAGACGAGCTGGTGAACGAGTTTATCGGCTCGTGCTTGGACTTGGGGCTGAGCTATGACGACATCCAGGCGTGTGTTACACGCCGTATCAGCAAGCTCAAGTACCGCGACAAAGCCGATGGAGATCGCAACGTCGTCGATATGAGCAGTGCGCGCAAACGCAAGAGCGCGGGAACGGGGGCCTAGACATGTTTGCCAAGGGCACGAACGCCAAACGTCAAGGCGCGGGCAAGTCGGGAGCGCAGAGTCGCCGCGATTATCGGGTTGTCTCTGACAGGGGCGCGAATTCTGCCGGCGAGCGCGCTTCCTCTGCCGGAACAGCGCTCTTCACCACTGCGCTGTTTGCCGTCGTCTTTTGCGTCGTCGTCGCTGTCTTTGCCATTGTCTGTGGGGCAGTGACGATTGTTGGCATCCTCATCGCTTTGGTCGCTGCGTTGCTCGCTGCGCTGTCCATGCATATCGCCCAGGAGTGGGAGCGCGTGGTCGTTTTGCGCTTTGGCGCGTTCAACCGCGTGTCCGGCCCCGGTCTTTTTTGGACGATCCCCTTTGTCGAGCAAAACGTCGTGCGCGTTGACATGCGCACGCGCGTCACGACCTTTGGAGCGGAGGGCACCCTGACGAGCGACCTCGTCCCGCTGGATGTCGACGCGGTACTGTTTTGGGTTGTTTACGATGCCAAGACTGCTTGCCTCGAGGTTCGTGACTTCTCTACTGCGGTGGAGCTCGCGGCGCAGACCTCCCTGCGCGAGGCGATTGGCCGCTTGTCTGCGGCGCAAGTCGCCATCAAGCGCGAGCAGCTCGACCGAGAAATCAAAGAAGAGCTTTCCGAGCAAGTGGGGGACTGGGGCGTGAGCGTGCTCTCTGTCGAGGTGCGCGACGTGCTCTTGCCAGAGGAGCTGCAGGATGCGATGTCTGCAGAGGCGCAGGCAGAGCAGCGGATGAAGGGACGCCTGATCCTCGCGGAGGCGGAGCGCGATATCAGCGACATGTTGGTCGAGGCGGCGGCTCCTTACGAGGAGAATCCGGATGCCATGCGCCTGCGCTCCATGCATATGCTCTACGAGAGCGTGAAGGACACAGGCGGCACGGTTGTCATGCCCAGCTCCTTTGCCGACGGCCTTGGCGACGTGTTGCCTGATGCCGCCAAGGACAAGCTGCGAGGATAGGGAAATGCTGATAAAAGCAGGTGTCTGATGCATGCGAATGGCAAACCCCTGGTTACGTAGGAGGGACCCTGTCCCTCCCCGTAGACTTCGCATTAATCAGCGCTTTCTCAGATCTGCTGCTGCAGATGCCTGTTTTTCGGTGAACGGCAGTCATATGACAAATAATCCTATGACAACTATTGTTTGTCATAGGATTATTTGTTACCTTTTGCATTGAGTGAATCGGCCAATTCATCAGTATCGCAGGGTGTGGGAGAGGGGGCTCGAGAGAGCCGTCCGCATCTTTTCAAGAGAGGAGAGATGTCTATGACTGCCAAGTCAAACAAGGGCATTTCGCGTAGAGGATTCATCAAGGCAACCGGCGTTGCAGGCGTTCTTGCCGCCGGAGCTGCCGGTATGTCGGCTACATCCACATGGCTGACTGAGGCAAAGGCCGACGAGGTACCTGAGGAAAAGGTCGCCTTCACGTATCATCAATCTCACTGCGGCAGCATGTGCCCGCTCAAGTGCACGGTCCGCGATGGTCGTCTGGTGCTTATCCAGCCCAACGATATGGCTTCCGAGAGGCGCTATCAGACCTGCTGCCTCAAGGGTCTATCCGAGGTCCAGCACGTTTACGGCGCAGGTCGCGTCCAGACGCCGCTCAAGCGCGTGGGCGAGCGTGGCGAGAACAAGTTCGAGGCCATCAGCTGGGATGATGCCCTCGATGAAATCGCCGCATCTATCAAGGAAATCCAGGCTGCCCATGGCGACAACGCCGTCATGGTCACCAACGGTGCCGAGGCCGATGTGCCCTTCCTAGCTCCTATGCTCGGCGCATGCGGTCAGGGTAACGACGGTATCGACGTCGGTACCGGCAACGGTCTCGATCCGTCGCTTGGCATGGGCTACGGCTATGCGATGACCTGCCCGGAGGCGCGCGATTGGGCCAAGTCCAAGCTCGTCATCATCTCTGGCTCCAATTTCTGCGAGTCCTCCCTTACCACGGCGCGCTGCCTGCGCGAGGCGCAGATCGCCGGCGCTCGCGTGGTTACCATCGACCCGCACTTCTCCACGACGGCTGGCAAGTCCGATCAGTGGATTCCCATCGAGGTTGGCACGGATGCTGCGTTGTTCCTCGGCATGATCACCCACATCCTCGATAACAAGCTCTATGATGCGGACTTCATCAAGCGCCACACTGCGCTGCCCTTCCTGGTCGACAGGAAGACCGGCAAGCTGATCCAGGCCAAGAAGCCGGCTGTCGACGAGGCGGGCGCGCAGGTCACCGGCCAGAAGGACGTTTTCTATGTCAACGCCGACGGCAAGGCAGTCGTCTACGCGGACGCAAAGCCCGCAAGCATCAAGCTCACTGGCAGCGTGAAGGTCGACGGCAAGGACGCCGTCAGCGTCTTCGAATTGCTGCTCGAGAACCAGAAGCAATACACCACCGAGTGGGCTGCTCAGGTCACAGGCATCGAGCAGGCGACTATCGAGTCCCTTGCGGCCGAGTATGCCCAGGGTCCCTCCTCGCTGTCCGTTGGCTGGGGTGGTTGGGACAAGATCTCCAACGCCGACATCGGCGGCCATGCCGTCTCCGTGCTCGTTGCCCTTACCGGCAACATCGGCAAGGAGGGTACTGGCGTGGGCGTCTACGTTGGCGGTTCCTACACCGGCTACGCTGCCGCTCTCTCCGGCTGGAC
The DNA here is from genome assembly GCA_934646835.1 of uncultured Coriobacteriales bacterium. Classification (GTDB taxonomy): domain Bacteria; phylum Actinomycetota; class Coriobacteriia; order Coriobacteriales; family QAMH01; genus W2P13-069. The sequence goes on from CAKUES010000012.1 coordinate 24,562, forward strand.
GCTGCCCGAGAACATGGTGGCCGGCACCAACGACGTCTCGATCTACGACCTGCCCTTCAAGGAGAACAACGTCCACGCATGGATTGCCGTGGGCGACGCCTACATCCAGCGCATGGCGGACTGCACGAAGGCGGAGGACTGGGTCAAGAGCCTCGGCCTCATCGTCTCTGCAGACCCGTACTTCACCGAGTCTGCTAAGTGGTCCGACTACGTTTTGCCGCTGACCACGCGCTTTGAGTACGACGAGGACTACGGCAACATCAAGAACGGCTACAGCCACATCATCATGCAGGAGAAGATCATCGACCCGCTCTTCGAGGCAAAGACCGACCTGTGGTTTACCCGCGAGCTGGCAAAGCGCCTTGGACGTGACAAGGGCCTGCCCACTACTGCTCGCGAGCGCGTCGACGCGATCCTCGCCAACTCCGAGGACCCCTACGTCAACAGCCTGACGGTTGAGAGGCTGGCCGAGCATCAGGGCATCTGGCCTGCCGCTGCCGACATCGAGACCGTGCGCCGTGTGGTGGCCGATTACGCCTTCGCGACGCTGTCCGGCAACATCGACCTTTACTACGACAACCTGGTTGACTTCAACCAGGCGCTGCCCAACTGGGAGCAGCCGCTCGAGGCGTACAAGGGCAATCCCGACCGTGAGAAGCTGCCCTTCCAGCTCGGCGCGACGCGTACGCGCTTCCGCATCCACAACCAGTTCAACGACTCCGCATGGCTGCAGGAGCTCTACGTGCCCACGGTCGACGTCAACCCTGCCGACGTCGAGGGCAAGGGGATTTCCAACGGCGACGTGGTCGAGCTCAAGAACGACCGCGGCTCCTTCAAGGTCCCCGTGCATCTCAACGAGTCCATCCGCCCGGGCTCTGCTCGCATCTACGAGGCCGCGACGGCGGACTACACCGTCGAGGGCAACCTGCAGTCCGTCACCAACGCAACGCGACTCGATCGCGGCTACGAGCTGATGTGCGGACCGGTCGCCCCATACAGCGACACCATCGTGAGCATTGAGAAAGCCTAGGAGGAAGACTGATGACTAAGTTTGCAATCGCAGTCGACCTGCGTCGCTGCGTTGGCTGCCACACCTGCGCCGTTGCCTGCAAGATGCAGAACAACGTGCCTGACGGCATGCTGTGGAACCGCGTTTTGACCGAGGGTTGCGACGTCATCGACGGCGCGATCGGTACCTATCCCAACCTGAGCCGCAACTACCTGCCGCTCGCCTGCCAGCACTGCACCAACGCTGCTTGCAAGCGCGTGTGCCCGACGGGTGCGACCTACCGCGACGACAAGGGACGCATCGAGATCGACTACGACAAGTGCATCGGCTGCCGCATGTGCATGGCCGCCTGCCCTTACAACGCCCGCACCTTCAACTGGAACGAGCCTGTCCGCTCCGCCGGTGGCAACTACGGCGGCGCCGGCGTCCCGGAGCGCAAGAAGGGCGTCATGGAGAAGTGCACGCTGTGCAAGGAGCGCACCGACAACGGCGAGGAGCCGATGTGCGCCGTCTGCTGCCCCACCAGCGCTCGTGTCTTCGGTGACTTGGACGATCCCAACTCCGAGATTTCCCAGCTGCACCGCGAGGGTAATGTCCGCATTCTGCTCGAGGACATGGGTACCCAGCCCCAAGTCTTCTACATCGACTAGGGAGAGGTGAGTTAGAACAATGGCTAACAATAAGCTTTTCGCCGGCAAGTCCCTCGTCGCTGCAGGCATCTGCATTGCCTTGGCGGTCGTGGCGTTCATCTGCTGGGTTTTGCAGCAGATGAACGGTCTGGGCACCACCGGCATGAACAACTCCAACTCTTGGGGTCTCTACATCACGGCGTTCATGTTCTTCGTCGGCCTCTCTGCCGGCGGCCTGATCGTCGCATCCTCTGCCCACGTGTTCAACATCGAGAAGTTCAAGCCTGTGGCGCTTCCCGCGGTTATCACCTCGACGGTGTGCATCTGCTTGGCAGGTGCCTTCGTCCTCATCGACCTGGGCGGAATCGCACGTATCTGGCGCATGCTCACCGGCCTCAACCTCACCTCGCCGCTTGCGTGGGACATGATCGTCATCACCTGCTACCTCATCATCAACATCCTCGACATGGTGTGGCTGATGAAGGGCGATGAGCGCAAGGTCGAGGTACTCTCTCGCATTGCGCTTCCCGTCGCGATCTTGGTTCACTCCGTCACCGCGTGGATCTTTGGCCTGGAGATCGCCAAGGAGGGCTGGCATACCGCCATCCTGGCTCCCATCTTCGTCGCCTCCGCGATGGATTCCGGCTTGGCCATCTTGCTGATCGGTTTGGCTGGCCTTGAGAAGGGCAAGGTCTTCACGACGAGCCCCAAGCTCTTCAAGAGCCTCGCCGGATTGCTGTGCGCCTGCATCGCCGTCGACGCGTACTTCATCGGCTGCGAGATCTTGACCACGGCCTACAACGGCACGGAGGGTGGCATGGCTTTGCTCTCTGTGATGACCACGGGCTCGACTGCCCCGTTCTTCTGGTTCGAGATCATCTTCGGCCTGCTCGTCCCGTTCTGCATCCTGGTCTTCTCCAAGAACCGCGCCAACCGTAAGACGGTTTGCGTTGCCGGTGCGCTGGTGGTGCTCGGCGTCTTCTGCAAGCGCGTGTGGCTGCTCTTCAGCTCCTTTGCCCATCCCAACGTCTCTGGCGGCGCTGGCATCACGCTCGGCACCAAGGCTGCCCAGACCGGCGACGTCTACGACATGTGGAGCGTCATGGGTACCTACGCACCCACGCTGCCCGAGGTCCTGATCTTCATCGGCGTCATCGCGTTTGGCGTGCTGGCCTTCATGGTCCTTTCCAAGAAGCTGCTTCCCAAGTGGAACGCGCACAAGGAGATTAGCGAGTAGGTTTTGAAAACGGGTGCAGTCTGCTCGAGGCTGCACCTGTTTTTTGCAGAGGGCGGATGTGCGATGCCACGTCTCCGTCCGCTTTCAGATAGACTCTTGCCGATGAGATAGGCAAAGAGAATCCCGTTACCGTAAGGAGCCCTCATGACCGAGTCCCCAAGCGAGTATGAAATCCTGGCAAACGCCTACGCGTTTTTGGGTTCAAGTCTGCTCAAGCCTATGAGCCAGACGCCCCAGCTGGGGCTTGATCCTGCATTTTGGGATGCGTTCACCGCCTTTGACAGCAAAGCTGTCGAGGAGGCGGGGTGCTCGCTCGCCGAGTTTGCTGCGACAAAAGCTGGCGATGACGACGCAGTCGAGGATATCAGCGTTGAGTGGACGCGCCTCTTCGTCGGCCCTCCCGAGCCTGCGGCTGCGCCGTGGGAGAGCTACTATCGTGCCAAGGATGCCAAGAGTGGCTTTGGCCCGGCTACCTTCGAGATGCAGGAGCTGTTGCGCAAGCACGGCTTGGCAGTGGGTGGCGAAAGCAACCAGTTTGCCGACCACATTGGCATCGAGTTGCTGCTGCTGTCGGAGATGTGCCGCAAGGCGACGGCAGATGAGGATTTTGAGGAGATCGGTACCTATCTGCAGGAACATCCGCTTGGCTGGGTTGGCGATTTGGGGCAGGCCGTGGCAGCTTGTGAGCCCGATGGCTATTACCTCCGCGTTATCGTGCTTGCCAAGGCCTTGATGGAGATGCATCTGGCAGCGCTGTAGTGCTCCTTTGCTTGCAAGATAACGAGGGCCCGCATCATCGCGATGCGGGCCCTCGTTGCGTCTGGGGGCGGCGTTACTCCTGCGGCTCTTCGACGGGCTCGACGTCGATGATGTCGGGATCGTGCACGACCTCGTCGGATGCAGCCTCGGTGTGCTCGACGAGGGTGGGCTCGCAGACGGGCTCATCGTCAGGTACCTCGGACGAGCTTTGGAAGTGCAGGAAGTTCTGGATCTGGGCGTTGGTCTTGTCGGACCACTCGTTGATCTTCTCCACGGTGTCTTTGGTCGCCTCGACGGTGGCGGGGCCGACGGTCTTTGCGGCGTCGGCGACAGCGGGCGCGACGGTCTTCGCTGCGTCTGCTACGGCAGGTGCGACGGTTTTGGTGGCATCTACAACAGCGGATGCCACATCCTTTGCGGCAGACGCGATGGTCTTTAGGTAACCAGACATGGCGACTCCTCTTTCTGGCGCTTGGTTTGCTGGTGAGTACAGATTACCTTGAAGGGCCGCCGCTTGCATGCGCCCGGACAAATCTCCGCGTCCTCTACGTATAATTGCACCCATGACACCAGAACAAGACATCCACTACATGCGCGTGGCGATGGAGCAGGCGGCGCTTGCGGCCGAGCTCGGCGAGGTGCCCATTGGCGCCGTCGTCGTCTACGACCCGATCGACCCTGCCACGCGCCGCCATGTCCTCGACGAGCCGCGCGTGATTGCCGCGGCCTACAACCGTCGCGAGATAGACCAAGACCCCGCCGGGCACGCCGAGTTCATGGCGATGAAGGCTGCGAGCAAGGAGCTGGGACGCTGGCGTCTGAGCGGCTGTACGGTCTATGTGACGCTCGAGCCTTGCATCATGTGCGCGGGCCTCATGCACCAGTCGCGCGTCGATCGCTGCGTTTACGGCGCGGCAGACGAGAAGGCCGGGGCGCTCGGCACGCTCTACAGCGTACACGCCGACGAGCGCCTCAACCACCAGTTCGAGGTGGTGCCCGGCGTTTTGGGCGAGGAGTGCAAGGCCCAGCTCAAAGCCTTCTTCAAGGAGTTGCGTGCCAAACGCAAGGAGCAAAACCGCAAGGCCGACAAACAGGCTGCCCTTCACGAGCAGCTGTAGCCTGCCTACCGGCACTGCCGCTTGTGCCGGCGAGTACCGGAGTCGACGACGAGGAGAATCGAGCAATGCCTCAGGAGAGCAAAGCGTCGCGCCGCGAGCGCGTCATCGAGGTTTGCCGCCGTATGGACGGCGTCTACCCCGATGCCGAGTGCGCGCTGCACTTCAAGAATGCTTTCGAGTGCGTGATCTGCGTGGCCTTGAGCGCGCAGACGACGGACGCGAACGTCAACAAGGTGACCCCGGAGCTGTTTAGACGCTGGCCGGGGCCGCAGGAGATGGCGCAGGCCAACGTGCACGAGGTAGAGGACGTCATCCGCAGCATCGGCTTCTTCCGCAACAAGGCGCGCAACTGCGTTGCTGCCTCCCAGGCGATCATGGCGGATTTTGGCGGCGAGGTGCCGGATACCTACGAGGGCCTGCAAAGCCTGCCGGGCGTGGGCCGCAAGACCGCCAACATCGTCATGAACAACGTCTTTGGCGTGGTCGAGGGCATTGCCGTGGACACGCACGTCAACCGCATCGCGCACAAGCTAGGGCTCATCGTCCCCAAGCGCGAGACGGATCCCAACAAGGTCGAGAGGCAGCTGCTCGACCTCATTCCCAAGGAGCTGTGGGGGCCGGTCAACCACCAGTGGGTGCTGTTCGGCCGCGAGTACTGTGACGCAAAGAAGCCGCGCTGTGGCGAGTGTCCGCTGCAGGACATCTGCCCGAGCGCAGGAAAGTAGGGTTGTATGGCTGGAATGAAGATCACCGTCGTGAGCGTAGGCAAGCTCAAGGAGAGGTTCTGGAAAGAGGCGGTTGCGGAGTACGCCAAGCGCCTGGGCGGCTACTGCCAGCTCAAGCTGGTCGAGGTGGCCGACCGCGACCCCGCCAAGTGCGGCGGTGATGCCAAGGCGATGGAGGCGGAAGGTGCCGACATCCTCAAGGCCGTGCCCGATGCGGCGCGCTGCATCCTGCTTGCGATCGATGGCAAACAGCGCAGCAGCGAGGACTTCTCAAAGCACCTCGACCAACTGGCACTGGGCGGCGCGAGTGAGTTGGCCTTTGTGATCGGCGGCTCGACGGGCGTCGACCCTGTCGTCCGCAAACGTGCTGACGAGACCTTCAGCTTTGGGCCGATCACCTTGCCGCATAACCTCGCGCGCGTGGTGCTGCTCGAGCAGGTTTACCGCGCCTTCAAGATCAGCCGCGGGGAGCCGTATCACAAGTAGCGAGAGCGGGAGAGGGGCGGGTCCTGGATCGATCCTAGGCCCGAGCCCTAGGGAAGCGTTGATTCACGTAGGGGAGGGACCCTGTCCCTCCCCATATACCTTGCATTAATCGGTGCTTCCCTAGGGCCGACCCTGCATCCGACCCTAGCCCCGATGCCAATTGAATAGCGAGTACCGTCTTTGTTGACGGTGTGCAAAAGCAAACGAGCACTGCAGCTCAAGCCCTAGCGGGCGACGCTGCAGTGCTCGTTTGCTTTATCCCAAGTACTGAGAATGTTGAGGACAGTGTCGAGCTTCTCCGAGAGAGCGGAGGAGATTTCTGCGTCGCAGCTTTGTTGTTTGCTGCTGATGGCGAGTCGCAGAAAGTGCTCGTACGCGTCCGTCTTGGTGAGCTGGTGAGCGGACGCATAGGAGTCGACCGCTTCCACCACATCGCGGGGAAGCCTCAGAGACACTGGAATTTTCAGCGTTGATGCTTCCCCGGACATGGCAGTTCCAAACCTCTTGTGTTTCTATCGCACGGCTATTGTATCACAATTGTGATACGTGTGCAGCAAAAATAGGCGGTAAGCGGGGATTTTGCTGTGTGATACGCGTGTGTTTTTTACGGTGGGGGAGTGGGTTTCGGGTTGATCGCAGGCCTTCGCGTTAGCGCCGTTGGGCCCCAAGCCCCACGTAGGCGCCAGACGAAGTCGGCGCCATCAGGTTGCGAAGAGTCGCGACTACTAAGTGCGTCCAGATTGGCCGATTGTCTGAACGATTTTTCGTTCAGACAATCGGCTGCAACACCGAACTCGTCGCAAACCCCCGATTGTCTGAACGAAAAATCGTTCAGACAATCGGGAGGTTTCTTCGCACTTGCGCAATGCGCCCCGTGGACCTCGTAGATCGCCTGACGCAGTCGGCGCCATAGGTTGTAGCGAACTGGCGAGCCCTCGGAGGGATGACATGATCAAAAAGTGCGCGAAGTGCTAAGGGTTGGGGCAACCTGCCGAGTAGCCGGCCAATAACGCTCGCAAACCCGCAGGTCACAGCGTTGCCGATTCACGGCTACTCGGCACTCCAGTCAAACCCTTAACACTTCGCGTACTTTTTGAGACGGAGGCAAACAAAAACCACACCAAGTATGCAAGGTTTGGAAGACTGATCGAGTAGACCGCGATTCCCGATTGCAAGCCCGCATGTCACAGCGTTGCCGATTCTCGACTACTCACGACTTCGCCCAAACCTTGCATACTTGGTGCATTTTTTTGACTACGAGGTCTCCTGATGGCACGCCGACTCCCTGCGACCTGCTGGCGCCGACTGCGTCTGGCGCCTACAAAGGGTTTGCGGCCCACAGCCGCTTTTGCGCAAGTGCAAGCAAGCTGCTGGTCTCTCGTAGAGGTGCCAGACGAAGTCGGCGCCATCGGGTTATGGAGAGCCGCGAACCGCTAAGTGCGGGCTTTTGCTGCCGAGTAAGCCGCCAAGTGCGGTCCTTTTCGCCTGGTTGAGCGCTAAGTGCGGTCTTTTGCTGCGCTGCCAGGCGAAAAAGGACCGCACTTAGCGCTCAAGCGGACCCATGCTGTACATTGCCGGCGTCCCAAGTGGGACGCCCCCACCTGCGTTCTCCTCGCGTCATATGTATCTGGTAAGCTGCTGCTCTCAGAAATTTCTAGCCGCCCTCAGCTTGAGCGCGGCTTTTCGGCGTGTTTGGAGGACGCAGATGCTCATCGACTTGCTGCAGAGGAAGCTCTTTACCTCAGAGCCCATGGAGCCGGTGGCGGCCAAGCTCGAGGCGGGGGAGGACGCGAGCGTCGGTCTCGTGGCATCCGTGCGCCCCTTCCTCGTGGCCTCGGCGTTCACGCGTTATCCGCGTCCCATGCTCGTCGTGGTGAGCGGCAACGAGGCGGCGGAGCGCTTTGCGCGCGACGTCGCCGCCTATATCGGCCGCGAGCATGTCCTCGTCCTGCCTGAGCGCCTGGACCTGCCGTGGTCGGACGCCCAGTCTGACCTCAAGGTCGTCGGTGCGCGCACACAGGCTATCGGCATGCTCGCTGCCGGCCGTAACGTGGTCGTCGTGACGAGCGCTCGCGCCTTGCTGCGCCGTTGTGCTCCGGCGGGCACCGGCGTTTTCTTCCCACTCACTGTCACCTGCGACGACGGCGTCGTCGACGGTGCCAGCGGAGAGGCCCTCGAGTACGAGCAGGTTGCCCCTGCCCTCCTCAAGCGCGGCTACCAGCACCTCGAGGAGCTCGACGGCCCGGGCACCTTCTGTGTCCATGGCGACGCAATCGACATTTTTGGCGCGGGGATGACCTCGCCCATCCGCATCGACTTCTGGGGTGACGATGTCGACGGTCTGCGTCGCGTCGTGGCCTCCACCGGTCAGACCATCGGCGAGCTCGAGAGCGCGGAGGTGTGGCCCTGTCGCGAGTTCACGGTGACCAAGCGCGGGCTCGAGCGAGCCCGCAAGGAGCTGCGTAATGAGATCGCCACGGATGAGCAGGTGGCAGAGGGCATGCGAAAGCTCGAGGAAGGCATTAGCTTCACGGGTATGGAGCGCTTCATGCCCTATCTTGTTGGCGAGACCTGCATCCCCATCGCCCATGCGGCGGCCAACACCCTGGTCGTTCTCACCGAGCCGCGATCGCTCTTTGACGACGCATCCCGCCGCTATGACGAGGTGCTCGCCCATGCTGCCAACAACGGCGTGACAGACGACGAGGTCGCGCGCCTCTTCTGCGCCCCTGCGCGCATGGACTTTGGCACGCAACAGCGCCTCACGCTGCAGTCGATGATGCGCGTCGGCGCACTCGTCGACGCGGACCTGCCCGTCGAGCGCCCGAGTTTCCAGGGGCGTGAGGACAAGCTCATCTCCACCTGCGCCGCTTTGGCGGACTCCCATTGCACGATGCTCTTCTCCGTGCCGGACCGCGGCGCGCGCAAGGACATGGAGCTCATGTTCACGGACAACGGCATCAGCTACGTCGAAAACCTCAACGTCAGCGCCAAGAGCCTGCGCCAGGACCTCGTCAACATCACGGACGTCGACGTCGCGTCGGGCTTCATCATGCCTGACGCGCACCTCGCGCTTCTTTCCATCGCAGACCTCTCGCAGCGCGCCTCGCGTCGCCGCCGTGCCAGCAAGAAAATCGACATCACAGATATCACCTTCCCCTTCAAGCCGGGTGACTACGTTGTCCACGCAAGTCATGGCATCGCGCTGTTCAAGGAGATCGTGCGCCAGGAAGTCGCCGGCAAGGAGCGCGACTACCTGCTGCTCGCCTATGCGGGGGATGACAAGCTCTTCGTCCCGGTTGAGCAGATTGACAAGGTTACGCGCTATGTGGGACCGGACGGCTCCAGCCCGCGCCTGACGCGCCTGCATACGGCGGATTGGTCGCGCGCGATGGGCAAGGCGCGCAAGTCTGCCAAGAAACTCGCCTTCGACCTCGTTGATCTCTACGCCCGCCGCTCCACGGTCAAGGGCTACAGCTACAGCACAGACGGCGATTTCATGGTGCAGATGGAGGAGCTCTTCCCCTACGAGGAGACGCCGGACCAGCTCTCCGCGATCGCGGACGTCAAGGCGGACATGGAGTCGGAGAAGCCGATGGATCGCCTGATCTGCGGTGACGTGGGCTTTGGCAAGACGGAGGTCGCCATGCGCGCGGCCTTCAAGGCGGTGAGCGACCACCGCCAGGTGATGATCCTGTGTCCGACGACCATCCTCGCCCAGCAGCACTACGCCAACTTCAACGACCGCTTCGCCCCCTTTGGGATCAAGGTCGAGGTCTTGAGCCGTTTTCGCACGGCGGCGCAGCAAAAGGCCGCCCTCAAGGGCTTCGCGGAAGGTGAGGTTGACGTGCTCGTCGGCACGCATCGCCTGCTCAGCCGCGACGTCAACCCCAAGGAGCTCGGCCTCATCATCATCGACGAGGAACAGCGCTTTGGCGTCGGCCACAAGGAGCAGCTCAAGAACCTGCGTGAAAGCGTCGACGTGCTCACGCTGTCCGCGACGCCCATCCCGCGCACGTTGCAGATGAGCCTGTCCGGCGTGCGCGACATGAGTCTCATCACGACTCCGCCGACCAACCGCCGTCCCGTCAAAGTTCATGTGGGCGAGTGGGACGACGACCTCATCTCCGCTGCTATCAGGCGCGAGCTCGAGCGCAACGGCCAGGTCTACTACGTCAGCAACCGCGTGCGCACGATCGAGGACGCGGAGGAGGCCGTCCGCCAGGCAGCGCCGGAGGCGCGCATCGGCGTGGCGCACGGTCAGATGGCCCCGCACCAGGTCGAGGACATGATGGAGCGCTTTAACGGCGGCGAGATCGACGTCCTCGTGGCGACGACCATCGTGGAAAGCGGTCTGGACAACCCGCATGCCAACACCCTCATCATCGAGGACAGCCAGCGCCTCGGCCTGGCGCAGCTCTACCAGCTCAAAGGCCGCGTGGGCCGCTCGACCAAGCAGGCGTACGCGTACTTCCTCTTCCCGTCGGATCGCCCGCTCACGGAGGAGGCCACCCAGCGCCTGGAGGCGATCGGCGAGTTCACGGACCTGGGCAGCGGTATGCGCGTGGCGATGAAGGACCTCGAGATCCGCGGTGCGGGCAGCCTTCTGGGTGCCGAGCAAAGCGGCAACATGAGCGCTGTTGGCTTCGACCTCTTTGCCAGCTTGCTGGCAGAGGCCGTGAGCGACGCGCGCGGCGAGAACAAGCTCGCTCATCCGGAGGTTCACGTCGATGTGGCGGCAGACTTCATCATCCCGGAGGAGTACATGCCCGACGGCGGCGAGCGTGTGGCCTACTACCGCCGCCTCGCCGCGGCACTCACGGCGGAGGATGTCGATGCGATCGCAGAGGGCATGCGCAGCAAGTACGGCGCGCTGCCGCAGCCGGTCGTCAACATCTGCAACCGCGCGCGCATCAAGGCATGGTGCGAGGTCCTGGGCGCGACGAACGTGGCGCAGGTCGGCGGCAAGATCGTCATCGGCGAGGTCTCCAAGTCCCTCTCCGCGGTCATCAGCGCCAACCGCGAGGCCAAGAAGCTCATCACCAAGCTGCGCGGTCTCTATGTTCCGACGATCAAGTCCTATCGCATCCCCGTGGCCAAGGGCGAGCCCGTCCTCGACATCGCGGCAGACGCCCTCAAGGCGATGGCCGACGCCGTCGAGGCAGCGGAGGAGTAAGGGAACTGTCACCTGGGGTGAGCGCGGATTGCGTCCAACTGTCACTGGTGCGCATTGGCTGAATGCCCACGTAGGGGAGGGACCCTGTCCCTCCCCATAGACCTCGCATAAAGCAATGCCTTTCCGTAGCGGCGGGAGCGAGCTTGCTCGCTCCCGCCGCTTGTGGTTACGGCTGCGTCCGGGGTATCGCGTCCAAAAAGTGCACGAAGTGTTAAGGGTTTTGGCGGGCAGGCGTGTAGACGGCGATTCCCGCTTGCAAAACCGCAGGTCACAGCATTGTGGATTCTTGGCTACTCGATGCAGCCGGCCAACCCTTAACACTTCGCGTGTTTTTTGATTTTGCGGACTCTCGGTGATTTTGCCAACCCACTGCAACCTGTTGGCGCCGACTCCGTCTGGCGCCTACGTGGTTCCGCAATCAACTGCTAGTCGTGACGCTGCCCAATCAGCAACCGACCTTGCGTCAGCCTCATCGAGCCCCAAAGCCCACGTAGGCGCCAGACGGAGTCGGCGCCAACAGGTCGCAGCGAGCCGGCGACGCGCAACGCGCGTCAAGGCCACGTGCCGCGACGCTGCCCAATCCGCAACCGGACTCGCGTCAGCCTCATCGAGCCCCAAAGCCCACGTAGGCGCCAGACGGAGTCGGCGCCAATAGGCTGCAACGCGCGTCAAGGCCACGTGCCACGGCGTCGCGATGCTGCTCAATCCGCAACCGGACTCGCGTCAGCCTCATCGAGCCCCAAAGCCCTCATGAGCGCCAGACGGAGTCGGCGCCATCGGGGACCCTGAGATCGGCCGTTGCCAGCGCGCCTCTGTGGTTGTCGCTCGTTACTCCTCGTTTTCGACGATGTCGAGCAGCTCTTGGTGGGAGTGGATGTCGAGCTTGGCGTAGATGTGCTTGACGTGGGAGTTCACGGTGTTGCGCGAGACGACGAGCGTCTCCTCGATGTAGGCGCGGTTGCGCCCGCGGGCGAGCATGCCCAAGACCTCCGCCTCGCGCTTGGTGAGGCCGCCGCGCTCGGCGATCGCGGCGCAGCGCTCCTCGATGCTGCGGGGTGCGGGTGTAATTTGCGTCTCTATCGTTTGGCCGGCTGACTCACAGCCGGGGCCATCGGTGTTCACAGCGTTTTCTGTAGCCTGCACGTTGGGGATGTCTGGGACGGCGGCGGCCGCCTGTGCGCCGGGAGCAGCGGGCGTGATCTCGCGAATCGTCTCCGCAAAGCTGAAGCCGCGCAGGGCGAAGAACGCATAGGCGGCAAACAGGACGATGAAGCAACCACCCAAGACGAACAACGGCATCTCCTCGACCAGCAACGCTGCGTTGTAGTGCACGGCGATCTGCGCGCCGAGTATCGTGCCGATGCCCATGAGGCCATGGCCCCACGCGAAGACAGCAGTTGCGCCGTAGACGTTGCGCCTCATGATGGCGAGTAGGATCATCCAGGAGACCATGTCGAAGAACGTGCTTCCCGCGGAGAGCAAGGTGACACCGAGCCTGAGATGCTCGCCGTGCCCTGCCGCAACGGCGTAGAAGCCGACGATGACGAGCAAGAGCGACCACGAGATGCACGTGTCGATCGGCAGACTCTTGCGCGCGACGATCATGTAGATGGCGCAGGCAGCAATGACGAGGACTCCCCAGGAGCTGATGAGCGGTGTGCCGGCTTCCTCGCCAAAGCGCAGTGCAAAGCCGTAAGCGACGCGGAAGATGAAGAGGCAGACGAAGATTTGACTGCTCAAGGGCAGGAAGGTGTTCGGCTGGGTGACAGCGAGGTCGAGCGGGGGCTCTGCTCCTGCGGTCGCCTCGAGGACGGGGCCTGCGTCATGCGAGCTCAGAAGCAGCGAGAGAAGCGGCAGACCTAGGAAGAGGACGAAGCTCACAATAAACGGGCAGTACAGGGCGACGAGATTACAGGGGTAGTAGAAGAGGAACGCCGCGATGATGCAGCTGCCGAGCTGTGTGCGGTCGAGCGTCGAGGCGCTGAGCGCGGCGGATGTCATGACCCAGGCACGTGCCGCGCCAATCATGACGCATACCAGAAAGAGAACGGCGGTGCTGCTCAGCCTGAACGCCACGGGAAGCAGGAGGGCGGAGGCGAGCAGGAAAGCGAAGGCGGCGATGTTGAACACCGTGCCGTTGAGTCGCCTGGGCGCGAAGAAGGCGACGGCGCCTATGCCGATCATGGTCAGCACGTTGGCAGCTGTCGTCACCTCGCGTGCGTACGGGTTGATGGCATCGTAGAGCGGGAAGACCGCGGTATTCATGAATGATACGGTGAGTAAAACCGCAGCCAAGGCGAAAAACGTTCTAAGCCACGCTGGGGTAAGCACCTCTTTGATTTGTTTCAACATGGGCTGATTGTATCATCCTCGCTGCTTGGAATGAGGCGCCGTGGAGCTGTTGTACTACACGTCACAGCGAGGCGCCCTCACCATCATCACCATGCTCTGACCTGCGCAAACGCAAAAATCACCATGTCGTGGTAGTTCATATTTCCTCCACAAACCCATACCGTCAAGCTGCCCATCTAGATGGTGGGCGTCAAGAGGAACCCATATGGGTTAGAAGAGAAGTTGTGAAGGAGGATGATTGCATGGGTGCTAATCAAGGCATTTCCAGGCGCTCGTTTCTCAAGGGTCTGAGCGCTGCCATGGCAGCCGGCACGGCCGGCGTCGCTGGCGCTGGAACCCTCGGTCTCGTCGAGACCGCACACGCTGTCGAGGTCGTCGACAAGAAGACGCCGGCGACAGCGGGTTATGTCAAGACCAACACCGGCTATCCTACGGAGAACCCCGAGTGGCTGGGCGAGGCCCCGGAGATCGACGAGTCTCAGATCACCGAGACCATCGACACGGAGGTCCTGGTTGTCGGCTACGCAACCGGCGGCATGCCCGCCGTCGCCGCCGCAGTCGAGGAGGGTGCTCAGGTCTACGTCATCGACCGCCTCGAGAAGCGCTACCGCATGAAGGAGGACATCGGCACCATCAATTCCTCCATGCAAAAGGCCTACATCAAGAAGCATCCCGAGTATGAGATTACCGAGAAGGACGCCCTCGAGGAGATCGCCCGCTACGCAAACGGCTATGTGAACTACGACCTCATCAAGGTCTGGATCAGGGAGTCCGGCGCGTACATGGACTGGTATCAGAAGATCCTCGAGTCCACCAACGAGTACCATCTCGAGTTCGAGGCCGGTCTTGGCACCGACGAGGGTCAGCGTGACCGTGCGTTTGCCACGGGCCACAGCCCCCAGAAGAACAACGACAAAGTCGAGACCGAGGTCGAGGATATCTTCCTGGACTACGTCAACTCCTTCAATCTGGCTACCTTCCGCTGGAGCGCCTACTTCATCAAGCTCGAGCAGGATGAGAACGGCCGCGTCACCGGTGCCATCGCCCATGATGAGAAAGCTGACACCTACTTCCGCGTCAACGCGAGCAAGGGCGTTATCCTTGCCACCGGCGGCTACTCCACCAACCTCGAGATGATGCGCGCCATGCAGCCGGAGATTCTCGACGTGAAAATCGCCTGCGACGGCAGCGGCAACCCCTCTACCGGCCAGGGTATCAAGGCCGCCATGTGGGCGGGCGCGCGCAAGGATCCCGTGGGCACCTCTATGCTGTTCAACCGCGCCTGCTGCAAGCCCGACGCCACTGCAGGCTACGGCACTCCTGGTCGCTGGTTCTGGTTTGGCGAGCAGCCCAACCTCAAGGTCAACCTCAACGGCGAGCGCTTCTGTAACGAGAGCGGCCCGTATGACTACATGCTGCACGCCGCCTATATGCAGCCGCAGCACACCTACGTCACCGTCTGGGACAAGAACCACGCCAAGTACGCCGAGCAGTTCGACGAGGTTGGTTGCTGCAGGCTGTTCCCCTTCCCCAATGGTGCCAAGAACAACATCCCCATGGTTGCCGTCGAGGGCATGATCGACAAGCTGGTCGAGGACGGCTACGTCGTCAAGGCCAACAGCATCGAGGAGCTTGCCGAGGGTCTCAACATCCCTGCCAAGAACCTCAAGAAGACCATCGACAAGTACAACAAATTCGCCAAGACGGGCAAGGACACGGACTATTTCAAAGAGCCGCACCGCCTGACTCCCGTCGACAGCGCCCCGTTCTACGGTGCGCGCACCGGCGCATGGCATCTCACCACGCTCGACGGCGTGATGATCAACACCGACATGCAGGTGCTCGACATCAACAACGAGCCGATCCCCGGCTTGTTCGCCACGGGCGACTGCTCTGGTGGCTTCTTCTCCACCACCTACCCCAACCTGATGACCGGCCTGGCTTGCGGCCGCACGATGACCTTTGGCCGTCATGCGGGCAAGTACGTGGCCAACCTGTAGCGAGATATCCGAGAGGAGGAAGAAATGACCGAGGAAACCAAGAACGAGGCAGCCGAGACTGAGCAGACCGCTGTCTCCGAGGGTGCCGAGGCTCCCAAGGGCGGCAAGCTCAAGGCCAAGCTCGACGCTATGAAGCGCTGGCAGGTGACCCTTATCGCCGTCGTGGCGGTTGTCGTCGTCGCCGGTGGTGGCTTTGCCGTGTGGCATGACCAGCCGAGCTTCTGCAACGCCATCTGCCATACCCCGATGGACAACTACGTCGACGGCTACTTCAACGACGAGAACCAGCTGGCTTACCAGCATGCCCACGTCGACGGCACCAGCCTTGCAGCAGCAACGCTCAAGGGCGGCGTCAAGGACAAGAACGCCAAGTGCCTGACCTGCCACGAGGCGCATCTCGACGAGCAGATGAAGGAGGGCATCTCCTGGGTGAGCGGCAACTACACCGTCGACACCGATGGCAACCCTGTGATCGCCGAGCCCGCCTACAAGGGCAACAAGGAGTTCTGCACCCAGTGCCATGACTACAGCAAGGTCATCGCCGCAACGGAGCACTACTGGGGCGAGGACGAGCCTGCCAACCCGCACGCCTCCCACCAGGGCGAGCTCGAGTGCAGCACCTGCCATAAGCCTCACGGCACCTCCGTGCTGATGTGCGACAGCTGCCATAACTTCGCCGTCCCCGAGGGATGGCAGACCCCGAGCCAGGCTGACGCCCAGGCGTAGGGGCCCGTACGGTATATGCTTTTCCGCACGGCGGGAGCGAGCTTGCTCGCCCCCGCCGTTTGCTGTTGCGGCTGCGTGCGGGGGTTCTCGTCCAAAAAGTGCACGAAGTATGCAAGATTGAAGGCTATAGTCGAGCAGTTGGCTTACGGCAGCGCTGTGACCTGCGGTTTTGCAAGCGGAAATCGCCGTCTATTCGTTCACTCGCCTCAATCTTACGTACTTCGCGAGCCTTTTGAGTTAGCGGTTGCCTCAAAAACATCGCGAAGTGTTAAGGGTTGGGGTGCGTTGCTGAGTAGACGGCGGATAACGCTTGCAAAACCGCA
The DNA here is from genome assembly GCA_934646835.1 of uncultured Coriobacteriales bacterium. Taxonomy (GTDB): domain Bacteria; phylum Actinomycetota; class Coriobacteriia; order Coriobacteriales; family QAMH01; genus W2P13-069. The sequence goes on from CAKUES010000012.1 coordinate 41,102, forward strand.
GGTCACAGCGTTGCCGAATCTTGGCTACTCGATGCAGCCGGCCAACCCTTAACACTTCGCGTACTTTTTGATTCTGCGGCCTCTCGGTGAGCTTGCCGCCCTGCTGCAACCAGATGGCGCCGACTTCGTCTGGCGCCTACGTGGTTCTGCATTCAACCGCTGGTCGCGATGTTGTTCAATCCGCAGCCGTATTCGCGTGAGCACCGGTGGGCCCCAGAGCCCACGGAGGCGCCAGACGAAGTCGGCGCCAGTAGGTCGCAGCGAGTCGACGACGTGCAATGCGCATCGCCGCTATGGCGTCTCGACGCCGCTCGGTTGGCAGCCGGCCTTGCGTCAGCTCCGGTGGGCCCCAGAGCCCACGTAGGCGCCAGACGAAGTCGGCGCCATCAGGCTGCAGCGGGTTGGCGGTGTGCAATATGTGCAGAAATCCGAGGTCAACGGCTTTTTAGTTGTGCGCGTTTCGTGGTAGAGGGGCGACCCTCTTCAAAATGTGCGATAATCGGCAGAATTATGGAGAAGAATCGCAACATACTCAGCTTGGTCCTCACAGCGCTTTGTGCACTCGCCATTGTCATGGTGGTTGTGCAAGCGGTGGTTTTGGGCGGCACCTCGAAGAAGCTCGAGGACGCCAATGCTCAGCTCTCATCGCTTGACGAGCAAGTCGACGAGGCTACCACGCAGAACACCCAGCTCAAGGCAAAGTCCGACGAGAACCTCATCGAGTGGCGCAACGCCCAGGGCCGCATGTCCTTCATGGGCGACAAGAGTGGCCTGGTCGCCTACCTGACTTTCGACGATGGCCCCTGCTCCAACACCTCCAAGGTGCTCGACATCCTGGATCAGTACGATGCTTGCGGCACCTGGTTCTGTCTCGCAAACGACGAGGAGCAGGACTACCTGCAGCTCGACCTCCTCAAAGAGATCGAGGAGCGCGGCAACGTGGTCGGCATCCACGACTGGGAGCAAAACGAGAGCTACGACTACTACAAGGGCACGGTTGACCATTACTTCGACTCGGACTTCAACAAGACCAAGGAGAAGCTCGAGAAGAAAGTGGGCCATGAAATCAAGATCATGCGCTTCGCCGGCGGCAGCCCCACCATTGGCTACTATAACTCCAAGATCGGCAAGACCCTGCCGCAGGAGATCCTCAAACGCGGTTACCAGTACTTTGACTGGAATGTGCTCGCCGGCGACTCCGAGCCTTCTCAGTTCGTTAACGGCTCGACTCCCAAGGACAGGATCGTGAAGAACGTCCTGGGCCAGGCCAAGGCGTTTGCAAAGACCAACAGCCCCATCAACGTGCTCATGCACGACAACCCTGGCAAGGACACCACGGTTGAGGCACTGCCAGAGATTATCGAGGGTTTGAGGGACATGGGTTACACCTTCAAGACCCTGACGTACGATTCCCCGGGATTCTATCAGGCGAAGATCATTGACTAGCAGATATGACAACAACGACGGACGTTACTACGACGACCAGCGCCCTCAGCGCCGGCAGGATGGTCGCGCCTACGATCGCTCCTCGGGCTCTGCGCATCAGCGCTTCTCCGAGCAGCAGGAGCGCCAGGCCTACCAGGACGCAGGTGCTCAGGGGAGCCGCGGCCGCCTGCATCATGACGAGATGATTCGCGACCACGGACAGGTTCCGCGTTCGAGCAGGCAGCAACACAATGTGGCCGACTTCGACCGCGAGCGCTATGCGTCGAGGAGCCAGAGCTCTGTTCAGGGCCTGCGCACGCAGGGTCAGCAGCATACGCAGGACCCGCGTCGTCGCCAGGCTCCTGCTCAGGGTGGACGCCGTCAAGTCTATCTCGACCAGACGGGTCAGATTCCCCGCTACGACGCCTCCTCTGCCGAGAACAGCGGTTCTTGGGCAAGAGGCCAGAAGCCCCAGCAGCCGCGTGGTGGACGCCAGATGCCGCCGCAGCAGTACGGCAACATGGCCGATCGCTACAACCGCAACAGCGGTATGTACCAGGCTCGCCCCGATGCGGCCACCAACGTCATGAACGCTGCCAACGGTGTTCAGCAGGGGCTCTTGAGCTCCCCGATGTCTTTCTTGGTCCGCATCGTCTTGATCGTTGTGTTGCTGCTCGTCTTTGGCGTGCGCATGGTGATGAGCAGCGGTCCGGCTTCCCAGCTGGCCGATGTCAACACCGCGATTGTCGCCCAGCAGGAGCAGCTCGACACCCTTACGGCGGACAACCAGCAGATGCAGGAGAGCATCGACTCCAGGCAATCGACCCTGGATGCATACAACGCCATCGTCAAGGCGCAGCAGAGCTAAAGCGCGCTCAGGTGCCTACAGATGAACAACACAAAGGCCCCGGTTATCGGGGCCTTTGTTGTAGGCGGGGGAGTGCAGGAGGTTGCGAGAGTCCGTTGGCTCGTTGCGATCTATGGCGCCGACTTCGTCTGGCGCCTACGTGGGGTCTGCCATCTCCAAGGCGCTGCCGCAAGGCGGTGTCCAATGTGTACCAGTGACAAAGTGACCAACACAGAAGACACCCGTTAACGCGAGCTGTCCGTGTTGGTCACTTTGTCACTGGTACACATTGGACACACAAAGGCGCGTAGGCTCGGCATCTTTAAAATCACGTAGGGGAGGAACCCTGTCCCTCCCCTACGTGATTTGCGCTCTCTTACAGCAGCTTCTTGAGGAATTTGCCGGTCCAGCTTTCCTCGCAGGCGGCGACTTCCTCCGGGGTGCCGGTGACGACGATGTTGCCGCCGCGCGTGCCGCCCTCGGGGCCGAGGTCGATGATGCGGTCTGCCGCCTTGATGATGTCGAGGTTGTGTTCGATGACGAGGACGGTGTTGCCCTTGTCGACGAGTTTTTGCAGGACCTCGAGCAACTGGCGCACGTCGTCGAAGTGCAGGCCGGTGGTCGGCTCGTCGAGGATGTAGAAGGTCTTGCCGGTCTGGCGCTTTTGGAGCTCGCTCGAGAGCTTGACGCGCTGTGCCTCGCCGCCCGAGAGCGTGGTGGCGGGCTGGCCCAGCTTGATGTAGCCCAGGCCGACGTCGCGCAGTGTGGTGAGCTTGCGACTGATGGAGGGCAGGTTCTCGAAGAAGTCGCAGGCCTCTGCGACTGTCATCTCGAGGACGTCTGCAATGGTCTTGCCGCGATAGGTAACCTGCAGGGTCTCGCGGTTGTAGCGCGCACCGTCGCAGACCTCGCAGGGGACGTAGATGTCCGGCAGGAAGTGCATCTCGATCTTGAGCTGGCCGTCGCCCTTGCATGCCTCGCAGCGGCCGCCGGAGGTGTTGAAGGAGAAGCGTCCCGGTGCAAAACCGCGGGCGCGGCTCTCCGGCAGGCTCGCGAAGAGCTTGCGGATGTCGTCCCAGACGCCGATGTAGGTCGCGGGGTTGGAGCGCGGGGTGCGGCCGATGGGGGTCTGGTCGATGTTGATGACCTTATCGATGTTGTCGATGCCGGTGAGCTTCTTGTACTTACCGACCTTTTGGCGGGAACGCATGATCTTGTTGCTCAGGGCGGGGGCGAGGGTGCTCGTGATTAGCGAGCTCTTACCGCTGCCGGAGACGCCGGTGACGACGGTGAGCGTGCCGATCTCGATCTCGATGCTGACGTTGTTGAGGTTGTTCTCCTGGGCACCGGTGAGCTTGATGGAGCCGCGCTTGGGCTTGCGGCGCTCCGCAGGCACGGGGACGCACTTCTCCCCGGAGAGGTACTGGCCGGTGATGGACTCCTTGCAGGCCTCTATTTGGTCCGGTGTCCCCGCCACGACGACGTTGCCGCCGTTGACGCCGGCTCCGGGGCCGATGTCGACCACGTAGTCCGCCTCGCGGATGGTGTCCTCGTCATGCTCGACGACGACAACGGTGTTGCCGAGGTCGCGCAGGCGTTTGAGCGTGGCGATGAGGCGCTCGTTGTCGCGCTGGTGCAGGCCGATGCTCGGCTCGTCGAGGATGTAGAGGACGCCCATGAGGCCGGCGCCGATCTGCGTTGCCAAGCGGATGCGCTGCGCCTCGCCACCGGAGAGCGTGCCGGTCGCGCGGTCGAGGGACAAGTAGTCCAAGCCGACGTTGACCATGAAGCGCAGACGCTCGCACACCTCCTTGACGATGGGTGCGCCGATGATCTGCTGCGTGGGCGTGAGCTCGATGTCGCTGAAGAACTCGAGTGCCTGGGCAGCGGAGAGCTGGCAGGCCTCGTAGATGCTCTTGCCGTTGATGGTGACAGCTAGGATCTCTGGCTTGAGACGCGCACCGTGGCACGAGCTGCACGGTGAGATGGACATGTACTCCTCGAGGCGCTCCTTCTGGCGATCGCTTTCGCTGTCCGAGTACTTCTCCTGGATGGCTTGCAGCACGCCGCCCCACTTGATGTACCAATAGGTGTTGCGGCCGTCGCGTGTGAGGTAGTCAACGCGCACGTCCTCGTCTCCGCAGCCGTAGAGCAGCGCGTCGCGCACGGCACGGGGCAGGTCTTCCCACGGAGTGTCGAGGTCTCCCATGCCCAGATGCTTGATGACGGCAGCATAGACCTGCGGGTAGTAGTTGCTGGTGGGGCTGAAGGCGGCGATGGCGCCCTCGTTGACGGAGAGCGTGCGGTCCGGCACGACGAGGTCCGGGTCGACGCCCTGGACGAAGCCGAGGCCCAGACACTCCGGGCAGGCGCCGTATGGGGCGTTGAAGGAGAAGTCGCGCGGCTCGATCTCCTGGAGCTGGTAGTCGTGGTCCGGGCAGGACAGCGACAAGCTGAAGGTGTACTCGCCTGCCACGCCCTTGGCAGCAAGCGCGCCGCTGGAATGGCCGTCAACGCTTGCATCCTCGCGGCCGCTGTCCATGACCTTGACGAGCACGATGCCCTTGGTGAGCGTGGTCGCTGTGTCGATGGCCTCCGCCAGGCGGCTCTCACCGCCCTCCTTGACCTTGATGCGGTCGACGACGACCTCGATGGTGTGCTTGATCTTCTTGTTGAGCTTTAGCCCATCGGATAGCGTGGTGACCTCGCCGTCGATGCGCACGCGGCTGAAGCCTTCCTTGATCAGGTCTTTGAAGAGGGAGACGAACTCGCCTTTGCGACCCTTGACGATGGGTGCCATGACCATGATGCGCTCGCCCATGGCGATCGACATGATCTTATCCACGACCTGGTCGACGGTCTGCTGCTCGATGACCTTGCCGCAGGTGGGGCAGTGCGGCGTGCCCACGCGCGCGTAGAGTAGTCGCAGGTAGTCGTAGATCTCCGTGACGGTTGCAACCGTGGAGCGGGGGTTCTTGTTGGTCGTCTTCTGGTCGATGGAGATGGCAGGGGAGAGGCCGTCGATACTGTCGAGGTCTGGCTTCTCCATCTGGCCGAGGAACTGCCTTGCGTAGCTCGAGAGGCTCTCGACGTAGCGGCGCTGGCCCTCCGCGTAGATGGTGTCGAACGCAAGCGAGCTCTTGCCGCTACCGGACAGGCCGGTGAAGACGACGAGCTTGTCGCGAGGAATCTCGAGGTCGATGTTGTTGAGGTTGTGCTGGCGCGCACCTTTGATGACGATGTTCTCGGAAGCCAAACCCTGCTCCTCCGTGATGTGGTGAATCTAGCAGTAGCGATAATACCGCCGATAGTAGCAAACAGATGTTCGAAATTCAAGCAACGTCTTGGTACGTCGCAACAGACCGTTGCTTGGTCGGGGCGCAGGGTCCTTGAGACATGCCGCTCCGCTGCTCGCCCTTCGGGCTCGTGCGCTCCGCTACGCGCAACTATGCGCGAAACGGTTGCGCGAGCGCGCCTCGAAGACCCCGGGCGGCTGCCGTCAGAGGCGCAGGAGCTGGTGTTTGGCCGTTTGGATATGGCGGCTATAGTTCGTGCGAGTGTCGATGCGCTCCCCGAGGGAGGTGAGGGGGCTTGGGATGCGCTCGCGCAACTGTCCCTCAAGTCTAGTTGCGCGTAGCGGAGCGCACGAGCCCGAAGGGCGAGCAGCGGAGCGGCCACCTCGGGGGCCCTCCCCGGTGCCTCGATCGGCGCGCGGTGGCACGGATTCGCGTTGCGAGCTTAGCCGCGCTTGGAGCCTTGGCGGCCCATGCCGCCTTTGTGGCCGCTGGCCTTGTTGGGACCCATGCCCTTCTGGTTGAAGCCACCCCTCTTCCTCTGGCCCTTGCCACCGGTAAAGTTGTTGTCCCTATGGCGTCCCTTGCCGCCGTTGGCCCAGGCCTCGCGTCCCTGCTTGCGCTGGTTGCTGCCGGAGCCGGCCTTCTTGCCGCCGTGCTGGCCGCGCTTTCCCTGACCAGCAGTCTTGTCGCCGTGCTGCCCCTGCTTGCCCTGGCTGCCAGCGTGCTTCTTGCTGCCGTTGCCGCTACGGGGGTGGCTGTGGCCCTTGCCGGGTGTTGCCCTCACGAGGCACTCGGGGCCGTTGCCGATGAGGTCCTCGCGGCCGGCGGCCATCAGGGCTTCGATGACGAGGCGGTGGTTCTTGGGGTTGCGGTACTGGATGAGGGCGCGCTGCATCGCCTTCTCATGCGGGGTGCGCGGGCAGTAGACCTCCTCCATGGTGCGCGGGTCGACGCCGGTGTAGTAGATGCAGGTCGAGATGGTCGACGGGGTGGGGTAGAAGTCCTGCACCTGCTCCGGGTTGAAGCCCATGTCGCGGCAGAACTCCGCTAGCTCGACGGCCTCCTTGAGGGTGGAGCCGGGGTGGCTCGACATCAGGTAGGGCACGACGAACTGCTTGAGCCCCAGTTGCTCGTTGGCCTTGTCAAAGCGCCTCACGTACTCCTGGTAGACGGAGTTGCTCGGCTTGCCCATGATCTTGAGGACGGCGTCGCTCACGTGCTCGGGGGCGAGGCGCAGCTGGCCGGAGACGTGGTGCTCGGCGATTTCGCGGATGTAGGCGTCGGCACGCTTGTCGAGCAGCGTGTAGTCGAAGCGAATGCCGCTGCGGACGAAGACCTTCTTCACGCCGGGGAGCTTGCGCAGCTTGCGGAGCAGCTCGAGGTAATCGCGGTGGTCGACCTGCAGGCTGCGGCAGGGCTTGGGGGAGAGGCAGCGCTTGCCGATGCAGGCGCCCTTGTCCATCTGCTTGGGGCAGGCGGGCTTGCGGAAGTCCGCCGTCGGGCCGCCGACGTCGTGGATGTAGCCCTTGAAGTCCGGGCTGGCGATGATCTTCTCCGCCTCCGCGATGATGCTCTCGTGGCTGCGGCTTTGGATGATGCGGCCCTGGTGGAAGGCCAGGCTGCAGAAGGCGCACTCGCCGATGCAGCCGCGGTTGCTCGTGATGGAGAACTTGACCTCGCTGATGGCGGGCACACCGCCGGCCTGCTCGTAGGAGGGGTGGTAAGTGCGCTCGTAGGGCAGGGCGTAGGTCGCGTCCATCTCCTCGGTCGTCAGCGGCTCACTGCTGGGGTTTTGGACGACGAAGATACCGTCCTCCTCGTAAGGCTCGACCAAGGTCTTGCCGCTGAAGGGGTCGAGGTTGCGGTACTGCGTGCGAAAGCTCTTGGCGTACTCGACGCGGTCTTTCTGCATCGCCTCCCAGCTGGGCAAGACGACATGCTCGGCCAGGCCCACGAGTTCTTTCGTGCGGTAGGCGGAGCCGGCGATCCAGGTGATCTGGTCGATGGTCAGTCCACTGTCGAGCGCGTCGGCCACTTCGACGATGGCATGCTCGCCCATCCCAAAGAGGACCATGTTGGCGCCGCTGTCGAGCAGCACGGAGCGCTTGAGCTTGTCGGACCAGTAGTCGTAGTGGGCCAGGCGGCGCAGGCTTGCCTCGACACCGCCGAGGATGATCGGCGTGTGTTTGTAAGTGCGGCGGATGAGGTTGCTGTAGACGACGCTGGCGCGGTCCGGGCGCAGGCCCATCTCGCCGCCGGGGGAGTAGAAGTCCTTGTTGCGGTGCTTTTTGGCCACGGTGTAGTGGCAGACCATGGAGTCCATGTTGCCCGCGCTCACGAGGAAGGCTAGGCGCGGCTCGCCAAAGACGTCGATGCTCGCCGGGTCATGCCAGTCGGGCTGGGCGATGATGCCGACCTTGTAGCCCTTGGCCTCGAGCATACGCGTGATGATCGCCATGCCAAAGGAGGGGTGGTCGACGTAGGCGTCGCCGCAAACGTACACGAAGTCGCACTGCTCCCATCCTCTTTCGAGCATCTCTTCGCGGGTTATGGGGAGAAAGGCCATGGGGTCTCCAGGATCGGGGCGCGCGAGGGCGCTGCTTGCAATCCGTCCATTATAGGGCGCGCAGCTGCGCAAATGCTTTTGTGCAGCTGCGGGCTGCCATATACGGCGCAGGCGCGCTCGCTTGCGCGTCACTTTGGCGAGCTTGCGGCATAATGCCATCTATAAGAAAAAGCTTCGAGTCCTCATGGGGGAGCCGCCACATGGCAACGAACATCAGCGACATCTACGGCAGCCTCGTCTTCAACGACAAGGTCATGAAAGAGCGCCTGCCCAAGCCCGTCTACAAGAGCCTTCACCAGACCATCGCGGAGGGCACCCCGCTTGACGACGATTTGGCCAACACCGTTGCGCATGCGATGAAGGAATGGGCAGTCGAGCACGGCTGTACGCACTTCACGCACTGGTTCCAGCCCCTGACCGGCGGCACCTCCGAGAAGCATGACGCCTTCATCAGTCCTGTCGGTGATGGCACGGCCATCACGGCGTTCTCTGGCAAAGAGCTCATCCAGGGTGAGCCGGACGCCTCCTCCTTCCCCAGCGGCGGCCTGCGCCAGACGGCGTCCGCCCGCGGCTACACCGCCTGGGACCCCACCTCCTACGCCTTCATCAAGGACGAGGTGCTCTGCATCCCCACCGTCTTCATCTCCTACACCGGCGAGGCGCTCGACAAGAAGACGCCGCTGTTGCGCTCCATGAAGGCCATCAGCGAGCAGACCAAGCGCGTGCTCGCCTGCTTTGGCATCGACGACGTGCCCCAGGTCGTGACGACCGTCGGCGCGGAGCAGGAGTACTTCCTCATCAAGCTCGAAGACTACGCTGCGCGCCCCGACCTCGTCCTCATCGGCCGCACCCTCTTTGGTGCAGCGCCGGCAAAGGGCCAGGAGCTCGACGAGCACTACTTTGGCGCAGTGCGCGAGACCGTCTCCGACTACATGAAGGAAGTCGATGCTGAGCTGTGGAAGCTCGGCATCGACGCCCGCACCAAGCACAACGAGGTCGCCCCCGCCCAGCACGAGATCGCCCCGATCTTCGCGCGCAGCACGACGGCCGTCGACAACAACCTCCTCACCATGGAGATCTTGCGCAAGTGCGCCCCGCACCACGGCCTGTACTGCTTGATCCGCGAGAAGCCCTTTGCAGGCGTCAACGGCTCCGGCAAGCACAACAACTGGTCGCTTGCCACGCCGAGCATGAACCTGCTCTCCCCGGGCAAGGACCCCGCTCACAACACCATCTTCCTGCTGACGCTCGCCGCGGTTATCCAAGCCGTCGACAACTACCAGCAGCTGCTGCGCGCTACTGTCGCGACCGCCGGCAACGACCTGCGCCTCGGTGCCAACGAGGCCCCGCCGGCGATCATCTCCATCTTCCTGGGAGACGAGCTCGAGGCAGTGCGCCAGGCCATCGTCACCGGCGAGTCCTCCACGGCATCCGCGGAGGTCGTGATGGACCTGGGCAGCGACGTGCTCCCGCACCTGTCCCAGGACACGACGGATCGCAACCGCACGAGCCCCTTCGCGTTCACCGGCAACCGCTTCGAGTTCCGCATGCCGGGCTCCAGCGTGAACCTCTCCAGTTGCAACACCGTCATCAACACCGCGGTGGCCAAGTCCTTCAAGGAGTACGCCGACATCCTCGAGAAGGCCGACGACGCAGAGGCGGCCGCGCTCGACATCTGCAAGCGCGTCTTCAAGGAGCACGAGCGCATCATCTTCAACGGCAACGGCTACAGCGAGGAGTGGGAGCAGGAGGCGGCGCGCCGCGGCCTGGCCAACGACAAGAACACGCCGGATGCCATGGGTGCCTACATCGCCCAGGACAACATCGACCTCTTCGAGGAGTTCGGCGTCATGAGCGAGGCGGAGACCCGCGCTCGCTACGACGTCAAGATGGGCATCTACGCCAAGATGCTGAACATCGAGGCGCTGACCATGCTCGACATGGCGGGCAAGCAGATCCTGCCGGCCGTTCTGGCCTACAGCGGCGACGTCGCGAGCACGGCTGCAACCAAGGCGTCTGTGAGCTCTGCGATCTCCATCAAGGCCGAGACCGAGCTACTCGACGTCCTCGCCGCCGGTGCCGACGCCATCAGCGATGGGCTCGCCGCCCTCAAGGCAGCGCGCGAGGAGGCAAGCGCCGTGGCTGGCGACGCGGAGCAGGCCTTCGCCTACCGCGACAAGGTCCTTCCCGCCATGACCCAGCTGCGCAAGGCAGCCGACGAGATGGAGCTCGTCGTCGCCAAGGACTACTGGCCCTTCCCGACCTACAACGACATGCTCTTCTACGTGTAGGAAAGCGCTGATTAGAGCAAGTGCTCACTGCGTGTGATTGACAAAACCGCTGGTTACGTAGGGGAGGGACCCTGTCCCTCCCCATAAACCATGCATTAATCGGCGTTTCCCTAGCGCAAATCGAACGAAAATGACCAGGTCTCTTCCGTTCAACGACTTTGTCTTGAACGGAAGAGACCTGGTCATTTTCGTTCGATTGCCCTTTGCGCCGCGGTGCCCCTTAGCGCTCGAAGGCGATGTCTTTTGCGACCTCGGCGGCGATGATGAGACCGGCTACGCTCGGCACGAAGGAGGTCGAGCCCGGGGCGATGCCGCGGCCCTTCATCTCGGCGCCGGGGGTGTCCTGGTCGAGCTTGATCGGCTCCTCTTTGGAGTAGACGCACTTCATGTGCTCGATGCCGCGACGGCGCAGTTCCTTGCGCATGACCTTGGCAAGCCGGCACACGCTCGTCTCGCTGATGTCGGCGACCTCGATCTGCGTGGGGTCGAGTTTGTTGCCCGTGCCCATGCTCGAGATGTGGCGCACGCCGGTCTCGTGGGCGGCGACGGCGATGTCGAGCTTTGCGGAGACCGTGTCGATGGCATCGATGACGTAGTCGTATGAGGAGAAGTCGAACTCGTCGCGTGTCTCGGGCAGGTAGAAGCAGGCGTGCTTGACGACCTTGCACTCCGGGTTGACGGACTTGATGCGCTCCTCCATCACATCGACCTTGCGTTTGCCGATGGTATCCCAGGTGGCGATGAGCTGGCGGTTGAGGTTGGTGAGCGAGACCTCGTCGTTGTCGACGATGTCGATCGCACCCACGCCGGCGCGCACGAGTGCCTCGACTACGTGCCCGCCTACGCCTCCGATGCCAAAGACGATGACGCGGGAGCCGTGCAGGCGCTCGACGCCTTCTTCTCCCAAGAGCAGGGCCGTTCTGGAAAACTGGTTGAGCATGCTGATATTCCTATCTGCGTGGTAGGTTTAATGAAACCGTATTCTAAGGCAAGTTAAGGTACTCGCTTAATCTTTCATTAAGATACTTTACCTTGCTCACAGGGTCTTCTCTCGGTGTTAGCCTATAAAGCTATGCAATCAAGGAAGAACATAGGGAAGCTGACTGCGTGCGGGAGCGCCGCGCTTGCGGCAGAGCTGTGCCTTGCGCTGGTATGCCCCGCTGTGCTTGCAAGCTCTTCTGCACCGTCCTCCTATGCCTATGCGGATGGAAACTCCTCGTCTTCCGTCGAGGTGAGCGGCGAGATTAAGCCCGTCCACGAGCATCGCAAGGAGTGCGTCCCGACGAGCGAGAACCTCGCGCGCTACGCCACGGTCACCGCTCCGGCGCGCTACCACTATGTGTGCAGGTGCGGCAAGCAGCTCAAGGCGACCTATGAGTACGGCTATCCGCTGACGGGCAACCTTGCGCAGCTCAAGCGCCGCTATGCAGACAGCCCCAAGGGCGGCATCGCCTTCACCGGCTCCTCGTTGTTCTCGCGCTGGGACAGCCTGGCCGCCGACATCGAGGACAAGTGCGTGTACCCCGCCAACATGGTCTACAACATGGCGATGGGTGGGACGAACGTTTATCGATGGGCTCAAGACGACTACATCGACGCCATTGCCGCACTCGAGCCGAGCGTCGTCGTGGTCTCCGGCATCAACAGCCTGCGCTACTTTGGCGCGCTCGACACGCGCAACGACCTTGAGGCTGCCGATGAGACCGCCGCGATGATCGAGACCTACGTCGAGAAGCTCAAGGCAAAGCTTCCTGGCGTGAAGGTCCTTGTCGTCGGCGGGATCAAGACGCCGGACGATTACCGTCGCGAGTACTTGGCCGGGACCAAGATCTCGAGCTGGAAGCGCATCGATCTCTACAATAAGCTGCTCAAAAAGGAGTTTCGCCGCGACTCCAGCGTTACCTATGTCGACATCCAGCGACAGCTTTTGGCCAAGCTCGACAAGCCCAAGCGCGGACAGACTTTTGCGTACTACTGCAACAAGAAGAAGCTCAGGGACAAATCGAGCTTGAAGACCGCGCGCAAGATCGTCATGGCCAAGCGCGACTACGAGGAGAAACTCGATCCGTATTTCAAGGCGGACCTTCGTCATCCCTCGGCGCTCTCCTACAGCAAGATCTGGCTTCCTCGCGTAGGCGCCAAGGCCGTGCAGCTGGCTCGATCGTCGGGGAAGGGCGAGTTCGAGGGCTAAGTGCGCTAGAATCTATCCCCTTACTTCACAATGCAAAGGGGGCCTTCATGGCGCGTCTTTTTGGAACCGACGGCGTCCGCGGTGTTGCGGGCGAGGATCTCACCTATGAGCTGGCAGTGGCCTTGGGCCGCGCTGCCGTGCGCAAGCTGGGTGGACGCATCGTCATCGGACGCGACACACGCGTGAGCGGCCCCATGCTCGAGGAGGGTCTGCGCGCTGGCATCCAAGCTGAGGGCGGTCAGGCTCCCACGCTTTTGGGCGTCATCCCTACGCCGGGCCTTGCCTGGTACACCGTCGACAAGGGCTTCGACTGCGGTGTCATGATTACCGCGAGCCACAATGCTCCCGAGTACAACGGCATCAAGTTCTTCAGCGCCGACGGCTTCAAGCTGCCGGATGCCGTCGAGGACGAGATGCAGGCGATCGTCGAGTCTGTGCTCGCCGAGGAAGTCCCCGCACCCGCCCCGGGCGTCGAGGTCGCAGATGCCGTCGAGCAGTTCGTCGACTACGACATCGCTCCGCTCACTGCAGCCGGCGTCGACCTGCGCGGTCTCAAGATCGCGCTCGACACCGCTCACGGCGCTGCCTGCAAGACCACTCCGCTCGCGCTCGAAAAGCTCGGCGCCAAAGTCACAGCCATCAACACGGATCCGGACGGCTCGATCATCAACGTCGAGTGCGGCTCTACGCACCTGGGCCCGGTCATCGAGCTCATGCGCGAGTGCGGCGCCGATATCGCGCTCGCCCATGACGGCGATGCCGACCGCCTGCTCGCCGTTTCCTCGGATGGTACAGTCTGCGACGGCGACTTCATCCTCGCCATCTGCGCCAAGGACATGAGCAAGCGCGGCATGCTCGCTGCAAATACCGTCGTCAGCACCGTGATGGCCAACCTTGGCTTCATGCAGGCGATGGAGCGCGAGGGCATCGAGGTGTCTGCCACCAAGGTCGGCGACCGCTACGTGCTCGAGTCCATGCGCGAGATCGGCGCGGTCATCGGCGGCGAGCAGTCCGGTCACGTCATCGACCTGCGCCACCACACTACCGGCGACGGCCTGGCCACGGCGCTGATGCTGCTCGGCTGCGTTGCCCGCAGCGGCAAGAAGCTCGAGGAGCTCATGGGCATTATGCGCAAGCTGCCCCAGTCCCTCGTTAACGTCCGCGTCACCGACAAATCCCTCTATGAGGGCGACGAGCAGATTGCCGCCGCGGCAGCCGATGTCGAGCGCGAGCTCGAGGGCTGCGGTCGCCTTCTGGTCCGTCCCAGCGGCACCGAGCCTTTGATCCGCGTCATGGTCGAGGCCCCCACGCAGAGGCAGGCCGACGCGATGGCCAACAAGCTCGCTGACGTCGTCCGCGAGCGCATCGGCGCCTAAAGGCGCGCCGCGTCGAAACAGCTTGCCGCTTGTTCGTGACACACTTTGTGCCAGTGACATTGTGTATCACGCAGAAGGCTCGCGTTAACCTGCAGCTCGACGGCGTGAAACACATTGTCACTGGCACAAAGTGTGTCACGTCGTTTGTCTATCGTGTCTGTACTCCGTACCTCTTATTTCGCACAATATAATCTATTCTCGATAAAGAACCATTTACAAACGTTATAATCTGCTGATTCGCCTGAGGGAGGAGGGGCGTGAAGAGGAGCCGACGACGGACGCAATGAGGAACACTTGCTTTACAACATCAACTTTGACATAGCCGGTGTCATCTTGACCTTGGGCCTTTTGCTGGTCTTTTGGACGCGCCGCAGCTATCCGACCATAGAGTCGAAGACCTTCCTCGCGCTTGCCCTCGCAAACGCGGTCGGCTGCGTGCTCGACATGCTGTCATCGGCGGCCATGTCCTATGCGAACCTCGTGCCGCTTTGGCTCAACTACCTCCTCATCGTTGCCTACCATATCTCCAATGCGACAGTCGCCCTGTTCTTTCTGCTCTACATCCTCACAGTGGTAGACGAGCTTCCCAAAAAGGGAGGGGTACGCAAGGTCGCTTGGATCCTCTACGCCGTAGCTGTCCTGCTCACGGTGACGACCCCGGCAACGCACCTGCTCTTCAGCTTTGCGCCAGATGGCAGCTATGTGCACGGCCCGTTCTTCAACGTGCTCTACGCAGTCTCGTTCTCCATCGTGCTCATTGCCCTGGCGTGCCTCATGTGCTGCCGCCGCACGCTCAACGTCTACCAGATCGTCCCGCCCATCGTCGCCTGCATGGCGGTCTTTATCGGCTCTGCCGTCGAGGCGATCCACCCCGAGCTCTTGCTCCAGGGCTTCACCATCTCGCTCGTCTTGGTCTTGGTGTACGAGAGCACGAGCGCCAACAGCAAGTTCATGTTCGCGGGAAGCTACTGCTACAACTTCCGCGCCTTCCGCGACCATATGAACAAGCGCATCAAGAGGGGCGATCGCTTTAGCGTGGTTGGCATCGGGCTCAGGGACGCCTCGTATTTGAGCGGCGTGCTGGACTTCAGCGCCTACCAGGCGCTCTACATCAACATGAGCAACCTGTTGCGCCGTGAGCTGGGCCAGCGCAACACCTTCTACCTGCGCAGCGGCTACTTTGCCATCGTCTGCGACATGGGCAAGGAGAGCGATGTTGTCTTCTCTGCTATAGACGCGATTAAGAGGATAGAGCTTCCGGTGAACTGCACGGTGAACCTTGATCCCTGCTTTGCCGTGCTCCGTCATCCGGGCATCGTTAACACAGGACGCGAAGCGGACGAGGTCATGGTTTCCGCGCTTGACAGCTGCGTGCGCGACACGAGCTCGCTCGTCAACCTCGTCGACGGCAGCGCGCTCACGGCCAAGCGCCGCGAGGCAGAGGTCTCGCTTGCCCTGCGCAAGGCTATGGAGGCCCATCGCTTCGAGGTCTACTACCAGCCGATTCGCAACGTTCAGACGGGCGCCTTTGACTCGGCGGAGGCCTTGGTGCGCCTAAGCGACCCGGCGCTCGGCTTCATCAGTCCGGATGAGTTCATTCCCCTTGCGGAGTCAAACGGCACCATCCTCGAGATCAGTGAGCAGATCCTCGAGCAGGTATGCCGTTTTTGGAGAGACGCAGAGCTGGCCAAGTTGGGTGTCGCGCGCATGGACATCAACCTTTCTGCTGTCCAGTGTGCCAAGCGTAACATGGCCGACCAGCTGCTCTACGCGCTCAACCGCTATGGTGTCGACCCCTCCTGCGTGTGCATGGAGGTGACCGAGACCGCCGTTCTCAACGACAGGCAGACGACGAAGGAGAACCTCGACAAGTTGCATGACGCGGGCATCCAACTGGCGCTTGACGACTACGGCACCGGCTACTCATCGGCAACAAATCTCTTCGAGCTGCCCTTCGACATCGTCAAGGTCGACAAGTCCGTGGTGTGGGGCGCCATGGAGGACGTCAATGCCCTCGCTGTGCTCAAGAACGTCTGCGAGATGTGCCACTCGCTCGACAAGCAGATCGTTGCGGAGGGTGTGGAGAGCGAGGAGATGACCCAGTTGCTCGAGACTTTGGGCACCGAGCATCTGCAGGGCTACCTCTACTCAAAGCCCCTGCCCGAGGACGCCTACCTCGAGTTTTTGCGTGAGCAAGGCGAGTGTGCCGAGCAACTTGACCACTGGTGCCAGTCGCGCTTTTGCAAGCTCGACGCCGACCTCACCCTCGAGTCCCTCGGTGCGAGCAAGGCGGCATCCTAGCTGCCGTTGCGCTTTGCTGGGGAAGCGCTGATTAATGCAAGGTTTATGGGGGGGGGACAGGGTCCCCCTATGTGGGCACACACTAGATTACGCATTTGACGTGCGCAAGGCGGCCTCTTGTTTTGTGCACTCTTTCCTGTTGCGTTTACATAGCTCCTCACTCGGATATAATACCTAGCATCGCTATAGGTTTGTTAGGGGCGACGCGCTCGCCCGCGCTGAGAGAGGGGATACGATGGCGGAGATCGAGAAGGGGTTCTCGCTTTTGACACCGGAGCTCGAGGCCTTGGCGGATGCCGAGGAGAAAGCCGATGCGCTCGCAAGGGAGAAGATCGACAACATGCAGGTTGGCGATGTGATCGGCGAGGTCACAAGCGTCAACATCGCCGCCAAGAAAGGTGCGCGCAAGAAGCCGATCGAGTCCGGCGTCATGGGCGTGCGCGAGGATTTTGGCTGCGTTGACGACGCCCATGCGAGTGGCGACTGGCACCGCCAGATCAGCTTTTTGGCCGAGGAGTCCATCAAGAAAGCCCAAAACCGCGGCTTGAGCGTCAAGGAAGGCGACTTCGCGGAAAACATCACCACGCGCGGCTTCATGCCCTTCTTCATTCCCATCGGCACCATCCTGCAGGTGGGTGACGTCAAAGTCGAGATCAGCCAGATCGGCAAGGTCTGCCACACGCGCTGCGCCATCTACTACCTGGCCGGCGACTGCATCTTCCCGCGCGAGGGTATCTTTGGCGTGGTGCTCGACAGCGGCGACATCAAGGTCGGCGACAAGATCTCCGTCGTTAGAATCGGCGACGGCAGCTGCTCCAAGACCCCGCAGGAGGCCATCGACGAGGTCGAGGCCGCCCGCGCTGCCGGCACGCTGTAGGAAGGCAAAGGCTTCGGGAAACGCTGAGTAAAGTAAATGCCCATTGCGTGCGATCGACAAAACTGCTGGTTACGTAGGAGAGGGACCCTGTCCCTCCCCATAAACCACGCATCAATCGGCACCTCTCTAGACGCTCATGCTTTGCGCCCGCGCCTTGCATTCGCATCCTGAATAACGCGTAACTTACGGCATCTCTTCGGGGGTGCCGTTTGTGTGTATCATCTACCAAGACGCAAACCCACGCGAGTTAGGGGCTTTCATGGACAACGCAACGACGGAAATCGTCGAGTACCTCAACGGCAACTGCAAGGGCGGCGATATGGGCAGGGTCGCGCTGACCCAGTTCCACTTCGTCGTGGACGAGGACGGCGACGCGGTTCCCTTCATCGGCAAGAACGGCCGCCTGGGCCTGGCAGAGCTCATGGAGAAGCTCGCCGAGTTCTGGCCGCAGGTCGTGCGCAACGGAGACGGCCAGGTCATCGCCGCCGGAAGGCAGCTGTCTGCCGTGAGCCTCGACCACGGCGGCCAGCTCGTCGTGAGCATCGTGCCGCTGCTTACGCTTGCAGAGGTCGAGGCCGAGTACCGTAACTTCCTCTTCCGCGTGGAGCAGATCCTCAAGCCTGTCGACTACAAGCTCGTGACCTGCGGATTCCATCCTTCTGCCGCTGTCAACAAGCTCGAGGCCGTCCCATTTGCCCCCTACCAGAAGATGGAGGAGCACATGGGCGCCGATGCTGCACCCCTGCTGCTGGGCGCGGCGCACTGTCGTGCTGCCTTCGAGTACGCGGACGAGGACGACGCCATCCGCAAGATGCGCATTGCGACCATGCTCGGCCCCGTGTTCGCCTACATGACTTCCAACACCCCGGTCTTCGACAAGGAGGGCAACGCCGACAGCATGCTCGGCCTCAAGCTCATCCGCAAGGCGGCCCCCGGCGTCGCCGGCGCTGTCGAGGGTCTCTTCGACGAGGGCTTTGACTTCAAGACTTATGCCGCATGGTTGCTCGAGCACGACCTGGCCGACGAGCACGGCTCCCAGGAGCGCGAGATGATCCTCGACGTCGATTTGGCCACCGGCGTGGAGCTCGTGCAGGCAGACCCCCTGCCCGTCGAGCCGATGATGGGCTACCTCGCCCTGCTCAAGGGCATCTTCTATAGTCCGGTGAACCTCGAGCTGCTCGAGATGATGCTCGGCTACAAGGCTCGTCCCGTCACCAAGGCCGACATCGATGCAGCCGTCGAGCTTGTGGGCAGCGAGGGTGGCGCCGCCAAGCTGTGGGGCAAGGGCGTTGACGAGTGGGTCGATTTGCTCTTCCGCATGTCCTCCCAGGCCCTGGGCACGGAGGCCCAGTACCTCGAGGCACTGCAGGAGTACCAGGCGTTCTAGGGGAGTGCTGATTATCGCGAGGTTTATGGGGAGGGACAGGGTCCCTCCCCTACGCAATCATCGGTTTTGCCAATTGCATGCAGTGGACGCTGCGCCACTCACGTAGGGGAGGGACCCTGTCCCTCCCCATAAACCTCGCGGTGACCAACGTTTCTCCAGGTGCGCGACAAGCCCCTGTTCTCTGCGGTACAATAATCCGCTAGCAATTTTTCTCAAATGAGACAAGGATTCACGATGTCCCAGTTTACAGACCAGGTTCGCATCAACATCAAGGCCGGTGACGGCGGTGCGGGCTGTACTTCCTTCCGACGCGAGGCAAAGGTCCCCAAGGGCGGACCGGACGGCGGCGACGGCGGCCACGGCGGCTCCATTATCTTCCAGGCTGACAGCACCGTCTCCAGCCTGATCGACTACCGCTACAAGCACCATTTCAAGGCGCAGCGCGGCACGCATGGCAAGGGTGCGCGCCGTCACGGCGCCCATGGCGAGGACCTCATCCTCAAGGTGCCCGTGGGCACGGTCATCCGCCTGCTGGACGAGAACATGAACCCCGTCGAGGAAATCGCGGACCTCACCCATAACGGCGAGCGCGTCTGCGCCCTCAAGGGCGGACACGGCGGCCGCGGCAACACGCACTTCGTCACCCCGACGCGCCGCGCCCCGGCCTTCTCCGAGCTGGGCGAGCCAGCAGACGAGTGCTGGGTCGAGCTCGAGATGAAGCTCATGGCAGATGCCGCGCTCGTCGGCATGCCCTCCGTGGGTAAGTCGAGCCTCATCGCCTGCATGAGCGCTGCGCGCCCCAAGATCGCTGACTATCCCTTCACCACCCTGGTGCCCAACCTGGGCATGGTCCACTGCGACGACCGTTCCTTCGTCGTGGCAGACGTCCCCGGCCTCATCGAGGGCGCGGCAGAGGGCAAGGGCCTGGGCCACGAGTTCCTCCGCCATGTCGAGCGCACGGCGCTGCTGCTGCACGTCGTCGATCTCTCCGGTGGCTTCGAGGGCCGCGACCCGGTCGAGGACTACAAGATCATCAACCACGAGCTCGAGGCCTACGCGCCTGAGCTCGCGAGCCGCCCGCGCATCGTCATCGGCAACAAGGCGGACCTGCCCGGCACGGAGGACGCCCTTGCGCGCCTCAAGGCCCTGGTCAAGCAGGAAAGCGAGGAGCTGTCGGAGAAGCTTTTGGACGAGGGTATCGATGACCGCGACCCGATTCCGTTCTTTGCTGTCTCCGCGGTAAGCCGCATGGGCTTGCAGCAGCTTATCGCCGCTACCGGCGAGAAGGTCCACCAGCTGCGCGAGGAGGCAGCCGAGGAGGAGACCGTCGAGTACGATCAGGTCTGGGAGCTCAAGCGCCAGCAGCGCGACAAGCGTTTCACCGTCCGCAAGGAGGAGGCCGGCGTCTTCCGCATCGAGGGTCGCCAGGTCGAGCGCATGGTCATCCAGACGGAGTGGTCCAACGACGAGGCCGTCGCCTTCTTGGAGCGCCGCCTCGAGCACATCGGCGTCGAGGCCGCACTCACCCAGGCGGGTGCCGAGCCCGGCGACACCATTCGCATCCTCGAGACGGAGTTCGAGTTCCAGCCGAGCTCTTGGGAGGGCGATTACGACTACATGAGCATGATGAACCTCGAGGGCGAGGTCTAAAGCTCGGTTTGCATGAGAGAATGACGGAAAGGCACTCCCGCCTTTCCGTCATTTTTGTTTTCAAGGGGGGAAAGCATGAAGCGCGTTGTTGTGAAGATCGGTTCGTCCACGCTCGTCGACTCCGACGGTCAGCTCGACCGCGGCTTTATCGGACGCCTGGCGATCGAGGCTGCAGCCCTTCGCGACGAGGATTGGCAGATGGTCGTCGTCACCTCCGGCTCCATCGCCGTCGGCTTGAACATCATGGGACACAAGGGCCCGCGCCCGACGGAGATGCGCAAGCTGCAGGCGGCTGCCGCGATCGGCCAGGTCTCCTTGATCAACGCCTATGCGGATACCTTCCGCTGCTTTGGCATGCACGTGGGCCAGATTCTGCTCACGCGCGCCACGACCGGCGTGCGCGAGAGCTACCTCAACGCCCGCGCGACCATCGATCAGCTGCTCGAGCAGGGCGCCGTTCCCGTCATCAACGAGAACGACACCGTCGCCATCGACGAGATCCGCTTTGGCGACAACGACACGCTTGCGGCCATGGTCGCGACGGCGATTGACGCGGACCTCGTCGTGCTGCTCTCCGACATCGACGGTCTGTACACGGCCGATCCGCGTAAGGATGCGGGTGCGGAGCTGCTCGAACAGGTCGGCAAGCTCTCCGAGGAGATCGAGGCGAGCGCCGGCGGCGTGGGCAGTGCGAGCGGCAGCGGCGGCATGCTCACCAAGGTGGCGGCTGCGCGCGTGCTCATGAGCGCGGGCATCCCCATGGTCATCTGCGAGGGCCATCGCAAGAACGCGGTGACAGACGCTTGCCATGGCCGCAGCGTCGGCACGCGCTTCTTCGACAACGACTCGCTCGGCATGCACGCGCGCAAGAGCTGGATCGCGCTCGGCGGCAAGGTGCGCGGCCGCGTGACCTGCGATCTGGGCGCTGTCCGTGCGCTGAGCGAGCGCGGTGCGAGTTTGCTTCCCGTCGGCGTGACGGCGGTCGAGGGCAGCTTTGCTGCAGGGGACCCCGTCGATCTCGTCGACGAACAGGGCCGCCTGCTTGGCCGCGGCTTGGCAGGCTACGACAGCGAGAAGCTGCGCGCCTGCATCGGCAAGCGCGGCATGGACGAGTTCATCAACCGCGACCAGCTCGTGTTGTTTTAGGGCAGCGCTGATTAATGCGAGGTTTATGGGGAGGGACAGGGTCCCTCCCCTACGTGACCGCCGGGTGGGCCACCTCTCTACTTCCGCACTTCCTGTGGAGTGTCGGGGATGGGGGAGTGCTCGCCGATATACTGGGGGTATTGATGCCCCGTTTATCGAGGAGGACCATGAAACTCAACGCCTTTACTGCAGCCGTCTGCACCACGACGGCGCTTTCCTGCGCGCTCGCATTCACTCCCATCGCCTTGGCGAACAACGTTGCCCCGGCAACCGACGGCAGCGGCTCGACTGCCGCACCCGCCCCGTCTGAGGGCGATGCCGCTTATGTTCCGCAGCTGGCAAAGGGCAAGACCTTCACCAGTGGCAAGGCCACCTACAAGATCACCTCGATCAGCACAAAGCAGACGACCAGCGACGGCGTGGACGGCCACGCAAGCGTCTCCTATGCGAGCACTGGCACCGTCGAGCTTGTCAGCTACAAGGGCGGCACCAAGGCCAAGGTTGCAGACTCCGTGTCCGCGCCCAAGCTCAGCTCCACGTCCTCAGAAAGCGGCGACACCTACATCGAGACCGGCAAGTTCTCCGTCACCTCCATCGGCAAGGGCGCCTTCGACAACGCCAAGGGCCACAAGGTGAAAAGCGTCAGCATCGGCAAGAACGTCGCCACGATCGGCGAGAAGGCCTTCTACAAGTGCAAGAAGCTCACCAAGATTACGCTCAAGGGCGACGCTATCCGCACCATCGGTCCCAACAGCGACAAGAAGCTCAACCGCAAGAGCAAAAGCTACGTGAAGCAGCTCTACAAGCTGCGCACCAAGAAATGGAAGAACTCCCATGTCTTCGAGGGTGTGCCGCGCCACTGCGAGATCAAACTTCCCAACATCAACGCGGACAAGAACCTGAGCTACAACATCAACTACGCCAACGCCATCCGCCTGCTTGCGGGCCATGCAAAGTACGTCGGCTTGGTGAAGTAGGCGGGCATAGGGAAACCTCGACTGAGGCAAGCGCCCGCTGCGTGCGATTGACGAAATCGCCGGTAGCGTAGGGGAGGGACCCTGTCCCTCCCCATAAACCTCGCATCAATCAGCGCTTCCCTAAGTCGAGCGCAGCTCTCCGCTTGCCAGTTAGTGCTTCAAGGACGATTGTTTCGCTTGTGTTTCCTATTAGGATTGACGTTGGTAAATCCCGGCTTGTTTGGCCGTCATCTTAGGGTTAGTCGACAGAAAAGGAGAACCCGCACATGACTATCAAGGTTGGCATCAACGGTTTTGGTCGCATCGGCCGTCTTGTCTTCCGCATCGCAGAGGCAGATCCCGAGATCGAGGTTGTTGCCATCAACAACCCGTCCGACCTCGACTGCGCCGCTTATCTGGCCAAGTACGACTCCTGCCAGGGCATCGCGTTTGACGAGGCCCGTGCAGAGGACGGCTACTTCATCTTCGACGGTCATCGCATCAAGGCTCTCCAGGACCGCGATCCCAAGAACCTCAACTGGGGCGACTACGGCGTCGACGTCGTCCTCGAGACCACCGGCAAGCTCAAGACCGGCGAGGCCTGCCAGCCGCACATCGACAACGGTGCCAAGAAGGTCGTCATCTCCGCTCCCGGCAAGGAAGTCGACAACACCATTGTCATGGGCGTCAACGAGGACACTTATGATGCCGCTACCCAGCACATCGTCTCCAACGCCTCTTGCACCACCAACTGCCTGGCTCCCTTCGCCAAGGTCCTCAACGACAAGTTCGGCATCGAGAAGGGCTTCATCAACACCATCCACGCCTACACCAACGACCAGAAGATCCTGGACGTTCACCACAAGGACTTCCGCCGCAGCCGCGCTGCCGCTGTGAGCCAGATCCCCACCACCACCGGTGCTGCCAAGGCCGTCGGCCTGGTCATCCCCGAGCTGGCTGGCAAGATGGACGGCATGGCTACCCGCGTCCCCGTCCCCACTGGCTCCATGGTCGACCTCACCTGCGAGCTCAAGACCGAGGTCACCGCAGAGGAGATTAACGCTGCGATGAAGGAGGCCGCCGAGGGCGAGCTCAAGGGCATCCTGCAGTACTGCACCGATCCCATCGTCTCCTGCGATGTCATCGGCAACCCCTACAGCTCCATCTTCGACTCCCTGCTGACCAACGTCCTGGGCGGCAAGGGCACCTTCGTGAAGTGCATCGCCTGGTACGACAACGAGTGGGGCTACAGCCAGCGCGTCGTCGACCTCGCCAAGTACATGATCAAGAACGCCTAAGCGCCCAAGCGCACAGGTGATCGCAACGAGCCCGGAGGCAGCAGCTTCCGGGCTCGTCTTGCGTCTGGAGGAGGGTGCCGTGACACACTTTGTGCCAGTGACATTGTGTATCACGCAGAAGGCTCGCGTTAACCTGCAGCTCGACGGCGTGAAACA
>CAKUES010000013.1 GCA_934646835.1 uncultured Coriobacteriales bacterium
CCATCGCCGAGAGTACTGCAGCGCCAGGCTGCGGGAGGGTAGGACGCCGCTGGGCCGACCGGGGGCTCTCGCGCTTTCGGGCGGGCTTTGGCCCGCGAGGGGCGAAACAGAGAGAGGCGCCGCACGCCGCACCTGCGCCGGGTGCCGCGCGCGGCGCCTCTTCTTGTTTGCACAGGGCGCACACTCTCGCTGTTTGAGGACGCCCTCTTTCAGCACCGCCCCGGTTCTCTGAACGACCAGTTGTTCAGAGAACCGCCGTCGTGGGTGGAAAGGCCCGGCTCTACCGGTTCCCTGAGCGACCACTCGTTCAGGGAACGATTGTTTTGTGCGGATATGCCTTCTTATCCCGATTCCCTGAACGATTATTCGTTCGGGGAACTGCCGTCATGGCCGTATAAGGCGGTATTCCCCAATTGTCTGAACGGTCAGTTGTTCAGGGAATCTCCGTATCGGGCTGATGCGGTGGAATCTCGCAATCTCCTGAATGATTTGCCGTTCAGAAATCTCGGGAGCTCGCGCTTAGTGCCTCGTGCGGGCTGATATCTGCTCCGCTAAGTGCGTCCTTGCTTAGACCGGCCTTCGTTATCAGCAACTGCGCAACTCAAACCACCGCGCTTGACGGTGCTTTCCCGCTTTGTTTTATCACTCGTCTTAGTCTGCGGTATTATGGAGGGCATGTTTTCTTTGGTCGAAAGGTTTTTCTATGTCTGACTCGACAATGCCTGAATATAATCCGCAGGATATCGAGCTCAAGTGGCAGGCGGCTTGGGAGGAGCAGGAGCTCTTCAAGGTCGACAACGCCGGCGAGCGCCCTGCAAAGTACATCCTCGAGATGTTCCCCTATCCTTCTGGCGACATCCACATGGGCCATGCGCGTAACTACAGCATCGGCGATGTGATGGCTCGCTACTGGCGCATGAAGGGTTACGACGTCTTGCATCCTATGGGTTGGGACGCCTTTGGCCTGCCCGCGGAGAATGCCGCCATCAAGCACAAGAGCCATCCCGCGAAATGGACCTACGCCAACATCGAGACTCAGAAGAAGAGCTTCAAGCGCATGGGCTTCTCTTATGACTGGGACCGCCAGGTCGTCGCCTGCGATCCCGAGTACTATCGCTGGGGCCAGTGGATGTTCCTGAAGTTCTGGGAGAAGGGCCTCGTCGAGCGTCGCAACAACCCCGTTAACTGGTGCCCCAGCTGCCAGACCGTTCTGGCAAACGAGCAGGTCACTGAAGGTCGCTGCTGGCGTTGCGACTCCGAGGTCGAAAAGCGCCCCCTGACCCAGTGGTACCTCAAGATCACCGACTACGCGCAGGAGCTTTTGGATGACCTCGACCAGCTCGAGGGCTGGCCCGAGCGCGTCAAGCAGCAGCAGTCCAACTGGATTGGCCGCTCCGAGGGCGCCGAGGTCACGTTCACGCTCTGCGATGCTAACGGCAATGTTCCTGCTGAGCCCGCTGAGGATCAGCTTCTGACGGTCTTTACCACCCGTGCTGACACGCTCTTTGGCTGCAGCTTCTTCCTGCTGGCCCCCGAGAGCACCATCCTCAAGGACCTGGTTGCCGGTACCGAGTACGAGGCCGCCGTCATGCAGGTCGTCGAGGACGCCAAGAAGATTACCGCCGTCGAGCGCGCCCAGGGCACGAAGGAGAAGCACGGCGCCTTTACCGGTCGCTATGTGGTCAACCCCATCAACGGCGAGAAGGTTCCCGTCTGGGTTGCCGACTACATCGTTGCCGACTACGGCACCGGTGCGGTTATGGCCGTTCCCTGCGGCGACCAGCGCGACTTTGAGTTCGCCAAGAAGTATGACCTCCCCATCGTACCCATCATCGTCACCGAGGATGACCCCCTGTACCCGCAGCTTAAGGACGAGCAGGGTCGCGTTGTCACCTCCGTTGACTGGGATGAGGCTATGGCAGCCGAAGGCATCCTCGTCCAGTCTGGCAAGTTCACCGGCATGGTCGGCGGCAAGCACTCCGAGGCAGAGGAAGCCGTCGTCAAGGAGCTCGAGGCGATGGGCCGCGGTGGCCGCAAGGTTGAGTTCCGCCTGCGCGACTGGCTGATTAGCCGCCAGCGCTACTGGGGCAACCCCATCCCTGCGATTCACTGCGAGGACTGCGGCGTCGTCCCCGTCCCCGAGGAGGATCTGCCCGTGCGCCTTCCCGAGGACATCGACCTGGCAGCAGGCGAGACCCTGGCCACGCATGAGGACTTCGTGAAGTGCACCTGCCCCAAGTGCGGCAAGCCGGCACGTCGCGAGACCGACACCATGGACACCTTCACCTGCAGCAGCTGGTACTACATGCGCTACACGGATCCCAAGAACGAGGACAAGCCGTTCGATAAGGACGCCGTCAACCGCTTCATGCCCGTCGACCAGTACATCGGCGGCATCGAGCATGCCATCTTGCACTTGCTGTACTCGCGCTTCTACACCAAGGTGCTGCGTGATCTGGGCATGCTGGACTTTGACGAGCCGTTCACCAACCTGCTGTGCCAGGGCATGGTTCTCGACGAGCATGGCGACGTCATGTCCAAGTCCAAGGGCAACGTCGTCTCCCCGGAGAGCATGATCGAGCGCTACGGCGCAGACGCCGTCCGCGCGTGCATCCTGTTCATGGCTCCGCCCGACAAGGAGCTGCTCTGGAACGAGAAGGGTTTGGCCGGTATCTATAAGTTCCTCAACCGCGCTTGGCGTGCGGTATGCGACTTTGCCGGTAAGGCTGACACGGATACACTCTTCGACGCCGCTGCCAAGGAGGACGTGAAGACCGCTGCCAAGACCCTGCTGCGCGAGCGTCATCGCGTCGCCGCCAAGGTCGAGGAGGACTTCTCCCGTAACCAGTTCAACACCGCGTTGAGCGCCATCATGGAGCTCGTGAACACGGCCGGCTCCTACCTGCGCGTTGCGTCCTTCGACCAGCGCAGTGCCGATGCGGAGCTTGCCGCGCTGGACAAGGACGTCGCAGAGACCATCGTCAAGCTGCTTGCCCCCATCGCCCCGCACTGGGCAGAGGAGCTGTGGCAGGAGGTCATGGGCAACGAGGGCAGCGTCTGTTCCCAGGCTTGGCCCACTTTCGACGAGAGCTTCATTCAGGCCGATGAGGTCGAGCGCGCCGTCATGGTCAAGGGCAAGGTTCGCGGCAAGGTTGTCACCCCCGCTGATGCAAGCGAGGAGGAGATCGTGAAGGCCGCACTCGAGGCGATTGCCAGCAAGATCGAAGGCCAGACGGTCCGCAAGACCATCGTGGCCCCCAACGTCGTCAACGTCGTCGTTGGCTAAGCGGCTGATCGACAGATAGCAAGCAAGAGGCAGCTCCGAGAGGGGCTGCCTCTTTCATATAGGGATGAAAAGCACGAAAGGGCTGGATTGGAAAGAGAGAATCTGGTATAAATAATCAGATTGCATTTCTATGCCTATGCATATGCATAGAGTCCGTTTTGGGCACAGTATGGCTTTCAAGCCGCTGGGGTGCGTTAGATGCCGTCAAGAAGAGGAAGTGGGCATGGCCCGCTTTCTTTGGTTTATGGGGAAGAAAGGGTTTCATGGCCACTAAAGCAGAAAAGCTCATCGAGGTTCTGGAGCCGCTTGCAGATGAAAACGGCTTGGAGCTGGTAACCGTAGAGATTGCCGGAACCAAGAAGAACCCGATTCTGCGCGTCTACCTGGACACGCCGGAGGGCGGGATCAACCTGGACCAGCTGGCGGCAGCGCGCGAGTGGGTGGACATCGCAGTCGACGAGCTCGACCCGTTCAAGGGCTCGTTCGTTCTGGAGGTCTCGTCTCCCGGTATCGACCGTCCGCTGCGCAAGGCGAGCGACTACGAGCGCTTCGCAGGCGAGGATGTCGTCGTCTACCTCAAGCCGGGCGAGGCTCGCTCCAAGGAGAAGGGCGTGCTCGTCGGCGTTGAGGACGACAAGGTCGTCGTCGAGCAGGGCGAGGAGCGCATGCTGATCGCGCTCGACAGGATCAAGAAAGCAAACATCGTGGGCCGCATCGATTTTTCCGGCTCTAAGGGCAACAAGTAAGCCGGTTAGCGGCATTAAGCGAGAGGAAACAACATGTCTTCTGAACTGATCGGAGCATTGCAGGACCTGGCAAAGGAGCGCAACATCGACGAGTACGATGTTCTCGAGCGCCTCGAGCAGGAGCTTGCAAAGAGCTACCAGCGCATCCTGAAGCTCGACTGGGATGCACGCGTCACCATCGACCGCAACACGGGCAAGATCTACGTCTACGAGCTCATCGGCCTGGGCGAGGAGGACCCCGAGACGGGCGATTACGAGGATTACGAGGAGCACGACGTGACTCCTGACGACGTGTCCCGCATCGCTGCTCAGAGTGCCAAGCGCGTCATCAACGAAATCGTCCGCGATGCTGCCCGCGCCAACATCTACAAGGAGTTCGTCGAGCGCAAGGGTGAGCTCATCACCGGTACCGTTCTGCAGTCCACGCCTGACTTCACGATCATCAAGATCAGCGACGGCGTTGAGGCCGAGCTCCCGCACTACGACGGCCGCAACGGCGGTCAGGAGCGCAACGAGAAGCCCGAGGGTGAGTACTACCAGCACAACCAGCGCCTCAAGGCCCTCATCGTCGACGTCCGCGAGCCCGGCACCGAGGGCGGCGGCCGCCACGAGGGCTCTCGCCCGGCCATCATCGTCAGCCGCACCCACCCCGACCTGATCCGTCGCCTGCTCGAGATCGAGGTCCCGGAGATCTACGACGGCGTCGTCGAGGTCAAGTCCATCGCCCGCGAGGCCGGCGCCCGCTCCAAGATCGCCGTCTACTCCCGCGAGTCCAACCTCGATCCCGTCGGCGCATGCGTCGGTCCCAAGGGCTCCCGTATCCGCATGGTCGTCTCCGAGCTGCGCGGTGAGCGCATCGACGTCATCCAGTGGAACGAGGACCCCGCGGTTTATGTCGCGAACGCGCTTTCTCCTGCAAAGGTGAGCCGCGTCATCATCGACGAGGACAGCCACTACGCAACCGTCATCGTCCCCGACGACCAGCTGTCCCTGGCCATCGGCAAGGAGGGACAGAACGCTCGCCTCGCCGCGCGCCTGACCGGCTGGCATATCGACATCAAGTCCGCCAGCATCGTGAGCAACGACATGCTTCAGGGCAACACGGACTCCTTCATCGACGATGACGATGATGTCGAGGAGGCCGGCGATATCCGCTGCGAGTACGTGGGCGCCGACGGCACCCGCTGCCGCAACCACGCGCGCCCCGGTTCCCGTTTCTGCGGTATCCACGCAGACGAGGAGGAGTCTCTCATCTAATGGGCACCAAGGCGTCGATTCGCACCTGCATCGCGTGCGGCACCTCCGCTCCCAGAGCAGAGCTTGTCCGAGTGGTCAGGTCCCCGCAGGGCCAGGTGAGCCTGGACGCGAGGGGCAAGGCCGATGGAAGAGGCGCCTATGTGTGCTTGGACCGGGCATGCTTTGCCAAAGCGGTGAAGAAGCACGCGTTTGACTCGAAACTGCGCAAGAGGCTGAGCGCAGACGAATATATCGGCCTTGAGAAGGATTTTGACGCTCTTAGCGCAACATGCGCGAAGTTGCGCTGATGAGGAAGGTGAGTATATGGCAAGCATGCGAGTACATGAGTTGGCCAAGGAGTTTGGCTTGAGCTCCAAGGAGCTTTTGGCAAAGCTCGAGGAGATGAAGATCCCCGCCAAGAACCATGCGTCTACGCTTGTCGACGCGTATGTCGACAAGATCCGCAAGCAGCTTGGCCCCGAGATGGCAGAGCGCGCCGCCCAGATCGAGCGCGAGGCCAAGGAGGCAGAGGCTGCTGCAAAGGCCAAGGAGGAAGAGGAGCGCCGCCGCATCGAGGCTGAGCACAAGGCTGCAGCCGAGGAAGAGCGTCGCCGTCGCCAGGAGGAGAAGGCCCGCCGCGATGCAGAGGCCGCCGAGAAGAAGCGCCTCGCAGAGGAGGCCAAGGAGGCCGAGCGCGAGGCAAAGCGCCTGAAGCCCACCTCCGTCTTCGACAGCCTGCTGTCTCAGATCGCCGCTGAGAACGACCGCCTGGCAACCGAGAAGGCAGAAAACGCCGAGCGCAAGGCCAGCGAGTCCAAGGACTCCGGCAAGGGCGGCAACAAGGGCCACAAGGACAACAAGGACGCAGACCGCGCTCCCAAGAAAAAGAAGAAGGGCCGCAAGGCCGACGTCTCCGTCGACGACCAGTCCGAGGACGACCGCTATCGCCAGATGGCCGTCGCCGCCGAGCAGCTGCAGCGCGACAAGGTCCTCGAGGAGGCACGCGCTGCCGTCGCAGAGGCTGAGACCGAGTCCAAGGGCCGCCGCAAGAAGCGCAAGGAGCGCCGCGCCGCCGAGGCTGCTAAGAAGGCCGAGGAGGAGGCAATCAAGGAGGCGGAGCGCACCGGCATCGCCGTCGGTGTCGTCAAGGTCGTCAGCGGTGCCACCGTTGGCGAGCTGGCAGAGCTCCTCGAGGTCCCCGGCAACGAGATCGTCAAGCGCCTCTTCCTGCTGGGAACCCCGCTCACCCTCACCCAGACTATGAGCGACGACCTCATCGAGCTCATCGCTGACGACTTGGGTCGCGAGGTCAAGGTCGTCTCCCAGGAAGAGGAGATGTCCTTCTCCTTCCACGACGACGAGGAAGACCTCAAGCCCCGCCCGCCTGTGGTTACCGTCATGGGTCACGTCGACCACGGCAAGACCTCCTTGCTCGACGCCATCCGCGAGACCGGCGTCGCCAGCACCGAGGCCGGCGGCATCACGCAGCATATCGGTGCATCCAAGGTCTTCATCAACGGCCAGCAGATCACCTTCATCGATACCCCGGGCCATGAGGCGTTTACCGCCATGCGTGCCCGCGGTGCACAGGTCACCGACGTCATCGTCCTCGTTGTCGCCGCTGACGACGGCGTCATGCCCCAGACGGTTGAGGCAATCAACCACGCCAAGGCTGCAAACGTCCCCGTCGTCGTCGCCATCAACAAGATCGACAAGCCCGGCGCCAACCCGGACCGTGTGAAGACCGAGCTCTCCGAGCACGGCATCATCCCCGAGGAGTGGGGCGGTCAGAACATGTTCGTCGAGGTCAGCGCCAAGAAGCGCATGAACATCGACGACCTGCTCGAGACCATCATCCTGCAGGCCGACGTCCTGGAGCTCAAGGCCAACCCGGATACCACGGCAAGCGGCTTTGTCATCGAGGCAAACCTCGACAAGGGTCGCGGTCCCGTTGCAACCGTCATCGTCCAGCGCGGTACGCTGCACGTTGGCGACACGTTGGTCGCCGGCATGACCTACGGCCGCGTCCGCGCGCTGATCGACCCGCAGGGCAACAACGTCACCGAGTGCAGGCCGTCTGACCCCGTGGAGATCCTCGGTCTCAACGCCGTCCCCGGTGCCGGCGACGAGTTCTGCGTCTTCGAGGAGGAGTCCGACGCCCGCAAGCTCGCACAGGAGCGCGAGTTCAAGGCACGCCTGGCTGCGCAGGAGCAGAAGTCCCACGTCAGCCTCGACAACCTGTTCGCCCGTATGGAGCAGGACAAGCTGGCTGAGCTCAACCTCATCGTCAAGGCAGACGTCCAGGGCTCCATCGAGGCTCTGGCAGACGCCCTGAGCAAGATGGACCAGTCCGAGGTTCGCATCAACATCATCCACTCCGCCGTTGGCGGCATCACGGAGACCGACGTCATCCTGGCAGGCGCCTCCGACGCCATCATCATCGGCTTCGGCGTCCGCCCGGAGGCCAAGGCCCGTGCAGCAGCAGAGCGCGAGGGTGTCGATATCCGCCTGTACCGTGTCATCTACAAGGCTCTCGAGGACATCAACGCAGCACGCGTTGGTATGCTCGCACCGGAAGAGGTCGAGGTCGACACGGGTTCCGCAGAGGTCCGCGAGCTCTTCCGCATGCCCAAGGTCGGTGTCATCGCCGGCTGCCTGGTCACGGAGGGCGAGATCCACAAGAGCGACACCATCCGCGTCGTGCGCAACAGCGTCATCGTCTACGAGGGCGCGATCACCTCTATGCGCCACTACCGCGATGACGTTGAGTCCGTCAGGGCCGGCTCTGAGTGCGGTATCGGCATCGAGGGCTACCAGGACATCAAGGAAGGCGACGTCCTCGAGGGTTACCGCATCGAGCAGGTCGCCCGCAAGGAGTAAACGATGAAGCAGACACCCGCATCGCGTAAAGCGAACGAGCAGCTGAGGAGCAAGATCGCGAATGTGATCTTGTTCCACATCGCCGACCCCCGTCTCGAGATGGTCACGGTCACCTCTTGCGAGGTCTCCAAGGACCGCTCTGTCGCAGATGTCTACATCTCCGCCGACAAGGACCGCTATGACGAGGTCATGGCGGGTCTCGAGGCAGCGAAGGGCCGCATCAGGTCCCTCGTCGGCAAGGATCTGGGCTGGCGCGTGACGCCCGAGCTCAGGTTCTACATTGACAAGACTGTCGACACCGCGGAGCATATCGCGGCTGTGCTGGAAAGCGAGCATAAGTGGTTCGATTCGATTTCTCAGGAGCAGTAGCTCTTTTCGAAACGGCGACGACGGTTGCGGTGTGCGGCCATAAGAATCCAGACGGCGACTGCCTGGGCAGCGTCTTGGCCCTGACTCATGCGCTCAGGGCCAAGGGCGTCCAGGCAACGCCGCTTTTGGCAACTGGGGCCAAACCCGCCAACCTCGATCTCCTCGCAGGCTACGACGAACTCGTGCCTGCTGCTGACTACAAGGAAGACCCGGATGTCTTCGTCATGGTCGACGTCCCGAGCGACGAGCGCATGACGGACGGCGCGCAGGTCAAGGCCCGCGCCAAGGCGACGCTCAAGATCGACCACCATGCGGGAGACGACGACGTCGCCGACATCTGCTACATCGACCCGTCCGCTGCGGCGGCCGGCGTCATGGTCTGGGACCTGATTGGCCAGATGGGTGTCGAGCGCACGGCGCAGATCGCGCAGTGCTGCTATGTCGCCCTCATGACGGATACGGGTTCCTTCCGCTATCAAAACGCCGATGCCAGCGCCTTTGCCCTGGCAGCAGAGATGGTGGCTGCAGGCGCAGAGCCCGCAACGGCCGCAACGCAGCTCTATCAGCGCAAGACGATGGCTGCGGTTCAGCTCGAGGCTCGCGTCGCGGAGCGTATGCGTTTTGCATGCGACGGACATCTCGTCATCTCCTGGATGGACGAGCGCGACCTCGAGGAGATCGGCGCTACCAAGGACGATTGCGAGGAGCTCACCGATGTCGTCCGCCAGATTGCGGGACCGGAGGTCTCCGTCATCCTGCGCGGCATGGACGGCCATATCCGCGGCAGCATCAGGTCCAAGACGGACCACAACGTGCGCGTCATCGCGGAGAAGATGAACGGAGGCGGCCATGTGGCAGCTTCCGGTTTCACGCTGCACTGCCCCATGGACCAGGCGCTCGAGACCGTGATCGCAAACGTTGCAGAGTCTTTTGGCATAACCCAGGAAAGCGAGGATGCTCGATGAAGCGTGGTGCAAGCGGCCTGTGCGGCGTTCTTGCCATCGATAAACCCCAAGGCGTCACATCCCATGACGTGGTCAACGTCGTGCGCCGCCTCACCGGCGAGAAGCGCGTCGGCCATGCCGGCACGCTTGATCCCATGGCGACGGGTCTCATGCTCGTCTGCGTGGGTGCCGCGACGAGGCTTTCCACGTATCTGACCGGCCATGACAAGAGCTATACGGCTCGCATCGTCTTTGGCGCGGCGACGGATACCGACGACGCCGACGGCCGCATCATCAGGGCGCTTTCTGCATCTGACTTGGGAGAGGCGCTCTCCAAGCTCGAGCAGCTCGAGCCGCAGGAGGTCCTCAACGGCATCCTCGGTACGAGCCTGCAGCTTCCCCCTGCGTTCTCCGCCATCAAGAAGAACGGCGTCACGGCATACAAAGCCGCCCGTGAGGGCAAGGAGATCGAGCTCGAACCCCGTGAGGTCACCATCGACCGTGCGGCGCTTGCCGGCACCGGTATGCAGCAGGTCAAGCTCAGCGACGGCGAGGGCGGCTTCTTCGAGGCAGCGCTCCCGTACTGGGATGTGAACCTCGCCGTGAGCAAGGGCACCTACATCCGCTCTATCGCGCGCGACTTGGGCCAGAAGCTCGGCTGCGGTGCTCATCTCGGCGCGCTTCGCCGTGCCTCTGTGGCGGATTGCTCGATTGAGGAGGCTCATACGCTCGAGGAACTCGCGCAGCTGGCCGCTGGCGGCAAGGAGCTTCCCTGGGCAGATCCTGTGAGGCTGCTCGGTTTTGCTAGCGTGCATGAGCTCAGCGCCGAGGAGGCCAAGGACGTCTCCTGCGGCCGCCAGCTCGTGGCAAGTGCGAGCGAGGGCTTTGTTTCCTGTGTCTACGATGGCAAGCTCGCTGCAATCTACAAGGCCTGCGGTAACACCATGAAGCCCGACACCGTCATCCCCGGCGGTGTGGTCGGTGTGAGGGCTGACGGCTCCCATAGCGCCCGACTGATTTCTTGGGACCTGTGCGCGCCCGCCTCCTTCGAGCTGGGCAAGCGCGTCATGCTCATGGGTGTGTTCGACGGCCTGCACAAGGGCCACAAGACCCTGTTTGCGGCAGCGCGCGAGGATGCGCAGCGACGCGGTTTGCCGATTACCTTGGTTACCTTTGACAAGGACCCCGACGAGCTCTTTGGCCGCGAGCCTGCGAGCTTCAAGCTCATGAGCAACGCGGCTCGACTGGATGCCTTGTGCAAATCCGATGACGTCGCTGCAGACGAGGTCGTCGCCATCGTGACCGATAAGGCCAACCTGGGCCTGACCGCGGAGGAGTTCCTCGAGAGGCTCGCGGCTCAGATCGACGTCGCGAGCATCCACGTGGGCTCGGACTTCCGCTTCGGCAAGAAGGCGGCCGGTACGGTCGCCGACATCGAGGCTTGGTGCGAGCGCATTGGCGCCGAGTGCTGTCCCCAAGTGCTCTATGAGTCCGCAGGCGAGGTCGTGACGGCCACGCGTATCCGCGGTCTTCTGGCAGCTGGCGATGCAGACGCGGCCTCCAAGCTTGGCAGCCGCTATGTGATCCGCGGTAAGGTCGTCCATGGTAGGGGCGAGGGTGCCGACATGGGCTTCGCGACGGCAAACGTCGAGCCTGAGAGCGACATCATGCTTCCGCGCGACGGCGTCTACGGCGGTTATGCGCTTGTTGGAGACACCTGCTATGCTGCAGCTGTCAACATGGGCGTTGCAGCGAGCTTCGAGAACGCAACCTCGCCGATTGAGGCGCACTTGCTCGGCTACAAGGGCGATCTCTACGGTAAGACCATCGAGATCAAGCTCGTTCACTGGCTGCGCCCGCAGATCAAGTTCGACAACCTGGAGGACTTGATCGCCACGGTGACAGACAACATCAACTGGGTGCGCGAGAACCTGGTTCCCAAGGCAAAGGCTATGCGTAAGGACTGGTAGGCACATGGCAAGGATCGACGAAGAGGATATCCGGCGCGTTCGCGAGGCGACCGACCTGGTCTCCCTCGTCGGCGAGCATGTCATCCTCAAGCAAAAAGGCCGCTTGTTCTGGGGTTGCTGCCCGTTTCACAACGAGAAGACTCCGAGTTTCAAGATCGACCCCTCCACCCAGCTGTGGCATTGCTTTGGCTGCGGCAAGGGTGGAGACGCCTTCGGGTACGTGATGGAGCAGGAGAAGCTCGAGTTCCCGGAGGCGGTGCGCCTGTTGGCAGACCGCGCCCACATCGAGATCAAGGAGACCGACGGCGGCGGCATGCCGCGCGGACAGCGCCAGCGCCTCATGGCGGCGTGCGAGGCTGCAGAGGAGTTCTTCCATATGCAGCTCATGCGCTCCAGGGACGCCGGCTCCTCCAGTGCCCGCAAGTACCTGGGGGAGAGGGGATTTGGATCGAAGCCCTCGACTGACTGGAACCTGGGCTTCGCGCCGGGTCACGGCCAGATGTGCCGCCATCTGCAGGAGAAGGGCTTTAGCCGCCAGGAGCTCGTGCAGGCCAACCTTGCCTTCGTCGGCGACAACGGACGCATGGTTGACCGCTTCTACAACCGTGTGATGTTTCCCGTGCACGACCTGCAAGGGCGCACCATTGCGTTTGGCGGCCGCGTCATCGGCAAGGGCGAGCCCAAGTACCTCAACACCTCGGAGACGCCCGTCTTCCACAAATCCTCGAACATGTTTGGCATCGACAAGGCCAAGAGCTCCATCGTAAGCAGCGGCTGTGCAATCGTCGTCGAAGGCTACACAGATGTTATCGCCATGCACGAGGCGGGCATTACCAACGCGGTCGCGACTCTGGGCACGGCGCTCACCGCCCAACATGTGAAGCTGCTCAGTCGCTTTGCCTCGACCATCGTCTACCTCTTCGACGGTGACGCCGCCGGTCAGAAGGCCGCGATGCGCGCGAGCGAGTTCATCGATTGGAGCTCTGCGGTGGAAAGCGGGCGCGACCCCATCGACCTCAAGGTGACGGTTTTGCCGGACAACATGGATCCGGCGGAGTTCGTCGGCGCCAAGGGGGCAGATGCCATGCGCGAGCACGTGGCGCAAGCTCAGCCGCTGCTCAAGTTCTCCATCAACCGCGTGCTTGAGAGCTACGACCTGAGCAAGCCGCAGATGAAGGTCAAGGCGATGGAGGAGTCCCTGCGCATCCTGTACCCCATCCGCAACTCCGTTATGGCGACTGATTACATCAACATAATTGCGGATAGGTTAAACCTGGAATATAATGTAGTGTCCCATGCTCTAAAGGAACTCAGGCCTCCTGCGGCCGCCCGCCGCGAAGAAGAACAGGCACCTGTCCAAGAGCAGTACGGCAAACCGTATAACTCCGTGACGACAAAAATCGTTCAAGAGAGCGAGAGGTACTCCAAGATGGAGCACGAGCTTGTCTCTCTTCTCGTGTCTGATACGGCGATTATCGGGGTGTTGGGCAAGGAGCTTTTGAGAGTCAAGTGGGAGGATTCCCGCGCAGAGGCCATGGTCGACGCGCTTGTCTCCCACGAGGGTTCGATGACACCGGCTCAGGCATACAGCGTCGTGATGGGCGCATGCCAGGAGGCGGCAGGGCTTCTGGCCTCGGCGATGAGCGATGTCGAGCCAGGGGTCGAGAGCGAGATGAGGGCCAAGCTGTTGGTCCGCAACTTGCTCGAGCGGGACTTGGAGCGGCGCATCCGCCAGGCAAAGGCGCGCATGCGCGACGACTCCTCGATGTCGCCGGAGCAACTGGAGGCGATCTTCGAGGAGACCATCAAGCTGCAGAGGCAGCTGGTGGAGCTTCGCAACACCGCTCAGTAGGTAAGGCTGGGTTCAATTAAAAGGAGAAGGCGTGGCTGCTAAGAAGAGCGCAAGCAAGAAGGCCGCAGAGGCCGCAGCAGGTGTTCTGGAGGCCGAGTTCATCGAGAAGGTCGATGAGCTGGTCAAGGACTCTGGCAAGAAGACCACGAGGAGCAAGATCGAGGACGCCCTCGCAGAAGACGAGCTGAACCCCAAGCAGCTTGAGGCCGTCTTCGAGTATTTTAAGGCACACGGCGTTAAGGTCGAAGACGACGGCGGCAGCGCTGTCGTCGCCGATGACGACGACGTCGATCCGCACATGTCCGACGAGGACATCATGGAGGGCATCCCGGAAGACGAGCTTAAGGCGAGCAAGGACGCAGACGCGCTGCTCAAGCAGGCAAGCAAGGCCTCTTCCAAGAAGAAGGGCGGCCGCGAGTCTCGCAAGGCGCGTGCAGAGGCATCCAGCGTCGCGATGCTCACGGGCGACCCTGTCCGCATGTATCTCAAGGAGATCGGCAAGGTCGACCTGCTGACTGCAGCAGAAGAGGTCGATCTGGCCAAGAAGATCGAGGCCGGTCTCGAGGCTACCGCTAAGCTCGAGGAGGCCGAGGAGCAGGGCATCGAGCTTGAGCGCAAGGAGAAGCGCCGTCTGGGTCGCATCGAGCAGATGGGCTGGGACGCAAAGGATGCCCTGATCGAGGCTAACCTGCGACTCGTCGTTTCCATCGCAAAGCGCTATGTCGGCCGCGGCATGCTGTTCTTGGACCTCATCCAGGAAGGCAACCTGGGCCTTATCCGCGCAGTTGAGAAGTTCGACTACACCAAGGGCTTCAAGTTCTCCACCTACGCAACGTGGTGGATTCGCCAGGCGATCACCCGCGCCATCGCAGACCAGGCTCGCACCATCCGCATCCCGGTCCACATGGTCGAGACCATCAACAAGCTCGTCCGCATCCAGCGTCAGCTGCTCCAGGAGCTCGGCCGCGAGCCAACTCCGGAGGAGATCGGCGAGAAGATGGATATGAGCGCGGAGCGTGTCCGTGAGATCCAGAAGATCTCCCAGGAGCCCGTCTCCCTCGAGACTCCCATCGGCGAGGAGGAGGACTCCCAGCTCGGTGACTTCATCGAGGATCACGAAGCCATCCGCCCGGATGACGCTGCAAGCTTTACAATGCTGCAGGAGCAGTTGAGCAAGGTTCTCGACGGCTTGGCAGAGCGCGAGCGCAAGGTCATCGAGCTGCGCTTTGGCCTCAAGGACGGCCATCCCCGCACGTTGGAGGAGGTCGGCCGCGAGTTTGGCGTCACGCGCGAGCGTATCCGCCAGATCGAGAGCAAGACCCTTGCCAAGCTGCGTCACCCGAGCCGCAGCAGCAAGCTCAAGGATTACCTCGAGGAGTAACTCCTCTTTCAAGGGCCATTGGCGCAACGGTTAGCGCAGGGGACTCATAATCCCTGGGTTGCAGGTTCGAATCCTGCATGGCCCACCATAGATATCCGGCAGCCCGGAGAGCGTTGGCTCTCCGGGCTGCTTGCGTATAGAGATCGTTGCCCCGTGCAGGGAGGCCGGGTGCACGACAAGGCTCAAGATCGTTTTGATTCGCCTTGTCGTGCACCCGGCCTCCCTGCACGGGGCAAACGCGTTTGTTTTGGCTTGCAGCCAATAGGGACTGCTCTCTGGGCGTGCTAGTGCACGATGAGGGCATGTGGGATTGCGATGAGGATGCGGAGTGGTTTGGATGCTTGTAGCGCAGGGATTGATGTGATGTACTTAGTCAAAAGACTGAAGTTGTTGAGGAGGTCTTGCGATGGATGGGATTTGGACGGAGCTGTATGACGCCGCAATGAGTGTTATCAAGCCGCGTGAGATATCGCATAGGATTGAGGCAGGCGGCGTCGGCGCTGCCGTTGAGGCTGCGTCTGGCAAGATCTATGTTGGCGTGTGCGTGGAGGCTGCCTGTGCTTTGGGAGTTTGCGCAGAGCGCAACGCCATCTTCAATATGCTCACAAACGGCGAGGATGGGATTCGCCGCGTGGTTGCCGTGCATGACGGCGGCAATGTGATTCCGCCTTGCGGTGCCTGCAGGGAGCTCATGTCGCAGCTTATGCCCGATGGCTGTCGCGATATCGAAATCATGATGGACTACGAGGATGGCAGGATCGTGACGTTGGGTGAACTGACGCCGGAGTGGTGGAAGTAGCGCAGAAGGCCGGCAAGGTTTCTTGCCGGCCTTCTGATTTCTTGTTTGGTTAAAGGAGATGCGCACTGCGCACGATTGGCAAAACCGCAGGTTATGTAGGGGAGGGACCCTGTCCCTCCCCATAAACCTTGTATTGATCAGCGTCTCCCTGGGGGGGCTGATGACGAGTAGCTTGCTATACCTGGGCAACAAAAAGGCGCCAGCTAAAAAGCTAGCGCCTGAACATTTGGAGCGGAAGACGGGACTCGAACCCGCGACCCCAACCTTGGCAAGGTTATGCTCTACCAACTGAGCCACTTCCGCGTAGGGATAAGAGCCGGGATTAACCGGCTCTGTAATATGTGGAGCGGAAGACGGGACTCGAACCCGCGACCCCAACCTTGGCAAGGTTATGCTCTACCAACTGAGCCACTTCCGCAAAAAGTGGAGGCGACGACCGGAATCGAACCGGTGATAAAGGCTTTGCAGGCCTCTGCCTTACCGCTTGGCCACGTCGCCAGCCAAAATGCACTTGATGAAAAGAGCCGACCTTGTAAGCCGGCTCTATTACATTCAATGGAGCGGAAGACGGGACTCGAACCCGCGACCCCAACCTTGGCAAGGTTATGCTCTACCAACTGAGCCACTTCCGCGTGCAAGCCGATACTATACGTGATGTTTAAAAGCGATGCAAGAGAAATTTTCAGAAATCCACTCTCTTTCTTTGCACAGATGATATGTGAGGAGACTGTACGTCTTGGAGTCGGAAGGAGAAGGGGTATGGGGCACGATGATTTTGGGCACGCGGTTTGAGAGGCCATTTATCTGAGCAAGTCGAAGCGGCGATTGGTCTTGTCCGCAGGGTTTTCTGAGTTAGCTTTTCCAAGGTGCCGCGCCGATGATCTGCGTCGAGTCCTTGCTATATATAGTTGCGATTGAGGGAAGGGAGAAAGATTTCCGATTTTCTTCAAGAAAAGACTTGCCAAGAAAACTCAATAAGGTATTATAACTCTTCGCCGACGCAAGAAGGCCGATGGGCGGTTAGCTCAGGGGGAGAGCACTACCTTGACACGGTAGGGGTCACTGGTTCGATCCCAGTATCGCCCACCATCGAATTTTAGAGGAGCCTTCGGGCTCCTTTTTTATTGGCTTAAGTCCTTGTAGCGCTTGCGACCAAGGGCTTTGACTAGATAGACAAGTTGAGGACAGATGGACAGTCGCTATGTAGAGACGCAGACGGATCTTGAGAACCTCGTCAGGGACCTCGAGGGTTCGAAGGTTCTCGCTATCGATACCGAGTTTTTGCGCGAGAAGACCTACTACGCCAAGCTTTGCCTTATCCAGATCAACAACGGAGAGATTCAGGCGATCATCGACCCGCTACGCGTCCACAGCCTCAAGGTCCTGGCACCCATCATGGAGGATGAGAACTGCGTCAAGGTCTTCCACTCCGGTTCCCAGGACATTGAGATCCTCTACAACGCCATCGGCGTGATGCCCGCTCCGCTCTTTGACACCCAGATGGCTGCCGCTCTCATGGGCTTCCCGCTTCAGGTTGGCTACGGTCCGCTGGTTCACGCTATCTGCGGCGTGAAGCTCGCCAAGGCCGACAGCTACACAGATTGGTCGAGGCGCCCCCTCACGCAAAACCAGCTCAGGTACGCGCTCGACGACGTCGTCTACCTGCCCCAGATGTACGAACACATGGTCGAGACGCTCGAAAGCCAGGGCAGGAGGGAGTGGTTGAAAGACGACTTCGCAGAGCTCGGCAACACTCAGAAGTACGAACTCGACCCGATGGACGCTTGGCGCAAGGTCAAGCGCGTTGCATCGCTGAGCAGGCCTCAGCTGGCTGTCGCGCGCGAGCTCGCTGCGTGGCGCGAGCGCGAGGCGCGCACCCGCAACCTCCCGCGCAAGTGGATCGTCCCCGACGAGGCCATCGTGGAGGTCGCCCGCAAGGCCCCGCAGAGCATCGACAGGCTTATGGAGGTCCGCGGCCTCAACTCCAAACTGACCACGAAGAACGCCCGCTTGGTTCTTGAAGCAGTCAAGCGCGGCAAGGAGTGCAGTCCTGAGGACTACCCCGTCATCCCTAAGCGCCCAGGCGGCGAGCCGGAGGTCGTGGGTGCAGTTGAGCTGCTCTCCGCTGTGGTCGAGCTGCGTGCCCATGAGAGCGG
The DNA here is from genome assembly GCA_934646835.1 of uncultured Coriobacteriales bacterium. GTDB lineage: Bacteria > Actinomycetota > Coriobacteriia > Coriobacteriales > QAMH01 > W2P13-069. Next base: position 17,620 of record CAKUES010000013.1, read on the forward strand.
CGTTGCTGTTCCCGTCCTGGCCTCCCACGATGACCTTGTCCGCTTGGTGCACGGCAGGACGGACGAGTGCGAGCTCATGAAGGGTTGGCGCTTCGAGCTGGTCGGCCGCGAGCTGCGCGATGTCATGGACGGCAAGCTCGCCTTGTCCATCGAGGATGGGGAGCTCAAGCTGGTTTCTCGCTAGAGAAGCGCTGGCTAAAGCAGATGTCCGCTGTGTGCGATTGGCAAAACCGCTTGTCACGTAGGGGAGGGACCCTGTCCCTCCCCATGAATCTCGTATTGATCAGTGTTTTTCTGGGAAAGCGCGCAGGCAACTAATCTGCAATTTGAGTTGAATAGATTTCTGTGTCACAGGCAGCTGTTATGCTGCCTGTTGACTTTTAGTCGCAGATTTTGAAAGCGGTGTGTATGGCGCAAGATAAACAGGAGAAGGCGGCCTGTACGGTCACCCAGGCGATGAACATCGCCAAGCGCGGGCTCGAGCAGATCCGCCTGACGGTTGTCGGCGAGATATGCGAGCTCAGCGACAAGCCCGGCTACAAGGCCGTTTACTTCACCATCCGCGATGAGGACAGCGTCATGCCCTGCATCGTGTGGAGAAACGTCTACGCAGCCTCCGGTGTCGAGCTCAAGAACGGCGCCCTGGTCCAGCTCACGGGCAATTTCAGCGCTTATCCCGCCAGGGGCTCTATGCAGTTCAGCGTGCGCAAGCTTGCTATCGCCGGCGAGGGCAGCGTGCGCGAGCAGATAGCGCGTCTGGCTCGCAAACTCGAAGCGGAAGGCCTCATGGACCCGGCCCGCAAGCGCCGCACCCCAGCGCTGCCGGAGCGCATCGCTGTCATTACCTCGCCCAGGGGCAAGGCCATCAGGGATGTCATGCGCACATTGCGTAGGCGCTACCCGCTTGGGGAGCTCATGGTGTTTGGCGTGCCTGTCGAGGGCGATGGTGCCGCAGGCTTTATGTGCGAGGCGCTCGAGGCCGCCCAGCGCACCTTCCCTGCGCCAGACGTCATTCTCTTGGTGCGCGGTGGCGGTGCCTACGAGGTGATGATGCCCTACAACGACGAGGCACTTGCCCGTGCCATCGCTGCCTGCACTATCCCCGTCGTCACCGGCATCGGGCATGAGCCGGACAACTTCATCGCCGACATGGTGGCAGACCGCCGTTGCTCGACGCCTACTGCGGCAGCGGAGTCAATTTCGCTGTCGGTTGACGAGCTGGCGGGCAAGGTGGCAAATGCGACGCGCGCGCTCGACAACGCCTTCGACCAACGCATCGAGGGCATGCGGCATCGCTTGGCGCGCTTAAGCGACCGGCCTGTTTGGAAAGATCCCAACTTCCTGTTGGGCGACTTTGCCCAAAGCGTCGACATGGCGCAGGAGAAGCTCTCCCATGCACTGCCCGGTGTCTTGAGGGAGAACCGCTCAACGCTTGACTTGCTCGCCCAGCGCCTCGAGCATGCGATCCCGGATGCTTTGGAGCGCCAAGGTGTCGAGCTCGAGCAGATGAGGGCCAGGCTCGACTCGGGCGCTGCGGCGTTCCTTGCCGCCTGCCAAAGGCGCGTGGAGCTCTCGCAGCAGCAGCTGGAACATGTGGGCAAGGGTTTGACGGAGCAGTCTGCGAGGGAGCTCGCGCTTGCAGCGGCGCGCCTGGATGCGCTCTCGCCGCTCAAGACGCTCTCGCGCGGCTACTCGATCACCTACGCGCAAAGCGGCCCCTCCATCATCAAGAGCGTTGCTGGTGTCAGCGCCGGCGACAAGGTCACGGTTCGCGTTGAAGACGGAAGCATGGAGTGCACGGTCGACGCCGTTAGCGCTCCTGGCAATGAATAGGAAGGAACAATCATGAAGAACATCGAGGAAATGAGCTTTAAAGAGGGCCTGGTCGAGCTCGACGGCATCGTTCGCTCCCTGGAATCCAACCAGCTCGAGCTCGAGCAGAGCATCGAGAGCTACGAGCGCGGCGTCGCCTTGCTTGGCTCCTTGAAGAAACGCCTGGACGAGGCCCAGCAGAAGGTCACCGTCCTTATGGGCGAGCTGCAGCCGGATGAGGGCGACGAGGTCGATGGCAGGCTCAGTTAGCCTTTGCTCCAGCTAGATGCGCTCGGGCGGCGTCTGGCTGGGATGAAACACAGGTCTCAGGTAGGTTTTAGGCAAGATGTGACACGCTGACAGGCGGCATGTGTCCGCTTGCAGGCTGAGGGGTGCCCTCAAAAGGCCTTGCTGTGTGAAAATAGGCGAATACGAAACATGACAAATGCCTTGCAAGAAGGCCTGACCCCCACGAAAGAGGGAGTATGAACGTTCTCGTTATCAACGCCGGCAGCTCGTCGCTCAAGTACCAGGTTATCAACATGACCGATGAGAGCGTTATCGCAAAGGGCCTGTGCGAGAAAGTCGGTTGCGACGACGCCTTCTGCAAGCAGTGGTACAGCGATGACAACAAGGTCATCACCAAGCCGATGAAAAACCACCTCGAGGCCATGCAGGTCGTCATCGACACCCTGGTCAAGGACCTCGGTGGTCTGGACATGATTGACGCCATCGGCCATCGCGTCGTCCACGGCGGTGAGAAGTTCGACAAGAGCTGCCTCGTCGACGACCAGGTCCTCGCAGACATTGAGGCCCTCTCCGAGCTCGCCCCTCTTCACAACCCGCCTGCGCTCAAGTGCATCAACGCGTGCATGGACCTCATGCCGGGCGTTCCCAACACGGTCGTCTTCGACACTGCGTTTCACCAGACGCTGGCACCGCGCAACTACATGTACCCGCTGCCCTATGAGTTCTACGAGCGCTACGGCATCCGCAAGTACGGTGCACACGGCACCAGCCACCGCTACATCGCCAACCGCACAGCAGAGCTGCTCGGCAGGCCCCTGCAGGACCTCAAGATCATCACCTGCCACCTGGGCAACGGTTGCTCCCTGACTGCGGTCGACCACGGCTGCTCTGCAGACACTTCCATGGGCTTCACTCCGCTGGGCGGCCTGATGATGGGCACTCGCTGCGGTGACATCGACCCCGCCATCGTCACCTTCCTCATGGAGCAGGAGGGCTACACCCCCGGCGAGATCAACCAGATCATGAACCGTGAGTCCGGCCTTGCAGGCATCTCCGGCCTCTCCAACGACCTGCGCGTCGTCAAGGCTGCGACGCTGGCTGGTCACAAGCGCGCGACGCTGGCCTATGACATGTACTCCAACAGCGTCAAGAAGATGATCGGCTCTTACATCGCCGTCATGGGAGGTGTCGACGCCATTGCCTTCGCCGGTGGTGTTGGGGAGCACTGCGAGCGCATGCGTCGCATGATCCTCTCCGGCCTCGAGCCGCTGGGTATCATCCTGGATCATGCAGCCAACAGGGCGGAGAGCGTCGAGAGCATCATCAGCGACGACCGTTCCAGGGTGAAGATCCTCATCGTTCCCACCAACGAGGAGCTCATGATCGCCCGCGACACGGCAAAGCTCGTCAGCGGTGAGGAGCTGTAGGAGCTCGCTTAACGGCGACGTTATGCACGTCTAAACGTTAAAGCTGCATAAAAAGTTAAAATAATGCAAAATTTGTGCATAATTCTCACTTTTTATTGAACAGCACTGAGAAAAAGCGCATAATACACCTACCCGGGGCCCGCCGCGAGCGGGTCCTTTTGTATCGAGAAGAGCTTGGGAAGGCTCAAGGAACGAAAGGTAGTGGTCGTATGATCAGGGCGGCAGTCGTAGGAGCAGCAGGCTATGCTGGGGCAGAGGCCGTGCGCATTCTCTGCGGTCATCCTGACTTCGAGCTTACCTGCATTACCTCCACCGGAGACGCCGGCAAGCGCATGTCGGAGCTCTATCCTGCCTTGCTCGGTATCTGCGACCTCGCGTTCGAGCCCCACGACGCTGCTGCCGTTGCGGCAAAGGCAGACGTCGCGTTTCTGGCCGTCCCGCACACGGCTTCTTTGGCGATGACGCCGGAGCTGGTGGCGGCAGGAGTGCAGGTCGTCGACCTCTCCGCCGACTATCGCATCGCGGATCCGGAGGTTTACGAGGCTTGGTACAACGCTAAACATACGAGTACGGACCTGCTCGCCCAAGCGGTGTATGCCCTGCCGGAGGTTGCACGCGAGCAGATCGCCGCGAAACCGCCCGTCATCTCCTGCCCTGGCTGCTATCCCACCGCATCCGCGCTGGCTGGCCTCCCGCTCGCAGAGAGCGGCAAGCTCGGCGAGGGCCAGGTGATCATCGCAGCCCTGTCCGGCGTGAGCGGTGCAGGTCGCAAGCCGAGCGCGAAGACGCACTTCTGCAGCTCTGACGAGTCGGTCGGGCTGTACGGCTTGCCGCACCGCCACACCCCGGAGATCGCCCAGACCTATACGCGCGCTGCAGGACACGAGGTCGAGGTCCTCTTCACCCCGCATCTGGTGCCGATGGTGCGCGGTCTTCTTGCAACCGTCTACCTGCCCCTGGCCCAGCCGATGTCCGACGATGAGGCTCACGAGCTCTATGCAAAGCGCTATGAAGACGAGCCTTTCGTCACCGTGCTGCCGCAGGGCATGATGCCCCAAACGGCTTGGGTGGAGGGCAGCAACCGAGCCCAAGTGGGCGTGAAGGTCGCCCCGGATGGCAAGACGCTCATCGCGAGCTGTGCGATCGACAACCTCGTCAAGGGTGCGGCGGGACAGGCGGTGCAGGCTGCGAATATCGCCTTTGGGCTTGCAGAGACCGCGGGTCTCGACGGGTCCTGCCCGGTCGTTTAGGAATTAGGCGCACCTTCTTCTGTGGGGTGTGATTGGTGGCGGCCTCGAGGGGCTGCCGATAGTTGAGCTTGATTGACTGATACCGGTATCTGAAAGGAAGGCATTCATGAGTGCCGTTGAGTTTGTAGACGGGGGCGTTACCGCTCCCAAGGGATTTGTCGCTGCGGGCCTGCACGTTGGCTTTAGGCACGACCCTAATCGCCGCGATGCGTCGCTGGTGTTCTCCCAGGTTGAGGATACGGTGGCGGCGGGCACGTTCACCCAAAACGTCTTCTGCGCAGCCCCGGTGAAGCTCTCCCGCAAGGTGGCGCAGTCCGGTCACGCGCGTGCTGTCATCCTCAACTCCGGCACCGCCAACGCGGCAACGGGAAAGCCGGGTGACGAGGCTGCCCTCAAGCAGCAGCAGCTCACCGCCCAAGCGCTCGGTATCGAACAAGACGAGGTCTTCGTCGCATCCACCGGCGTCATCGGCGTGCAGCTTCCCATGGGGCCCTTCGAGACGGGCCTGCCCAAGCTGGCAGAGGCGCTCTCTGACAGCCGCGAGGCCGCAACAGACGCCGCCAAGGGCATCATGACCACGGACACCGTCTCCAAGGAGTGTGCGGCAATCTTTGAGATCGACGGTGTCTCCTACGCGATCGGCGGCATGTCCAAGGGCTCTGGCATGATCCAGCCCAACATGGCGACGATGCTCGCCGTCCTCACGACGGATGCCGCTGTCGAGAAGGGCGCACTCAAGCAGGCGCTCAAGGCGGCAGTCGACCACTCCTTCAACAAGATCACGGTCGACAGCGACACCTCCACCAACGACTCCTGCTTCTGCTTGGCCAACGGCGCTGCCGAAGGCCCGGTTATCGAGGTAGGCAGCGAGGCCTTCGAGGTCTTCGCCGCCGCCCTGCGTGCGGTGTGCGAGAACCTCGCGCGCAAGATGGCGGCCGACGGCGAGGGCGCAACCAAGCTCGTGACGGTCAACATCACGGGTGCGGCAAGCGACGAGGACGCGGACAAGGCAGCGCGCACCATCGCCAACTCGCCGCTCGTCAAGACGGCTATTGCAGGCCACGACTGCAACTGGGGTCGCATTGCGGCGGCTCTCGGCCGCAGCGGCGCTGCCTTCGAGCAGGAAAACGTCGATATCGACATCATGGGCATGCCCGTGCTGCGCGGCGGCCTGCCCTGTGGCTTTGACGAGGACGAGGCGCTCAAGCGCTTCGAGCAAGACGAGATCGTCATCGACGTCGAGATGGGCGCCGGCAGCTGCTCGACGCGCATGTGGACCTGCGACTTCACGCACGACTACATCAGCATCAACGCCGATTACCGCAGCTAGGGGCGCAGGCGGGACACCCAGGCAGTCTGCTTGCCCGCAGCTGTGAAGAGGATTTACCACCGAGGTTTTTGATCGGATAAGAAGGAAAGCAATGATATTCCGCAAGAAGTACCAGAAGGTCTCCATCCAGGAGCTCGGCGAGCTGCCCAGCGCGGCGCGCGCCAAGGCCCTGATGGAGATGATGCCCTGGATCGAGGACATCGCAGGAAAGACCATCGTCATCAAGTACGGTGGCGCGGCCATGGTCGAGGAAGAGCTGCGCGAGGCGGTCGTCGACGACTTGCTGATGCTCAAGCTCATGGGTGCCAAGCCCGTTATCGTCCACGGCGGCGGCCCGGCCATCAACAAGATGATGGAGCGCCTCGACATCCCCGTTTCCTGGAAGAACGGCCAGCGCGTCACCGACGAGGCGACCATGGAGGTCGTCAAGATGACGCTGGTGGGCAAGGTCAACCAGGAGCTCGTCAGCGCCATCAACTCGCATGGCTCCATCGCCGTCGGCCTCAACGGCGCGGACGCCAAGATCATCCAGGCCCAGCAGCTCGACCCGGAGCTCGGACGCGTGGGCAAGGTCGTCAAGGTCGACACCACGCTCATCAAGGACCTGCTCAACGCGGACTACATCCCCGTCATCGCGACGGTTGGCTATGGCAGCGACGGCGACTTCAACATCAACGCCGACACCGTTGCCGGAGAGATCGCCGCAGCGCTTGGCGCGCAGAAGATCGTCTTCATGACCGATGTCGACGGTCTGTACATGGACTTTTCCGACAAGAGCACCCTGGTCTTGCGCATGGCGCTGCAGGAGGCGGTCGACCTCGCGGAGAGCGGCAAGCTCGCCAAGGGCATGATCCCCAAGATCAACGCGATCGTGACCGCGCTTTCCTCCGGCGTGCGCAAGGCGCACATCATCAACGGCAAGACGCTGCACTCGCTTGTGCTCGAGATCTTCACCGACGAGGGCGTCGGCACCATGATCATGAGGGGCTTCGATGACGAGGCCGACCCCGGCTTCGTCGAGGCGCCGGTGAGCAACTTCGCAGCCAAGCTCGAGAGCCCCATCGCGAGCTTTGGCAGCGCCGCAGCGTTTAACAAGGCCCGGGAAGGAGAATAACCATGGGTACTGCATTCGATAAAGCCAAGGAGCTCGACGAGAAGCACGTGATGCACACCTTCGTGCGCAAGCCGGTCGAGTTTGTGAGTGGCAAGGGCATGAAGCTCTATGACGACGAGGGCAAGGAGTACCGCGACTTCTTGAGCGGCATCGGCGTCGTGAGCGTGGGCCACAGCGAGCCGCACGTGGTCAAGGCCATTCAGGACCAAGCGGCCAAGCTGCTGCACGTGGGCAACTACTACTACGTCGAGCACCGCGGTGAGCTCGCCGAGCGCATCACCGGCTGGCTCAAGGGCGACGGCGACGAGGAATGGCTGATGTTCTTTGCCAACAGCGGCGCAGAGGCCAACGAGGGCGCGATTAAGACCGCGCGCAGGTGGGGCAAGGAGCACGCAGGCGGCAATTACGGCATCATCTCCGCCAACCGCTCCTTCCACGGCCGCACCTACGCGACCTTGGCCGCAACCGCTCAGGACGCAAAGCAAGATCCCTTCGCCCCGCTGCCCGGCGGATTTACAAGCGTGCCGCTCAACGACATCGCCGCGATGGAGGAAGCTGTCAAGACCCCCATCGACGACACGATGCCCGTGGCGGTGCTCCTCGAGCCCGTGCAGGGCGAGAGCGGCGTGTGGCCCTGCACCCAGGAGTACCTCGAGGCAGTGCGCCGCCTGTGCGACGAGAACAACATGCTGCTTATCTTTGACGAGGTCCAGACCGGCTTCTTCCGCTGCGGGAAGCCCTTCGCCTTCCAGACCTACGGCGTCGAGCCTGACATCGTCAGCATGGCCAAGGGTATCGGCGGTGGCGTCCCCATGGGCGGCTTTGCGGCGCGCGCGAGCGTCGCAGAGGTCATGAAGCCCGGTATGCACGGCACGACCTTTGGCGGAAGCCCGCTGGCCTGCGCGGCAAGTGACGCGGTGACTACGCTGATGTCCGATCCCGCCTTTGCCCAAAACGTCAACGAGACGGGAGCCTACCTGCGCGAGCAGCTTGGTAAGCTTCCCTTTGTAAAAGACGTTCGAGGCCGCGGCCTCATGTGCGGCATCACGCTCGATAAGCCGGTAGCCGGCGCGGTTGTGCTCGCGGGCCTCAAGCACGGGCTCGTGCTCAACAACCCGGCAGCCGACATCATGCGTTTCCTGCCGCCGCTGATCTGCTCGAAGGAAGACGTTGACTTCCTCATCGAGCAGCTGCCCAAATGCTACGAGGAGGCATGTAATGGATAACACCCCCGATATCGACCTTACGGCGATTGAAGAGGCGATGCGCAGCGCCTGCCACGGCGGACCCAACCTGGCAGGACGCGATGTGACGCGCCTGCTCGACCTCACCCCGGACGAGTTCGACCTCGTGCTCGACACTGCCGCGCAGCAGAAGGAGGAGTGGGCCTACGGCAACTACGAGACCCCCTGCAAGGGGAAGTCCGTTGCCATCATCATGGAGAAGCCCTCGCTGCGCACGCGCACGAGCTTCGAGGTGGGCGCCGCCCGCCTGGGTGCGCACCCCGTCGTCATGGCCGATGGCAACTCTGCCTTCAGCCGCGGCGAGACCGTGCAAGACACCACGCTCGTCCTCGAGCGCTTTGTGGACTGCATCGTCTTGCGCACCTTCGAGCAGAGCAAGGTCGAGGAGGTCGCCGACTGGGCGAACATTCCGGTCATCAACGCGTTGAGCGATGACTTCCACCCTTGCCAGGGCTTGGCAGATGCGCTGACCATCCGCGAGAAGAAGGGCTCTCTTGAGGGTCTGACCGTTGCCTACGTGGGCGACGGTGCCAACAACATGGCGCACACCTATCTCGAGATGGGTGCCCTGGCTGGCATGAACGTGCGCATCGGCTGTCCGGAGACGCACATGCCCTACGAGGAGTACGTCGAGGAGTGCGAGGAAGTCGCCGAGCTCACGGGTGGTTCCGTCACGGTGACCAACGACGTGCGCGAGGCCGTGGCCGGCGCAGACGTCGTGCTCACAGACACCTGGACCTCCATGGGCGACGAGGACGCGCACGACGACAACCTCGCAGCCTTCGAGGGCTGGCAGGTCAACGCCGAGCTCATGATGCTGGCCAAGCCCGATGCGATCTTCATGCACTGCCTGCCCGCGCATCGCGGCGAGGAGGTCACCGACGAGGTGATCGACGGCGAGCAGAGCGTGGTCTACGACGAGGCGGAAAACCGCCTGCATGTGCAGAAGGCGCTCATGAGCCTGGTCATGGGAGGTGCGTAGGGCATGTCCGCAGTTCGTGCTGACAGGAAGGGCGCGATCAAGAGCATCGTTCAAGAAAACGCCGTTCGCACTCAGGGCGAGATCATGGAGCTGCTCAAGGAGCATGGCTTCGAGGTGACCCAGGCGACGGTGAGCCGCGACATGGCTGCCTTGCGTTTGGAGAAGGACGCGAGCGGCACCTACGTGCTGCCGGAGATGTCCCACCTGAGGACGGTCGTCAAAGCCCAGGTGCGCGAGACGCGCCGTGCGGGCAACCAGGTGATCGTCATCTGCGGTCCCGGTGCCGCTCAGGGCATCGCCGCTGCCATCGACGCGGCCCGTCCCGACGGCGTGCTCGGCAGCATCGCCGGCGACGACACCATCCTCGTCATCGCCCAAGACGACGAGGCCGGCGCGCGCTTCCAAGAGCAGGTCGAGAGGCTGATCGCTTAGCAACATCGCATGTTACGAGTTGTTCACACGTACATGCGCTTCAAGTATTGGATACTGTTCCGCTAGGAATTTGGTAAAAGACGGCAGGGGCTGAAGAGAGCTCGCCGTGTTGGATGAAAGGAAACGAAAATGGCAAAGGATGTTTGCGTACTTGCTTACTCCGGTGGTCTGGACACCTCCGTGTGCCTGCGCTGGCTCATGGACGAGATGAACCTCGACGTCGTGTGCGTCGTCGGCGAGGTCGGCCAGGAGCATGACGGCCTGGAGAAGATCCGCGAGCGCGCCCTCGAGGTCGGCGCCATGGAGTGCATCATCGCCGACATGCGCGAGACCTTCGCAAACGAGTACCTCACCAAGGCGCTTGCCGCGAACTCCATGTTCGAGAACAAGTACCCCCTGGTCTCCGCCCTGTCCCGTCCGCTGATCTCACAGTACCTGGTCGAGACTGCGCATAAGTTCGGCGCCAAGTACGTCGCCCACGGCTGCACCGGCAAGGGCAACGACCAGGTTCGCTTCGAGAACTCCATCCGCGCCCTCGACCCCGATCTGGAGATCATCGCCCCCGTCCGCGTGTGGGAGCTCCATACCCGCGAGGACGAGATGAAGTGGGCAGAGGCCCATGGCGTTCACGTCGGCGCAACCAAGAAGAAGCCCTACTCCATCGACGACAACATGTGGGGTCGCGCCATCGAGTGCGGCGTTCTCGAGGATCCGATGAACCGCCCGCCGCTGGACATCTACACCATGACCGCCAACCCCGTCGACGCTCCCGATGAGCCCACGGAGATCACCATCGACTTCAAGCAGGGCGTTCCCTGCGCCATCGACGGTGTTGAGATGTCCATGCAGGAGGTCGTCGTCAAGCTTAACGAGATCGTCGGCGCAACCGGCTACGGCCGCATCGACATGATCGAGAACCGCATGGTCGGCGTTAAGTCCCGCGAGTGCTACGAGGCTCCCGGCGCCCTGGCGCTGATCGAGGCTCACCGCGCCCTGGAGGACATGTGCCTCGAGCGCGAGGTGCTGCGCTACAAGCTGCACATGGAGCACGATTGGGCGACCAACGTCTACAACGGCCAGTGGTTCTCCCCGCTCAAGCATGCGATGGACCAGTTCTTCGCCGCTACCCAGAGGTGCGTCACCGGCCAGGTCCGCATCAAGCTCTCCAAGGGTACGCTGATGGTCACCGGCCGCCAGTCCGACTTCAGCCTCTACGACTACGGTCTGGCCACCTACGACGCGGCTGACACCTTCGACCGCGATGCAGCCAAGGGCTTCATCGACCTCACCGGCCTGTCCCTGCGCACCTGGGCGTCCAACCGCCGCCAGCAGGGCGTGACCGACGGCGAGGAACTGAGCATCTAGCTTTGAGGCTTGCCGGCAACTGAATAACGCAAGGCGCATGGGGCGGCACAGGGTGCCGCCCCTACGTGTAGATGGGGGGCGGGCGCAGGGGCGTAAGTGCGGTTGTTTTTGCTTGCTTGCCGGCGCATTCGCCCGCACTTAGCTGCGATTGGGACCCAAACAACCGCACTTAGCCAATCTCTAATCCCCAATTGCCCGCACTTATCCAGCATGCCTTTGCTGCAGCGCAGCGTGGTCAACAAAACAGTCTGACTGAAGTGTTGACCGCAGCGCTGCAAGCCCTTTGCCGCCCCTATCGTCCCCGCTAGCAGGGGATACGTCTCGTCACGCTGTGCCTTTGGCGCTATAATCCACGCATTATGCTGCCTCGCTTTCACGCAAAGGACTTTCTGACAGTCGGACATTACCTCGGTGTCTTGCTCGTTATCACGGGCAGCCTGATGTTCGTCCCTGTCCTCGTTGCGGCCGTTTTTGACGAGCAAGCCCAAATCCCCCTGTATATGTTCGGTGCCGGCGCCACGCTTCTGGCAGGCTCGCTGCTGCGCCTGCTCAAGGCTGCGCGCCTCGATCGCCGCAGATCGCTTTTGCTGTGCGGCTTTGGGTGGATCGTCGTCGCGTTCTTTGCGGCCATCCCCCTGTATCTCTCCGACGAGTTCTCGAGCTTCCTCAACGCGTTCTTCGACAGCGTCTCTATGCTCACTTCAACGGGCGTGACCTCGCTTACCGACGTCGAGCATATCTCGCACGCTCAGTCCACTTGGTGCACGATTCTTTCCCTCGCAGGTGGCCAGGCGATCATCATCACGGCTTTGTATTTGGGCTTTTTTGGGGATGGCGGCTATTCTGCCCGCGACAACGCTCGCGCGCGCCGTGACAGCATCACCGCTGCCCTCAGAAACACCGGTAAGCTGGTGTGGAGGGTCATGGCGGGGATCGTGGTCGTGGGCATGGTCGCGATCGCGGTGATACTCGCCTTTGACGGCATGCCCGTCCTCGACGCGGTCGTCAACGGCTTTTGGCTGTCGGGCAACTCCTTTAGCACGGGTAGCTTTGTCCCCCACAACTCCAGCTTGATCTTCTACCACTCTCCGCTGCTCAACAGCGCCGTTGCCGTGCTCATGATCTTGGGCTCGCTCAACTTCGCGGTCTTCGCGTTGGCGGTGAGCAGCACGGGCACGGACTTTCGCGACCTCATCCGCAAGAACTCCGAGCTACGCTCGTACGCGTTGTGGCTTCTCTTGCTCGTCGTCGCGGTGACGGCGATCATCTGCCGCGAGGGGATTTTCTCGGGTGCGGCGTCGCTTTTTAGCCACAGCACCTTCATGGTTATCAGCGCGGCCACGACATCCGGCATGCAAACGGTGTATCCCGGCCAGATGGGGGAGTCATTCCCCGACGGCGCCTTGATCATCATCATGGCCGCCATGTTCATCGGCGGATGCTCGTGCTCGACTGCCGGCGGTCTCAAGATGTTTCGTGCGTTGCAGGTCCTGCGCTGGTTTGGCCAAAGCGTTCAGCGCAGCCTCTTTCCCGACAGCGTCCAGGTCTACGCCCGCTACAACCACTTTGGCGTGAAGCGCGCCACCTCCGCCGACGCCATGCTCGCCATGGTCGTAACAACGCTCTTCATCATCGCGGCGGCTCTTGGCGCGGCGGTCTTCATCGCCCATGGCTACGGAGCGGTCGATGCTATCTGCGAGAGCATTTCCTACGTCACCAACACCGGTATCGCCGTCGAGCTCCCCGCATCCTCCATGGACGCTGACCTCATGGTCATCTCCATGCTCATGATGTGGGCGGGCAGGCTCGAGTTCATCGCGCTCATCGCTGCGCTTGCCAGCGTTGTGACGAGCGCGCGCCCCCAACGCAATGTTATTCCCGACGGTGTCGTGAACAGCCGCAAGGCCCAGCGCAACGAGCGTCGTCGCAGGCGCATGCGCAGGCTGCGCGCCATCGTGCTTCTGGAGAAGTCGAAGGCCAAGGTGCTTCCCCTGTTGCTTGTCGTCTGCTTGTCTGTCTGTGCGATCGGCGCACCGCAGGCGCACGCCGCGTATTCACCCGGTTTCTCTGTGGCATCCGGGGGCATCGTTCAGAGCTACCGTGACTCCACCGTGAGGGAGCTCCAGTCTGCCACGAGCCGCATGGACGGAGACTACGTGAAGATCACCGGAGAGGTGGTCGGCTATGCGGTTAAGGCGGATTCCAGGCATGTCTGGCTCAATGTCCAAGACGACACGGGCGCTGTCATCTCGGTTTACGCCAGCCGCTCGCTGGCAAAAGAGGTTTCGACCTTTGGAGGCTACGCCGCAACCGGCGACATGGTCGAGATCAAGGGCGTCTACAACCAGGCATGCAAGCGCCACGCCGGCGAACTGGAGATCCACGCAACCTCGCTCGCACTCATGCAAGCAGGCGCTCCTGCCGAGCATACGGCCGATTACACGCTGGCGCTCACCGGCGTGCTCATGCTTCTCATCTCGTTCATCCTCGTGGTGGCCGAGCGTCTGTGGCGTGGGGAGCGCTATGTGAGGATACTGGGCCGCAAGCTGTGATGCATGCGCGCTCGGCGTTACAATGGTTGTTTATGGTCAGGGAGGTGATTTGCAGATGAGAGAGAAGATCGAAGAGACCCAGCAGAGGGCAAGCGGTCCCGCCAAGGGGCTGCTCGGCGTGCTCTTTGCCGTCATGTGCTTCTTGGGCGTTCTCTGCGCTGCAACGTTCCTCGTGTTCTTCATCATGGAATAGAGGCGCGTTGTTCACCCGACTTCACTTCGAGGACTGGCGCATCATCTGCCATTACCTGGGGGCGCTTGTCCTCTTGATGGCCGCTGCCATGTGCATACCCTTCTTCCTTGCCTTGGGGCTTGGCGAGTACGATAACGCCGTGATGTTCCTCAAATCGCTTGGCATCACGACGATCTGCGGCTCCTTGCTCGCCTTGGCGAAGGTCCAGAAGTGCAACATGGTCTGGCACCAGGCCCTTATCGTCACGGGTCTGTCCTGGTTCGTCTTGAGCTTTTTTGGCACGCTGCCGCTGTGGTTTTCCGGTCATTATGCCACCTTCCAAGACGCGCTTTTCGAGGGCGTGTCCGGCATCACGGCGACGGGCCTTTCCATCGCCATCGACATCGACCACATGGCGCTTTCCATGATTACCTGGCGCTTCATCTTGCACTTGAGCGGCGGCATCGGCGTCCTCGTCATCGCCTTGGCATTGGGAATCTTTGGCACGGGTGCCGGCGCGGCGTCCGTCTACCAGGCGGAGGCCCGCGAGGGGCGTGTCATGCCGGAGGTCCGCTCCATGGCGCGCTTCATCTTCCGTGTGACCGGCACGGTCATCTGCGCGGGTGTCATCGCCTGCGCGATTCCCTTGCTCGTGGGCGGGCAAGAGCCCTTGAGGGCCTTCTTCAGCTCGCTGTGGATCACCATCTCCGCCTTTGCAACCGGCGGTATGACGGGCCAGTCCATGGGCATCATGGCGTATCACTCTTGGCCGCTTGAGGTTATCACCATGTGCCTGATGTTTTTTGGCATCATCAACTTCACTTTGTACGGTGAGATCTGGCATGGTCGCCTCAAGCACATCTTCAAAGACATCGAGGTCCGCACCATGGCGGTGTGGATCTTCGCGCTGATGATGGTCGTGGCCATCGCTATCATGGCGGGCAGCTACTTCAACGACTTCTTCGCCTTGGTCAGGCGCACGCTCTACCTTGTGGTCTCTGCCTCCACCAACGTCGGTTTCTCGACGGTCTACCCCGGCCAGATCATGTACGCCATGGGCTCGGGCGCCTTCTTCATGATCGGCGTCGGCATGATCGTCGGCGGTTCCTCGTCATCGACGACGGGCGGTATCAAGGCCTTCCGCATCGGCATCATCGCCAAGACCATCGTGCAGACCGTCCGTGAGGCACTCGTGCCCGACCATGTGCGCCCTCGTACCTTCTACTACCACATGGGTCGCAAGCTGCTCACGCCGGATCTGGCCTCTGCTGCGCTGACGACCTTCCTCATGTACATCCTGACCTTTGCCGTCGGTGCCGTCGTGGGCATCCTGTCCGGTTACGACGCCTTGCCGGCCATCTTCGAGTCTATCTCCGCCGCATCCAACGGCGGCCTGTCCTCGGGCATCGTCTCCGCGGGTATGCCGCGCTTCCTCGAGGGTGTCTACATCGTCGAGATGCTCTTGGGGCGTCTCGAGTTCGTCGCCGTGTTCGCGATGCTGCTGCAGTTCTTCCAGTCTCTGCTGCCGATTGACAGGACGGAGCTGTTCAAGAGAAAGCGCAAGGAGGGGTCGCGATGAGGGGTGCTAAGCTGAGGCGCCTTGCCGCTGCCATAATTGGGTTCGCTCTCGCCCTTGTCGCGTTTGCGCCTGCGGCGCTTGCAGACGAGCTCAGGCTCGACGTGGGGTCGCTCTCCAACCGCTACGAGCAACTGGAGTCCATCGGCCAGGAGGTTGACGGCACGGAAAACGTCGTCGTCACCACGCGCATCGGCGTGCTCACTGCCGCCAACCGTGCCTTGGATGGCGCCACGGTCTCGTTCTCCGGCGAGGTCGTGGGCGATGTCATGAACGCTGACGAGGGATACAAGTGGGTGAACCTCCTTGCTACGGATGGCAGCTGTATTGGCGTGCTCGTCGACGACGAGATGGCGAGGCGCATCAGCAACAAGGGCGACTATTCCACGACGGGAACGACGTTGCAGGTGCGCGGCATCTACAGCATCGACTGCAAGGACCACCAAGGTGAGCTCGACGTGCATGCCATCGACGTGCGCGTACTCGACCCGGGCGGGGATATCGAGCATTATGTGAACGAGGCTGACGTTAGCTTCGCCATGAAGCTGTGCGCTGCGGGTTTTCTGCTTTTGACGGCGTACTTTGTGTTGAGATGGTACTTCGCGCGCCGCGAGGCTCGCGAGCAAGACGATTAGAGCAGTGCGGATATGGTGCGGAAAGGGCTCAGATGATCGCATTCGAAGATTTGGGTTGTACAAAGGACGTGCGCGCATGGGGCGATACCCTTGCCGATGACTTGGTCATCGGCCGCGTGACCTCGCTTGACCGCGGCTATCCCCTGGTCAACACGGCTGAGGAGGAGCTGCGCGCGGAGCTTGCCACGGACATCAAAAAAAGCGATGATAGCATCGTCGCCGTGGGCGACTGGGTGGCGCTGCGCATCCCGGAGGGCCACGAGAAGGCCATCATCGCCCAGATCATGCCGCGCCGCGTGGAGATCGCGCGCGTCAAGCGCGTCGGGCGCGAGAAGCAAGTGCGCCGCCAGGTGCTTGCGGCAAACGTCGACACCGTCTTTTTGTGCCAGAGCTTGACGGGCGAGGGGCTCGACATACGCCTTGCCGCGCGCCAGATGACTGCCTGCTGCGGTTGCGGGGCGAGGCCTGTTTTCGTGCTGACCAAGTCGGACGCCGTTGCCGATGAGGTCAGGCAGGCGGCCGTGGGCGAGCTTTCCCAGCTCGCCAGCGACGTCGAGGTGCTCTGCATCGCCGCCAAGGGAGGCGAGGGAGTCGAGCTCGTGCGCAGCCATATCCCGGCTGACACGACGGCCCTCTTGCTCGGCGAGAGCGGTGTTGGCAAGTCGACGTTGGTCAACGCGCTGTTGGGCGAGGAGCACATGCTCACCTCGGAGGTCCGTGAAAGCGATGACAGGGGACGCCACACCACGGTTGCCCGCCGCATCTGCAAGGTGCCGGGCGGCGGCCTTATCATCGACGCCCCCGGTCTGCGCACGCTGCAGATCATCGACCTTGACGAGGCTCTTGAGGCTACCTTCCCCGATATCGTGGAGCTGGCCTACAGCTGCAAGTTCAACGACTGCAGCCACACCCATGAACCCGGCTGCGCCGTCAACGGCAACGTCTCGCCGACAAGGCTCGAGGCCTTCAAAGCGCTTGCGAGCTTTAGCATGGAGGGCCGCAAGTAGGGGAGTGCTGTGGCGCTGGGGCTCTGGCGCGCAAGACGGCGATTTGAGGCAACGACGGGGGTCGACGAGAGTCGGCCCCCGTCTGTTTGCGGGTGCCGGACAGGGCGTGCCCTTGTCTTCGAGGGTGCGGGTGGCCGGGTTTCTTCAAGGAATCATCACAGTAAAAACTGGTGGGCGGCACTTGACAAAAAAGTGTGCGCGAAGCGTCTCGGGTTTTATGGGGAAACAGCAAATTAATGGTGATTCTCGTCTTCTGCGTCGCACCCAGGTTCTATACTGCCTAAGGCAACGATGCACCATATCTATGCATCCGATAATGCTTTTACCACAAGATATTGTGGTTCGAATATGTTAACCAGTGTAAAACAGAAGGTGGGTACAAGATGGCGGTCACTACGATCCGCAAGCGCGATGGGCGCTCCGTTCCGTTCGAGAGGGAAAAGATCACCGACGCAATCGCCAAGGCCTTTAGCGCCTCTGGCGCCATGCAGCGCCGCAGCGTCGCAGAGGACATCACGGACAAGGTCCTCGCAAAGCTCGAGGGTACGGAGGGCGAGCCCACGGTCGAGGGGATCCAGGACCTGGTCGAAGAGTGCCTGATCGAGGACGGTTTCGTCCGCACCTCCAAGAGCTACATCCTCTACCGCGCGGACCGCAACCGCAGCCGCGAGGTCAACTCCCGCCTGATGAAGACCCTCAACGACATCACCTTCTCCAAGGCATCTGAGTCAGACGTCAAGCGCGAGAACGCCAACATCGACGCGGACACCGCCATGGGCACCATGCTCAAGTACGGCTCCGAGTCCGCCAAGCAGTTCTACGAGATGTGCGTCCTCAAGCCGGAGCACGCAAAGGCCCATGCAGAGGGCGATATCCACATCCACGACTTGGACTTCTACACGCTGACCACCACTTGCTGCCAGATCGACATCGTCAAGCTCTTCGAGGGCGGCTTCTCCACCGGCCACGGCGTGCTGCGTGAGCCCAACTCCATCGCCAGCTACGGTGCTCTGGCTGCAATCGCCATCCAGGCCAACCAGAACGACCAGCACGGCGGCCAGTCCATCGTCAACTTCGACTACGGCATGGCCAAGGGCGTCGTCAAGAGCTTCAGGAGCCTGTACCGCAAGAGCGTCATCGCCGCGTTCGACTTGCTGTGCGACAACACGGACGAGGACGCCATCAAGGCTGCCATCAAGGCTGCAGAGGACGAGACCGGCGAGATCGCCCGCCTCGAGGTCTCCGACGCCTACGTCGCCGCAGAGGCCAAGCAGTTCAAGGACGCCTTCGGCATCGACGACGCCACGGTCGAGCACATCCAGAAGTACGCCCACAAGGCCGCTGTCCGCGAGACCGACCGTGCGACTTACCAGGCCATGGAGGGCTTCATCCACAACCTCAACACCATGCACTCCCGCGCTGGTGCCCAGACGCCGTTCAGCTCCATCAACTACGGCATGGACACCTCCCCCGAGGGCCGCATGGTCATGAAGAACCTCCTGCTCGCCACGGAGGAGGGCCTCGGCCACGGTGAGACCCCGATCTTCCCGATCCAGATCTTCCGCGTCGCAGAGGGCTTCAACTTCAACCCCGGCGACCCCAACTACGACCTGTTCAAGCTGGCCTGCCGCTGCTCTGCAAAGCGTCTGTTCCCCAACTTCTCCTTCTTGGACGCCCCGTTCAACAAGGAGTTCTACAAGGGCACCCCGGAGACCGAGGTCGCTTACATGGGCTGCCGCACCCGCGTTGCCCAAAACGTCTACTGCCCGGAGAAGTCCATCTCCAACGGCCGTGGCAACCTGAGCTTCACCTCCATCAACCTGCCGCGCCTGGCCATCAAGTCCAAGGGCGACATCGACTTGTTCTTCGAGCTGCTCGAGAACATGCTCAACCTCGTCTACGACCAGCTCAACGAGCGCTTCGAGGTCCAGTGCCGCAAGCGCGTCTACAACGCTCCGTTCCTCATGGGTCAGGGCGTGTGGCTGGACTCCGAGACGCTCAACTGGGATGACGAGCAGCGCGAGGTCCTCAAGCACGGCACCCTCACCGCCGGCTTCATCGGCCTGGCGGAGTGCCTCAAGTGCCTCATCGGCGAGCATCAGGGCGAGTCCGAGCGCGCTCAGAACCTCGGCCTGGAGATCGTCGGCTTCATGCGTCGCTTCATGGACCGCAAGGCTCAGGAGAACCACCTCAACTACTCCCTCATCGCCACTCCCGCCGAGGGCCTGTCCGGTCGCTTCGTCCGCATGGACCGCGAGCGCTACGGTGCCATTCCCGGTGTCACGGACCGCGACTACTACACCAACAGCTTCCACGTGCCGGTGTACTACCCCATCAGCGCGTTCGAGAAGATCAACATCGAGGCTCCGTACCATGCGCTGACCAACGGCGGCCACATCAGCTACATCGAGCTCGACGGTGACCCGACGGAGAACCTCGATGCCTTCGAGGCGGTCATCCGCCACATGAAGGAGGCCGGCATCGGCTATGGCTCCGTCAACCACCCGGTTGACCGCGACCCCGTGTGCGGCTTCAACGGCATCATCGGCGACCGCTGCCCCGGCTGCGGCCGTGAGGAGGGCGACGTTCCCTTCGAGCGCATCCGCCGCATCACCGGTTACCTCGTCGGCACGCTCGACCGCTTCAACAACGGCAAGCGCGCAGAGGAGCATGACCGCGTCAAGCACACGGTGAGCCTGGAGGACGAGCTGTCCGAGGGCATCATCCCCGAGGGCAAGTAAGACCCTAGAGGCAATCGCTTAGCTGAGGGAGGCAGGAGGTATCCTGCCTCCCTCGCGTGCATTGGGAGCAGATGCAGCCAGTTGTCCAAGTGGCTGCGCGCTGTCCTCGTGGCAGCATCTATCCATCCGATTCCGAGAGAGATGAGACATATGGCCATTCGCATAGCAGACGTTGAGAGCGAGTCGATCGTCGACGGCCCCGGCTTTCGCTTTGCCGTCTACACCCAGGGCTGTCCGCATGCCTGTCCTGGTTGTCACAATCCCCAGACCCACGCTTTCGAGGGCGGCAAGCTTGTCGAGCCGGAGCGCTTGATGAAGCTTCTCGAGTCCGAGCCCCTCAACACCGGCGTCACGCTCACCGGCGGTGAGCCTTTCTGCCAGGCGGCAGAGCTGGCAAAGTTTGCTCGTCTGGCGCGTGCGGCGGGCTACGGTGTGTGGGCGTACAGCGGCTATACCTACGAGGCGCTGACCGGCGCCGATGCCCCTGATGGTGCTGCAGACCTGCTCGACTGCGTCGACGTCCTCGTCGACGGTCCCTTTGTGCAGGCCTTGAGCTCGTATGATGCCAAGTGGAGGGGCAGCACCAACCAGCGTGTCATCGATGTGAAGCGCTCCAAGGCAGCCGGCAAGGCCGTGCTGTGGGAGGAGCAATCCGTGCTCGATGCCTTCCAGGTCCCCAGGGACTAGCATCGGATGAACCTCCTTCCTCTCTGCTGGACCGTGACGAACTGTGACGAGAAGAGGATGTTGCTGTGATGAAGGGAGCAATCTGATATATTCGGACAGTTGCACGAGAGAGGGACCTGAAAGGGTGTTGAAGATTGAGTAAGAGCGGCAACCTCACAATAGTCATACAGGCTGGCGGCGAATCCCGTCGCATGGGCCGTTCCAAGGCCACGGTGCCTTTCCTTGGTGAACCTCTTTTGCTGAGGGGCGTCAACCGTCTTCTGCCTTTGGCTGACGAGTTCATCATCACGACCAACGAGCCCGAGAATCTGGGCTTTCTCGACGACTGGGTCGACAACGGGCGCATTCGCCTGGTGAGAGACATCAGCGACACACGTGGTGCCCTCCATGGCGTCCACACGGCGCTCGAGGCAGCGACCAACCCCTTTGTGGCCCTGGTCGCCTGCGACATGATCTTCCCGAGCCGCAACCTCATCAGCGCCGAGTTCACGGCGCTCAAGCGCGAGGGAACGGACGCCGTCGTCCCCAAGACGAAGTTCGGCTACGAGCCTTTCCACGGTGTCTACTACAAGGAATCGTGCTTGCCTGCGGTCATCGAGGCCCTGCAGGAGGGTCAGACCCGTGCCACCTCTTGGTTCGACAAGATCAAGGTCACGGATTTCACCACGGACATGATCGCCGAGGTCGAGCCGCGCGGCGGCTGCTTCATCAACGCCAACACGCCCGACGAGCTCGCGGCGGTCGAGCGCAAGATCGTCGACGGCGGCATTCACGAGAGGGAGAACTATGCTTCTTGATGCGGGCCTTGACGCTGTCCTCGACAGCCTCAAGCTTCTGCCGTTTTTGTTCGTCACCTACTTCTTCATGGAGTGGCTCGAGCACGGCGCGGGCGACAAGTTCGAGAAGGCCGTTGCCAAGGCTGGGAAAGCCGGTCCCTTTATCGGCGCTGTCTTGGGTGTTGTCCCGCAATGTGGCTTCAGCGGCGCTGCCGCCACCTTGTACGCCGGTCGCGTCGTAACGCTCGGCACGCTCGTCTCCGTCTTCCTCGTCACCTCAGACGAGATGCTTCCGGTGATGCTCTCGCAGGCGGTCGAGCCAGTTATCATCGCTAAGGTCATCGGCATCAAGCTTGCCGTGGGTATGGCGACGGGTTTTGTGCTCGACGCCGTGCTGCGCATGCTCGGCAAGGAGCACGTCGGTTTTGGTGCGGCCCACAGCCATGAGGGGCATCATGGCTACGATATCCGCCAGCTCTGCGAGATGGAGGGCTGCGATTGCTCCAACGGCTGCGAGTGCGACAGCTGCGAGAAGTGTGTGGAGCTCATCGCCAAGGAACTCGCCTGCTCCAGCTGCGGCCATGTCGAGCACGCCCATGATCACGATCACGAGCACGCCCATGATCACGATCACGAGCATGATCATGGTCACGATCACGGACATGACCATGGCCATGGGCACGACCATAGCGGTCATGCGGGAGCGGGTCATCTTGCGCTGGCAGCGCTCAAGCACAGCTTGCAGATTACCGTCTTCGTCTTCATCATCTGCTTTGCGCTCAACCTCATCGTTGAGGCCGGCCTCGAGGACGCGATTGCCGTCGTTGCAACCACGCCCTTCGTCGGCAGCTTGGTTGCGGCTGTCTTGGGTCTCATCCCCAACTGCGCTGTCTCCGTTGCGCTCACGCAGCTCTACCTCGACGGTGTCCTTACGGGCGGCGCGATGATGAGCGGCCTTGCCGTCAACGCGGGCATCGGCCTCATCGTCTTGTTTAGGACGAACAACGACTCCCGTGAGAACATGCGCATCTGCGGCCTGCTCGTCGCCATCGGCATCATCGTCGGCTTGCTCGTCGAGCTGAGCGGGATCCTGTAGCGACTCGCTGCCTTTGGTTGCGAGCTCTCAAGCGAATACGTGTGCCTAGACGCGCGGCTGGAACCTGGTTCTGGCTGCGCGCCTTGCTGTTGGTGGGCGATTGAGTTGTTGCGTCCCGGTATCCAATGTGTACCAGTGACAAGTTGGCTAACCGGCCGAGGCTCGGCCGGTTAGCCAACTTGTCACTGGTACACATTGGATACCCGTCCTGCTACCAGCAAGGCGATCGAGTTGCTGTGTCCGGGCTCAGGGTCGTTGTTGCCAAAACGAAACACAACGTAATGTAGCCGTTCAGACTCATTTCAGGTTTCACTCTTAAGCTATGGCTATAAGCTAAGGAAGTGCAAAGAGTGTCTACGAATAAGGAGATGCTGTTATGAGCGATATCAACAACGGTGCACCGGTTCCCCCCGAGGGCATGAGCCAGGCAGCGCGCCAAGAGGCTGCAGACGCAGCGTATGGCCGCACCCACAATGCGGATGCGGCGGCAGCAAGCATGAACGCCGGCAAGGCGCGTGAGGCCGAGGCGGAGGCCAAGAAGGCCCGCAAGGAGGCCGAGGCCGCAGAGAAGGCTGCCATGAAGGCGGAGCGCCAGAAGGCCCGCGATGAGAAGAAGGCTGCCAAGCAGGCCGAGGACAAGGGCGACGGCAGCTTCCGCAAGGCGTTTGCCGGTGGCGCGAGCGGTGCTCTGGCAGTCGTGCTCGCCGCGGCGCTCGTCACGTCCTGCACGCCTGTTGGCGGCATGATCGGCGGTTCTTCCTCCGGCTCATCCAACGGCACCATCAACATCAGCAACACGCAGGACGCGACCTTGGCAGAGGCTGTGAGCGCCAAGTGCCTTGATTCCGTCGTCACCCTCTACGTATATTCCGCCAACAGCAGCTGGAGCCAGTACTTCAACTCCGGCAGCTCCTCGAGCAGCAGCCCGTCTGCGCTCGGCTCCGGCGTGGTGATCAAGAGCGACGCGGACAAGAGCTACATCCTCACCAACTACCATGTCTTGCAGGGTTGCTCCAAGGCGACGATCACCCTCAACAACAAGACCTACACCTGCACGGCAGTTGGCTACGACTCTAGCGTCGACCTCGCCGTGGTCTCCATCCCCGTGGGCGACCTCAACGTCATGGAGTGGGGCGACTCCGACAGCCTCAACGTCGGTGAGTGGTGCATGGCCATCGGCTCTCCGCTGGGCTATGAGAACACCTGCACAACCGGCATCGTCTCTGCGGTGGGTCGCAACGGCGCGGTGCAGGATGGCAACAACACCTACTACAACTCCAACGTCATCCAGACCGACGCTGCCATCAATCCCGGCAACTCCGGTGGCGCGCTCGTCGACTCCGAGGGCAAGCTGATCGGCATCGTCGAGTACCTGGCTTCCAACAGCGAATCCTCAGCAGGTCTGGGCTTTGCGATCCCGCAGAGCACGGCGCAGGATATCGCGGAGAAGATCATCGACAAGGGCGGTTTGGTTGCCTCTGCCTTCCTGGGCGTCGTTACCAACGCTGCAGACGACAACACCGGCAAGGAGAGCAGCGGTCTCGAGGTCTCCGCAGTCGTCAAGGGCTCTGCGGCTGACGAGGCCGGCATGAAGGCTGGCGACGTGCTGACCAAGATCGACGGCAAGCAGATTGGCAGCTACAGCGACCTCAAGTCCGCCATCTCCCCCAAGACCCCGGGTGACAAGGTGGCGCTGACTTGGACGCGCGACGGCAAGGAGATGAGCGCGACGGTTGCACTGACCGACGACAGCGTCAATACCGGCGAGTACTCCAGCCAGCTCAAGGAGGACAACTCCAGCAATGGCGGCAACAGCCAGGGCCAGGGCAACAGCGGCCAGGGCAACGACGGCTACTCCAACGGCGGCGGCGAGGGTTACGGTATCGAGGACTTCTTGAAGCAGTTCTACGGCCAGTCCGACAGCGGCTCCGAGGAAGGCAACTTCTGGAAGTAGCGCTGACCGTCTGTCTCTCATGGCGATAAACACAACGGGCGCTGGGCGAGCAATCACCTGGTGCCCGTTGTGTTTTGCTGCAAAGCGCGGCTAGAAAAACACGGGCATGGCTAGAAAAGCACCGTATGCACTTGAAACCTGCTAGATAAACACCGCAGACGCATCTGTAAGGGAAGAGATGCGTCTGTGGTGTTTATCTAGTCACTTTGAGGTGCATATCGTGTTTATCTAGTCGTGCCCGGTGCGCCTGCTGCAACGAGAAGCGCCCTCCATCCCGCTCGGGGAGGAGGGCGCTTCTTGTCACAGCGGGTTTTAGGTTGCGCTTACGCCGGGTTCACGAAGTCCTTGACGAAGCGGTAGCCATAGCCGCGGACGGTCTCGATGACACTGGGGCTCAGGCCGACGCTGGAGAGCTTGTCGCGCAGACGCTTGATGTGGGTGTCGACGGTCTTGGTCTCGACCACGTACTGCCAGTCCCAGGCCTCCTTGAGCAGTTGCTCGCGGCCGAGCACGGTGCCGGCGTGTGCCATGAGCGTTGCCAGAAGCTCGAACTCGCGCGGGGTGAGCTCGATCTCCTTGCCCTCGTAGGTGGCGCGGTGGCCAGCCTCGTCCAGATGGACGCCGGAGACGTCGAGCACGCGGGTACCGTCCTCCATGGCGTCTGCCTGCTGGGGAGCACGGCGCAGCAGTGCATGGACGCGCGCCAGAAGCTCGCGGATGCCAAAGGGCTTGGCAAGGTAGTCGTCGCCGCCAAGTTCGAGGCCGACGACCTTGTCGAGCTCCGTGTCGCGGGCGGAGAGGAAGAGCACGGGCACGTTGCTCGTGCTGCGGATGCGCCTACAGACCTCGTAGCCGTCGATGCCGGGGAGCATGACGTCGAGGATGACCAGGTCGTAGTCGGTTGCCTTCGCCATGGAGACAGCCTTGTCGCCGGCGTGAGCCACGTCGACCTTGTAGCCTTCCTTGAGCAAGTTGAAGCTGACGATGTCGGTGATGCTTTCCTCGTCATCGACGACGAGGATGCGCTGCTCGCTGACCTCTTCCATATCTGTCTCCTTCGAAAGGGGTTCGTTGTTATTCGTTTATTTTGTCATGCACGCTGTCATTAGGCTATCTGTCGTAACCCAAATGTTAGTTCTGTTACCGTGCTGCAGCCTGCTTGCAGTACCATTCCCGCATATGCAGTTGAAGTAGACCACAACGGAGGCCGTTCATGCTTCTTACTATCGACATTGGAAACACCCAGACCACCAACGCGCTCTTCGACGGCGAGGAGATGGTTGCGCGCTGGGCGACGACCACCTGCAGCTCCGAGACACCCGACGAGGTTCATCAGACGCTCGCCGCTCAGCTGAGCTTGGCTGGCTACTCCCTGGAAGACGTCACTGACGTCGCCCTAGCCAGCGTCGTCCCTGCCCTTGCGGCGACGATGAGCGAGGTCGCGCAGCGCGTCTCTGGCAAGCGCCCCGTTGTCGTCGGCCCGGGAATCAAGAGCGGGCTTCCCATGCGCTATGACAACCCGGCAGAGATCGGCGCGGACCGCGTGGCCGACGCCGTGGCGGCCGTGAACATCTACGGCGCCCCGGTCATCGTCGTCGACTTGGGCACCGCGACCAACATCGAGGTCATCGACAAGGACGGCAACTTCTGCGGCGGCATCATCGCCCCGGGTCTGGTCAGCAGCTCCGAGGCCCTCTACCAGCATGCTGCACGCTTGTTCCAGGTCGGCTTCTCCATCCCCGACCACGTGATCGGCACGAACACGGCCGATGCGATGAGTTCTGGCATCATGCTCGGCGAGGTGGCCCGCATCGACGGCCTCGTTACCCGCATCTTTGACGAACTCGGCTACGAGGCACCGGTCATCGCCACAGGTGGCCTGGGTCGCCACATCGCGCCCGCGTCGAGTACTATCACGGGTTACGAGCCCAACCTCACGCTGCTCGGCCTGCGCATGATCTACGCGAAGAACAGGGGCTAGGCATGGCGGTCAACAACGCGAACAAGCACGCGGCGGCGCGCAAAGCCGGCAAGTGCCAGTGCGAGGGCGACGTTTGCTGCAACGAGGGCTGCTGCGAGAGCGCGGAGGAGTTCTACGCCAAGGAGCTCCCGCCGGCGATCGTCGAGTACTTCAAGGTCCACACTCCGCCGCAGGAGGTGCGCGACTTCATCTTGGACAACGTCAACGAGCTCCTCACGGAGGAGGCTCGCCAGGCGCAGTTCGTAAGCGACGTCAGCCATGAGATCCGCACACCCCTCACGGCTATCAGAGGCACGGCGGAGACGCTGCTTGACGGCGGTGTGCCGGAGGATCTCCAGAAGCGCTTCCTCACCCAGATCATCAACGAGTGCGACCGCCTCACGCGCCTTGCCAACGACCTGCTCACGCTGCAGAAGGCCGAGGGTCAGGACATGGAGCTCTCGCGCCTCAACCTGCGTACTATTGCAGACAACTGCGCGCTGCTCATGCGCGAGCTGCTCGAGGAGCGCGGCTGCGAGCTCGAGGTCTCCGGCGAGGCGCCTGACGTCGACGGCAACGCCGATGCCATCAACCAGATCCTCGTGAACCTCATTGAGAACGCGAGCCGCTACGCCAAGGGCTACGTGCGCGTGGAGATCTCCTGCATCAACGGCTATAGCGTCATCGCCGTCGGCGACGACGGCCCCGGTTTTGGCGACGAGGACCCGGCGCATCTCTTCGACCGCTTCTACCGCGCCGACCAAAGCCGCGTGCGCCACAAGGGCAGCGGCAACAGCGGTCTGGGCCTTGCCATCGTCAAGGCGCTCACCACGGCGATGGGCGGTACCGTTGAGGCCGTCAACCTGCCCAACGCAGGCGCGGCTTTCATCGTCGCCATCCCCAGCCTGCCGCCCCAGGATTAGCTTCAAGGAAAGGAACCTTGCATGAACCTCACCGAGCGCCTCGAGAAGTACGCCGAGCTTCTCATCGTCAAGGGCTGCGCCTTCAAGGAGGGTCAGGAGCTCTTCGTCCGCTCTCCGATCCAGGTGGCGCAGTTCACCCGCATGGTCGTTGCCTGCGCCTACAGGCATGGTGCGCGCCATGTGACGGTGAGTTGGAGCGACGAGGCCGTCTCGCGCCTTGCCTATGACAACGCGCCGCTCGAGGTCTTCGAGGCGACGCCTTCCTGGCAGGCCGAGCTCAACAACTCCATGGCTCGCAACAACGCCGCCGTGCTCACGATCTTGAGCGACGACCCGCAGGCTATGAAGGGTGTCGACCAACGCAAGGTCATGGCACGCGTAGTCTCGAACCATGAGGCTTGCAAGGAGTTCTACGATGCGCTCGACCGCGGTCGCTGCGTGTGGTGCATCGCCGGAGCCGCAAGCCCTGTCTGGGCGAGCCAGGTCTTTCCCGAGCTCGACGAGGTTGCTGCGACGGAGAGGCTTTGGGAAGCCATCCTCGATACCTCCCGTGTGACCGACGACCCCTGCAAGGCATGGGACGAGCACCGCGAGAGCTTCGAGGAGCGCAAGGCATGGCTCAACGCCCAGCGGTTCTCCAAGCTTCACTACACCGCCTCCAACGGCACCGACCTCATGGTCGGCCTCATAGACGGCAGCCATTGGGAGGGCGGCGGCCAGATGGGAGCCGACGGCGTCACGTACTTCTTCCCCAACATCCCCACGGAGGAGATTTTTACCTCGCCCGACAGGCTCGCTACTGAGGGCGTTGTCCACAGCGCACTGCCCCTCATCCATAACGGCAGCCCTGTCGAGGACTTCTGGATCCGCTTCGAGGGTGGACGCGCCGTCGAGTGCGATGCACGCGTCGGCTGCGATGTGCTGCAGGGCATCATCGACACCGACGACAAGTCCTGCTTCTTGGGCGAGTGCGCGCTGGTTCCCTTCGACAGCCCCATCCGCAACACGGGTGTGCTCTTCCTCGAGACCCTCTACGACGAGAATGCCAGCTGCCATCTGGCGCTGGGCAAGGGCTTTCCGGAGGTGCTCGAGGGCGGCTACGACATGAGCGCTGACGAGCTGCTCTCCGC
The DNA here is from genome assembly GCA_934646835.1 of uncultured Coriobacteriales bacterium. Taxonomy (GTDB): domain Bacteria; phylum Actinomycetota; class Coriobacteriia; order Coriobacteriales; family QAMH01; genus W2P13-069. The sequence goes on from CAKUES010000013.1 coordinate 46,034, forward strand.
CGGCCTCAACGAGAGCGCCGCGCATGTCGACTTCATGATCGGTACGACAGACCTCAACATCACCGGTATCAAGGCCGACGGGACCGAGGTTGCTGTCTTTGTCGATGGCAACTGGGCGTTTTAGGGAGTAGCCGTGTTTGTAGGATTGCTGAGCGATACGCATGGCACGCTGCCAGAAGGCGTTTTTGAGGCATTTGACGGGGTGGACTACATCATCCATGCCGGCGACATCGGCCGCGAGAGCGTGTTGTGGGAGCTCGAGGCGATAGCGCCGACCTTTGCCTGCCTGGGCAACAACGATTGGCGGGATTACGGCAGCTTCGTGCGCCATGAGATTCATCCGATTATCGGCGGTGCCAACATCGCCGTGACACATTACCCGGAAGATGCCATCGCGCTGGCGCGGACGGGGGAGTACCAGCTCGTCGTACATGGGCATACCCATGTGCCGCGCGACATCGTCGTCGGCGCTTGCCGCATTATCAATCCTGGGTCGACCACCCGCCCTCGTGGCGGCAGCGTGCGCCAGTGCTGCACCCTGCGTATCGATAGCGGCGTCATCGGTCCGGTGAGGACGCATCTGCTGTAAGGACCGCGAGTGACGTGCACTCGCGGCAAGAGCGCTGCGCATGAGTCATCTGCTGCGATTTCAGCACCCCTTAACCTATGCGCGGTACCATTGGTGCACTATTCCCATGAGATTGGACTGCCCCTTGCGTCGTTGCCTCTCTAAGATTGTTTCCGTTCTCGCTGCGACGTCACTCGTTTACTGCATGACGCCCGCTGTCGCTTTTGCGGGTGAGAGCGCAACCGCTGCCGAGCATGCGGCAAACGACGCCGTCATCCAGGAGGCGATTGATGGCCTCGGCGAGCTTGAGGCGGGGGAGGACTACACTACCGGCGAGGTGCTTGTCACCTACAGCGGGCAGGACCAGCCGCAATCGGTTGAGCTTAGCGACGGCCAAAGCGTGGCCGATGCGCTCGAGGACGCCAAGGCTGACAACATGGTCACTGCGGCGCAGCCCAACTACATCTACCGGCTGATGGACACGGTCCCGGACTCTGCTGCTGGCGAGGGTGCCGCCACTGCCAATGACAAGCTGCTTGCCGGTCAGTACTACCTCGGCGATGAGTCCGTGATCGGCGGTGAAACCGTATACGGCGCCGACGTGGGCGCCGCATGGAAGCTCGCCAAGTCGAACAACTCCACGACGGTTGCCGTGCTCGATACCGGCGTGCAGCTCTCCCACGAGGACCTTCAAGACAACATCGACCGCGCGCATATGGCGACGGTGACCTCGGACGGTCGGGTGAATGTCGGCAGCATGAAGGATGAGGACGGCCACGGCACGCATGTCGCAGGCATACTCTCTGCCACGGCCAACAACGCAATCGGCATCATCGGGGCGAGCTATAACGCAACTGTCCTGCCTATCCGCGTCTTCGAGAATCACACTTCGACGACGCTGCAGTGCATCGCCGGCATCACGTACCTCGACGGTCTCATCGAGAGCGGTCAGCTCGCCAATCTCCACGTCATGAACATGAGCCTGGGCTCATACGAGCACAGCACGATGGACGACATGCTCCACAAGTGCATCACGCACATGTACAAGCAACACGGCATTGTATCTGTTTGCGCCGGCGGCAACGGCATCAACGGCGTCGCTCAGACGCGTAAGTGCGTGCCGGCGGATTGGTCCGAGTGCGTCTCCGTCACCTCTCTCACGGCCTACGGCACGAACTCTACGTGGTCGGATTTCAATCGCTACAAGGACATCAGCGCTCCTGGCGAGGCGATTCTGTCGACGTATTCCGATGGTTACGCGAAGGACGCACGCGATATGGGCGACGAGGACCTCTACGTTTACAGGAAGGGTGCGTCCTACGGTTTCATGGAGGGCACTTCGATGGCGGCGCCGATTGTGTCCGGCGTGCTCGCCTTGATGTGGGCGACCTATCCTGATCTGAAGCCTGTCGATGCGGTCAAGGCGATCAAGAAGACAGCACGCAAGGTAGGCTCCACCTACGATGACGAGCTCAAGAGCATCTTGAGCGGGGGAGTGCGCTCTGGAAGCGCCGGTGCTATCGACGCCGCAGCAGCGTTGGGCTACGTCCAAAAGCTTGCGACAAGCGCCGGGGTGCAGCCCATCGCGGATCCTCAGCCGCAAGACATCATCTCCACTAAGCCCGCCAAGGTCAAAGGCCTCAAGATCAAAGCCAAGAACACGTCGATCAGCCTCAGCTGGGCTGCGCTCGACGGTGTGGGCGGCTATCAGGTCCGCTATCGCCAGAAGGGTAAATCGGCCCGGAAGACCAAGCTCGTTAACGACTCCCTTGTCGACGAGTCCAAGGTCAAGGGCCTCAAGCGCGGCAAATCCTACACCGTCCAGGTCCGTGCTTGGCGCCTCAAGACCACCGGCACCAAGCTCTACGGCTCCTGGAGCACCGCCAAGACCACTACAACGAAATAGTCTCCAGAGCGCAGTCTCGGCGTAGCGTCTCCCACATTTTCCGAGGGACTTTCGTGCATCACTCCCACATTTTCCGAGGGACTTTGATTTTCTCAGTACCCACGAGCCCCTCAACCGTATCGCAGAATGAAGCTTCCAAATTATCTTCTTGACAGGTAGTCTCGTTTGAGCATTGCCGATAAATTTGAACCGTTCGCCGACGAACATCTCGAGGAATGCCCGTTGGGCAAAGTTTTTCTTGACTGTCTCCTTACAAAGCAATATTGTCTAGGTCCTTATGGTGCAAAAGTGTGCCAGAAGGCCTATTTTCTTGCAATTCGAAAAGGAGGACAGTAGGTGGCAAAGACCAACGTCTATCGCGATCGCAAGAGCTTCGCGAAGATCCCCGAGGTCATGGACATCCCCAACCTGATCTCCATCCAGACCGACTCGTTCAAGCGCTTCATGAGCGAGGGTTTGGCGGAGACCTTCAAGGACATGTCCCCGATCGAGAACAACGCCCACACCCTGTGCGTTGAGTTCGGCGACCACGAGTTCGGCGACCCGAAGCATTCCGTCGAGGAGTGCAAGAGGCGCGACATCTCTTACCAGGCACCCCTCTTTGTTGATATCCGCTTCATCAACAAGGAGACCGGTGAGATGCAGGAATCCAACGTGTTCATGGGCGACTTCCCGCTGATGACCAACCGCGGTACCTTCATCATCAACGGCACCGAGCGTGTCGTTGTCTCCCAGCTGGTCCGCTCCCCCGGTGTGTACTTCTCCGCCGAGCGCGACAAGACTAGCGACAAGGTGCTCTACAACGCAAAGGTGATCCCCGCACGCGGCGCATGGCTCGAGTTCGAGACCGACAAGCGCGACGTGCTCTCCCTGCGTATCGATCGCAAACGCAAGCAGCCCGCCACCCTTCTCCTCCGCGCCTTCGGCATCGCCGAGACCAACCAGGAGATCGTTGAGCTCCTCGGCGAGTCCGAGATGCTCCAGCACACCCTGGCAAAGGACGTCGCCTCCAACCGCGAGGAGGCTCTGATCGAGCTGTACAAGCGCCTCCGTCCGGGCGAGCCGCCCACGGTCGAGAGCGCACGCAACCTGCTCGAGGGCCTGTTCTTCAACCCCCAGCGCTACGATCTCGCACGCGTTGGCCGCTACAAGATCAATAAGAAGCTCGGTCTCGACCTCGCCGGCGACGAGTCCACCCTCACTGTGGAGGACATCGTCAGCTCCATGAAGTACATCATGAAGCTTCATGACGGTGCCGAGGGCTACCAGACCGACGATATCGACCACTTTGGCAACCGCCGCATCCGCACGGTTGGCGAGCTGATTCAGAACCAGTTCCGCATCGGCATCAGCCGTATGGAGCGCGTCGTCCGCGAGCGCATGTCCACCATCGACCCGGACGACATCAGCCCGCAGGCACTCATCAACATCCGCCCGATCGTGGCGTCCATCAAGGAGTTCTTTGGCAGCTCCCAGCTGTCCCAGTTCATGGACCAGACCAACCCCGCTGCTGGTATTACCCACAAGCGCCGTCTGTCCGCACTGGGTCCTGGCGGTCTGTCCCGTGAGCGCGCAGGCTTCGAGGTCCGCGACGTCCATACCTCCCACTACGGCCGTATGTGCCCCATCGAGACCCCTGAAGGCCCCAACATCGGCCTTATCGGCTCTCTGGCTACCTATGGCCGCGTGAACCCCTTCGGCTTCATCGAGACCCCGTACCGCAAGGTCGTCGATGGCAAGGTCACCGACGAGGTCGAGTACCTCACCGCTGACGAGGAGGAGAACTACACCATCGCCCAGGCGAACGAGTCCTTCGACCCCGAGACCCGCGAGTTCGGCGTCACGGTCGACGGTGTCTTCGTTCCCTCCAAGACCATCCTCTGCCGTACCAAGAACGCAGATGGTATCTTCGGCGACCCGGACGATGTTCCGCCCTCCCACGTCAACTACATGGACGTCTCCCCGCGTCAGATGAACTCCGTCGCTACCGCGCTGATCCCCTTCCTTGAGCACGACGACGCTAACCGCGCGCTCATGGGCTCCAACATGCAGCGCCAGGCTGTGCCCCTGCTCCGCCCCACCGCTCCTCTGGTCGGTACCGGCATCGAGCACCGCATCGCCATCGACTCCGGTGAGCTGCCCCTGGCCATCAACAGCGGCACCGTCACCTACGTCGACGCAAAGCGCATCGAGATCACCAACAACAACGGCACGGTCGACAAGTACCGCCTGTCCAAGTTCCAGCGCTCCAACCAGGGCGGCTGCATCAACATGAAGCCGCTGGTCCGCTTTGGCGACGAGGTCGCTGCAGGCGACTGCCTGGCTGACGGTCCCTCCACGGACCACGCAGAGCTGGCACTGGGCCAGAACCTCATGGTCGCCTACATGCCCTGGGAAGGCTTCAACTACGAGGACGCTATCATCGTCTCCGAGCGCGTTGTCTCCGAGGACCTGCTGACCTCCATCCACATCTCCGAGTACGAGCTGGACGCACGCGACACCAAGCTCGGCCCCGAGGAGATCACCCGCGAGATCCCCAACATCTCCGAGGAGATGCTGGCCAACCTCGACGTCGACGGCATCATCCGCATCGGCGCTGAGGTCCATCCCGGCGACGTCCTCGTCGGCAAGGTCACGCCCAAGGGAGAGACCGAGCTCACCGCAGAGGAGCGCCTGCTGCGCGCCATCTTCGGCGAGAAGGCCCGTGAGGTCCGCGACACCTCCCTCAAGGTGCCCCATGGCTCCGGTGGCCGCGTCATCGCCGTCCACCAGTTCTCCCGCGCTGCCGGCGCAGAGCTGCCTCCCGGCGTCAACGAGCTGGTTCGCGTCTTCGTCGCACAGAAGCGCAAGATCCAGCAGGGCGACAAGCTGTCCGGCCGCCACGGTAACAAGGGTGTTATCTCCCGTATCCTGCCGGTCGAGGACATGCCCTTCATGGCAGACGGCACGCCCATCGACGTCATCTTGAACCCCCTGGGTGTTCCTTCTCGTATGAACGTCGGCCAGCTGATGGAGAACCACCTTGGCTGGGCCGCACTCAACGGCTGGAACGAGGAGGGCACCGACGAGCCCGTTGACGGCCCGTTCTTCGTCGCAACGCCTATCTTCGACGGTGCGCACGAGGACGAGATCTCCGAGGCCATCTTGAAGGCCAACGAGAACCGCATGAACAAGGTCAAGGCACATCTGGGTGACAAGGTCCACGAGGCCTTCGTCCCGCAGCTGAGCGCCACCGGCAAGACCGAGCTCTTCGACGGTCGCACCGGCGAGAAGTTCCGCGAGCAGATTACCGTTGGCCAGACCTACATCCTGAAGCTGTCCCATATGGTCGACGACAAGATCCACGCTCGCTCGACTGGTCCTTACAGCCTCATCACCCAGCAGCCGCTCGGCGGCAAGGCCCAGTTCGGCGGCCAGCGCTTTGGTGAGATGGAGGTTTGGGCGCTGTACTCCTACGGCGCATCCAACGTTTTGCAGGAGATCTTGACGGTCAAGTCCGACGACACCGCCGGCCGCGTCAAGACCTACGAGGCAATCGTCAAGGGCGAGAACATCCCGCCCGCAGAGATCCCCGAGTCCTTCAAGGTTCTCGTCAAGGAAATGAAGTCTCTGTGCCTCGACGTCAGCTTGACTGGCGAGTCCAAGGGCAAGAAGGACGAGCAGCCCGAGGAAGAAGAGACCTTGCTCGGCATGGCTCCCGCAGAAGAGGAGACCGCCGAGGAGGTCGACGCACTCGACCTGCTGGCCAGTGGCATTGCAGATCTCGAGGAAGAAGTAAGTGAAGAAACCACAAGCAACACCGATGAGGAGGAGGAATAAAGAATGACCGAGTTTGATGTCAATAACTTCGATCAGTTCCACATCGGCCTTGCTAGTGCCGAGAAGATTCGTTCCTGGTCTTACGGTGAGGTCAAGAAGCCGGAGACCATCAACTACCGCACCCTCAAGCCCGAGAAGGACGGCTTGTTCTGCGAGAAGATCTTCGGCCCCACCAAGGACTGGGAGTGCGCCTGCGGCAAGTACAAGCGCATTCGCTTCAAGGACATCACCTGCGAGCGCTGCGGCGTCGAGGTGACCCGCGCCAAGGTTCGCCGCGAGCGCATGGGCCACATCGAGCTGGCAACGCCCGTCAGCCATATCTGGTACTTCAAGGGCTCTCCCTCCCGTCTGGGCTACCTGCTCGACATCAGCCCCAAGGACCTGGAGAAGGTTCTGTACTTCGCCAGCAACATCATCACCTGGGTTGACGACGAGGCCCGTCAGGAGGACGCTGACGAGCTGCGCGAGGAGCTCGAGCAGTCCCTCGTCGAGCTCGACGTCGAGCGCGAGAAGTACATCGACGAGGTTCGCCGCGAGGCGGCCGACTACGTCGACGAGAATGGCGAGCTTGTCAACGCCGAGGGCGAGGGTCTCACCCCCGAGGAAGTCGAGGAAGAGATCAACGACATCATCGAAGAGTTTGCCGAGAAGAAGGAGCTCCGCCAGGAGGCCCTCGACACCTTCATGAAGTTCGAACCCAAGATGCTCATCCAGGATGAGATCCTGTACCGCGAGATCCGCGCCAACTACCGCGACTACTTCCGCGGTGGCATGGGTGCAGAGGCTGTCCGCGACCTGCTCGACGCAGTCGACCTGGAGGCCACTGCAGCAGAGCTGCGCGAGACCATCAAGACCGGCAAGGGCCAGCGCCGTGCCAAGGCCATCAAGCGCCTGAAGGTCGTCGAGGCCTTCGTCCGCTCTGACAACAAGCCGCACGACATGATCCTGGACGTCATCCCCGTCATCCCGCCCGACCTGCGCCCCATGGTCCAGCTCGACGGTGGCCGTTTTGCGACCTCCGACCTCAACGATCTGTATCGTCGAGTCATCAACCGCAACAACCGCCTCAAGAAGCTGCTCGACCAGGCTGCACCGGACATCATCGTCAATAACGAGAAGCGCATGCTGCAGGAGGCCGTCGACGCTCTGTTCGACAACGGCCGCCGCGGTCGCCCTGTCGTGGGCCCCGGCAACCGCCCCCTGAAGTCCATCGCAGACATGCTCAAGGGCAAGCAGGGCCGCTTCCGCCAGAACCTCCTCGGCAAGCGTGTCGACTACTCCGGTCGTTCCGTTATCGTCGTCGGTCCTACCCTCAAGATCCACCAGTGCGGTCTGCCCAAGCAGATGGCTCTCGAGCTGTTCAAGCCCTTCGTCATGAAGCGTCTGGTCGAGCTCGAGCACGCCGCCAACGTCAAGGCAGCCAAGCGCATGGTCGACCGCGGCGCATACGTCGTGTGGGACGTCCTGGAAGAGGTCATTCGCGATCACCCCGTCCTGCTCAACCGCGCACCGACCCTGCACCGTCTGGGCATCCAGGCCTTCGAGCCTGTCCTGGTCGAGGGTAAGGCTATCCGCCTGCACCCGCTGGTCTGCACCGCATTCAACGCCGACTTCGACGGCGACCAGATGGCAGTTCACGTTCCCCTGGGCGCCGAGGCGCAGGCAGAGGCACGTGTCCTGATGCTGTCCGCCAACAACGTCAAGTCCCCTGCACACGGCAAGCCGCTGGCCGTTCCTACCCAGGATATGATCATCGGTCTGTACTACCTCACCGCAGCCCGCGATGGCTTCCCCGGCGAGGGCCGCGTCTTCATGGACTTCAAGGATGCGCAAAACGCCTACGATGCACGCGCTGACGTTGACCTGCAGGCAAAGATCCAGGTTCGCCTCAAGTACGACACCCGTGTCCTGAGCGCCTACAACGAGGTTGTGGAGTACAAGGCCGGCGAGCGTATCGAGACCACCATCGGCCGCATCATCTTCAACGCGATCCTGCCCAAGGAGCACGACTACATTAACTACGGCATGAACAAGAAGGAGATCAGCCGCCTCGTCGAGGACTGCTCCAACCTGTACCCCACGCCGGAGCTGTGCCGTATCCTCGACGGCCTGAAGGCCACGGGCTTCCACTATGCGACCCGTGCAGGCATCACCGTTTCCGTCTACGACGCTACGATCCCGCCCCAGAAGGAGCAGATCCTGGCAGACGCAGACGAGCGCGTCGCAGAGATCCAGGAAGAGTACGAGATGGGCTTCTCCTCCGCCGAGGAGCGCAAGCGCCAGGTCATCGGCGTCTGGAACGAGGCAAACGAGGCCGTCGGCGAGGCAATGGCCGACAACTTCGACCGCTTCAACCCCATCTACATGATGGCGTTCTCCGGTGCTCGAGGTAATATCAAGCAGATTCGTCAGCTCGCCGGTATGCGCGGCCTGATGGCTGACCCTCGTGGTGAGACCATCGACCACCCGATTAAGGCGAACTTCCGCGAGGGCCTGACCGTTCTGGAGTACTTCGTCTCCACGCACGGCGCTCGTAAGGGTCTGGCCGATACCGCACTGCGTACTGCAGACTCCGGTTACCTGACCCGTCGTCTGGTCGACGTTGCCCAGGATGTCATCATCCACGAAGAGGACTGCGGCACGACCGACGGCATCGACTACAAGCTGCTCAACGCCAAGGGCGAGGTCGACCTCAACCTGGTGGGCCGTGTCGTTGCAGACGACGTCGTCTCCGCTGACGGCGAGATCCTGCTCGAGGCCAACGAGTACATCACCGGTGCCGCTACCCTGGCCGCCTTCAAGGAGGCCGGTATCGAGTCCATCAAGATTCGTACGGTCATGACCTGTCACAGCCACCAGGGCATCTGCCAGAAGTGCTACGGCTACGACCTGGCCGCTGGCCGTCCGGTCAACCTCGGCACTGCAGTCGGCATTATCGCTGCTCAGTCCATTGGTGAGCCCGGTACCCAGCTGACCATGCGTACCTTCCACACCGGCGGCGTCGCCGGCGGCGATATTACCGGCGGTCTGCCCCGCGTCACCGAGCTCTTCGAGGCCCGCAAGCCCAAGGGCGAGGCTGTCCTGGCAGAGATCTCCGGCACGCTGCAGATCAGCGGCGACAAGGACTCCCGCATCCTGTCCATCAACAACGAGGACGGCGAGGTCGTGGAGTACACCACCTCTGCTCGCATCCAGCTGATGCCCGGCATCTCCGATATGTGCCAGGTCGAGGTTGGCCAGCAGCTGACCCGCGGCTCCGTCAACCCGCATGACCTGCTCCGTCTGACCGACGTCAACACGACCCTGCGCTACATCGTTGAGCAGGTTCAGGACGTCTACACCAGCCAGGGCGTTGACATCAACGATAAGCACATCGAGGTCATCGCACGTCAGATGCTGCGCAAGATGACGGTTCTCGATCCGGGCGACTCCGACTACCTGCCGGGCGCTCAGGTCAACCGCTACGAGTTCGAGGAGGAGTGCGAGCGCATCGTGATGGAGGACGGCGCCGCGCCGACCGCCACCCCGCTCATCCTCGGTATTACCAAGGCCTCCTTGGCGACCGACTCCTTCCTGTCCGCTGCATCCTTCCAGGAGACCACCAAGGTCCTCACGGATGCCGCGATCGAGGGCAAGCACGACGACCTCGTCGGCCTCAAGGAGAACGTCATCATCGGTAAGCCGATCCCTGCAGGCACGGGCCTCAAGCGCTACCGCGACCTGCAGCTCACCTACAAGGGCGAGAAGATCGACCGCACCGGTGGCGTCACCGAGTCTTTGCCCGACTGGGCGCCGGAGGAGCTGCGCGAGACCGAGTCCCTGCTGCCTCAGCCGCAGGAGTGGTCCGTCGACGGCGAGAGCTACCTGGGTACCCCGGGCATGGGCTACGCAGCCGGCGCAAGCTTTGGCGGCCGCACCCTGGCCCCCGAGGTTGCAAAGCTCTACCTCTTCGACGACCTGGGTGTCTCCCAGCGCTGGGCTAACAAGTTCAGCGAGGCTGGCATCGAGACTGTCGGCGACCTCGTCGGCAGGACCGAAGACGAGCTGTTCCGCATCGAGGGCATCGGCGTGAAGGCCATCGAGGAGCTTAAGGCAGGCCTAGAGGAGCGTGAGCTCTCCTACCTGCTCGAGGACCAGCAGTCCGCGGAGGAGCCCGACGCAGCCCAGCTGCTCGAGATGCTCTTCTCCCCGGAGGATGCCAAGTACGCCGGCGCAGACGTGCCCAAGAGCTACTCCGCAGACCCCGACGACATGATCGGCGGTTCTGTGATCAAGCCTCGTTCCGCTGAGGACGACGCCATGCTCGAGGAGCTGCTCGGCGCAGGCTTTGGCATGACCGAGGGCGCTGACTCCGACCTCGACGACGAGGAGTAATCCTCTCGACGCTCGGATGAACACATAGCACTACCCGCGAGCCCCGCTGGCACGAGCCGGCGGGGCTCGCTGTTTTGGATGGCGCGATAAGTGCGGTTGATTGAGGAGCGCAGTCGCCTTAAGTGCGGTCGAATGGGGCCAAATTGCAGCTAAGTGCGGTTGAAAGTATGAGAGGGTTGCCGAAATCGACCGCACTTATGCAGCTGCGATCGTGACACTAAATGTCACTGGTACAAAAGGTGGGGGATGCAATGCGAGAGCTGCTGCGTAGGCTCCGGTCACGGAAAACCAACGCATTCCGAAAAATTCTCAGATTTTTGATAATTAATGCCAAAATATAGCATCGTCCCAGCTCAAGGGCATAATAGGGGAGGGACACACCCGGGGGCGTGGCGTTTGACGAGTTTGCTTGAGGGGCGTAATCTACCAAATCGCGTCTTCAGGTCTGAAGACAGCTATGCCCACGATACGTGCTGCTGTCGGGCTCTATATGGTCGAAGAACGCGTCTGCGACCAGATGGAACCTGACAGGCATTCGTGAGCCCTCTTCCAGAGAGAAGGGGAGTATTTGTAAGAAGGTAGCAAGTAAGGAGAACAAATTGCCTACCATTAACCAGCTGGTCCGCAAGGGCCGCAAGCGCGCTGTGGATCAGTCTAAGTCCCCCGCGCTGAAGGGCAACCCGCAGAAGCGCGGCGTTTGCACTCGTGTTTACACTGCAACCCCCAAGAAGCCTAACTCCGCTCTTCGTAAGGTTGCTCGTGTCCGTCTCGTCAACGGCATGGAAGTCACCGCTTACATCCCCGGTGAGGGTCACAACCTCCAGGAGCACTCCATGGTTCTGCTCCGTGGCGGTCGTACCAAGGACCTTCCTGGTGTCCGCTACAAGATCATCCGCGGTACGCTCGACGCAGCTGCTGTCGCAAACCGCGCACAGGCCCGTTCCCGTTATGGCGCAAAGCGCCCCAAGGATAAGAAGTAAGGGAGGTATCTAGAACATGCCCCGTCGTAATGCTGCAGTCCGTCGCGAGGTTCAGCCGGACGCTGTCTACAACAACCGCCTCGTCACCCAGCTGATCAACAAGGTCCTGCTGGACGGCAAGAAGTCCACCGCAGAGCGCATCGTCTACGGTGCCTTCGACATCGTCGCCGAGAAGACCGGCGAGGACGCTCTCTCTGTGTTCAAGAAGGCCATGGAGAACGTTCGCCCGACCGTCGAGGTCAAGCCCAAGCGCGTTGGTGGCGCTACCTACCAGGTCCCGACCGACGTCAACAGCCGTCGTTCCACCACTCTGGCTATCCGCTGGATGGTCAACTTCTCCCGTGCCCGCAAGGAGCGCTCCATGGCAGAGCGCCTGGCAGCAGAGATCATGGACGCTGCCAACGGCACCGGTGCATCCGTCAAGAAGCGTGAGGACGTCTTCAAGATGGCAGAGTCCAACCGTGCGTTCTCTCACTACCGCTTCTAGGGGTCGATGAGAGATGGCAAAGAAGAAGATTGCTCTGCAGGACACCCGCAATATCGGCATCATGGCCCACATCGATGCCGGTAAGACCACCACTACCGAGCGCATCCTCTACTACACCGGCAAGACCCACAAGATCGGTGAGGTTCACGAGGGCGCAGCTACCATGGACTGGATGATTCAGGAGCAGGAGCGCGGCGTTACCATTACCTCCGCAGCTACCACTTGCTTCTGGAAGTACCCCTCCGGTGCAGAGAACGGTCACGTCTACAAGATCCAGATCATCGACACCCCGGGTCACGTCGACTTCACCTCTGAGGTCGAGCGCTCCCTGCGCGTTCTCGATGGTACCGTCGCCGTTTTCGACGCTGTTGCAGGCGTTCAGCCCCAGTCCGAGACCGTTTGGCGTCAGGCTCGTCGCTACAACGTCCCGACTATCGCCTACATCAACAAGTACGACCGCGTTGGTGCAGACTTCGAGCACGCAATCCAGACCATGAAGGATCGTCTGGGCGCAAACGCTATCGCCGCTCAGCTCCCCATGGGCGAGGAGGATCACTTCTGGGGTCTCGTCGACCTGGTCACCATGGAGGCATGGGACTTCAAGGCCGATGACAAGGGCATGACCTACCCCGAGAAGCTCGACACCATCCCCGAGGAGTTCGCTGCCAAGGCAGAGGAGATGCACCAGGCACTTCTCGATGCTGCCGCTGACTTCGATGAGGAGCTCATGGAGCTCATCCTCATGGAGGAGGAGGTCACCGTCGACCAGGTCAAGGCTGCTCTGCGTAAGGGCGTTCTCGCCTGCGAGCTCAACCTCGTCTTCGTCGGTTCTTCTTACAAGAACAAGGGCGTTCAGGAGCTGCTCGACGGCGTCGTCGACTACCTGCCCTCCCCGCTCGACGTCGAGGCTATCGTCGGTACCAACCCGGACACCGACGAGGAGGAGTCCCGCGAGCCCGACAACAAGGCTCCCTTCTCCGCTCTGGCCTTCAAGATCATGACCGACCCCTTCGTCGGCAAGCTGACCTACCTGCGCTGCTACTCCGGCCGTCTGGACGCGGGCTCTTACGTGCTCAACTCCGTCAACGGCAAGAAGGAGCGCATCGGCCGTCTGCTCGAGATGCACTCCAACGAGCAGCATGACATCGACTACATCTCCGCAGGCGACATCTGCGCAGCTGTTGGTCTGAAGAACACCACCACCGGTGAGACCCTGTGCGATGAGGCTAACCCCATCATCCTCGAGTCCATCGAGTTCGCCGAGCCCGTTATCGACATCGCTGTCGAGCCTAAGACCAAGCAGGAGCAGGACAAGATGTCCGTCGCTCTGGCACGCCTGGCTGAGGAGGACCCGACCTTCCGCGTCCACACTGACGAGGAGACCGGTCAGACCATCATCGCCGGCATGGGCGAGCTGCACCTCGAGATCATCATCGACCGCCTCAAGCGCGAGTTCAAGGTCGACTGCAACACCGGCGCTCCTCGCGTTGCTTACCGCGAGAAGCCGGGTCACGAGGTCCTCAACGCCCGCGGCCTGTTCAAGCGCCAGTCCGGTGGTCGCGGCCAGTACGGCGATGCGGTCATCAACATGTACCCCGGCGAGCCCGGCAGCGGTTTTGTCTTCGAGAACAAGATCGTCGGCGGTGTCATCCCCAAGGAGTACATCCCCAGCGTTGGCAAGGGTATCGAGGAGGCTCTCGAGAACGGCGTTATCGCTGGTTACCCGACTCTGGACGTCCGCGTCGAGCTCATCGACGGTTCCTACCACGATGTCGACTCCTCCGAGGCTGCCTTCAAGGTTGCTGGCTCCCTCGCTATCAAGGAGGCCATGCGCAAGTCCGACCCCGTCCTCCTCGAGCCTATGATGGCCGTTGAGGTCGAGACTCCGTCCGAGTACATGGGTGACGTCATGGGCGGCATCAGCTCCCGCCGTGGCATGATCCAGGGCCAGGAGGAGCGTGGCGCAGCCATCGCCATCAAGGCTAACGTTCCGCTGTCCGAGATGTTCGGTTACGCAACCGACCTCCGTTCCAGCACTCAGGGTCGCGCAAGCTACACCATGCAGTTTGCTCAGTACGATCCCGTCCCCAAGAACGTCGCCGAAGAGATCATCGCTAAGTCCGGCAACTAGCCACGGGCTTTGAATTTAGGAAGGAATTACGATGCCTAATCAGAAGATTCGCATCCGCCTGAAGGGCTATGACCATGAGATCGTGGACCAGTCCACCAAGCTCATCGTCGACACTGCCCAGAAGACCGGCGCCCGTGTCAGCGGCCCCATCCCCCTGCCGACCGAGCGTAACCTCTACACCGTCATCAAGGGTCCCCATGTCAACAAGGACTCTCGCGAGCAGTTCGAGATGCGCACCCACAAGCGCCTGATCGACATCCTGGACCCCACGCCCAACACCGTGGACTCCCTGATGCGTCTCGACCTCCCCGCAGGCGTCGACATCGAGATCAAGCTGTAAGCAGCTTAGTAGCCGCAAGGCTGCATGATCTTCGATCGACTCACATGCGTGACGATTGAGATTGAGAAGACCCTGTCGCCGGCAATGCCGGTGGCAGGGTCTTTTTTCGTTTTGAAGACGAGGTTCTGGTTTCGTCATCCTGAGCGGAGCGCCGCAGGCGCGTAGTCGAAGGATCTAAACGCAGCTCAACGTTAACTCGCGTTTAGATCCTTCGACTACGCGCCTGCGGCGCTCCGCTCAGGATGACGTTGATGCATGTCGCCGACAATTGAGGCAAACCGCTCACATTCTGACATAACTGCAACCAGTCCCGACACGATTGGGACATGTGTCCCAAATTCACCCCCTGATTTGGGACACATGGGGCTTCCATTTCTCGCCCCCCCCCTTCGTATCATGGCCGTGAGAAATGGATCGCGCACGTTGGATGCGCGCTCCACCGGGAGAAGGAGGCGGTTATGAGCCAGAGAGTTATGTCCTTTAAGAAGCTTTGGATTTGGTCGGCGTCGATTCTGTGTGCCACAGCTATGGCCACTATGGCCGCACCTGGTGTACAACAGGCTTTTGGTGACACCCTTACCAACAACGGCACCGTTGACAATGTCATCGTCGACAACAACGGCCGCGTTGATGTAGTTGAGTCCAATGTCGTTCCTGACGGCAAGTATGAGTTCTCTCATCAATATGATCTACCGGATCACTACAAGACTTGGCGGTATAACGAGAAATCGACTCCTTTCACTGCGTACGCCTACGCCGATTTTATGCCGCTTGACCCAATCCCTGACTACCTTCAGTGCTGGCGCACTGACGGGAAGACCGGCGAGCGCACTTGCATTGCATCGTCAGAACTTGATTATCGTTATAAGGCAGAGCTGAACATTACTGATGAGAAGTTCGCCTTTGGCGTGAATACCAAGTACGAGATCGTCGCCGTCTCCGATTACCGCGGACTGTACAGCGTTCTCTATACCTGGAACATCAAGGGCCCGTCCTATGCTCCATACTCCGTCAAGGTTACCAAGATTAGTGACAACCAGGCTTGGGTTTACATTGACCCGACTGAGTTCTCTGTAGGCAAGTCGACTATCGCCCTTTACTCGGGGTCCAAGAAGATCAAGACCATCAAGCCCACCTCTCCCAAGCTGTACAAGGTCGTCGTCAAGGGCAAGGGTGCCGCAAAGGCCAAGTACAAGGCCGTGGCAACTCTCAACGGTAATAGCGAAGCTGTCCCCATGACCACGAAGGCCAGCAAGGCCAAGGCCAACGTCTGGAAGAGCACTATGAAACCCTCCCTCAACGACTCTTATTGGGGTCAGGGTGCAGGCGGTCGCGCCATCAAGGTCTACTACAAGGGCAACAAGCTCTACGCGGACATCTGGATGTACAACACCTGGTATGTCAAGACCGTGAAGAACGTCAGGCACACCGTAAACGTCACGGTCGATGGCAAGTCCTACGGCAAGAAGACCGTCAAGGTCTCGAGCATGGGACCCCAGACCTCCAAGTGGTTCAAGAAGGTCTACCTCGGCAAGAAGGTCTGCGACTTGACGGGTAACGCCGGAATCGTTTCCATCTAGACGTTAGCTGGTCAAGCGAGAACGCTGGGAACCAGCGTTAGGGAAGTTCTCCCGGAGGGCGGTGCGTGCAAAGCGCACCGCCCTTTTTCTATGTACTCCGTTTGGGATGGCAAGGCACCAGCTTTCAGTCCTTATCGTGTCACTGTCACACAGTGGATACGCGTATCGTCATCCTGAGCGAAGGCCGAAGGCCGTAGTCGAAGGATCTAGATGCGACTCAACGTTGAGCTGCGTCTAGATCCTTCGACTCCGGCCTTCGACCTTTGCTCAGGATGACGAAAACGTTGATCTTCATAATCCGCATCCGTGGTGACACCGAGCCCCCTCTATGTTGGTCACTTTGTCACTGGTACACATTGGCTACAAACCACTCACAATCCGACATAACTGCAACCAATACCGACACGATTGGGACACATGTCCCAAATTCACCCCCTGATTTGGGACACATGGGGCTTCCATTTCTCGCCCCCCCCCCTTCGTATCATGGCCGTGAGAAAGTAAGCGCTCAATAATCCGCAACTGGCATCTGACCTCCCGGTCCTCCATCATCTTGCTGCAGTGAATCAGCGCGATC
>CAKUES010000014.1 GCA_934646835.1 uncultured Coriobacteriales bacterium
CACGTAGGCGTCCGGGTTCACGATGAGGATCGTGTTCATGCCGGCGGTGAAGATCGCCGTGAACGCCATGCCGGCGAGCACGACGGTGAGGCGCGACGAGCCCCCAAGGCCCGCCACGGCAAAGATGAGCCCCGCTACGCACAGCGCGCCGGCAAAGGCCGCCACGGGCGCAAGCCCAAGGGCATGGGGAAACAGGCACGCCACCAGCAGCACGAAGAAGCCCGAGCCCGCGTTCACGCCGATGACGTTGGGGCTGGCCATGGGGTTGTCGAGCGCCGCCTGGATGAGCGCGCCCGCCTGTGCCAGCGCGGCGCCGGCCAAAAGCGCAGCGAGCACGCGCGGCAGGCGGACGTTCAAGATGACGTTTGCGGCTGTCTGGTCGGCATCTGCGCCAAAGACGAGCGCGAGCACGTCCGCCACGCCGACGGAGGTCGACCCGACGACGATGCCGAGCACCGCGGTGCAGGCAAGCAGTACCGCTGCAGCAAGCATGGCCACCGCGAAGCGTCTGCTGCCCGCCCGCAAGCCGCATCTGCGCCTGTGCTCGGCATGGGTGCTTGTCGTTTGCGTTTCTTTCAATGCAGCTGCTATTTCTGCTTGCGCGGCGTCTCGTACAGCGCCTCGTATAGCTCCTCGTACGCGTCATCCCAGTTGTTGTTGGGCTTGTAGAGGAAGAGCTTGGGGTCGAGCGTGATGACGCGGCCCTTCTTGACGGCGGTGAGCTCCTTCCACGCGGGGTTGGACGTGGTCTGGTCCTTGAGGGCCTTTTGCGCTGCCTCGTCGGAGTCGCCCATCGGCAGCAGGAAGATGAAGCCGGGGTCGGCCTTGACCAGGGACTCCAGGCTGTAGTCGGACAGCAGGCTCTTGTCGGCGTCCGTGATGTTGCTCGCGCCGAGCTCGGCGAGCATGGTGCCGGTCTGCGTCGAGGACGCCTGGACGCGCGTGCCGCCGGAGTACGTGGTCAGCACCGCGACGCTGCCGGCGCTTTTGCCCTCGGCCTTCTTCTTGATGGCGTCGATGTCCTCGGCGACCTCGGTGCCGTTTTCCTCGTATGCCTTGGTGTCGCCGGTGATGTCGCAGCAGGTCTTGAGCATGCGCAGGTAGTCGTCGAAGGTGGTGACGCTGAAGTACGCCACGGTGATGCCCGCCGCCTGCAGGGTGTCTTTGAGGTCGGTCTGGGCGACGCCGCCGCCGCGACCGGAGCTTGCGCCGGTCAGGATGACGAAGTCCGGGTCGAGGGCGATGATGGACTCGGCGTTGAGGGAGGAGAAATCGCCGACCTTCTCTGCGTCAGACTTGATGTGGTAATCGGAAAACGCATCGCTGGACGCGCCGATGAGCGTGCCGCCGGCCAGCTCCCAGATGTTCGCGAAGCTGCCCATGCCCGCGACGACGCGCTCGTGCGAGCTCACGGTCACCTGGTTGCCCAGGTCGTCCGTAAAGGTGTAGCCGGCCTCCTGGCTTGTCGCTCCCTTCTGCGCGCCGTCGTTGCCGGAGCTTGAGCCGCCAGAGCAGCCGACCATCGCACTGCCGCTTGCCGCCAGGGCCAGCGCGCACAAGCACGCGCAGGCCTTCGTTGCAATCCTCTTCATGTGGTTCTCCTTGTCTTGGTTGGCGCGGCGCTGCCGATCGCGGCACCGCTCGTTCTTGCTGTTACGGCTGCCGATTACAGAGCCGCTGGTTCTCATCAATTTCTTGCTTGCTGGTCTCGGCGTTGTCGACGAGCGATGGGCTGTTGTTCATCGCCTAGGGAAATGCTGATTGATGTGAGGTTTATGGGGAGGGACAGGATCCCTCCTACGTAACCAGCGGTTTTGTCAATCGCATGCAGCGGGCGTTTGCTTTGTTCGATGTTCTCCTAAGCCCCCTTGCAGCCGAGCTTCTGGCCGTAGGCGCAGTAGTCGTCTTGGGCCATGATGTCGCCGTCGTGGTAGTACGCCGCGCGCGCTCTGCAGCCGCCGCAGTGCTCCTTGTGATCGCACTCGCCGCAGTTGCCGCCGTAGGCCTGCGTGCGCAGGCGCTGGAACACGGGGCTATTTGCCCAGATCTCGTCGAAGGGCTGCTCGCGCACGTCGCCGGCCTCCTCGGTCATGTACGCGCAGGGGCGCACGATGCCCTCGCTGCCAATCACGCAGTAGGTGAGGCCCGCGAGGCAGCCGCGCGTGTAGCGCGTGGGGATGCCGAGCTGCGCGGCCACGCGGGTGAACTGCGGCGCGCAGGTGGGCTTGACGTCGATGTCGACTTCCGCGGACTTGCGCATGATGTCCTCGAGCAGCGCCTCGTTCTCCAGCACCTTGAGGCTCGTCTCCTCGATGTACTTGCCGCGTCCCACGGGGATGAGGAAGAAGATTGAGTGGTTGACCGCGCCGATGCTTTGCGCAAAGTCCGTGATGGCGCAGACCTCGTCGCGGTTCCAGTCGACCACGGTGGTGTGGATTTGGAAGTCAAGCCCCGCGCGCTTGCAGGCCTCGATACCTGCGAGGGTGGCGGCGTGGGCACCCGCAACGCCGCGGAAGGCGTCGTGCTTTGCCGCGTCGAGGCTGTCGATGCTGATTCCCATCGAGCATGCACCGGCCTCCTTGAGCTTGCGCGCGACCTCGTCGGTGATCAGCGTGCCGTTGCTGCCGAACACCGGGCGCAGACCCTGTGACGCAGCGTGTGCCACGAGCTCGAAGATGTCGTCGCGTATGAGCGGCTCGCCGCCGCTGAAGATCATGATCTTGAAGCCGGCGCGCGCGATCTGCTCGATCATCGCCTTGCCCTCGGCTGTCGTCAGCTCGCGGCTGTCGCGCTCCGCCGCGTCCTGGTAGCAGTGCTCGCATTTGAGATTGCACTTGTTGGTCGTCATCCACGATACGATCATCGTCTCTCCTCTCTCGAAACCGAGTGAGGATGCTAGCGGGCGACGCTGCGTCATGGGCAAGGGCTGTGCGAGAGAAAGTCGGTGGGCGTTTACGGCCCGCCGATTAACGCTCTGAGCTGGGCGAATGGCGAGCAGGTAACATCAAGTGGGTGACGCCAGACGTGTCAGTGACAATAAGTTTCACCTGGTTTGGGGGAAGGGAGAGGGGGCTGCGTCGGGGGTACTTGCGCGTGACACACTTTGTGCCAGTGACAATGTGTGTCACGCCGTCGAGTCGCAGGTTAACGCGAGTTTTCTGCGTGATACACAATGTCACTGGCACAAAGTGTGTCACGTCTCCCGTGTGGTAGACAGCTGGGTAATCGGCAGCCGCTTTTTACTCGTGCAGTTCCTCGAGCGCGTCTTTGAGGAAGCTGAGCGTCCTGCGCTGGATGCCTGCGTAGAAGTCGCGGCCGTATTGCTTGGGGCCTTGCGTGCGCTGGTTGGCAAGGCGCTTGAGGCCGGCCAGGGCGCCGGGCATGCCGCCGAGGCGCTCGAAGCGCACTGCCAGCTCGCGGCCGCGCTCGTCGCCAGGCTGCACGCCGTCGTGCATAGCCTCGATGGTGTCGCCCATGAGCTCGTGCCAACGGCCAACCTCCTCGCGCGTGAGCTCCGGGACGCTGCTCTCGTCGCAGCTCTCCCCGTTGATGGCCATCCACAGTACGTCCTCGCGGTTTTGCATCTCGCTGATGGCCTGGGCAAAGTCGCTCCACCGCACGCTCTCGCTTGCGGCCAGGTGCTCTTTGAGGTTGCTGACGGTGCTGATGTTGCGCAAAATCTCCACGCTCTCGCGCTCCAGTTCGCGCATGCGATGGTCGAGCGCGCCGGAGAGCTCCTGACAGTCGTCGATGCCCTCCGTCTCCTTGATCTGCGTGAGCGAGAAGCCGAGGAACTTGAGGGTGAGGATACGGTAGAGGCGTTCCTCGTCTTCAGCCGAGTAAAGGCGCTGGTTCTGCTCGCTTTTGGAGCTGGGGTGCAGCAGACCCTTTTGGTCGTAGTACTGGATAGTGCGCACGGTCACGCCCACGCGGCGCGCAAGTTCGCCAACTGTCATCAGGTCATCTTCGAATGCAGGCATACCGTGCCCCTCTCGCACGTGGAATCGCCAGATATTGCAACATCCCATTATCACGCGTGACGCTACGTCACCGTCAAGCGCACGGGCGGCGATTGCGGTCGCCATGCTGCAACCAGATGGCGCCGACTTCGTCTGGCGCCTACGTAGGGCCTGGGGCTCGGCGGCGCCTGCGCGAGGGCCGGCGGTGTGCCGCGAGGCATTTGGGTCGGGACAGGGTCCCGCCCCTACGGAGAGTTTGCGGTCTAATGACACAGCTGCGTCAGATCCCGTGCCTCCAAGCCAGATTGTCTGAACGAAAAATCGTTCAGACAATCGCCCAAAACGCTCAAATCAGCCGTAATCGACAACATTCTGAACGATAAATCGTCCAGACAATTGCTCGCGTCGCCTCGCAGCCTGCCCACCACGCCTCCGAGCCGTTGCCGAGGGGGCTTGCGCCGCGCACAGAATCCGCCGCATCGAGCAAGCCGCATCCGCTCGCCCCGTGAAATACTAGCCTCGTAATCAGCAGGGGAGAGAGACGCTCTCTCCGTCAGGCAAGAGGTTGGAGGCCCTATGCCCAGCGATATCGAAATTGCACAGTCCGTCACGCCGCAGCACATCTCCAAGATCGCGGAGACAGCCGGCATCGATCCCAAGTACCTGGAGCTCTACGGCAACGCCAAAGCCAAGATCGACTTCAACTACCTGTCCGATCACGCTGGCGACCCCGATGGCAAGCTCGTCCTCGTGACCGCCATCAACCCCACGCCTGCCGGCGAGGGCAAGACCACGACCTCCATCGGTCTGGCCGACGGTCTGCGCAAGATCGGCAAGAAGGCCAACCTCGCACTGCGCGAGCCCTCCCTCGGCCCCGTGTTCGGCGTCAAGGGCGGCGCTGCAGGCGGCGGCTGGGCGCAGGTCATCCCCATGGAGGACATCAACCTGCACTTCACCGGTGACTTCCACGCCATCGGCGCAGCCAACAACCTGCTCGCTGCGATGCTCGACAACCACATCCAGCAGGGCAACGCGCTTGGCATCGACCCCAAGAAGATCACCTGGAAGCGCGCGGTCGACATGAACGATCGCCAGCTGCGCCACATCGTCGACGGTCTCGGCGGCGAGAAGCAGGGCGTGCCCCGCGAGGACGGCTTCGACATCACCGTCGCGTCCGAGGTCATGGCCGTCTTCTGCCTGGCCAACTCCATCACGGACCTCAAGGAGCGCCTGGGCCGCATGGTCGTCGCCTACACCTACGACGGCAAGCCCGTCACCGCTGCCGACCTCAAGGCCGACGGCGCGATGACCGCGCTGCTCAAGGACGCTCTCAAGCCCAACCTGGTCCAGACCCTCGAGGGCACTCCCGCCTTCATCCACGGCGGCCCCTTCGCCAACATCGCCCATGGTTGCAACTCCGTCCAGGCCACCGCGCTGGCCCTCAAGACCGGCGACTACGCCGTCACGGAGGCCGGCTTTGGCGCTGATTTGGGTGCGGAGAAGTTCCTCGACATCAAGTGCCGCCTGGCAGGCCTCAAGCCCAACGCGGTCGTCATCGTCTGCACCGTCCGCTCCCTCAAGTACAACGGCGGCGTGCCCTTTGCAGAGCTCACCAACGAGAACCTCGAGGCTCTCGAGGCCGGTCTGCCCAACCTGCTGCAGCACATCGACAACATCAAGAACGTCTACAAGCTGCCCTGCGTCGTCGCGGTCAACGCCTTCCCGACCGACACTGCCGCCGAGCTCGAGCTCGTCCAGAAGCGCTGCAAGGAGCTGGGCGTCAACGTCGCGCTGTCCGAGGTCTGGGCAAAGGGCGGCGAGGGCGGCAAGGCCCTGGCCGAGGAGGTCGTGCGCCTGTGCGAGGAGCCCAACGACTTCTCCTACTCCTATGAGCTCGACGACACGATCGAGGCCAAGCTCAACACCATCGCCCAGCGCATCTACCATGCCGACGGCGTCGTGCTGACGGCCGAGGCCAAGCAGCAGGCAGCCAAGCTCGAGGAGCTCGGCTTTGGCGGTCTGCCCCTGTGCATGGCCAAGACCCAGTACTCCTTCTCCGACGACGCGACCAAGCTGGGCGCGCCCAAGGGCTTCACCGTCACCGTGCGCGAGCTCAAGGTCTCCGCTGGTGCGGGCTTCATCGTCGCGCTGACCGGCGCGGTGCTGACCATGCCCGGTCTGCCCAAGAGCCCCGCGGCCGAGCGCATCGACGTCGACGAGCGCGGCGTCATCAGCGGTCTGTTCTAGTCGCGGTTGCTGCTCTGACTGCTGCTGCGGTTGCGTTTTAGCTGCTGTGGCGGCTTCGCTTGCTGGCCTCGGCTGTGATTGCCGAGCATAGTGCTGCCGATTATCAGCGCCCTGCAGGTTCCCCCTTCTGGAACTTGCAGGGCGCTTTTTCGTTTGCGGTGGAGTGGGGTGATGCGGCTGGTGGGGTGGGGTTGCGGTCAACAATTCCGTCAGACTGTTTTGTTGACCATGCCGGCGGACCTCGATTCCCGTAGGGGAGGGACCCTGTCCCTCCCCATATGCACTGCGTTGTCGTTGAGTTGCTGGGCGTCCCAAATGGGACGCGTCGATGGGTGCCTTGCCTCGCTGCAACCTATGGCGCCGACTTCGTCTGGCGCCTACGTGGGCTCTGCGGGCTCGCTGTTGCTGACGCGCCGCTATGCGGCGCCCGCAGCGCTGGGGTCGAATGAATTCGACCCCTACGTATCTTGGCCGCGAATCGATGCAGCCTGTGCGATTTTGTATCGTGTGCTGAATATCCATACGCAGGGGCGATTTTGATCGGCCCCACCGCCGCAGCCTCCAGCTGGCCTTCGCGTCAGCGCCCGCGGGCCCCAGACCCCGCCGTCGCGGCCTCCAGCTGGCCTTCGCGTCAGCGCCTGCGGGTCCCAAACCCCACGTAGGCGCCAGACGAAGTCGGCGCCGCCGTCGCAAGGGGCGATTGGCCTCGCGTTAGCGCCCGCGGGCCCCAGACTCCAGTGCCGCGGCCTTCAGCTGGCCTTCGCGTCAGCGCCCGCGGGTCCCGCCGCGTCTACCTCGCGACGCTACTTCACTCGGCAGCGCTCGCAGAAGTCGCAGGCGGCGGGCGTTGCGGCCATGCCGCCGAGCGCGGTCTCGCGCAGCTCGTAGGACATCGACCCACCCACCTGGTGCATCGCCTCGACCGTCTGGTCGAAGTCGACGAGGTTTTCCACACCTGCCAACGCGATCTCTGCGCTGGCCAGCGCGTTGAGCGCGGCAGTGGCGTTGCGCTTCTGGCAGGGTGCCTCGACCAGACCGGCAATCGGGTCGCACACCAAGCCCAGCAGGTTCGCTAACGCGTTGGATGCCGCAGCCAGGCACTGGGCCGGTGTTCCGCCACACAGCTCGACCATCGCACTCGCCGCCATGGCGCTCGCGCTGCCGATCTCTGCCTGGCAGCCGCCCTCGGCGCCGCTCACCGTCGCGTTGCGGCTGATGAGGTAGCCGATGGCAGACGCGTTTGCCAGCGCGCCCACAATCGCCTCGTCGCTCAGCTGATGCTCCTCTTGAAACGCCAGCAGCACGGCGGGGATCACGCCGGCTGAGCCCGCGGTGGGCGCGGCGACGATGCAGCCCATGGAGGCGTTGGTCTCGAGCACGGCCAGCGCATACTGGATCATCTTGGCGACCATCGAGGTCTTGGGCGCCTCGCCTTCCGCGCGGTTGCCCAGCCCCATGCCGGCAGTCGACTCGTTGAGTGCCTTGACCTTTGCGGCCTCGCCGCCGATGAGCCCGCCGATCGAGGGGATCGGGTGCTCGAGCGGCCCGCGCGCAGACGCGCGCATGACCTCGAGGACGTGCTGCAGGTACTCCTTGCTGCCGTCGGCAAAGCCCTCGCTCGCAAACACGAGCGCGTTGCGACGCAGGAAGAGCTCGCTGATCGGCAACTCGAGGGCGGCGCAGCGCTCGAGGAGCTGTATTCCGCTGGTGAAGTTGAAACGGCGCAGCTCGCGCAGGGCGTCGTCTTGTTCTTGCGCGCTGAGGGTGGCCGCGCCAGCAGCGCCTGCGCTCATGACGGGCAGGCTACGCACCTCGATGATGTTCGGTTGGGCGACGAGCGCCTCGACCACGCTTGCCGGGACGGCCTCGTCGACCTCGACGATGGTGAAGGCCTCGGCGCCGCGCGCGGTGCGGTACATGTTGGCGGTGGCGATGTTGACGTCGCAGTCGGCGAGCGCGGATGCGATGCTCGCCAGCACGCCCTTGACGTCGCGCTGGCGCACGACCAGCGAGTGCGACTTGCCGGTGATCTCGACTTTCATGCCGTCGATGCGCACGAGGCGCGCTGCGCCGCCGCCGATGCTCTCGCCTCGCACGCTCAGCTGCACGCCGTCGCGCGAGGTGACCTCGATGTCGACGGTGTTGGGGTGGTCGCATGGGTCATCCGGGCGCGGGTCGAAGGCGACGTGGACGCCGAGCTGGTCGGCGATCTCGAGCGAGTCGCGCACGCGCGCGTCGTCGGTCGCCATACCCAGCAGGCCGGCGACGAGCGCGCGGTCCGTACCGTGACCGCGGTAGGTGTGGGCGAAGGAGCCGTAGAGCTTGAAGATGACGCTCGCGGGCTCGCCGCCGAGCAGGTTGCGCGTCATCGCGGAGATGGCGAGCGCGCCGGCCGTGTGCGAGCTCGACGGGCCGACCATGATCGGTCCGATGGTGTCTTGGATGGTGTACTCGGCAGGCATGGGATGCTCCTTGCTCGGCGCTCGCGCGCGTTTTCTCTCGACCGTTCATGGTAGCGCATGCCCGGCAGGAGAGGTGCAGTGCGCTGCGATGGAGCTTGAACGTTTGAGACCTGGCCACATCTGCTCAAACCGAAGGTGTTGAACGGATGTGGCCAGGTCTCAAACGTTCAATGTAGCTGTCTGTGCTGCGTTGAGGTGGTCCAAACGCTTCAATCAGCGATGTATGTCGGGAAAACCCGCGAAGTGTGGCAGTAATTTGCGGCAGCTCAAGTAGCCGATAATTGGCAAGCCTGTGACCTACGGTTTTGCATCCACAAAATGCTCTCTACTTAGAGGGTCGCAGATTTGTGCCACACTTCGCGGGTTTTCCCGACATCGGGGCTCGCCCTTGCAGCAATCAACCGCCTTCGCGTCAGCGCCATTGGGCCAGCAAGCCCCATGTAGGCGCCAGACGAAGTCGGCGCCTCTGACGCCCCTAAAGCCCAAACAACCCCAGGTACGCGCTCAGCAGCGTCGGCCCGACGAGCAGCGTGACCAGCGTCGCCACCGCGATCGACGGCCCAAAGGGGAACTGCTTCTTCTTGCCCGCGACAAGCGCGAACACCAGTCCGACCACGCAGCTCAAGAACAGGTTGAGCAATCCGCAGCCAGCACCCAAAAACAGCGTGACGACAAAGTAGAGCTTGATGTCGCCCATGCCCATGCCCTCTTTGCCGGCGACCTTACCAAACGCCAGGCTCACCAGCAGCACGAGCGCGGACAGCGCGAGCGCGCCGCCCAGACCGTCGGCGATGCAGGCCAGCAGCGCGTTGCCGCCAAGCATTCCCAGCCACAGCGTGCCGAGCGAGCCTTCGGGTCCTGCTGCCAGCTCTCCTGCGGCGGCCTGCCCCGCGATCATCAGCACCCACAGCACCATGCCGGCGAGGATGTAGCCGTTGGGGATGATCATCGAGTCGAGGTCCACGAGCGACAGGCCCAGCAGCAGGCAGCACAACACCATGAGCGCGGCCGTCTGCACCGTGAACCCAAAGGCCACGAGCACGACGAGGAAGCACGCGCCGCACAGCAGCTCCGTGAACATGTAGCGCGCGGAGATGCGCTCGCCGCAGTAACGGCACCTGCCGCGCAGCGCCAGCCAGCTCGCCACGGGCACGAGGTCGCCCGCCGACAGCGGATGCCCGCAGCTCGCGCAGTGGCTGCGCCCGCTCGTCCAGCTCTCGCCGTGCACGATGCGCCACGCCATGCAGTTGATGAAGCTGCCCATGCAACAGCCGAGTACCAAGGCCACGGCTGCGGCGAGGGTGGCCCACACGGGCATCAAGCCCGCAAGCTCCGCAAAGCTCATGCTCGCCAGCCCGCCCTAGGCGTTCTCGTAGTAGACGATGGTGACCGCCGCGTTGGCGTCGCCGCCGTTGTCGGCTGCCGCGATCGAGAAGTCCGTCACCAGGCTGGTGTACTTGCTGTCGACCAGCTGCTTGACCACGGACTTCGCGGCGCTGTAGCTTGCCGCGGTGAAGCTCACGCTCGCGCTCTGGCGCACGGTCGCGCCGTCCTCGGACAGCTCCGGGTCCGCAAAGCTCAGCGAGTAGGTCTTCGTGCCGGCCAGGATGCCGTTGAGCTCCTTCATGATCGCGGGCGTGCTGTCGTAGTCGAGCGTCTTTTTGGCACGCGTGCCGGCGGCGCGCTTCTCCTCGAGCTCGTCGCGCATGCTGTCGGTCTTGAGCGCCATGGCCTGGTTGATGGTGAGCTCGCTTTCGAGCTGCGAGACCTGCGTCTTCGAGCTCTCGATCGCAGACTGCGACGGCGCGAAGACGAGCAGGTAGTACGCGCAGGCCAAAAGCACGACGGCCAAAACGAGCATCAGGATCTTCTCGCGAGTAGTGAACGCACGGTCCATGCCTACTCACCTCCCTTCGCGGAAAGCGCCGAGCTGTCGTCGCTGCTGCTGGCGTTGCCGCCGGCAGCGGGCACGAGCCCGACGGTGATCGTCGCGGTGATCTTTTTGGAGTCCTCTGTGTTGGCGGCTGTGTTGGGCTGGACGCTTTCGACCCACTTGACCTTGCGGATCTTGGCCACGACGTCGGAGACGGTGGCGAGGTCCGTGTCGACCATCTGGATCTGCAGCGTGTTGCCGGACATGGAGATGGACTGCAGCTGGCTGCCCAGGCCGGAGACGGCATCGGCCACCGCGATGGCGTGCTCGCGGTTGGCGTACGTGGCCTCGTCCTCGGTCATGCCGGGCGCGCTGTAGCGCTCGAGCTCGGCCTTGAGCTCGGCGTAGTCCTTGCTGCTTTCCTGGAGTTCGGTAATCTGCGCCTGCAGCGCGGAGACCTCGCCTTGCGCCTGGTTGGCGCGCGCGAGCATGTCCACGACGCCAAACTTGGCAAATGCCAAGATTACGATCATCGCGATGACGAAGACGGCGATCACGACGGGCGTGGAGGCGGTGGACTCCTCCTCGACCTGCGCGAGGTTGATGGTCGTCTTGCTCGGATAAACGGGCTTGGCGGCGGAGAGCTTGTGGCCGAGCGCCTTGAACTTGCTGGTTACGGAATCAAACATCGTGTCCCCTCCTTACGCCAGCGCCATGCCGGCGGCCGCGGGGCATTGCAGGAGCACGTCCTTGTCGACGCCGTCCGCGCAATCGAGCAGCGTGGTCACGCCGAGCAGCGGGATGCTGAGGCGGTCGGCGACACTGTCGAGCAGGGGTTCGATGACGCAGGCCGTGCCGCCGTAGAAGACGCGCTCGAGGGAGCTGTCGCGGTAGTTGAAGTCGAAGAAGTTGATGATGCGCTGGATCTCCGTCGCGAAGGCCTCGCAGGTCTCAAGGACGGCGGGCAGCACCTGGCAGTGCTCGTAATTGGCGAAGAGGTGCGTGCGCGCGAGGTTGAACTCGATGTTGCGCTCCTGCGCGACGGCGCGCACCAGGTTGTTGGAGCCGAACTCGATTGTGCGGACGGCCTCGTAGCGGCCCTTGGGGAAGAGGTAGACCCTGGTCGAGCTGGTGCCGATGCTGACAAAGCAGAAGTCCTCGTCCGGGAAGGGCGAGTTGCGCACGATGCTGGTGAGCGCCATGACGTCGGGCGCAGCGGATTTGAGGCGCAGGCCGGCCTTCTTGAAACACTGGGTGTAGGCCTGCATGGCCTTGTCCTCGACTACGGCGGCGAGGAGGTCCATCTCGATGGGGGTGCCGGATTCGTCGCGGCGCATCTCGAGCATCGCGTAGTCGAAGCGCTGTTTCTCGCCGTTGTCGCGGATGAAGTTCTGGAACTCGTAGGGGAGGTTGAGCATGAGCTCCTTGACGGTCATCGCGGGCATGGTGACGCGGCGCGAGTAGCAGATGCTGGAGTAGAGCATGAGCGCGCAGTCCTTGTGCGTGGGCTTGGCCTCGCGCAGGACGTCGACGAGCAGCTCGTGCGAGACGACGTGGCCGTCGCGCATGAGGTTGTCGGGCAGCGCGACGATGCGCGCGCCGGTAATCTTGGAGCCGTCGCTGTCGACCATCTTGAGGTGGCCGGCACCGATATCTATGCCCGTGACGGGCTTAACGCGTTTTGCGGAAATGGACATGTATCAGCCTTTCATTTGATTCATGGGATTCTACCACCACATGGGCGTTGAGCTGGGCGCATACCGTGCTTGCGAGGGTGTTTGTCGGTATCCCGCAGCGCTTCGCGCTGCGCGATACCGCGGCAAGGCCGCGAGCTGCGCGTTGGCGCAGCAGCCCCAACCGCCCAAAACGCCGCAATAATAATTCAACTTACGATGTTTGTCGGAAACAGGGGCGAAGTGAGCGGCAAAATGGCTGATACTCTAGTAGAGGGGAGTTTTGGAAACCCAAAGCACCCGGTCAGGAGGCTGTGTATAAGCGGTGTACTGGACTGGCTTGAGTTTTGCCGCTCACTTCGCCCCAGTTTCTGACAGGGAGCATGCGATTGATGTCAAGCATGCCGATTTCCGCGCCAGTGGGAGTTACGAAAATCCTGTAATTAGGAGCCAAGTGTCTCCCAGTTGATAAACAGCTCTCGACGGAGGTCTGCCTGCGTTTTTAGCTGCTTGTCGCTCTTTTTGGCGTAGCGACGTCCGAGCTTTTTGAAGATCATTTTCACAACGATATCGAAGTTGTCCGGGTAGCTAATTTGGTCATAGGTAAGTGGCAGCACGTCGAAGCCCATTTGTTGGAGCGCAGCTGTACGATCTGAATCTGAGATCAGCGATCCCAAGTTATCGTGAATCATTCTCGATTGGCATTCAACTATGAGCCCGCGGCTGTTGTGCGTGTCTTCGAAATACAAGTCAGCATAGCAACTGCGCTGGTCAGCGATGCGCGCAGCCTTGAAACTC
The DNA here is from genome assembly GCA_934646835.1 of uncultured Coriobacteriales bacterium. Taxonomy (GTDB): domain Bacteria; phylum Actinomycetota; class Coriobacteriia; order Coriobacteriales; family QAMH01; genus W2P13-069. The sequence goes on from CAKUES010000014.1 coordinate 13,013, forward strand.
AGGCTAATCTGCTTATTGTTTTCAAAGCACCTGAGCCCTTCACCGCCTTCTTTTCGAGGAGTTGCGAGCAATAGGGAGAGCTGTGCCTCAAATGGCGAGGCTGTAATCCCGGTTACGAGCTCTACGGCTTGCTGAAACTTCAAACTATGCCGCCTGCCCTTTAGATTTGCAGCAAATTGGACGAGCTCATCGATATCAATAAGCGGTGGTCTCTTCCATAGGCTCGAAGGCCTGCCGCTATTATCCGTGACGCGCCTCCAGTTTGAGGTTGGCAGGCATCCATGGGCACGCGCTGCTTCCAAGAGGTCCTCTATAACGGGAGATGGTTTGAATGTAGTGAAGGTGCCACACATTTCGTACATTGCCATTGCCAGTTGAGTTTTAGATAGCGTCGCTGCGAGTTGATATAGCGTGAACAGTGGTGATGCAACGCTGAACTCGTGTTCGGTTTCCCAGATGGAGCCAAACGGAAGCTCGCCGCTTACCAGGTGGTATTTGAGAGTTTTGCTGCCTGCTCGCTTGGTGCGTTCGCTGACCAGGACATGGATTGGGAAGGCGACGATCTCTCTGATGAGCATATGGTCTCGAAGGCTCTGCCTTCTTCTGTCATTTTCGAATTGGGGGATAGGGGGCAGCAGTCCGAGAACCTGCGGTGGTGTCCGATGGAAGCGAAAAGCTGATATGCCAAAAAGAGTATCCGTCATGACTGAACAATATCAGATGGCTCAGATTATGTGTGAAACCAGGGTGTAATTACAGAAAAATCCCATTCTTAGAGCGATTAATGATTGTCGTGGGCTTTCTGGGCCGTTATTTGGAGGTTGGTGGCTGTATTGATGTCGAAAAAGATGCCGATGTGCGCGGCAAAATGATGCAGGGTTAAGTAAACGAAGATTGGGTCAAGGTAAAATGCCCGGTCAGGAGGTTATGCCCGATTGGCCTACTTGGCCGATTGCCGTTTTGCCGCTCACTTTGCGCCGTTTTTCGACAAATATCGCCGATTGAACGTTTATCGCAGGCGTTCGGGGTAGTTTGTGGCAGCTTGCGCCCGCTTCGCGCAGCTCGGAGGCGTTCCGCGCGCCCTTAGCGCCCGAGCGCCCAGTCCACCGCCACGCTCGTGCCCTTGCGAGTCACGACGATAACTGCTGTCCCAGGCTCAAACCTGTGACCGTTCGATGATTCGACGACGTCCTCGTTGTAGCCGGCAGGCAGTGCGTCTACTAGGCAGTTGCCAACCTTGTCGAAGTAGGCGAAGTCGTTGCCGCGCGCGTCGACGTGCGCGGCGTGAGCCGCACCTGCGCGTTTACCAGGGCAACCGGGCACCAGGCAGGCGTCGGCGGCGCCGGCGTTTCCGCAGCTTGCGGCGGTGTTGAGGGTGGCGGAGTCGTTGCCCTGGCGCCAGTCGTGCCAAGCCCCGCTGCCAACAGCCAGCGCGACGGCCAGTGCCACCACGGCCAGGCCGCAGATGCAGATGGCCTCGACGCGCGAGAATCCGGATTGTCCTTTGAGTGCGATCATGCCCGTCAGGATAGCAGAAGCGCCGGCCAAAACGGCCGGCGCCAGATGTATCGCTATCTGCGGTTGTGTTATGGCTGGGGCTGCAACCGCCGCGGCGTGGTTGCCGCTATTCTGCTGCCGCCTGCTGCGGCTTGGCGCCGCCGACGAACTTGTCGGTCACCTCGCCGCGCTCGATGCGCTTGAGGCGCCTGAGTTCCCACAGCAAAAAGCCGCTGCTCGTGAAGATCGCGAGGAAGTCGGCGATGGGCCAGGACATGAACAGCGCGTTGAGGCCGTCCATGCCGGGAAAGACCATCGGGCCCACGATCGGCGTAAGGAACATCGCCGGGATCAGGAAGAGGATCTGGCGTGTTAGTGACAGGACACTCGACTTGAACGGCTGGCCGGTCGCCTGGAAGTAGTTGGATGTGATGACCTGCAGGCCGACGATCGGGACAAACAGCATCTGCACCTGCAGGGCGAAGACGGTGAGGTCCATGAGCTCGTTGCGCACGCCAAAGAGGCCGACGATCTGCACCGGCCACAGGCGCGTGATCAGCCACAGCAGCGTTCCGATGATGCAAGCATACAGGATTGCGAAGCCCACGGTCTTGCGCACGCGCGGGATAAGGCCAGCGCCGTAGTTGAAGCCAAGCAGGGGCTGCGCGGCGATCGAGACGCCGATAATCGGCATGATGGCGATGCCGGCGAGTCGGTTGACGACGCCGAGCGCGGCGAGGGCGTTTTCCGCGCCGAGCGGGCTCAGGGCACCGTACTTGACCAGCTGCATGTTGACAACGGTGGTCGAGATGCATGCGGCGATCTGCAGCAGGAAGCTCGCGAGGCCGAGGGTAAGGATATCTTTGACGACGGCGCCGTGCAGCTTCATGCAGCGGCGGCGCAGCTTGATCGGCACGTTGGGCGTCTTGACGAAGTACCACAGCACGGACACGAAGGAGAGCGCCTGGCCGCACAGCGTGGCGGCGGCGGAGCCGGGGATGCCAAAGCCGAGCACCATGACGAAGAGGTAGTTGAAGCAGATGCAGCCGACCGCGCCGACGACCATCGTCAACAGGGCGCGGTTGGGGGCGCCAGCGGTTCGGATGAAGTTGTTGACGCCCATGCCGATGATCTGGAAGATGACGCCCATCGAGATGATCCAGAGGTAGGTGCGCGTCCAGTCGTGGATGGCGTCGGTCGCGGTCGCGCTCGAGATCGTCAGCAGCGCCTCCATGCACGGCGGGATGTTGACGATGATGGCGATGGCGACGGAGAGGATGATGGCGAGGCTGACGGTGTTGCCGAGGGCGGTCTCGGCGGCGTCGCGACGGCCTTGGCCGAGTCTAAGCGCGGCGAGCGCGTTGCCGCCGTTGCCGACCAGCATGGCAAAGGCCATGAAGACGATGGCGACGGGGAAGGCGGCGGTGGTGACGGCGAGGCCGACTTCGCCGACGGCCTGGCCGAGGAAGGCCGCGGAGATGACGTTGTAGGCGCCGTTGATCAGCATGCCCGCGATGGACGGGATGGCAAACTCGAGCAGGAGCTTGGGCACGGACGCGCTGCCCATGCGCATGGTGCGCTCGTTGCCGTGGTTGGCGACTTCCTTCTCGGTGTAGATATTGTCTTCGCCCTCGATAGACGCGACCTCTTCTTCTAGCATGGAAACCTCATAACTATTATCGGAAAACTCTCTAATTCTGATGGTCTGATTGGCCCTGCACAAGGGGATGAGGGTACTTGTTATCAATCCGATAGATAAGCGGCGGGGATTATCGGCAGGGGTGATGGCGAGGACAGCGGCGGGCATGTGGTGTGTGGCAGCGTGTTGGCGCCCACGTCGTGTGCCATGCCGACGATTGCGGTCTCATACCAGAGGGGCTATTTGGGGCAAATCAGCAGGCGGGAGGGATGTTGGACGGGGCGGGCTCGGTTAGATTGAAGTCGTTGTTGGAACCCCCCTCTGACAGCGCCGCCGCACGACCTCTCCCAACTGCGGCAATGAAATGCCGATAAAGCCACCTTTCCTTTCCTCGGTTTTTCGGCGCAGATAAAAGCCGCCTCGGTCCTCTCTCTTCAACCCGGGGCGGCTTTTTGTTGTCTGGTGGCGGTGACACACATTGTGCCAGTGACATTGTGTGTCACGCCATCGAGTCGCGGGCTAACGTGAGTCTTCTGCGTGATACACAATGTCACTGGCACAATGTGTGTCACGTCAATGCCGCCACGCGGTCTCTCGCGACATTTCAGTATCCGCAGCAAACAGAACCGTTTCGAATCGCCTGCAAACGGAAAAATCCCGTCTGAGCGGCAAACCAAAACATCCTTAACCTATTGGCCTGCCGTTCATATAATCAGCTCAGCCGCCCACCTCTTCTGGCGGCGATCATAAATGCCCGAGCCATCTTTCCCCTTTCCTTTCCTCGGTTTTCGGCGCATCGAAACGGTTGCCCCGGCGCTCTCTCTTCACGCCGGGGCGCCCCTCTTTTTTTGATGTTCATTCGAGTTGTACCACGGCTCACGCACTCTGCCCCCTCGCTCCGCTATGCTCCGTATTCGCTCCCCGCGGGCTGTTGTTCCCAAACTCCGTGCAAACGGAAACATCCTTAAGCGACAGCCCCATCGTTTCTATAATTTGGTGCAAGGTGTGACAACTGCAAACATCGTTTCAAGGGAGGGTGAAAATGGATCGTGTAGAGTTCATGGCTTTGGAGTCCGTGAAGAAGGCGGAGGTCCTCAACGCGCTCATCGACGAGGGCAAGTCCCAGAAAGAGGCTATGGGCGCCGTCGGCGTGACGATCAAGGATCTCATGAAGACGCAGGTTTTCTTCAGCAAGACAGAGGGTCGTTTTAACGCGAATGCAGTTGGCGGTTTTTCCAACTTCCATACCGATTCCACCGGAGAGGCCGCAAAGTAGCCTTGCTGCTGGGAGAGAGCCAGCAAGCGCCGCTTGGCAAGGGAGGTTCGGGCGGTTTGCCCGGCCCTTTCTTGTATTTAGGGGTGCGCTGCCGATTATCGGCGTGATGGAGGAGCGGCGATAGTCGGCGCACGCCTGAGGCGGGCGCTGCACGGGCCGGGGTTTCCCGGCGGTTCGATTAGTGGTTGCCGATTTCGATCGGCTTGACCTGCCCAAGATCTGGGCAGGGTGCGATTTTTTGCAAATGTTGTTTCAGGGGAGGCTGAAAATGGATCGTGTAGAGTTCATGGCGCTGGAGTCCGCGAAGAAGGCGGAGATTCTCAACGCGCTCATCGACGAGGGTAAGAGCCAGAAGGAAGCGATGGACGCTGTGGGCGTGACCATCAAGGATCTCATGAAGACGCAGGTCTTCTTCAGCAAGACCGACGGCCACTTCAACGCGAACGCGGTGGGCGGCTACTCCAACTTCCATGCCGATTCCACGGGAGAGGCCGCAAAGTAGCGCTGGCGTTGCGGCCGTCGGCGGAGAGTCGGCGGATGGAGCCGGCGACAAACATAGCCTGGCGAGAGAGGGTCGGACGCGCCGTCCGGCCCTCTCTTTGTGCCGCAACCACCCCCCGTAGGGGAGGGGCCCTGTCCCTCCCGAGGCGACGTGCGGCTCAGTGCGTGTCGTCGCGTCAGCGCCGTTGGGTCCCGGTGCCCGTGTAGGCGCCAGACGTAGTCGGCGCCATGGGTTGCAACGAGGCGCGGTCCATCGAAGAAGCTCGAGATTAAAAATTGCACGAAGTGTTAAGGGTTAGCCGGATGCATCGAGTAGCCAAGAATCGGCAACGCTGTGACCTGCTGTTTTGCAAGTGCCAATTGTCGTCTACTCCGCATCTCGCCCCAACCCTTAACACTTCGCGTACTTTTTGTTTTATCGCGTCGGGGCTTGGTCGTCGCGCTCCCCGTAGGGGAGGGACCCTGTCCCTCCCGAAGCGACGTGCGGCTCATTGTGCTTTGTCGCGTCAGCGCCGTTGGGTCCCCAACCCCACCCGCAACAAAAGGGGCGCCCGCAATCGCAGGCGCCCCTCGTCTTGCAACGCGCAGCAAGCAGAGCTCGCTACTTAACGCTGACCTTCTTGCCGCAGTTCTTCGCGGTGAAGATCTTCTTGTAAGCCGCGACGTACTTGGCCTTGGTCTTCTTGGAGCCGGCGACCTTGACGCTCACGGTCTTGACGGCAGAGCCCTTGAGGCTGCTCTTGACGCCGCTCTTGGTGAGCTTCTTGGTCTTGAGCTCCAGCGTCTTGAGCTTTTTGTTGCCGGACAGCGCGGACTTGCCGATGGTCTTGAGGCCGGTGCCGGTCTTGAGGCTCTTGAGCTTGGCGGTGCCGCTAAATGCGCCGCCGCCGATGGTCGTGGCCTTGGAGGCGTTGACCGTCGTGATGGACTTGCAGCCCTTGAAGGCGTTGGCGCCGATCGTGGTCACCTTGGAGATGTCGACGGTGGTCGGAGTAGCAGTGCCTGCGGCGTCGAGCGCCTTGATGCCGGCGGCGGGGGCGATGCCCTTCAGGGCGGAGCAGCCGCTAAACGCGCCTGCGGGGATGCTCTTGAAGTTGGCGGGCAGCGTGACGCCGGTCAGCTTCTTGCAGTCCTTGAAGGCGTCCTTGCCCAGGCTGCTGAGGCTGCTGGGCAGGCTGACGCTGGTGAGCTGGGTGCCCTCGAAGGCGCGGTTGCCGATCTTGGTCACCATCGCGGGGAGCACGGCGTTGGTGATGGCGGTGCCGTTGAAGGTGTCCGCCGGGATCTCCGTGATCTTGGAGGGCAGCTTGACAGCTGCCAGCGAGCTGCAGCCCTTGAACAGGCCGCTGGGCAGCTCTTCAACGGTGTCGGGCAGTGATACCTCGGTGAGGGCGGTCTTGTCTGCGAACACCTTGGGATCAACCTTCGTCACCGCATACTCGACGTTGTTGATGGTAACGGTCTCCGGCACCTCGATCTTGGTTGCGCTTGCAGGTGCAGTGACGCTGTCGAGCGACACGCTGCCAGCGACGTTGACGCCACTGGGCGTTGTGGTGGGCTTGATTTCCGTTACGGTTGCAGTGGCAGTGGTGCCAGTGCCCGCAGCGCCGGAAACGGTCTGCTCGCTCTTCAGCTTCTCGAGAGTCCTGGTCACAGTGGAAGTGCAGCCTTCGTGCGTGCACTTAGCTGTGGCTGTGCCCGTCTTGTCTGCGGTGGGCTGGACGGTCACGGTGTAGGGACCGTAGGCATGGCCGAGCGCAGGCTCGTCCTGGACGGTCTTGCTAGAGCTGGCGGTCGCGCCCGTTGAGCTCGTTGCCGCTGCTGTGTAGGTGTTGATGCCCTTGACCGTGCAAGTCGGCTTGGTGGTCAGCTTCTTGGAGATGCTGGCAGTGACAGTCTCGCTCTTGCCGCAGCCGTTGTCGCAGGTGAATGTTGCTGTAGCCGCGCTTACACCGCCGCTTGTCCAGTTGATGGAACCGAACTTGAAGCTGTGGCCCTTAGCTGCGATGGATTCAGTTTTCGTTGCAGCGCAGACAGTGCAGTGGCTGGTCTTCACGCCGCTTGCTGTGCAGGTGGGAGCGGTGGTTACTGTGCCAGCGTCGTACTTGTGAGCTGCAAGGGGCAGCGTGGGGATTTCCTGAATCTCATGCTTGCCTTCGGCGTCAGAGAACCACTTGTCGCACTCTGTGCACTCCCAGTATTCCCCCTTGCCCTTGACGGTGCAAGTGGATTCAACCTTGTCATGCTTGACGAGATTGACATGGCCGTTCTCGCAGGGGTCACCCACTACAATTTCCTCGGAGCAGCTGTTGATGTAGTCGCTTCCGTTCTTTGCGGTAGCTGCGAATTGATAGGTGCCAGGGCCGCTGATTTTATCCACCGACTCGAATTTGCCTTCTTTGCTATTCCATTTCTCCATGGTGAGGGTATACGAGTCGCTTGCCAACGCTTCCTCAGTGCCACTGACGGTCCTGACTACCTCTGGGTTGATGCTGTCAAGCCCGGCGCCGTTGGTGCATTTACTCTCGTCGACTTTGACGTAATAGTTCTCCAAATCGAGATGGTTGAGAACGCGCACCCATGCGTAGACAGAGGAGTCAGTGTAGTTGTTTTTGCCGTTGAGTACGCGATAGTACTCGCCAGGCGCAATCTGGTCGCACTCTTTGCCGTCTTCGTTGAACCACTTGCCCGAGTCCTCGAAGTCAGCGCCCTGTTTAAGTGTCAGGGCGCTGTCGAAGTCTGCCGTGACTTTGTAGTTAAAGGTGCTCGGGATATTCTTGTCATCCCACAGCTGGATTCCCTCAACGTCGAAGGCGCCGAGGTTGTTGGTTTTTTGGACGGTTGCCCTAACTGCAACAGTGCCGCTGCTGGCATACGAGCCGAGGCCCTTTGCGGCAAGGTAGTATTGTCCCTCTGCAGAGGGCTTGGAAATCTTGTTCTTCAGTTCTTTGTCGGAGTACCAACCGAGCAGCTCATAGTCAGTGCCTTTAACCAGCTCAACCTCAGTGGGTGTGTCGCAGCCGAGCGTGATGTCAGAAAGCTCGGGAACGTGACCAGCGTAAAGAGGGTTGTTGACATACAGGTTGTAGTCTTTGAGGCTGAGACCTTCGATGACCTTAATGGGTTCGTATAGCTCGCCGTTGTAGTTGCCCGCGCTCGTGAACTTGACATAGTACGTGCCGGCGGTCTTAGGCGCGCTACTCAGCTCCTTGTATTCCGTTGGCTCTCCATTTTCGTCCCACTTGGTGGCTTCCCACCAATGGTCTTTGTCCTGGGTGTAGTCAGTGTCTTCTTTGAGGGTTGTCTCGCCGTTTCGGAGTCCGGAGGCGGAGGGGACCTTCAAATCGTTTACAAACCAGACGCTATCCGGCAAGCCTTTTGCCCGGAAGCCGTTGATATTCATGTCGTTAATAACATTAACCTCAGCATAGAGACAGTTGGTTTCGTCATCCTGTGCGCTGTTGTCCGTGCTGACGATTTTCACGTAGAGCTGATCATAATTTGCGATTTCAGCAGCGCTCAATTCGGTATAACTGTTTCCGGTGTCACCGCGCTTATGCCACTTGCCATCAAGCTTGTATCTGTTTTTGTCGAGCAAAATTTGGGTAAGCCCGCTATTGCCATTTGGAATGTTGCTCCAACGGTACACTTCGATGTCGCTCTTGATCTCGTTAATGTCAAAATTTTCAGCCATGAGCTCGCTGATTTTCAACTGCTGGTTTCCGTTTCAGAAAGCACAGTAGTTTGAGAGATTATTCAAATCCTGTACTTTAACGCGTTCGACTTTACTACCGCTGTAATGCTGATTTTCTATTCCAGAAACCAGAATATAGTTAGTTCCATTAACTGCGCAATCAGTGGCCTGGTAGTTCTCAGGCATGAGGTTGTCCTCTGCGCCGTCTCTCAATTTGGCCCAGCTCGCTGTGTACTCTGTATCTTTTGTCAGCTTGTTACCTTGATAGGTGACTTCCAGCTCGGGGACTGTCTTGAGGTCAGAAGTCCAGATAGCGCCGTTTTCCTGTTGAAGGATATTCATCCTGGAATCGTTGATATTGCGGTAGTTGGCAAGATTGACAGAAAGATAGCCTGCCGCGCCGTTGTCTTCGAAACCAATGTAGCCGGAGTCGTCCTTCTTCAGAATCTTGATAAAGTAGTCCCTGCCAGCTTTTTCTGGTTTTATGGCATGGCCGTCTTCATCGACATATGCAACATATTTGTTTGTAGCTTTGTCAAAGCAGTACCACTTGTTATCGACTACAAAGTCGGTTCCTTGGGTAGGGGTGGCGCCTTCGCTTGATTCGCGTTCGACAGTCAGCTTTATAGAGCTCGGATCGGAAGATATCTCATCAATGTAGGTTAGGCCTTGATTATCTCCTGTAATGGAGAACTTGTAGCCATAGAAGCTCTTTGAGCTGTAGATAGGGGATTCAATGTACCCCTCGCAGCCTGCGTAATCGCCTATTCCGACGATGTGAAGGCAGTAGATGTAGCCGTACCCTTTCTCGAGGAATTTCTGTGCGTGTTCGAGTGCTTCAGCAGACGTAATGGGCTTCAGCTTTGTGGGGTCATTCTGCCAGTTGTCTCCATCGGGTTCAAGCCAACCCTTTTGCGGTGTATCGTTGTCGCTATAGCCCACGACCCTGAAATCTTTGCCTTGGGTCAAGGGTGCGAGATTAGTATTGTTGCGCAGCTTGATTACAGCCTTTGTCGGGTCATTGATTATCTCTGTTTCATCGGAGAGAACCTTTGTGCTGGTGCCAAATGGATAGGCGTTAAGGTTAGTGGAAGTGAAGACCCGTGCTTCAACATATCCAATTCCGGTATAGGCATCCTTGCCGTTGATCTTCAGGTAGTAAGTGCCATCCTCTGTTGGAGCAGAGTCGAGGGGCTGATATTCGCTGTTGGCTTTGGTGTACCAACTGTCAATTTCGAAGTCGGCTCCGCTGCTGAGGAATTGCTCATTGCCGTTGTTAGTAAGGCTGATGCGGAAGCTTCCAATACAGTTTTTCCAGTTTTCGGGCATCTTGGGATTGATCCAAAAGCCATTACGACTTATAGCCCTGTAGATGCTCCCACCGAGGTCGATAGTATCGTTTGCGTTGTCGTCGGTCTGCTCGCCCTCAGCCGCATATGCAACTCCATCGCTGTTGCCGGCGGCGACGCCGACTGCCGGCGCGAAGGCGACAACCATGGCGGCGCTGAGTGCGCTGCACAAGACCTTCCTCGCGACGGACGTGCTTCCCTTTGTCATATACCCATCCTTTCTTCATGTGCGGGCGCTAGAGCCCGCGCGGATCCCTGTGGTCAGCCACGCGCGCCCAGCTGGACGAGGGCATGACAAAAGAAGGCGCGCAAAGTTGCGCTGCCTGCGGATTGCATGCGGTATTCAGTTGAACGCGGGGGCTTGGCGCGGAGTCTGCTAGATGATTACTCCGCGCGGTTTTGAGATTGCGGGGGGGGCGACTCGCAGCCTAGATTGGCATGACGCAGCTGCGCGGCGCTTGCTGCGCGTCAGCAGGTATACCAATCCACGATGCATTGCTCGAACCCTTCCCGAAGAACCAATGCAGAGGATTATACACTCGTTGATTCAAATATCATCGGTTTGATGGAGTACTTTGCGGCACGGGTGAGCGAGGGATAGGGCAGGAGTGCTTTGAGCTCTCGGCTCACGGAGTGCGCCGAGTGATCTATCGGAATACTTTTCTGCTATCCTCTAACGGAAAAGTATTCCGATAGGTGGCTTGGAGCGCGAGGGCGAGGAGGTTTCCCGATGGCACTGTCTTCATCAGAGGCGGCGAGGATGCTCGGCGTCACACCGCGCCGCGTGACGGAGCTCGTCCGCTTGGGCCTGCTCGTCGCCGAGCGCAACGGCAGGAGCTGGGAGATCGACGAGGGGTCCGTCGAGCGGCGCCTCTTTGGGGCCCATAGCTGCTGACGTACAGCCGGATGTTGGCAGTAAGGTTTGGGGTCGAATGAATTCGACCCCTACTCAAAATCATTCAACATACGACCTTTGTCAGAAAACAGGCCGAAGTGAGCGACAAAATGGGGCGTGCTCAAGTAGCTAGTAGCTGTTAGAGTGCAAAAGGCCCGGTCAAAGATTCGCTCTCTATGTGTCTACTTGGCCAGTAGTCGTTTTGCCGCTCACTTCGGCCTGTTTTCTGACAAGCATCGCCCGTTGAATGAAAACCTCGCCGCCGGCCACCTCGCCGCCGGCTATTCCTCTGTGTCCGTCGCAGCCTTGCTGATGCGCTCCAGCTCGAGGACAAAGTCCTCGATGAGCGCGGTGGATTGCTCGCAGATGAAGATGCGCTCTCTGTTGTCGATGGCGACTTCCTTCACGATACCGGCCTTCACCAGCTGGTGCAGGGCCTCGTTGGTCGCGCCATAGCTCTTGCCGATGCAGCTCGCAGCGTGCTTGGTCGCCAGGCGCGGAATCGCCAAGAACAAATCGAGCAGCTTGTCGAGCGCGGAGTTTGCGGGAATCTTGAGGCCCGGCGTGCTGCGCCAGGTTTCGCGCAGCTTCTCGACTTTTTGCAGGAACATATTCGCAATCGTCACGGCCATCGAGGTGTTGCGCGCGTTGTACGCTGCCCAGCGCTCGCGGTAGTGGATGTGGCTCTCGCCGTTTTCCTCGCCGCGGCTCGCGTCCTTCAGGGTCTTGCGGAACTCCGGCTCAAGCGAAGCGCCCCAGCAGATCGGCACGGGAAAACCGCATGTAAACAGCTTGCGCCTGAACATCGGCATGAAAGCGAACAGCAGGCCCGTCCTGTCGATCATCGAGTCAAACGGCACGATGCGCTCGAAGGCGTGGTGGATGACAGACGCCTGTCCCAGCGGCGAGAAGTAGTCGCCGTTGGCAAAATCGCACAGCTCGCGCATCCTTGCGGGGATGTCTTGAGGCGCGGAGCCCTTCTTATAGGGAAGGAAGGCATCTCGGTACTTGTTGTTGCCGAGCTCTGCGGCGTTCTTACCGTTGACGAGGATGTCGTTGAGCTGTGCGAGTGTCGCGGGCGTCGCCTTGAAGCCCTCGACCGCGATATCGGAGACCCACTGCAGTGCCTGCATGTAGCGTACGGCCTCGATGGTTGCGTCCGTGAACTCGTCTGGCAGCAACAGCATGGGGCGGGTGGTGCACAGGCAGCGCTCGATGTCGCCGTCGTACTTCCAGTCCGCGACGTCGTACGAGACGATCAGCGGCACCGGCGGCAGCGACACGTTGCGCGTCATCCTCACGGCGAACACCGCGTCAATCCCAAGCAGCGTGTTCTTCATGTACTCCGCGTGTGACATGTGCGCCGCGCGCTCTCCAAAGCGGATGAGATCCGCCTCTGCTTTGTAAAACGCAGCCTGAGTCTGCGCCGAATAAGACTTGAAGTAATCCACAGGCTCTCTCCCCAAACCCGGTGTGTAACTTCCCATGTAGTGCGCACCCCTCGCTACAGAGCCGCCGTGCACAAGCGACGAGACCGCGGCATGTAGTCAACAAATCAGTCTGACTAAACTGCTGACCTGCTCTTTAAGCTCTCGTCGCCCTCTCCTGTGGCAAACAGCTCCTGTGCACATGCCTTGCAGAGCATGCGCGCAGCTAAAAGTGCTCCTCAGAATTATAGCAGCAAACAGATAATCCGCCGGACCGTTCCGAAATTCCAATATCCAGACATGAAACACAACCGTAACCTGTCAGCTTTTCGAGATAACAGAAACAGCCTTTAACCGTGACGGCGCGCCCTCCACAATCGAATGCGAGAGGTCGTGCTATGGAGGGCACGATTAAGCGTTTCGCAAGTAGTTCGACGCGAAGAAGGAGGAGGCATTATGTCAAGAGATTCGATTGTCGACAAATACAGCGAGCGTCACGAGGGCGTTGAGTACTTCTACACAACGTGCCACAACAACGGTTGCTGGGATGCCACTTGTTTGATTAAGTGCGGTATCAAGGACGGCAAGATCATCTCGATCGAGCCGGACGACTCTGTTAACCGCGGCATCGCACGCGAGGACGACGACGAGAACGCCGTCCAGACCGGTATGCTGCAGGCTCGTGCATGCCCCATGGGCCATGCATGGCGTCAAGAGCTCTATGCTGAGAACCGTCTGCTCTATCCCATGAAGCGCGTAGGTAAGAAGGGCTCCGGCAACGGCCACTTCGAGCGCATCTCCTGGGACGAGGCACTCGACACCATCGCCGACAAGATGAAGACGATGGCCGAGGAGAACAAGGGTGTGCCCTGGCTCTACTACTGCTACTACGTGGCATTCGAGAGCTCTGACTTCCCCTTCGCATCCTACATGCCCGGCACCATCACCGGTTGGGGCGACCACTCCACCTCCGGTTCTGCCGCAGCTGAGGACTTCCACCTGGGCGTTCGCCTGACCGACTGCCTCATCAAGGGTACCTCCGACGCCTTCCCCGGCTTCGAGGCTCCCGACCTGCTGAACTCCAAGCTCGTCGTCCTGTGGGGCTTCGACCCGATGGTCGCATGGTTCGGCATGGTGCCTTACTACATGAAGCTCGCTCAGGAGCGCGGTACCAAGTTCATCCTGATCGACCCCGTGTACAACGTCTCCGCCGAGGTCCTGGGTGCGCAGTGGATTCCCATCCGCCCCGGTACCGACACCGCTTTCGGCCTCGCCGTCGCACACGTCCTCTACACCGAGGATCTCTACGACCACGAGTACGTCGCGCAGTGGGTCGAGCCTGAGGGCTTCGAGGAGTGGCGCAAGTACATCGTCGGCGACGTCGACGGCGTCGTCCACGACCCCGAGTGGGCAGAGCCCATCACCGGCATCCCCGCCGAGACCATCCGCGAGTTCGCACGCTACTACGCTTCCATGAAGCCTGTCCATCTGCAGCAGATGTACGGCGTCTCCAAGCGCAACCTCGGCGATTACGCCGCAGCTGTCGCGATGCTGCTCCAGGCCATGACCGGCAACCTCTCCATCCCCGGTGGTTGCGAGGGTGGCGGCGCCAACCTGGTTACCCAGCCCCGCATCTTTGCCCCTGTCCCCAACAACGGCCAGATCAAGGGCGACGTGGTCAACCCGATCACGAACAACAACAACAAGGTCACCGAGCTCATGCACTGCCAGCGCCTCTACGCTGCCGGTGAGATTACCGAGGAAGAGTTCCGTCAGCGCATCGGTTGCCCGCCTGACAGCCCGCTGCCCTGCCTGAAGATGGCCATCATCCCCAACAACTACATCAACAACCAGCACAACGTCGCAAAGCGCATGAAGGGCTTTGCAAACATGGAGTTCTCTTGGGGCTGGCAGTACTTCGACGATCAGCCTTCCCTCGAGTTCCTCGACATCGTCCTTCCGTCCCCGGTTATCCAGTTCGAGTCGACCGATATGCACTTCTTCGGCATCAACCGCTTCTGGGGTTCTCCGTCCGGCATGATGAACTACTTCCTCTTTGCCGGCAAGGGCGTCAACCCGCCGGGCGAGGTCCGCTCCAAGGACTGGGTGTGGATGGAGCTGGCACGCCGCCTCGGCTTCGCCGACAAGTTCAACCCCGTCATGCTCGACGTCACCGACTGGCGTGACTGGGACGAGCAGGTCGTCGAGCGCATCTACAAGCCCGCCTATGAGGAGTGGGCAAAGGACGAGACCGGCATCATGGCGTACTACGACGTCGAGCCGCGTCCTTGGGAAGAGTTCAAGAAGCTGCCCATCGTCCGCGTTCCCGGCGAGCCTGGCGAGTGGTTCTACCCGTTCAAGAACACGGTCGAGTGGGGACGCTCTCCCTTCAAGACCCCGTCTGGCAAGGTCGAGTTCGAGAGTTCTTACGTCAAGAACACCGATCTGACCAAGACCCGCTACGGTGGACACTACGACGCATACCCGCGTTGGCAGCCCACCTATCAGGACCTGCCCGCAAACGACAGCTACTACCACCCCTGGACGGCCAACTATCCGCTGTCCATGGTCACCCCGGTCTCCACGTATCGCCAGCATTCAGCCAACGATCACAACCCCTGGCTCAAGGGCGATTGCTACGAGCACATGGTCCGCATGTCTCCTGCTGACGCAGCCGACCGCGGCATCAAGACGGGCGACCGAGTTCTGGTCTACAACCAGTTCGGCGAGGTCGAGATCACTGCTTACGTCTCCTCCAAGCTGCTGCCCGGTACCGTCTCCATCGCACATGGCGAGTGGTCCGAGTTCGACCATACCCGCAAGTCCAAGCTCATGCCGTACGGCATCGACACCGCGGGTAACTGCAACATGCTCATTGGCGACACCCACCTGCCGCACATCGTTGGCGCGCTGCTGACTGCCGGCTTGGTTGAGATCAGAAAGGTAGGGTAGTAATCATGACCCAGTACGGATTCTTCTTCGACCAGAGCCGCTGCTACGGCTGCAAGGCCTGCTCGGTCGCCTGCAAGGACTGGTATGACATCGCTCCTGGTCCCGAGAAGTGGATGAGCGTGTACATGTGGGAGAAGGGCAAGTTCCCCAACCCCTCGATCGGCATCCTGGCCTTCAGCTGCGGCCACTGCGACAACCCCGTTTGCGTGGATGCATGCGATCACGACGCCATCTTCAAGGAGGACAAGTACGGTGCCGTCCTCGTTGACTCTGACAAGTGCCAGGGCGACCGCAACTGCTTCAACGCCTGCCCCTACGGCGCTCCCAAGTTTGCGAGCGACGAGCCGGGTACCAAGATGAGCAAGTGCACCATGTGCATCGACCGCCTGGAGAAGGGCGACCTGCCCCTGTGCGTCGCATCCTGCCCCATGCGTGCCCTGGACTTCGGCCCGATCGACGAGCTGCGCGCCAAGTACGGCGACACTGCCAAGATCGAGACCATGCCCGATCCTGGTCTGACCCTTCCCAACTGGACTGCAAAGCCCAACCCGCCCAAGGAGCAGCTGATTCCCTACGACGCCGAGAGGGCCATCGAGCTGACCAAGCCTCGTAACAGCGTCGACAACGTCTACGAGGGCGACACCTCCGCCGTCACCGAGTTCGATGCAAGCGTCGCCTGCATCTCCGAGCTCCGCATGAAGAACGCCACCGTCGCCGAGGTCATGGCTGCGACCTCCAGCGATCAGGGCTAACTCCCATTGCGCCGAGTGTGCGGTCCCCCTTCCGCGCACTCGGTGCTCCCCTTGGATTCCAGGTTCGGGAACCGCACTGGTTCCGTAGGGGAGGGGCCGTCGTCCCTCCCCTGAGCCTTGCATCCGCTTCACCTTGCGAGCCTATATCGGCTCGCAACCTGACCCGCGAGGGTCTCCGTGCTCCACTATCGATTGGAGGCAACACATGGATCTGACTCTGCAACATGCAGGCATCTACGCACGCGACATCGACGAGTCCATCGCCTTTTACGAGGACGTCTTTGGTTGCAAGCTGCTCTTCCGCTCTGACGCCATGGAGGGCGACAAGCCCCTCAAGATGGCGTGGATGAAGGGCATGGGCACCGCATTCGAGCTTCTCGAGTGCGAGGACAAGTCCACTTGCGATGCCGCTGCCGGCTGCCTCAACCACCTGGCTTTGCGCGTGGCCGACATGGATGCTTTCGTTGCATTGCTGGGCGAGAAGGGTATCGCCATCGAGGCTGGTCCCTTCGATCCGCCGCTGGAGTTCGACCGCCCGCTCGGCGCTGATGACGACGACGTCTTCACCGTCTACGGCGACGCCGGCACCCAGCTGCGCATCATGTTCTTCCGCGGGCCTGGCGGCGAGCGTTTCGAGATCCTTCAGGACAACATCAAGCCGCTCTAGGTCGATGGGGCGGGCGCTGGACTGCCGATGATCGGCTTTGAGGACCGGCCGCGACGGCCGAGGTAGTCGATCCACCAGAAGCCCGCTCCGCATTGTCAATGCACTGAGCAACCCTGCTGAATGCCCGGTTTTGGGCTGCTGCGCCTGGGGAGTGAACGAGGCGCTGCTGCTTTGCCAGGCATTTCACGAAGAAGGAGGGCGCGTTATGAACACAGAGAGAAAATATGCGAATTGGGCGCTAATCGCTGTGGCGATGTTGCTGTTTGGCACGGCAATCGCAACCGTCCAGTTCAAGGTCCCCGTCGTCATGGGCGACATTATGACCAACATGAACATGGACCCCGGCTCTGCCTCGTGGCTCATGTCCATCTTCACCTTCGTGGGCATCATCTTGGCTTTGCCCACAGGTGCGCTTGCTAAGAAGTTCGGTCCCAAGACCATGCTTCTCGCCGCGGCTGTCGTCGTGGCCATCGGCTCCCTCGTCGGCGCTTTTGCCGGCAACGGCACGGTTCTGATCGTCTCCCGTGGTATCGAGGGCGTCGCGTTTATCTTTGTCACCATCTGCGGTCCGCTGGCCGTCCAGAAGTACGTCGCACCCGAGAAGATCGGCTCCGCAACCGGTATCTGGGCCTTGTGGGTCTGCCTCGGCTCCGTCGTCGGTGGTGTTTTGACCCCGACCCTGTACGGCGCCACCGGTTTTGTGGGCGTTTGGGTTATCTACGCCGCACTGTGCGTCATCTTTGCCGTCATCGTCGCCGTTATCGTCAAGTTCCCCGGCGGCGAGGTTCAGGAAGCTCCCGCGGCTGAGGCCGAGGCCGCAGCAGAGGAGAAGGTCAGCTACGGCGAGCTCTTCAAGCCGAACACCCTTCTGTTCTACGTCGCCTTCCTGGTCTTCAACATGACTCTGATGGCAGTTCTGGGCTTCTCACCCACGTTCATGCAGCAGCAGGGCGTCGACCCCACGCTGTCTGGCTTCATCAGCACCCTGCCCATGCTGCTCGCCGTTATCTCTTCCCCGCTCTTTGGCTCCCTGTCTGACAAGATGGGCCGCTGCAAGCCCCTGTACCTGATCGCTCTGGTCGTCATGGGTCCCTGCAGCTTCCTGTTGCTCACCCAGACCGGTCCTCTGATGTGGGTTGGCGCCATCGTCATGGGCCTCGTCGGCCTCGGTGGCCCGGTTATGTGCCTGACCTCGTACATCAACGTCCTTGGTCGCCCCGAGCTCATGTCCATCGGTATGGGCATGCTGATGCTGGTCCAGAGCCTTGGTCAGTTCCTGGGCACCTGGCTGGTCCCCATGCTCCTCGGCCCTGCAATGACCGAGTGGATGTTTGCCGGCGGCGTGATGTGCGTCATCGGTCTCGTCGGCACCGCAGCTCTCGCATGCTGCAAGTTCAAGTAAGCGGGCGGGTAGTACGCATAGCCTAGCTTGAGGGGCTCCGATCCTCGTGGATCGGGGCCCTTTCTCGTGTGTCACGTTCAATGCACGAAGTTTGTCAGAAAACGGGGCGAAGTGAGTAACCAAATGCTGGTTTTGCAAAGTAAAGGGGTATTGGCGATTACAAAACCGCAGGTCAGAACGTCCCGGTGTTCGCGTCTACTCAGCTCTACGTATAGAGGTTGCTCACTTCGGCCTGTTTTCTGACATGATGCTTGTGTTGAAGGATAGCGACGTGGCAATTGCATCGCTGCAGTGCGTGGTTGGCTTGCGCGGAAGCGCCATCGAGCCGCAAGCTGGGCGTAGGCGCCAGACGAAGTCGGCGCCAACGTTGCAATGGTCGGGCTGGTCTTGCGATAGCATCATCGAATCGCAGCCCCCCCCGTAGGGGAGGGACAAACACAGGCAACGACATTGAAAGTTTTCTGCGTCGCAGCCCCCCGTAGGGGAGGGACCGGAGTCCCTCCCCATATCCCTCGCGTTTGCTCGCTATTGCAACTCACGGGTGCTTGCTGCCTGCACCCGCTCGCAATGTGTCATTTTCCTCACATCTGTCACACGTCGCTCTCATCTAAAATCCATGGTCAGCGGCATATTTGTTTACCCGAATCAAAGAAAACCCAACGCTCGGCTGCTAAAATAGAGGCATCCTAACGCTCGGAGGAGGAACACGGTTTCTCGAGGAGGTTGGGCTTGTCTTCCTCCCTCTTGGCTTCGATGACGAAAGAGAGGTGCACGATGAATCTTTCACGTACGGTCGATCACAAAGGCTCCAAGGTTCTCAAAGTCGCGCTGTCCACGGCAATAGCGGTGGCGTTTACGCCGGTGGCTGCTGTGTCCGCGTTCGCCGCGCAATCCGTCGGTTCCGCTGACGCCGGTGTGTCCGCGCTGGGCGTCAACAAGGACGGCACTATCTCCTACGATGGCGAGCTCAAAGAAGACGCCGCCAAGCCTGCCAAGGTCACCCTCTGGGGTGCGGACAAGTACGAGCTCTTGAGGTTCGTGCCGGGCACCTCGGGCACCTACTGCTTCTCCTCTGCCGGCACAAAGGCCGATGTTGCGGCCGAGTTGTACGACACCGTGTCCAGTGGCTCCGGTGTTGCGCTCGGCACTAAGCTTACCCAGGGCGACAACGAGGATGGCATCAACTTCAAGGCGTACGCGACTCTCACCGCCGGCACCACCTACGTGCTGCGCGTGGGCATCTCGCCGTCGGCCAAGTCCGGCCAGACCCGCGGTAGTGCGGATGTCTCCGTCGCCAAGGCCGCGGCCGATAACCTCGGCAGCTATGTGGTCGAGTTGCCCGCGGGTGCCCACTACTACAGTGACGAGGGCCTCACCGCCGCATCTCCCAAGCTCGACGTGGTCGTAAAGTCCTCCATTGACGGTAGTGTTCTCTCGTCGGAGAACTATGACAAGGCACTCTTCAAGTCCGCGGCCGGCACGCTCAAGGCGGTCTCCAAGATCACGGAGGCGGGGAGCTACGCCCTCAAGGTGACGGCAAAGAAGGGCAATATCGCCCAGGTCACGGGCGAGACTGTGGGCTACTTCGATGTCTTGGACGCAGCTGATATCGCCAACTACGATTTCAAGTACAACAGCACGCTGATGTTCACCAGCGGCCAAATCGCGAGCATTACGGCGATTGCTCCTGTCGGCTGCCGCTATGGCAGCGTCGATCCTGTGTTCACGGAGGCAAACCTCAAGGTCGTGGGCTGGTACAAGGTGGCGAGCAACGGCAAGGTTGGCTCCGCGCTGCGCGACGCGCCGCATGCTGCGGGCAGCTATGCCTTGAGGCTGTCGCCGGTCAACGCGGTTGGCAAGACCGGATTCGACACCAAGAGCGCGGTCGACCTCAAGTTCTCAATCGTCACCGACAGTGTGGCGGCGCCGATTGCGAACACCGGCCTGGTCTACACCGGCAAGGCTCAGGTGGGCGTGCCCGAGGGCAGCGGCTACAAGCTGAGCGGCATTTCGTCGGCGACTGACGCGGGCGACTACAAGTGCACGGCGACTCCGGTCACGGGCTATTCGTGGACCGATGGTACTACCGAGCCCAAGACGCTGACCTGGTCTATCGCCAAGGCGAAGACTGCGGTGCCTCAGCCGGTGAGCGGTTTGACCTACAACGGCAAGCTGCAGACCGGTGTTGCAAAGGGCGATGCATATAAGCTGAGCGGTACGAGCGCGGCGATTGAGCCGGGCGAGTACAGCTGCACCGCGACGCCCACGTCCAATTACCTGTGGGAAGACGGTGCGTCTGGTGCGGTGACGGTGAAGTGGAGCATCGCGAAGGGCAATCCCAACATCGTCGCGACGCCGGCCAGCGTCATCGTCGACGCGGGTGGCAAGGCGACCGTCGACCTCAAGCAGGCAGGGCTGTCCGCGTACAGCGTGGCAAGCTCCGACAGCAGCGTTGTGACTGCGAGCGTGTTGGGCTCCAAGGTGACGATCTCTGCGGTGAAGTCCGGCTCGGCGAAGGTGACCGTGTCCACGGCGGCGACCAGTCGCTTCGATGCCGGCAGTGCTGTCGTTACCGTGAGCGTGCCTTTGGCGGCGGGTGTGACCGAGGGCGTGCCCGGCGCGACGAGCAGCGGCGTGGTCAACAAGTACAAGATCACGACGAAGGCCAGCGCGACCGATTCCAAGGTCGTGCCTGCGGTTGCGTTTGTGGGGACTACTGCCAAGAGCGGCAAGTTTAGCGTGCCGGCGAGCGTGATGCTGAGTGACGGCATCAGCTACAAGGTGACCTCGATCGGCGCGAAGGCACTCAAGGGCAAGAAGTTCTCCAGCATCACGATCTCCAAGAATGCGACCAAAATCGGCAAGGAGGCCTTTGCTGGCTGCAAGAAGCTCAAGGCGATCACGATTCCCGCGAAGGTCAAGAAAATCGATGCCGGCGCGCTCAAGGGTGCGGGCGCGAAGATTGCGACTGTCAAGACCGCCAAGCTGAACAAGGCGAGCATCAAGGGTCTGGTCAAGGGCTCCAAGCTGACGACCATCAAGTGCTCCGGCGTGAACAAGAAGGTCAAGGCCAAGTACACGACCTGGGCCAAGGCCTACAAGCCGAACATCAAGGTGAAGTAGGTCGGCGTCGAGCTGGTGCGCCGGCGAGCCGCAACCCCACGTAGGCGCCAGACGAAGTCGGCGCCACCGCTGCAAGAGCCAGCGGGCCGTCGCGTCAGCACCCGCGAGCCACAGGCCCCACGTAGGGGAGGGACCCTGTCCCTCCCCATACCCCTCACAGGTCAACGGCTGTGGCAAGCTCCCTATCCCCACCTCGCGAATCTCGATGCATCTAACTTGCTGCCTCCATACATTGCGCAGTCAGAAAACTCGCCCGCAATCATGTCAAATCATTAACAATAACGTTAACCTTGAGCAAAAGAAGGTCGTCCCACTCGTCGTGGCGAAGACGCTCTATCAGCTCCAGAAGGCGCGCGGGCAAAACGAGCGTGGGAGTAGCGCCCATCTGGTCGTCGATGAGGCTCACAACATCCTGTCGTACTCGTCGCAGCGCGAGAGCGAGAACTGGCGCGACTACCGACTTGAGACGTTCGAGGAAATCGTCAAGGAGGGGCGCAAGTTCGGCATGTACCTCATCGTGTGCAGCCAGCGGCCGGCCGACATATCGCCCACGATTCTCTCGCAGATGCACAACTACTTCATCCATTGGCTCGTGAACGACGAGGACCTGAGGGCGATTAGCAAGGCTGTCTCGTTCATCGATGGCGCGAATGCGAGCATGATTCCCGTACTTCCGCAGGGGTGTTGCATAGTGAGTGGCACGACGACGTACCCGGTGCGCATACAGGTCGACCCGCTTGAGCTTGAGAAGCAGCCCATGAGTTTCGACAGGGACCTTGCGAAGGCTTGGGGCGTCGAATGAGCGAAGGAGCCGAGATGAATGATGAGGGTTTCGCCGAGGCGATTGCCGGGTTGGTGGAGAGGCATCCTGTGCTCTACTATCGGATGGAGCTGGAGGATTCGCATATTCCGTGCCATATTGTGGAGAGGGGTTTCTTCGGCGATACATTCCTCGATGTCTTCCGGCAATACAACAATGCGCTTTTCAATTCCGTTAGGCTGATGATTCGCTACGAGAAGTCTTTGAAGGCATGGTGGGAGATCGTCGCGGAAGTCGACGACAAAGTTCTGAGGGACACGCTGGTCATGGATTATGTCCATCCGGTGTTCATGGCGGCGTGCGATCTACCTAACGTGTTCAAAGATCAGCTTGTTCGCGGGTGCGTCAAGCTCGCGACGGTCGCAAAGGGCGATTATTCGTACCTTAGCGATGGCAGGCGGGATTGGTTCGGCGCGATGTCGAAGGTGTGCGGAGGCGCGACGCTCGGGAGGAGGCTATGCGACGTCGTTGACGACGACCTGTACAAAGGCGCCGATGCAATGCATTTCCGGGATTTGCACGGCTCTGGCATGCATGACTTGTCGCAGAGTCTGGTGAGCGGGCTTGAGCAAACAGTTTCGGCGGCCAATTGCATCACTATGCAGACTTATGTTAAACCCTTCGACCTTGGCAAGGAGCTTGAGGTTCTGGACAGGCAGAGGCGCCGGATTCAGAAAGCGTACCTGTTGTTCGGAAAGTACGGCGATGCCTTGCACGAAGGACGGTTCGGCAATTAGGGTGAGTGGTTGCTGCAGGAGGTAGAAGATGGATAACGCTGGCTCGGGCAAGATGGGAGCATACCGTCGCTCTTATTGGGACTACTTTCTGGCGCTTGAGGGGCGCTTCCTTCAGACCGAGCGCTTTTGCGCGTTCTCAGAGCGCAACGCAGATGCCTATTCCATAGAGTACTTGACGCTTTACCTGGCGGCTTGCGGTGAAATCGATACCTTGGGCAAGGAAATTGCCCGATGCTTCTACCCGGACGTGGATCTCGGTCAGTGTGGCATCAACAAATGGGGCTATTACCTGTGCGAGGCTTTCCCCAAGCTCGGCGATGAGTCCGTCGGGTTTGCGGGCCAGTTCAAGTTCAAACCCTTCGACGGTTGGCGGCAGACCATGGTCGAGGGCAAGAAGGGCCAGCCCGTCTACAGGCGCGCAGACGATTCCAAGGTCTTGGTTTGGTGGACGGACTACAACAGCGTGAAGCATAACAGGGCGGTTGTCGATGAGGCCAAGGGAATCAGCAACTACGAGAAGGCGAACCAAGGGAATCTTCTTCATGCCCTTGGCGCACTGTTCTTGATGAACCGTTTGCTGATGAAGCATATAGATGAGGACGGATATGCCTCGGCAAAACGCTCCGCGCTGTTCAAACTGTGCGGTTCGATCGACGAGGCACGATCTTTTCTGTACTACGACAGCCATGGGCACCCGTGCATGCATGTTGAAGAGCCGCCCGACCCCCTGTAGGGGGTCTTACGCGGCTTCATAAAACGCTTCGCAAACTTCCCGCCGCTCGCCTAGTTTTCAGTACGAATTGCTGCATCATCCCCGCCTGAGTTGTATCCGTCTAACCTCTCCCCACACATAGGCCCTTAAGGAAAGGATGCAGCCATGCTGACGACGCGCGAGCTTCTTACCGAGACCATGGAGCGCTTGTTCAACCCTATGACGCCAAGCTGTCTTATAACGGTAAGGGCTGGATGACGGTGCCCGTGGAGGTTGGGCACAATGAGATCGGCGATGCCGAAAATCCTGACATGTTCTGCCCGAGAGAGATGGCGGATTTGTTCGTTAAGTTAGGCTTTCCAGAGCCGGGACCGATTCCCTTGATGAGATTGGAGCACCAGATTGCCCAAAAGCTTCATGCTGTTTCCGCGCCTGGTTCCGAGCGTGCCCATGACCTGGTTGACCTCCAAATCATCGTCAACAATAGCAACCTTGACTACTCCTTGTTGAAGGCGACATGCGTGAAGCTATTCGAGTATCGTCAGGCGCAGGCCTGGCCTCCTGCTGTCGTCGCTGGTGCTGGTTGGGCGAGTCTCTACGATGCGGCAAAGGTTGGCGTGTCGGTTTGCGGCGGCGTTGACGAGGCGGTGGATTGGGTTAACGGCTTAATTGAGAATATCGACCTTGCGGCGGGAGATCAGGGTTAAGTCAAGAGCTTTCTCTCGAGGTCCCGTGTCCATTGCGGATGCGGGGCCTTGTTGTTGTCTGCCGTGACACACAATGTGCCAGTGACAAAGTGTGTCATGCAGGGCCACGCCGGCCCGTTGCGACCTATTGGCGCCGACTTCGTCAGGCGCCTACGTGGGCTTTGGGACCCGACGATGCCCGTTAGATGTGGATATATAGGTGAAATACCGCTGCAAGTACCGGCGGGCCATCGCGTCAGCATCAGCGAGCTTGCAGGCCCCGCGTAGGGGAGGGACCCTGTCCCTCCCCATGTCCCTTGCAGGTCATTAGACGCAGCAAGGCTTGATGCCCCGCTGCCTACTGGAACGCACCTCACTCCCTCTTCTTCCGCAGTCTCCCAATTGTCTTCGACGCCTTGGGCAGCGCAGGAGGCCTGATGTCCAGGCCCGGCAGCGTGTTGATCAGCCATAAGAAGAACAGCAACACCAAAATCGGAATCACGCAGAACGTGACCACCATTACTGCGAAGGCTTCGATGAGGTGAGTCAGCTTGGCGGATGCCCAGTCGGAGAACTGTGAGGCAGCACTGGTGATTCCGCTCAGCGCGCTGCCGATCGAAGAGTCGCTGCTGTTTGCGACATCGGCATTCTCGGCCGCACCTGCGTCACCGGCTTCCAGCGCCCGCTCGATGTAATCGCTGTTGCCAAACTCCGTGTATGCTTCGCGCACCATGTCGGAGACCAGGACGCTGGCGGGGACGACGAGGATGGCTGCGAGCGCGAACGCCCAGAATTTGCCTGCGAGGGAGCGGGTCTCTTCTTTGAGTCTTGCGTCCTGCGGGGCGAGAGTGGCGATGATGGCGGACACGCAGCCGAGCGGGACGAGGAGCATCAGCGCGGCTTTGGAGAGGACCACCAGCAGGTATTTCTCGAGGTAGAGCGCGGCGAGCACGACGGCGAGGTTGCCGCCGAGGTCGGCGAGCGAGTTCGCGACAGGCGTTGTGGCATCGCCGGGCACGGCTGCGACGAGCGTGGCTGCGCCGGCCGCGGCGCCGATGAGCTTCATGACGGTCTCGCATTCGCTGTCGATGGAGTGCGCGGTGGTGCTCCAAAACTCCGGTGTGGCGATGGTGCCGGGGAGGACAAAGGCGGATACTGCTGCGATCACAATCGCAATCACACAGAGGATGATCTTGGTGAGGGCCGAGCTTGCAGCTGGTGTTGTCGCTGCGCCGTCCGACTCATCAGGCGTGGGATTGTTGGAGGGTGAGAGATGTGTTTCCGTCATAGTTGGCGTCCTTTCAATTAGGATCCGTGGTGTTCCGATTGTAGCGATTTGGCAGAACGGCGATGATTATGGTCGATGCAGGATAATTGCCGTGTCTGTAAGTACGGTCAAATCGAGCGATCGTAGCCCTTTCCTATAGCACCAAGCGTTCGCGAATGTGGGCAAATAAATGGTCATGTACTATTTTCTACCCAGATAGTATTGTTTCCACATCATTTTATGAATCTTCATATTCTTATGCTTTAAATCGGAGTTAGAATGACTTCGTCTTAACCGATCGGAGTGGGGAAGGGTCATGGATTCACGCAATATTTGCTTTGCTTGCGTTGTTGCAAGTTTCAAATGTGGTGTCTTTCCATGTACTCAGGATGTTCCCTGCGATGAGGATGGGCTAATGCGCTCTGCCTTGTGATCTGCCGGCTTGTGCCGGATTGGGTCGCAAGGCTTTTTCGTTTTTGGCTCTGAAGGGCGCGGCGAGTTGCCGCGGTAAATGAAAGGGGTTATGGATATGAGCAAGACTGTGTGTGGTGCTGGCAAGAAGGTGCTTGCGAGTGCCCTTTCTGCTGCAATGGTCGTGGCGTTTGCGCCGACAGTTGCTATGGCGACAGAAAGCGTGCCGGGGGGGGGTGCTCCTAGCAGCGCCAACGCTGGGGTTGAAGGCGAGCAGCTGACCAGTGGTAATACTGCTGAAGGTGCTGTAGCGCAAATTGGTGATCAAACCTACGATTCTCTGCAGGCGGCTGTTGACGCAGCTGACGATGATTCTGAGATTAATCTGTTGAAAGACGTTAATGAGAACGTGGTGAAGAATGAGGATTCTTCTGTCACCCAGATTGAGATTCACTGCAATTCTCATAAATATACTGGTTCTATGACCCTTCCCACTGGGGATGATTGGACCATTGCTATCGTCGGCGGAACTGCGGAGTTTGCCAGTTTGACCTGCGGCGCCCTTGGTGCGATTGGGGCGAATGTTGTTGTCAAAGATGGTACTGTAGGTAGCATTTATTCGGCTGAGAAGAGTGCCGTTGTGGTAGCAGGAGGCAATTACTCCTCTGTAGTTGATGATAGTTTTAGAGTCGAAGAGGGCAGCAGCCTCTCCATTTCTGGCGGCACCTTCTCTGATATTGCTGGCGTGCTAAAGTACGCTGCTGATGGGGCAACGCTGAAGATGGGCGCCAAGGTAACTTCGACTTTGACGATTGCTCAGGACAAAGACATCACCCTCGACCTCAACGGCAATAATATTGAGGTTTCTCAGGGCGACGCTATCGTGAATAAGGGCAAGCTCAAGGTTGTTGGTGACGGTGTTATTAAGGCCGCAAAGAATGGTTGTGCAGCTGTTGCCAATTTCCCTGGCGCGAATGCGGTTCTGAACGGTGGCACCTACAAATCTGACAAATGGTATGTTGTTAAGAATATGGGCGCAATGGAGATTGACGGCGCAGTTACCGTTACTACTGATAACCAAACCAACCCTTCAAGTTTGATTGATAACGGTTGGTATGGCAATACGGATAGCGTAGCCGGTGAGAACGTCCAAGCTCAGAAGGACGCTGCTAAGCTGGTTATTAAATCCGGCGATTTCAAGGCTAGCTCTGGTCCTAAGAGTTGCTCTGTTGTGAAAAACGATGACTATGGCGTTTTGGAGATTGCTGGCGGTACTTTTGCCAGCACGACGAATAACAATGAGGAGAATGCAGCAACACTTCTCAACTGGAATGTCGCCAAGGTAACAGGTGGCGTTTTCAAGGGTAAATATCCTATTGCCAATGGAAGTTACGGTGCCGAGAGTGCCGATCAGGGTGTTGTTGAGGTTTCTGGCGGCACGTTTGTCGGCTCCCAGACATTGTTTGGCTGCAACGGCGGCGCAAAGAGTGGTGAGGGTAAAGTCAGCATCACCGCGGGTACTTTCTCTGCACCCTCTCTTGTTGGTGAGGGAACCAAGCTTCCCTATGATGTCGCTATTAATGGTGGCACCTTCTCCGCTGACGCCTCTACCTACATGGACAAGGATGCTTGCTATGAGTACAAGATGAGTGACGGCACCTTCATCGTCCAGTCCAAGAACGCTGCAGCTCCCGGGAACTCCGCCGGCTACAACACTTGGGGCGCAGCCGATGCCAACGGCGTCCGTTCTGAGGAGTACGTCGCCCCTGCAGCTCCCGTCATCCCGACCCCGACGCCCAAGCCCGAGCCCGCACCCGAGCCCACGCCTGCCGCACCTGGCACCGCGGTCTCCGGCACCGACAACGCCGGCAACAAGGTCGACGCCACGGTGACCGACAACACCGCGACTACTCTGCCCGACGGCACCACCGCCGCCGGCTCTGTCGAGTACAAGGGCGCCGAGAGCACCGGTTCCACTGCGCCGACGACCGAGGTCTCCGTCCCCTCGACCGTGACCGCCTCCGACGGCTCCACCTACGTCGTCACCAAGATTGCCGACGAAGCCTTCGAGGGTCAGAAGCAGCTGACCAAGGTCACCATCCCCGAGACTGTTGTCGAGATTGGTGATAAGGCCTTCGCCGGCACCTCCATCGAGGAAGTCAAGATTCCGGCCGCGACGACTACTATCGGCGAAGGCGTGTTCCAGGGCTGCGAGAGCCTCAAGACTATCGACCTTTCTGAGTCTGCGATTACCGAGGTCCCGGCTGACGCCTTCAACGGTACCGCCCTCAACGCTGTCGAGATTCCCGCGACCGTGACCACTATCGGCGCCCGCGCCTTCAAGGACACCGCGCTCAAGAGCGTCAGCACCGACGCCGCGACCGTCGCTAGGTCCGCCTTTGCGGGCTGCGAGTCCCTTAAGTCCGCGTCCCTGCCCAAGGCGACCGAGATCGGCAAGTACGCCTTCAACGGCGCCGCCAAGCTCAAGAGCCTTGCCACGGGTAAAAAGCTCGAGGTCATCGGCTACAAGGCGCTGGCCGGTACCAAGGTCGGTACGCTGACCGTCAGCTCCAAGAAGCTCACCAAGGGCTCCGTCAAGGGCAGCCTCAAGGGGTCCAATGTGAAGAAGGTCGTGGTCGATGTTTCCGGTTCCAAGAAGACCGTTGCTAAGACCGTCGAGAAGTACAAGAAGTTCTTCACTAAGAAGAACTGCGGCAAGTCCGTTAAGGTCGTTGCAAAGAAGAAGTAACGGCTGAGCGCGACTAGCGGTAATCGAGCGGCCCGCAGGCAAATGCCCGCGGGCTGCTTATGTGCTGGGGAGGCTTTGCCTCACATGAACCATCTGAACACGGCTCGGAAGAGCCATGCGGTGGACTCGCAAAGAGAGCCGCGAGTGCCCTTCGTGCCATGGGGGGAAGGGGGCACTATCTCGCCAAGGGTAGCAACGACCCCGGGTCAAAGAGACCAGTCACGAGTCGTGCGACTCGGTGTCGACGATGGAGACGCCGAGCGCGCGCCGCTAGCCGGACGCGTCGCAGCCTATGACGGTGACTACGGCGGTCGACATCACGCTGTGGCCCCGCCTGCGCTTCACGTAGGTGGCGTCGAGCCAGACGTAGGGCGCCTCCTTTCCCGGTAGCGGCTTCATGTCCAGCTCCTCGAGTCGGTAGGCTTCTCGCCTGGGCGCTCACCTGATCCTTGGAGAGCCTCGCTACGCCCATCTTCTCGGCGACCTTCGCAACTTTCCTCGTGCTCGTACCGGTGGCGTACATCTCGGCGACGCAGCTCGCGAGCGCGCGGTCGACGTGCTGATAGCGCTCGATGATGTCTTCGGGGAAGAAGCTTCCGCTCCTGAGCTTGGGTATCTTGAGGGTGAGCGTTCCCGCACACGTCTCCAGGCCGCGCTCTTGGTACCCGTTGCGGCTGTTGCCCGTGTCGCCGCACAGCTGCTCGGCCTCTGCCGCCATCAGGGCGTTGGCGACGTCCTCTGCAAGGCGGCGGATCAGCTCCCGGAGGTTGATCGAGCCGTCCTTGAACCTCGGCATCATCGCCGCTTCCGGTGCCTTCTTTGTTATGCTCTCCAAGCAGCGTGCGCCATCGCGTCAGCGCCATCGAGCCTCGAATCCCACCCGCAACCAAAAGGGGCGCCCGCAATCGCAGGCGCCCCTCATCATGCAACGCGCAGCAAGCAGAACTCGCTACTTCACGTTGACCTTCTTGTCGCAGTTCTTCGCGGTGAAGATCTTCTTGTAAGCCGCGACGTACTTGGCCTTGGTTTTCTTGGAGCCGGCGACCTTGACGCTCACGGTCTTGACGGTAGAGCCCTTGACGCCGCTCTTGGTGAGCTTCTTGGTCTTGAGCTCCAGCGTCTTGAGCTTCTTGTTGCCGGACAGCGCGGACTTGCCGATGGTCTTGAGGCCGGTGCCGGTCTTGAGGCCCTTGAGCTTGGCGGTGCCGCTAAATGCACCGGCGCCGATGGTCGTGGCCTTGGAGGCGTTGACCGTCGTGATGGACTTGCAGCCCTTGAAGGCGTTGGCGCCGATCGTGGTCACCTTGGAGATGTCGACGGTGGTCGGAGTAGCAGTGCCTGCGGCGTCGAGCGCCTTGATGCCGGCGGCGGGGGCGATGCCCTTCAGGGCGGAGCAGCCGCTAAACGCGCCTGCGGGGATGCTCTTGAAGTTGGCGGGCAGCGTGACGCCGGTCAGCTTCTTGCAGTCCTTGAAGGCGTCCTTGCCCAGGCTGCTGAGGCTGCTGGGCAGGCTGACGCTGGTGAGCTGGGTGCCCTCGAAGGCGCGGTTGCCGATCTTGGTCACCGTCGCGGGGAGCACGGCGTTGGTGATGGCGGTGCCGTTGAAGGTGTCCGCCGGAATCTCCGTGATCTTGGAGGGCAGCTTGACAGCTGCCAGCGAGCTGCAGCCCTTGAACAAGCCGGTGGGCAGGCTGTTCACGGTCTCGGGGATGCTCACCGAGGTGATCTTCGTGTTGCCGGCAAGCGCCTTGGCGCTGATGCTGGTGACAGCGTACTCGGCGCCCTTGATGTTCACGGTCTCGGGGATCTCCGCCTTG
Organism: uncultured Coriobacteriales bacterium; assembly: GCA_934646835.1. GTDB lineage: Bacteria > Actinomycetota > Coriobacteriia > Coriobacteriales > QAMH01 > W2P13-069. The sequence continues at coordinate 43,386 of CAKUES010000014.1, forward strand.
GTTGCCAGGGAGGAGATGCTGTCGATGCTGACGGTGCCGACGACGTGCGTGCCGTTGGGCGTGGTCGCGGGCTTGGCGTCGACGACGGTTACGCCCACGCTGGAGTAGCCGACCATGGCAGTCTGGGTGCTCTTGAGTTTTTCGATTGTCTTGGTCTCGGTCTTAATGCAGCCCGTGCGCGTGCACTTGGCGGTCGCCAGGCCCGTGGAGTACGTGGTCGGTTGGACCGTGACGGTGTAGGGGCCAAAGGCGTGGCCGAGCGCGGGCTCGTCCTGGACAGTCTTGCTCGAGCTGATCGTGGTGCCCGTCGAGCTCGTTGCTGTTGCCGTGTAGGTGTTGATGCCCTTGACCGTGCAAGTCGGCTTGGTGGTCAGCTTCTTGGAGATGCTGGCGGTGACGACCTGCTTGTGGCTGGAGTTGTGCGCGCAGGTGAACGTCGCGGTAGCTGCGCTCACGCCGCCATTGGTCCAGCTGATGTCGCCCGTCGTGAAGTGGTGGCCGGTGGCGGGGATGGACTTGGTCTCCATGATTTTGCCGCAGCTCTTGCAGCGATATTCAATTTTGCCTGCCGTAGTGCAAGTTGCGGCAATTGCTGTCGAATCTTCGTCTTTGGAGTGAGTTGCAAGGGGGAGTTCCAGTTCGTCCCATTCGATTTCTTTGCCTGCCACTCCATTGTTATCAGCGTAGAGCTTTCCGCATTTTTTGCACTCAAAGTGCGAACGATAGCCAGTTACAGTGCAGCTGGAGGCCTCGCTAGCGTAATGAATGAGCTCGTGCTCGGCACAAGGAGTGTTTATCTTTACTTCAACATAGAGATCGCTCTTGTACCCAGAACCTTCCTTTGGGGAGACTTTGAGTGCGTATGTTCCGTCAACGCCGAGGGCGTCAGCTTTCTCGAAATCGTAATCGCCATTTTTTGTACCAGCTTGTATCAACTACGTACTTGCTCGAGTCGATGCTCTCCTCAATCTCGTTGAGCGTTCTATAGACCTTGAGGCTCTTTGCTGCATCAGCTGTTGAGCTACTTGTGTTTATTTCACCAGCTACTTTGCCTGAGTAGTCGCTTAGGTCATTGACATCTTTTATCCAGAAATTGATGTGATTGATGCCGCTATATTGGCCGAGAGCCTCGATTCGCAACCCGTAGCGGCCTGAGGTGCCGCTAGAAGGTTTGTCGCACTTTTTGTAGATGTAGTCTGCGTCCTCATCTGATTTGACAGTGCACCAGTTTGTGACCCTGTAGCAGTCCGTTGAAAGTGTGTTGTTGGCATTTTCGTCTTCTAGAATGACCTCGGGCAGGTCGGGGATATTGTCGCTCCACAGGTCGTATTTCAAACTGACGTTATAGTTGTGGAGGCTGTAGCGATCTAGGACCTCGAAGAGCTTGTTGAAGCTTCCTCTGTAGCCGTTATTCTGGTTGCCGGTGAGGGTGATGCGGTACCAACCTGCAGCAAAAGTCGTCTCTGTATAGTCCTCGTAATCCCCTTCCTCATCGTCACTGAACTTCAACGCGCTTTGTGTGAAAACCTTGTTGTCGCTGTTGTCGACCTCCTGCTCTTCACCGTTTACTTCTCTGTATAGGCTAAAAGCAGGTACGAAAGTGTTTATTCCCGAGTAAATCTTCTCACCCGGCATGTCGGAGACGTCGTAATTGCACACCCGATTTGCACGTCTTGGAGCAGTGTGGCGTTTCTGGGCGCTGTTCATGCTCGATTCTCGGTGGTCTGAAGGGTCATCGAGAATCGAGCATGAACAGCCATTGGGAATCGAGCGGCTTGATCAAGAGGACCGACCTGCTGGTGCCAGACCAAGGCGCCGGCAGCCCCCGGCACCTATCGAAACGCTTTTCCGTCGGGGGAAGGGCGGGAAGGCGCTCTAGCGGGCAGTCGAGCCTCCGAAACGGGAGGTCCCGATGGCACCTCCCGTTTCGGAGACAGCAAGCATGCTCTGCGCCACGCGGGGTCGCGTGGCCGAGGCCCGCCGAGGGCAGGACCGGAGGGCTTGTTCCAGCCAGTGCGGCATGGACCAGAGCATTAATTTAAACGGAGATGCAAACACAAAACTGAATAGCGTCCTTCTATTTCCTTGCGGGAATAAAGATTTCCCATGCCCAAAACGACTACGTTGAGGCGCGAGGGAGGGGGTCGGGGGCGCGTCCGGACTGCCGCCGGGGGGCAGCCTTAGAGGTGCGCTGCCCGCTGGCGTCGGATACGCCGGCACCTCTCTACTACGAGAGGGAATCGATTCCCTATCCTCTACCAAGGAAAGGAGGATGCTAGAAGATGAAGATCTCCAACGCATCCAAGAAGGTCCTGGCCTCCGCGCTGTCCGCGGCCATGGTCGTCGCCTTCGCACCCGCAGCTGCTTTCGCAACGCCCGCCGCTGGCTCCGGCGCTGCGAAGTACGTCAGCGTCACCTTCGACTCCAACGGCAACACCGCCGCTGCTCCCGCACCTGCCTACAAGCAGCTGCTGCAAGAGGACGGCAAGTACTACGTCGAGGTCACCAGCGACACCCAGTCCGGCACGGTCAACGGCTACAGCTTCAGCAACTGGTTCATCGACGCCAACAGCGACGGCGTCGTGAGCGAGGGCGAGGCAGTCTCCAAGGCTGACGCAACCGCAAGTACCAGGTACTTCATCGAGGTCCCCGCAGACGCCACCGCCGTCACCCTGAAGGCCGCCTACAACAACCCGGTCGTCAACAAGTTCGCCGGCACCGAGTTCGCAACCGGCGACTACGTCGACCCCGCTGAGACCTCCACCACCATCGAGGCAGACGTGCCCCAGATCACCGCGACCGTCGCCAACGACGGTGTCTCCGGCCACACCTACGTGCTGACCGTCAAGAACCCCAACGACGTCACCGTCGCCACCAAGACCTTCGGCGCCGGCCAGGGCCAGACCGCAGTCTCCGAGCTGAAGGGCAGCCACGTCGTCTCCTTCTCCGACAAGGCCCTCTCCTCCGACGACATGGCCACCTACAAGCGCAACCTCCTCGCAGGCGAGTACAAGGTGACCCTGACCGACAACGGCAAGGAGGTCTCCTCCCAGAAGCTGAGCCTGGCCACCATCACCGTCAAGGTCGGCTCCAAGACCGAGACCGGCCTCGCACAGGTCAAGGGCTCCGTCAACCTGACCGAGATCAACGGCCTCGGCTCCGACTACAAGGCATACGTCGACGCAGACGACTACTACGTCGCAGACGCCGCCGACGTCGCTGTCAAGGGCGACGCGACCTACACCGCAGTCGAGCAGGAGACCCTGTTCTCTGCCGCTCCCGCATACGACGAGACTGACCGCAACCTGACCTTCACCGTCAGCGCCGGCGCAACTGGCGCCAAGTACGCGGTCAGCGTCGACGGCCCCTCCGGCACCGTCTACACCGCCGCCAACTCCGGTGCCTACACCGTCTCCTTCGACCAGACCTCCAAGAACGCCCGCACCTCCGCTTCCGAGCAGGCCGGCGACTACGTCGTGACCGCCACCATCACCGAGGCAGACGGCACCGTCAAGACCGCCAAGACCAAGTTCACCCTGACCGAGGTCAAGGTCGAGGCTGGCGAGGGCACCGAGTACACCAACGCCGACGCAGTCCACAGCTTCTTCACCGACGACACCGCCGAGGCAGGCCTCGCGTCCTTCGTCGACGGCAAGAAGACCGGCACCCAGCTCAAGGACGGCTTCGAGAACATCTCCTGGCAGCTCAACGGCGCAGCCGCAGTCTCCGCCAACAAGGCCAAGGCCGGCCAGGTCAACACCCTGACCTCCGTCGCGACCGCCAAGGGCTACGCAGCCGCCCCCGAGTACTCCGTCGCCAAGATCTCCGTCACCGGCGCTGACGACCAGTACATCCTGAGCCTCACCCCGGCTGCAGGCACCACCCTCACCGTCACCGGTGCCAAGACCGGTGCAGCCATCGCCAAGGGCACCGACGGCAAGTACAACGTGACCGCTGAGAACGCCTCCGGCGGCAAGATCACCATCGCCGGCGTCGACGGCAAGGGCACTGCCATCAAGACCATCGAGCTCGTCCCCGCCACCGCTTCCGTGAAGACCGACTGGGCCAAGGCAACGGCCGGCGGCAAGAGCCCCCTCGAGGCCAACATCGGCAACACCACCACCAAGTGGCTGGCAACCGACGGCGTGAAGGCCGCAGTCGAGGCCGGCAAGGCCGCAGTCGAGGCCTACGCCGGCAAGTACTTCGCCGCCGCCACCGAGGGCGACGAGGTCGAGGCCGCTGCGTACAAGGCGCTCTACGAGGCAGTCGCCGCTGAGGCCGACGCGCAGGTCAAGGCATACGAGAACGGCGCGCTGGTCGTCGCCGGCAAGAAGGTTTACTCCATGACCGCCGACCAGTACAACAAGAACGTCGCCTCCCTCGAGAAGGCCAAGAAGAACGTCGCTGCCGCAGTCAAGACCGCCGGCAAGGACAACGCCACCCTCGCAGCTGCATACAAGGCAGGCTTCGCCACCACTGGTGACAAGAGCGCCGTCAAGGCGGCCCAGGACGCCCTGACCCTGACCAAGAACGTCACCGAGGAGAAGTACAAGGCCGAGGACGTCACCGCGGCAGCAGACGTCACCGCAGCCCTGAAGGCAGCCAAGACCGCCGACGAGGCAAAGGCAGCCCTCGAGGCCTACTCCAAGCTGTCCGACGACGCCAAGAAGCTCGTCGCCACCGCCGACGTCGCAGCAGCCCAGAAGATCGTCACCGACGCTGAGATGGCCGCAGAGCTGAAGAACGCACAGGACGACGCAGCAGTCTCCAAGGTCAAGGGCAAGACCGTCAAGGCCAAGGCCAAGAAGGCCACCAAGTCCTCCCTCAAGGTCGTGACCTCCAAGTCCGGTGC
>CAKUES010000015.1 GCA_934646835.1 uncultured Coriobacteriales bacterium
ATCGTGGGAAGAAGGGCGACGGGAAGGAGTCCGCAGCCGCGCAGGTGCCCGGCGCGGAGGATGCCAACCGCGGAATGCAGAAGGGCTACGTGTTCGTTGCGATCGTGTACTTGCTCGGCTTGTGCATGGGCGCGCTCGACATGGGCATCGTCAACCCGGCCCGTACCGTTATCCAGAACACGCTGGGCGTCGACGACGCACTCGGCGTGTGGGTCATTACAATCTACTCGCTGGCCTACGCGGTCTCGATCCCCATCATGGGCAAGCTGGCAGACCGCCATGGCCGCAAGAACATCTACCTGGTCTGCATCGCCTTGTTCGGCATCGGATCGGCGCTTTGCGGCTTGGCGCAGGCGGTGGGCAGCTTCGAGATGCTCATCGGCGCCCGTGTCATCCAGGCCTTTGGCGGCGGTGGCATCATGCCCGTTGCCACGGCTGAGTTTGGCACGGCGTTTCCCGAGGAAAAGCGCGGCATGGCGCTCGGCATCACCGGCATGGTCTACGGCCTGGCCTCCATCCTCGGCCCGACGATCGGCAGTGCGCTCCTCGATGTCTTTGGTTTTGACCAATGGCAGTACATCTTCTATGTGAACATCCCGGTCTGCATCTTCGTCCTGGTTTTTGGCGTGGTCAAGCTCCCCAAGATCGAGCGCGAGCAGACCAAGCCCATCGACGGCTTGGGCATCATGATCCTGACGCTCATGACCTTGAGCCTCATGTACGGCCTGAAGAACATCGACTTCTTCGATTTCGCCGCCTCGTTTACGAGCCTCGACGTCTGGCCCTATATCGTCGGCTTCTTCGTCCTGCTGCCGCTCTTCATCGTGCGCGAGCGCAAGACAGCGGACCCGATCCTCAACCTGAGCTACTTCAAGAACCTCAACATCGTCATCGCCATGGTGTGCGCGGTCATCGCCGGCATCTCCATGATGGGCACCATCTTCTTCCCACAGTTCTGCGAGAACGCCATGACTATGAGGTCCGGCTCCGGCGGCTACTTCATCGCCTTGCTCGGCGTCGGTAGCGGCGTTGGCGCGATGATGTCCGGCAAGCTCATCGACAAGCACGGCGTGCGCCCTGTCTTGGGCGCGGGCTTCTTGGGCGTTGCCGTGGGTTCGCTCTTCATGGCCTTTGTCGCCTGCAAGTACCCCAACCTGCTCACGGTGTGCGCGACCATGATCATCACCGGTCTTGGCCTGGGCTTCACCATGGGCACCCCGCTCAACTACATGATGCTCGAGAACACCGACGAGTCCGAGTCCAACTCCGCGCTGGCGGCGCTGTCGCTGGTACGCTCGATCGGCACGGCGGTCGCCCCTGCAATCATGGTCGCCTTCGTCGCCCACGCCGGCACCCTCATGCAGGACAACATCATGGACACCCTGCCCAAGCAGGTGAGCGTCTCCGCGCTTCCCTATGCGCAAGAGATCGACGACGAGCTCGACGAGCTGCGCTCCACCAAGGAGGGCAAGAAGATGCTCAAGGGCGTCGACATCCCTAAGCTCATGGATTACCAGACCATCGACATCAACATGGATGCCGATGACAGCGAGTACGACTTCGAGATTACCGACGAGGACCTGGACAAGGTCCAGAATTCCGACGTCACCACCATCGTCGATGCGTGCAAGGACATGTCCGTCAGCATGTTTGGCCAGATCAGGCCGCAGCTGCAGACCGATATCCAGGATGGCATGGACAAGGGCATCAAGAAGATGGAGAAGGGCGCCAAGAAGATGGACAAGGGCGTCAAGAAGCTTGGCAGCGCGATCGACGACATGAGCGACGGCGTCTCCGGAATCGAGAAGGGCATCGCCGGCCTCGAGAAGGCCGTTGCCGGCCAGGACCAGGGCATCGCCCAGATGGAGAAGGCCCTTGCAGGCATGGAGGCCGCCAAGAAGAAGCAGGGCGCCGCGATGGCGGGCGGTGCCGGCAGCAAGCCCGGCAATGCCTCCGGTATGCCGAGCGGCATGCCCGCCGGTGCAGGCAGCGCCTCCAGCGGTCACCCCTCGTCCATGCCCTCCGGAATGGGCAGCAGCAGCGGCAAGTCTTTGGACGAGCAGATCAAGGACATGAGGTCCCAGATCAGCACGCTCAAGAGCAAGCGCGCCCAGACGCAGACCAAGCTCGACAACATGAAGTCCCAGCGCGAGGAGATGCTGAGCGGTCGCACGGAGATGCGCGACAACCTCAAGGACCTCAAGGGTCAGCGTGCCGATCTCGAGAAGACGGTGACGATGCTCACTGCCGCGCGCGACGGCGTTCCCGCCTTGCTCGACGAGGCTCAGAACAACTACCTCGTCGCCATCGACGAGAACTCCTCGAAGATCCAAGACGTCTACCGCAACACCCTCAACGGCGGCTTCAAGGGAATGGCGATCTTCGTCACGGTGTGCGCTTTGATCGGCGCGCTCGCCCTCATCCCGTACCGCGAGAAGACCCTCAAGAAGAAGGCAGCCAAGAAGGCGGAGTAGCAAGACGCTGCATCCGGCTGGCTAGCACCGATAAGACGCGGTCACCCCCTTTGGTGGCCGCGTCTTTTTGCGCTGGGGCTTTGCGCCCTCCTCGGCAGGAACTCGAGGAAGCGCTGGAGTGCGAGCGAGGACGCGCCCTTGCTGCGATAGGCGAGGACGATGTCGCGGAACACTGGCTCGGCGAGGGGCTTGGTGACGACGTCGTAGGGGCAGCGGCGCAAGATCATCTCCGTGAGGATGCTCACGCCCAGGCCCTTCTCCACCATCGCCATGATGGCGTAGTCGTCCCAGGCCTTGAAGGCAACCTGCGGTTTGAGGCCGTGGCCCTCGAAGACGTTTTCGACCTCGGCGCCGTTGCCCTTCGCCATGATCATGAACGGCTCGTGCGTAAGCTCGGCAAGCGATACGGTGGTCTTGCTCGCCAGCCTGTGCTGCGGGGGCAGCACGGCCATCATCTGGTTGTGCTCGAGGAATACCGTGTTGAGCGAGGGGTGCACCGGCAGGGGGAGGAACCCGCAATCGGCCTCACCATCGAGGATCCATTGCTCGATGTCCGTGTAGTCGCCCTGCATGATCTCGAAGGTGACGTTGGGGTAGGCCTCGTGGAAGTCGCGGATGATGTTGGGGAGCCACTGCGTCGCGCCGCTCGAGAAGGTTGCGATGCGCACGACGCCGGAGTGCAGGCCCTGTAGCTCGTCGACGGCGACGGCGAGGTTGTCGAACTCCTCGCACAGATTGCGCACGAAGGGCAGGATGCGCGCGCCGTCGGGGGTGAGGCTCACGCCGCCCTTGTGCCGCTCGAGGAGGGAAACCTGCCAGTCGGCCTCGAGGTCGGCGACCATGCGGCTCACGCCGCTTTGCGAATAATTGAGCTTCTCGGCTGCCTTGGTGAACGAACCCTGCTCGACTGTCTGCGCAAATGCCATGTATTTGAGGATGTTCGGGTCCATTATGAGGATTCCTTCTACGTGTGATGAGAAATATTCAGTAATCGCATGATACATCCTGTGGTTGAATAGTCCCCACGCAAAAGCAGGTGAATAATCGCCAACAGCGGCCGGATGGGCCGCTTTAATCTTTGAGGGGAGATGATTGCATGGATCGCTCAACAGTCGAGCTGATCGTCTTCATCGTCTACCTGGCATGCATGCTGGGTATCGGCGTCTTCTTCTTTGTCAGGGGAAAGCGCGTCGGCGGTGACAAGGAGTACTTCCTGGGTGGCCGCGCCATGGGTCCGTTCGTCACGGCGCTCTCCGCCGGTACCGCGGACATGTCCGCATGGGTTCTCATGGGTCTGCCGACCTCCATCTACGCTTTGGGCATGGGCCAGGTTTGGATCCCCGTCGGCTTGGCGCTCGGATACTCGCTTAGCTGGATCTTCGAGGCGCCGCGCCTGCGCAAGTTCTCCATCGTCGCCAACGACTCCATCACTATCCCGCAGTTCCTCACGAACCGCTTCTTGAGTAAGTCCAAGGCACTGCAGGTCATCTGCGCGATCATCTTCCTGGTCGCCTACACCATCTACGCCGCATCTAGCATCAAGGCCTGCGGCACGCTCTTCAACACAGTCGCCGGCATCGACCAGAACATCGCCATGTACGTGGCTGCGCTCATCACCATCGGCTACGTCTTCCTTGGCGGCTTCAAGGCTGCTTGCTGGACCGACTTCTTCCAGGGCCTGCTGATGCTTGCCGCTATGATGCTCGCCCCGATTTTTGCCGCCTCCATGCTCGGCAGTATGGACGTCGCCCCCATGCCGGACGGCTACTACAACGTCCTGACCTCGCCGCAGGACATCATCTCCGGCTTGGCTTGGGGCCTGGGCTACTTTGGCATGCCGCACATCATCGTGCGCTACATGTCCCTGCGCTCCCAGCATGAGATGAAGAAGTCCGCCACCGTCGCGATCTTCTGGACGGTCCTCATCGTCTTCTTCGCCGCCCTCATCGGCATCATCGGCCGCCAGTTCCTGGGCTACGACCCCGTCACCGAGGAGAACTCGCTCGTCTTCATCCTCATGGTCCGCGCGATCTTCCCGGCCGTCATTTCCGGTATCTTGCTCGCCGCCATCCTCGCGGCCTCGATGTCCACGGCAAGCGCCCAGATGCTCGCCGCTGCCTCCTCCCTGGCAGCCGACGTTTACAAGCCCTTCGTCCGCAAGGGCGAGGTCACGGAGCGCGAGATGTTCTGGATGAGCCGCTGCGCTGTCATCCTCATCTCCATCGTCGCCGTGCTCATCGCCGCCAACCCCGGCGCCGGCAGCATCATGAGCCTCGTCTCCAACGCCTGGGCGATCTTTGGCTCCGCGTTTGGCCCCGCCATCATGCTCAGCCTCTTCTGGAAGCGCTTCAACTTCACGGGTGCCATCGCCGGCATCGTCGTCGGCGGCGTGGTCGACGTCGTCTGGCTCGCGCTGTTCACCTCCGTGACCGGCATCTACGAGCTGCTCCCGGGCTTCGTCCTGGGCCTCATCGCAGCGGTCGTCGCAACACTTGCCACCAAGGCTCCCAGCAAGGATGTCGAGGACCTTTTCGAGAGGGCTCTCGAGTACGAGGACTAATCGCAAGCTCCACAAGCTAGGCTTCTCCAAAGGGCCGCACGCCAGCAGGTGTGCGGCCTTCCTGTTTTATGTGAGGCGTGACTGGCGGGGGAGTGTGCGCTGCGTCCTATAATCGCGGTGAAGCATTGCGTTGCTGAAGAGGAGGAAACCATGGCTGACGCAAAACCGATTCTGTATTACTGGGGCCCGTGCCCCACGTGCTCGCTTACAGTGGATTTTGCCGAACAACACGGCATCGAGCTCGACAAGCGCGACGTCGAGCAACAGACGCCCTACGACGAGCTGTGCGCCCTTGGTGGCGATGCCAACAAGATCCCGTATCTCTACGACGGCGGTGAGCTCGTCAACGGCGTCGAGGCCATCGAGCGCTTCCTGACGGAGAAGTACCTGTAGCTGGGATGCCGTGTCCCAAAAGGGTCCTGGTCTTTTGTGGGACAAGGGAGGATCACGAGTGGCTCGCGACTCCTTCTGTCCCACAAAAGACCAGGACCCTTTTGGGACGCGTGCCCATCAACTGTGTAAGTGCGGTTGATTTTGTCCGCGCAAACGCAAAAAGCACCGCACTTATCCGCAAATAAGGCGCAATCGACCGCACTTAGCCGATTGCCCGACCCTAATCGACCGCACTTATCCGTGCGCGCCCATTCTCGCCCCGGGCCCGCCCCATGCCAAAACGGATAGGGCCGGCAGACTTGCTGTCTGCCGGCCCTATCCGTTTATGTTTGTGTTCAGTGCTGTGTTTGTTGCTGTGTTTGGTGTTGCAAGCACGCCCTGTTACTTGACGGGGCGGGTTGCGCCAACAAAGTTGCTGCGGCTGGAGAGGCTGTCGATGCGGACGTACTCGCCAGTCTGCGGGGAGTGGATGAACTTGCCGTTGCCGACGTAGATGCCGACGTGGGTGATGTTGCCGGTGCTGCCGCCAAAGAAGACGAGGTCGCCCTTCTTCATATCCTTGGTAGAGACGGATTTGGTCTGGTTGTACTGCGCCTGTGCGTTGTGGGTCAGGGAGATGCCTGCCTTCGCATAGCAGTACATGGTGAAGCCGGAGCAGTCGAAGCCTGTGGGGGTGCTGCCACCGTAGACGTAGGGGGTGCCGATGAGGTTCTTGGCGACCTTGAGGGTCTTGTCGACCTTGGATGCCTTCTCGGCTTTTGCCTTGGCCTTTGCCTCGGCCTCGGCCTTGGCGGCCTGCTCGATGACATCGGAGGCGATGTCATCCATCTGAGCCATTGCCGTCTGTGCGACGGTCTTGTCGATGAGCGCGCTGACGCTCATGAATTTGAGGTTGCTGGAGACAGCGCCGCTCACGTTCTGTGCGGAGCTGCTGCTACCCAAGTTGTCAGCGAATGCCGCCGGGGCGATGGCCATCGGGGTGACTCCCAAAGCCATGGTTGCTGCCAGTGCAAGTGCGCATGCCTTGCGGCTGGAGGGACGGACATTGCCAAAGATCTTGGTTCGCTTGTTACTCATAATTCTCCCTAATACGGGGACAGGACAACTAACGACCCATGAGCTACCCGGAGTGTGTTTGAGCTTCGTTTGGGTGCTAGCTACTGCTGCGCATCTGCTGTGTTGAAAGTTCGGTTGCGCAACGGCGAGACAGAAGGTTACGGGGTTTGAGGGCAAAATCGCAGCTCAGGGGCGCTTCTTCACAACTTGTGTGGGAGCTCTCCACAAAATTCCCACGAACTTGACAAGCAGAAAATCTTGTGAACATCGAGTGAAATTTGGAAGATATTCCGCTGTAAACGCAGCTTAAGATACAAGATGTTGTGCCTCGAAATCCCCCTGGTTTTGGTGGCGAATGTCAAACGCTCGGGGATTTCCCCTTCATATTCTGTGCATAAGCCCCGATGAGGGTATGTTTTCTGCGCAAAATCGAAAGAATTCTTAAACTTTTTTCGCCCTATTTTGTGCAAAATAGGGCGAAAAAGATTCAAAAACTAATGCAAAGGCCCGATTGCGCAATGAAGGCGCTTTGAGATGTGTGCGCGTTTGTGAAGTTGTGGAGCCTGCCGCTCTCCCTTTAACGAATAGTGTGGAGACATTGGCACAACGGGCATCTGCCACGGTAGAATATTTGAATTCGATAAAACCGCTCTGAGCAGCGGACAAGCGATGCAGCCAAAACTACAGGAAGGCAGGCCTCATGGTCTCACGCGTGTATGTTGAGAAGAAACCCGGCTTTGATGTCGAGGCGCAGCAGCTCTTGGGCGAGCTGCGCACGATTCTGCAGATCGACGCCCTGAGCGGCGTTCGTCTGGTGAATCGCTACGACGTGGAGGGCATCAGCGACGAGCTGTTCGAGCAGTGCGTGCCCACCGTCTTTAGCGAGCCGCAGTCCGACGACGTCAGCTTCGAGCTGCCGGACGCCAAGGGCGCCGCGGTCTTTGCCGTCGAGTACCTGCCCGGCCAGTTCGACCAGCGCGCAGACTCTGCCAGCGAGTGCGTCCAGCTCATCAGCTGCGGCGATCGCCCTGATGTTCGCAGCGCCAAGGTCTACTACCTCGAGGGTGCGCTGTCCCAGGAAGACGTCGATACCATCAAGCACTACGTCATCAACCCGATCGAGGCGCGCGAGGCGTCCCTGGACACCGTCGCCACGCTCAAGATGACCCATCCCGAGCCCCAGCCCGTCGAGGTCCTCGAGGGCTTCAACGAGCTCGACGCCGCAGGCCTGCAGGCCTTCATCGACGAGCGCGGCCTGGCCATGGACCTGGCAGACATCACCTTCTTCCAGAGCTACTTCCGCGACGAGGAGAAGCGCTGCCCCACCATCACAGAGGTCAAGATGGTCGACACCTATTGGTCCGACCACTGCCGCCACACCACCTTCCACACTGTCCTCGATGACATCACCATCGACGACCCCAAGGCACAGGCTGCCTTCGACCGCTACATGGAGCTGCGCCACGAGCTCGGCCGCGACGAGAAGCCGGTCTGCCTCATGGATCTCGGCACCATCGGCGCTCGCTACCTCAAGGCCAAGGGCATCCTCAAGAACCTCGACGAGTCCGAGGAGATCAACGCCTGCACCGTCAAGGTGAAGGTTGACGTCGACGGTCAGGAAGAGGACTGGCTGTACCTCTTCAAGAACGAGACCCACAACCACCCCACCGAGGTCGAGCCCTTTGGCGGCGCGGCCACCTGCGTGGGCGGCGCCATCCGCGACCCGCTCTCCGGCCGCAGTTACGTCTACCAGGCAATGCGCGTGACCGGTGCTGCCAACCCGCTGGCTCCTGTGAGCGAGACCATCCCCGGCAAGCTGCCCCAGCGCAAGCTCGTCACCACCGCTGCCGCTGGCTACTCCAGCTACGGCAACCAGATCGGCCTTGCCACCGGCCAGGTCAACGAGCTCTACCATCCCGGCTACGCTGCCAAGCGCATGGAGATCGGCGCCGTTGTCGCCGCGACCCCGGCATGGCATGTCCGCCGCGAGACCCCGGCTCCGGGCGACGCCATCATCCTGCTCGGCGGCCGCACCGGCCGTGATGGCATCGGCGGCGCTACCGGCTCCTCCAAGGCGCATACCGCATCCTCCATCGAGACCTGCGGCGCAGAGGTCCAGAAGGGCAACGCCCCCGTCGAGCGCAAGCTCCAGCGTCTCTTCCGTCGCGGCGATGCCTGCAAGCTGATCAAGCGCTGCAACGACTTTGGCGCTGGCGGCGTCTCCGTTGCAACCGGCGAGATTGCAGACGGCCTCGACATCGATCTCAACACCGTCCCCAAGAAGTACGAGGGTCTCGACGGCACCGAGCTCGCCATCGCCGAGTCCCAGGAGCGCATGGCCTGCGCCGTCGCCCCGGAAGACGTCGAGGAGTTCCTCGGCTATGCCCGCGAGGAGAACCTCGAGGCAACCGTCATCGCGACCGTGACCGAGGAGAAGCGCCTGGTCATGAAGTGGAACGGCGACGCCATCGTCAACGTCTCCCGCGAGTTCCTCAACTCCAACGGCGCTCCCAAGTCCGCCAAGGTCCACGTGTGCGAGGGCACGGCCTACAGCACGCCTTGGACGGGTGACACCCTCGAGGAGCGCATGACCAACCTGGTCACCGACATGAACATCGCCTCCAACAAGGGCCTGTCCGAGCGCTTCGACTCCACCATCGGCGCTGCAACGGTGCTCATGCCCTTCGGCGGCAAGAAGCAGCTCACGCCTGCCATGGCCATGGCCGCCAAGATGCCCGTCGACGGCGAGACCACGACTTGCTCCGGCATGGCATGGGGCTTCAACCCCTACCTGTCCGAGGCCGACCAGTACACCGGCGCCTATCTTGCCGTTGTCGAGTCCGTGAGCCGCCTGGTCGCCGCTGGCTTCCAGATGGAGCACACCTACCTGACCTTCCAGGAGTACTTCGGCAAGCTGCGCAACGCGGAGAAGTGGGGCAAGCCCATGTCCTCTTTGCTCGGTGCTCTGATGGCCCAGATCGACCTGGGCGTCGGCTCTATCGGCGGCAAGGACTCCATGTCCGGCTCCTTCGAGGACCTCGATGTCCCGCCCACGCTGGTGAGCTTCGCGACTGCTGTCGGCAACATCGACCGCGTCACATCCCCGGAGTTCAAGAAGGCCGGCTCTCCCATCCTGTGCATCCAGCCGGCGTACCCCGCCGAGGGCATCATCCCCACGGCCCAGGGCATGAACGACGCCCTGGCCCTGATCGAGGAGCTCATCGGCGACGGCGCCGCCCTGTCCGTGAGCGCTTGCGGTTACGGCTCTGATGCGGAGGCCATCTTCAAGATGTGCGTGGGCAACGGCATCGGCGCCCACCTCGATGGCATCTCCAACATGGAGGACCTCTTCAACCCCGCCTACGGCTGCTTTGTCGTCGAGCTGGCAGAGGACATCGACATCGAGGCCGGCGACCACGTCTCCGTCACCCGCATCGGCACCACGACCGCTGCCTACGTGCTCGAGGCCTGCGGCGAGACCATCGACCTCGCCCAGCTGCAGGAGGCCTGGGAGTCCAAGATGGAGCCCGTCTTCCCGTATCGCGCCCAGGGCGACAGCGTCGAGGCGATCAGCGACGACACCCATACGCCGCTCACCTTCTCCACGACCCTGGCCAAGCCGCGCGTCATCATCCCGGTCTTCCCGGGCAACAACTGCGAGTTCGACGTCGCTCGTGCCTTCCGTCGCGCTGGCGCAGAGGCCGAGACCCTCGTCATCAACAACCTGACGCCCAACGCGGTCGTCGAGTCTGTCGAGGCGCTGGCCAAGGCCATCAACAACAGCCAGATCGTCATGATCCCCGGCGGCTTCTCCGGCGGCGACGAGCCCGACGGCTCCGCCAAGTTCATCACCGCCTTCTTCCGCAACCCCGCGGTCACGGAGGCAGTGCGCGACCTGCTCAACAACCGCGACGGCTTGATGCTCGGCATCTGCAACGGCTTCCAGGCGCTCATCAAGCTCGGCCTGGTGCCTTACGGCGACATCGTCCCGATGACCGACGAGTGCCCGACGCTGACCTTCAACAAGATCGGCCGTCACCAGAGCCGTCTGGTGCGCACGCGCGTTGCGTCCAACCTGAGCCCCTGGCTGTCCCGCTGCGAGGTGGGCGATATCCACAACATCGCCATCTCCCACGGTGAGGGCCGCTTTGTCGCCAGCGATGAGCTGCTGGCCCAGCTCAAGGCCAAGGGCCAGATCGCGACTCAGTACGTCGACCAGGACGGCGTCCCCGGTATGGGCCTCGACGTTAATCCCAACGGCGCCATGCTCGCCATCGAGGGCATCACCAGCCCCGACGGCCGCGTCATGGGCAAGATGGGCCACACGGAGCGCGCGGCCAACGGCCTGTACGTCAACGTTCCGGGCAACAACTTCCAGCCGCTGATCGAGGGCGGCGTGGGCTACTTCACGGAGTAGCGCACAAGATCGCTAGGAGATGCTGGTTAAAGCAGATTCCCATTGCGTGCGATTGGCAGAGACATCGATCTCGTAGGGGAGGGAACCTGTCCCTCCCCATATGTCTCGCATTAATCGGCGCTTCCCTAGTTGTGAAAGGGAGCTGGGCTGAGCCCGGCTCCCTTTTCTGTTGCTGGGGATGACATGGGAGATTAACTTCCCAGTAAAAATAACGACGAACAGATGTTCTGATACTGTGCTATGATTCCCGTACAAAGCGGGGAGGAGTCACATGGGGATCAGGGTGTACGCAAGCCAGCGCAAAGCGGGTTGGCGTATGACAGCGTGTGTGGGCAAAACGCGCATGCCACGCTCGCGTTGGGATTATCATCGCTATGAGATTGGACGAATGCGTGGGCCGCTGCGCGTGAGTACAGTGTCGGCCCGTGGCGCAAGAAGGGATGCAGAGCGTGAGCTTGGTTGATGATCTGGCTGCTTATCAGCCGTTTAACGAGCAAGAGGCTGCCGATAAAGAGGTGATATTGGCTGCACTGAGGGGCAACAGCCCGGCGTGCTTTGATCGCAGTGCCCAGGCGCATATCGCCTGCTCTATCTGGACGGTGAGTCCGGATGTGTCGCAGACGCTCGCAGTTTACCACAACATCTACGACTCATGGAGTTGGATCGGCGGCCATGCAGATGGCGAGCAAGACCTTGCCGCCGTTGCGCTGCGCGAGCTCGAGGAGGAGACGGGTGTGCGCGGCAAGCTGGTGGACTGCGGGCCCGGTGGCATCTACTCTTGCGAGGTCCTGACGGTCGACGGGCACGTTAAGCGCGGCGCGTATGTTTCCTCGCATCTGCACCTCAACGTGACTTACCTGGCAGCGGCAGATCCGGATGAGTCCATCCGCATCAAGCCGGATGAGAACTCTGCCGTTGCTTGGATGCCCGTTGAGGAGCTCTACGGACGCAGCACGGAGCCCTGGATCAGGGAGCGCATCTACCACAAGCTCATCGACAAGCTGCAGACTTTGGAGCTCCCGCTTGTGTAATGCCTTCGTGACTCACTACAACCTGTGGCGCCGACTTCGTCAGGCGCCTACGTGGGCTTTGCGTCTCGCTGCCGCTAGCGCAAATCCATATGCGTGCTGCAAAGGAGGATTGGCCCGTGACTCAACGGCTGTTTGCTGGTGAAATCACCGCTGCAAGCATGGCAACGCCATCGCGAAAGCGCCGTTGAGTTGCAGCAACACGTAGTCGCGAGACGTAGTCCGCGACACCTTGCGGGTGTCGTCCGGCTCGCTGCAACCTATGGCGCCGACTTCGTCAGGCGTCTACGTGGGTTTTGCGTCTCACTGACGCTAGCGCAAATCCATACGTGCACCGCGACAAGCGCGGCAACGCCATCGCGAAAGCGCCGTTGACCTGCAGCAACACGTAGGGGAGGGACCGAAGTCCCTCCCCATATACGATGCGATATCGATATCGTCGCAGCCTGCCGCTACATCCGCTCCTCAATCCAGCTGGCAACATCCTCCATGACTTGCGCTTTGTCGTCCTCGTTGAGGATCTCGTGGCGCATATGGGGGTACAGCTTGACCTGCACATCGTCGAGGCCTGCGCCGCGCGCGAGCTTGGCTGCTGCGCGCACGCCCTTGCCGCAGTCGCCGACGGGGTCTTCCTCGCCAGCCGCGTAGAGCAGCGGCAATCCCTTGGGATATGCGTTGACGCAGGCCTTGCTCACGGCCTCTCGTGTCAAGCTGGTGAGCGCGGCGTAGGCACCGGCGCTGAACATGAAGCCGCAGCGACCGTCTGCAAGGTAGGCATCGACGTTCTCCTTGTTGTGGGAGATCCAGTCGACTGCTGTGCGCGGGTTGTCGATGGCGTTGTTGAAGCCGCCTGCCGCAAGGCTGTCGATGAGCTTACTGCGGTAATCGGATCCCTTGATGACGCCGATGAGGTGGCACAGCGCGTTGCCGCCGGCAGAGAGCGCGGCGGGCTGGTTGCCTGTTCCGCACAATATCGCGCCTGCGAGCCCCTCGCCATGGCGTGCCAAGTAGCAGCGCGTGACAAAGCTGCCCATGGAGTGGCCAAAGATGAAGTAGGGCAGGCCCGGGTAGCGAGAGCTTGCTACCTTGCGGAGGCTGTCAACATCGGCGATGAGGATATCCGCACCGCCCTTCATCGGCATATGCCCAAGCTGCGAGCTGTCCTCGACGCTGCCGCCGTGGCCAATGTGGTCGTGTCCGCAGACCGCGAACCCGCGTGAGGCGAGGAAGCGGGCGAACTCGTCGTAGCGGTCGATATGCTCGGCCATGCCGTGGACGAGCTGCACGACGCCCTTGGGCGTAAGCTCGCTGTCGACCCAGAAGCGGGCGTTGATGTCAGACGCCCCGTCGAGGCTTATAAAGCTGAGGGTTTCTCTCTCGACGCTCATGTCGTCTCCTTTGGTTTGAGGGCTCGCGGTTTGGGCGAGTCACGTCAAAGACGGTCGCTCAAGCAGCGGCCGCGCGCCCTGTTACTTGCAGGGCCTTCCGATGAAGACGATTTTACTATCGGATTCGAGCGCCTTCTTGCTCTCGCTGGGAATGATGCTGTAACGATAGCGCACGCAGTTGCCGGGATTGTAGTCGGACACGTGCATGACGCGACCGCCGCCCATGTAGATGGCGACGTGGTAGATGGAGTCGAGGTCGCGGGTGTTGCTGTAGAAGATGAGATCGCCCGCGCGCAGCTTCTTGGTGGAGACGGCTTTGGTGGCGACGGTGCGGCCGGTGCTCTTGAGGTACTTGGCCTCGTCTGCCGCAGGGGGCGACCAAGTGAGCGCCCAGCTGTTCTTGCCCAGCTTGACCTTGGACTTTGCGTAGACGCGGCCGACAAAGGAGCTGCAGTCGCGATAGTCGTCACTCATGCGCTTGCTCTGGCTGTAGAGGAGCGTGCCGCGTTCGTAGTCCTTGGTCGCCTCTTTGACCGCGGTGCGTGCCTTCTTGGGGACGACGTCGATGTCGCAGCTGATGGTGACGGGCTTTTTCGTCAAAGAGGAGGTGGTGGTCGCCTTGATCTTGCAGACGCCGTCGTCGACGGCGGTGACGGTGCCGTCCTCGTCGACAGTGGCGACCTCGGGCTTGGTCGAGGTCCAGGTGACGTCGCCCTTGGTGTGCTTGAGCTCGAGCTTCACGGTGGCAGACGAGCTGTTCTTGCCAGAGAACGGGGTGAGGACGACGTTTGACTCGGCAAAGCTTGCGATGCGCAGGCGGGCGGTGAAGCTGTAGTCTTTGTAGTGGAGGACCTTGCCCTTTTTACTGTAGAAGGTCTCACGCAAGACGATCTCGTGGTCGCCGCTGCCCCAGACCTCTACGTAGACCTTGTTGTTGTCGAAGTCGATCCAGTTGACGACGCTCGAGTTGGCGCCGTAGCTGTCGCTTTTGAGGGAGACCTCGCGCTTGGAGTAGCTGGCCTTCTTGCCGTTGTCCTTCACCCACTCGGAAAGCGGGACGATGTAGCTCACGTGCTGGGAAGCGCTGCTCAGGTTGGTCTTCTCGGTCTTCTTGTGCTTGGTGTTGATGACGAGCTTGGAGACGTCGACGGTCTCGATGGTGGGCTCGTTTGCCGCATGGGCGGATGCGGGAGAAAGGGGCACTGCGGCAAGACCCAGGCAAAGGCTGGTTGTCAGGGCAATGGCTGCGTTTAAGCTACGTTTAGCGAGCATAAGCTCCCTCTCTAGATACAGATAACACCAAATATACCTCATATACCGGTGTTTGTCCTTAATTGTTGCTTGATTAGCAGTACTATCAAGGACTGCCGCACGGTTGCGGGCAGCTTGCAAGGAGGCAAACGTCCAAAACGGTGCGGTCTCATTGTGAAGGAGTGTTTTGTGGATACGATTAAAAACTATGGACCCGGCCTCTTGCTCTGTGTGCTGCTCGCGGCGCCTTGCTATGCGGCGGGATTGGCGCTGCCGGTTGTCGGTGGCCCGGTGTTCGGCATCTTGCTCGGCATGATCGTTGCGCTCGTGTGGAGCAAGCGCCCGGAGCGGCTCGAGGTGGGCATCAAGTTCACCTCGAAGAAGGTCCTGCAGTACGCGGTCATCTTGCTGGGCTTTGGCCTGAACCTGATGCAGATCGCCCAGGTTGGGGCGAGCTCCCTGCCGGTCATCTTCTCGACGATCGCGACCTCGCTCATCGTCGGCTATGCGGGCTGCAAGCTGTTCAAGGTGCCCGGCAAGACGGCGACGCTCGTGGCGGTGGGTTCTTCCATTTGCGGCGGCAGCGCCATTGCCGCGACAGCGCCGGTCATCAAGGCGAAGGACGAGGAGGTCGCGCAGTCGATCAGCGTTATCTTCCTCTTCAACGTCATCGCGGCGCTCATCTTCCCGACGCTTGGCACGATGCTGGGCATGAGCAACGAGGGCTTCGGTCTCTTTGCGGGTACGGCGGTTAACGACACCTCGTCTGTCACGGCGGCTGCGGCTGCGTGGGATGGCATGCATCCTGGGGCAAACGCGCTCGACCACGCGACGATCGTCAAGCTCACGCGTACGCTGGCGATCATCCCCATCACGCTGGTGCTGGCGCTGTGGCAGGTGCGCATTGCCAAGCGCGAGGCGGCAGGCGCGGCACAAGGCGAGGGCAAGCTCGGCAACTTCAGCCTCAAACGCGCGTTCCCGATGTTCATCCTCTGGTTCCTGGTGGCAGCCTGCATCACGACCGCTTGCAGCGCTGCGGGTATCGACGCCGCGGTGTTCGCCCCGCTCAAGCTGCTGTCCAAGTATTTCATCATCATGGCGATGCTCGCCATCGGCCTCAACACCAACATTGTTAAGCTCGTCAAAAGCGGCGGCAAGCCCATTGCCTTGGGCGCCTGCTGTTGGGTCGCCATCGCCGCCGTGAGCCTGCTTGCCCAGCACGTCTTGGGCTTTTGGTAGGGGTGTGGGGCAGATGATGACCTACTCGCCCTCGGTCACTCCCCCTTGGAAAACCCTCGCGCCCGTCCGATAAACTCGGTTATACGCACCCTCGTGCTCTGCGTGGGCGCGTATAATTTTGCGATTATTGACTGTTGCCTTTATGGGAGGACGAAGACGTGAAGGAACTGGAAGAGCGCATTTTGCGCGACGGTGTTGTCAAGGCCGAGGGAGTGCTCAAGGTCCCGAGCTTCCTCAACCACCAGATGGATGTCGAGCTCATCGACGCCATGGGTGCCGAGTGGGCGCGCAGGTTTGCCGACAAGAAGGTCAACAAGATCTTGACCATCGAGGCAAGCGGCATCGGCATCGCAGCGCTGGCAGCACGCCACTTTGGCAACTGCCCGGTCGTCTTCGCCAAGAAGTCCCAGTCCATCAACCTCACGGGTGACCAGTACTGCACCAAGGTTCAGTCCTTCACCCACGGCCGCGTCTTCGACGTCATCGTCTCCAAGGACCTTCTGAGTGCCGACGACCACGTGCTCATCATCGACGACTTCATGGCCATGGGCGCTGCCATGAACGGCCTCCTCGAGATCGTCGAACAGGCGGGCGCCACGGTCGAGGGCATCGGCATCGCCATCGAGAAGGGCTTCCAGCCCGGCGGCCAGTCCCTGCGTGACCGCGGCTATCAGCTCGAGTCCCTTGCCATCGTCGACGAGCTCCGCCCTGACACGGGCGAGGTCGTCTTCCGCGCGCAGGAGGATTAAGCGTGGCGGTAAGGAAAGACCTCTCTGCAGACCTCCAAACCCTCGACGCCAAGATCCCCTGGCTTGCGGGCGTGCCCTACGGCATCCAGCACGTCCTGGCGATGTTCGTCGCCAACCTGGCTCCCATCGCCATCGTTGCGGCTGCCTCCGGCATCCAAGACGCGACGATGCTCATCCAGTCCGCGATGCTCATCGCGGGTATTGGCACGCTCATCCAGCTCTTCCCCGTCTGGCGCATCGGCAGCGGCCTGCCCATCGTCATGGGCGTGAGCTTCACCTTCGTCTCTGCGATGTGTTCCATCGGCGCGACCATGGGCTACGGCTACGCGCTCGGCGCCGTCATCGTCGGTGGCTGCCTCGAGGGCGTCTTGGGCCTGCTGGCCAAGTACTGGATCAAGCTCGTCACCCCCATCGTCGCGGCTTGCGTCGTCACGGCTATCGGCTTCTCGCTGCTGAGCGTTGGCGCCACGAGCTTTGGCGGCGGCAGCGGCGCGGAGGACTTTGGCGCTTGGTACAACCTGCTGCTCGGCGCTATCTCCCTGATCGCGTGCCTGGGCTTCCAGGTCTTCGCGCCCAAGGGCGTGCAGCAGCTCTCCGTCCTCTTTGGCCTCATCGTGGGCTACCTGGTCGCCATCCCGCTGGGCGTGGTCGACTTCTCCGGCTTCTCCAGCATCGGCCTGGTGAGCCTGCCGGCCGTCGCCTTCCTCGACCCGGCGATCACCCCGCAGTTTGCCCTCGGCCCCATCATCACCGTGGCTATTATCTTCCTCGTCTCTGCGACGGAGACCATCGGCGACACGAGCGCGCTCGCCATCTCCGGCCTTCATCGCCAGGTTGAGAAGAAGGAAGTCTCCGGTTCCCTTGCCTGCGACGGTTTCGTGAGCGCGATCGGCGGCTGCCTAGGCTGCACCCCGATCACCTCCTTCAGCCAAAACGTCGGCCTCGTCGGCCTGACCGGCGTCGTTAACCGCCGCGCCATCGCGACGGGCGCTATGATCCTCATCGCCGCGGCCTTCGTCCCCGCGGTCGCCGCAGTCTTCAACAGCCTGCCTGACGCCGTGCTCGGCGGATGCACGATCATGATGTTCGGCAACATCGTCGTCGCGGGCTTCCAAATGGTCGAGCGCGCGGGCTTCACGCACCGCAACCTCACCATCGCCGCGCTGAGCCTCTCCATCGGCATCGGCTTCACGCAGGTGAGCGACATCTTTGTCAACACCCCGCAGCTCTTCCAGGACGTCTTCGCCGCCAACTGCGTAGCCGGCGTCTTCGTCGTGGCGATCATCGCCAACCTGGTACTCCCCAAGGAGTCCGCAACCGTCATCGAGGCAGCCCAGACCGCTGCCCGCGCCGGCCAGGAGATCCGCAAGGCGGAGCAGGAGCCCGGTGTTTCAACCGCCGATGAAAAGGCGGCTGAGGAGTAAGCTTTGCGCCGGTAAAACCACATACACCTGCAGGGGCCGCGAGCTTTTCTCGCGGCTCTTTCGCTCTCTGCGGCAAGTCCCCTTGGGCGAGGTTCTTCCACTCGCACGAGCTTTAACACGTGCGAAACCAAAACGAAAATCCGCTCCGTAGAATGTTCAGTGCAAACGGCAGTTGTCTGCCTATGTCTATCCGATTATCTTCCCGAAGGGGGAACCAAGATGACGACCTACGCAGAGAGGGTCCTTGAGCAGATCAAGGTTCGCGACGCTGACCAGCCCCTGTTCATCCAGGCTGTTGACGAGGTCCTCGGCACTATCCAGCCGGTTTTGGACGCACATCCCGAGTATGAGGACGCAAAGCTCCTCGAGCGCATCACCGAGCCCGAGCGCGTCATCATGTTCCGCGTCCCCTGGATCGACGACGAGGGCAAGGCCCAGGTCAACCGCGGCTTCCGCGTCGAGTTCAACTCCGCGATCGGCCCCTACAAGGGCGGCCTGCGCTTCAATCCCACCGTCAACCTCGGCATGCTCAAGTTCCTGGGCTTCGAGCAGATCCTCAAGAACTCCCTGACCACCCTGCCCATGGGCGGTGGCAAGGGCGGCTCCGACTTCGATCCCAAGGGCAAGTCCAACAACGAGATCATGCGCTTCTGCCAGTCCTTCATCACCGAGCTGCAGCGCCACATGGGCCCCGACACCGACGTCCCCGCTGGTGATCTGGGCGTTGGCGGCCGCGAGGTTGCCTACATGTTCGGTCAGTACAAGCGCATCCGCAACGAGTTCACCGGCGTTCTGACCGGCAAGGGTCTCACCTTTGGCGGCTCCCTGGCTCGCACCGAGGCCACCGGCTACGGCCTGGTCTACATGGTCGCAGAGTACCTCAAGTGCACCGGCGACTCCTTCGAGGGCAAGACCGTCGTCGTCCACGGCTCCGGCAACGTCGCTATCTACGCCGTCCAGAAGGCAGAGCAGCTCGGCGCCAAGGTCATCGCTGTCTCCGACACCAAGGGTTGGGTCCGCGACGACGAGGGTATCTCCGTCGACGCGCTCGAGGAGATCTACAACAAGAAGCGCTCCGGCCATGACCAGGGCGTTTCCCTGGCTCTCTACCCGGAGCTCGCAGGCCGCGGCACCTTCACCGCTGGCGACGGCCGCGCTGTCTGGCAGATTCCCTGCGACATCGCCCTTCCTTGCGCTCGTGAGAACACCATCCTGCTCGAGGATGCTCAGGCGCTCGTTGCAAACGGTGTGAAGATCGTCGGCGAGGGCGCCAACATGCCCACCGTCACCGAGGCAATCAACTGCTTCCTCGACAACGGCGTCGTCTTCTTCCCCGGCAAGGCTGCAAACGCGGGTGGCGTCGCGGTCTCCGGCCTCGAGATGTCCCAGAACGCCGGCCACATCTCCTGGTCTTTCGAGGAGGTCGACGGCAAGCTCAACGACATCATGGTCAACATCTACCATGCATGCGACGACGCAGCCAAGAAGTACGGCATGGAGGGCAACTTCGTTGCTGGCGCCAACATCGCTGGCTTCCAGAAGGTCGCCGACGCCATGATGGCTCAGGGCCTGGTCTAAGCTCCAGTTCTAGCTCCACATTACAAGCGACATAGCAATTGCTTGATGGGACCCCGCAACGGGGTCCTTTTTGTGCGGCGGCGAGGGGTGAAATCGCCACACAATTGGACAGTGCTGACAAGCACAGGTTCAGGCGCATTGAGTACGATTGCCAGCCCGATGCAAGCAGATGACGCCGACTTCATCTGGTTACGGGCGCTTTGCAGCTTTGAGTTGCTGATGCGGCTTCGCCTGCCTGCTGTGCAGCGCACTTGGCGACGGCAGGCATCGGCGTGGCTGCCGGCGGTTGGTTCTCGCGCAAGCATCGGCGAGATCCAGACTCTACGTAGTCGCGAGACGAAGTCCGCGATACATCGCGGGTGCTTGCCGGCTTGCTGCAATCTGTGGCGCCGACTGCGTCTGGCGCCTACGTGTCCTTGCAAATTAACGACGCTGCCGCAGGGCGCTATCGCAGATGTCTGAACGACAAATCGTTCAGACATCTGCGATATCAGGTGATTTCTGCTCTAAGGCGCATTGTTCTGAACGATTTATCGTTCAGAACAATGCAGCGAAGAGTGCTGGAGGTCGATTTGGCAGCTGTCGGTGTGCTGACGAGAGCGTTGACCTCTGGCGGGAAGGCCGGACGAACAAAAAGTGCGCGAAGTGTTAAGGGTTTACTCAACAACGCGAGTAGCCGGATTTTTGCGATGCTGTGACCTGCGGGTTTGCAAGCGATAAAAGCCGTCTACTCGGCTACTTGCAGTAACCCTTAACACTTCGTGCACTTTTTGTTCGCAACCCTGCTGAAAACGCCGCGAACCCGCTGGAAAACACCGCTCCCTCCGTCGCGAGTCTTCGTGGCTACTCCTCGTGCTTGGCCTTGGCGTCCATGATCAGCATCTGGAGGCGGTTCTCGATGTTGGCGTGTGCGACGTCTGGGTCGTAGTCGAGCGGCAGAATCTGCGCATCGGGGTAGAGCTCCTTGAGCTTCTTGGTGATGCCGCGTCCGACGACGTGGTTGGGCAGGCAGCCAAAGGGCTGCAGGATGATGAACGCGCGGCAGCCCTTCTTCGCGTGGTGCAAGATCTCCGCCGGGATGAGCACGCCCTCGCCGGCATCGAAGGTGTGGTGCACGATCGGGTCGCTTGCCTGGACGATGTCCTGCATGCGGGCGGCGGGCTCGTAGAGCGGGTGCGCGCATGCGATCTTGTCGCAGGCGCTGTGCGCCAGGTTGAAGACGTTGTTGCACACGCGGAAGTTCAGCTTGTAGTCCAGCGGCTTGTTGAGCTTGTACTCCTTGACCTGGCAGTCCTTGTAGAAGTAGGTCTTGCGGATGACGTCGGTCATGCGCGCCTCGACGACCTCCATCCCGTTTTGCTCGAGGTAGAGCTCGATGTCGTGGTTGGAGCCGGGGTGGAAGTTGAGCAGGTACTCGCCGACGATCAGCACGCGCGGCTTGGGGTTGCTGCGGTCGTACTCGACGCCCTTTAATAGCTCGATGGCCTGTGCGAAGCCCTTCTTCATGCCGGAGATGCCGCCATGCTCCAGGCCGTCCATGGTGAGCTTGAGGCCCTCGTCGAAGGCAGCGTTGGTGCTGCCCGGCACGAGCTCGTAGGGGCGGATCTTGCGCAGCAACTCCTCGAGGACGTCGATCATCGGCAGCCCAAAGGCGATGCGGATGGCAGACGGCAGGCTCAGCTTGAAACCCGGATGCACGTTGTGCGCGTCTACCTCGTCGTTGGTGATGATGGGGACCTGCGGGTAGCCGGCGTCGTCGAGCGCCTTGCGCAGTAGGGCGGTGTAGTGCGTCAGACGGCAGTCGCCGATGTACTTGCCCATACCGATGGCAACCTTGTCCGGGTCCCAGTCACCGCTTTCGAGTGCGGCGAGCGCCTCGCCGATGACGATCTGGCAGGGGAAGCATATGTCGTTGTGCACGTAGAGCTTGCCGAGGCGAATCGCCTCGTCGCGGCCAACGGGAAGGCTCACGGCGTTGAGGCCCTGACGGCGAAACACCGCGGTCATCAGCAGCGAGAAGGCATGCGAGGTGTTCGGCACCAACACGGTCTTCTCCTGCGCGCCGCCCATACGCATCTCCGGGGTGAACTTGGAGTGGTAGGGGTCGGAAAGCTCATGCTTCTCAAGCGCCTTGCCCGCGGCGTAGCGGGTGTTGACCGTGTCGATGAAGCTCCTCACGCGGATGCGCAGCGGGCCTGCGATGTCGCTCTCGTCGACCTTGAGCACCAGTGGCGCCTTGCCGCTCGTCTCCTTCATGATGCGGATGATCTCGTCGGAGAGGTAGGCGTCGTGGCCGCAGTTGAAGTTGACGATCTGCACGTACTCGAGGTGCTCGCTCTTGGCGGCGATGAGCGCCGTGGACAACATGCGCGCGTGGTAGTTGTTGACCACGTCGAGCAGGCTGTGCGAGAGGTTCTCCGTGTGGATGCCGGGGATGGAATCTGCGGTGACCACGGGAACGCCCAGCTCGTTGAAGATCTTGGGCAGGTCGTGGTTGACGAGGTCGTCGTTTTGGTAGGGGCGGCTCGCGAGCACGACGGCGTACTTGCCCTGCGCCTCGACTTCCTCCATCACTTGCACGCCGCGCGTCTGCAGCTGCGTGCGGAAGGAACCCTGCGCGGCATCCGCCAGCTGGACGGCGCGGCGCACGGTGGCGGCGTCGATGCCAAACTGCTCGCTCATCCACTTGGTGAGCTGGCGGTCGCGATCCTCGCTTGTGTACCAGTGCCACAGCGGGCAGTCGAAGGGAACGCCCCAGCGCTCCTCGGGGTTGTCGGAGTTGTGGACGACCATCGGGTAGCCCTTGACCACGGCGCACATGCTCTCTGCCGTCTTCGAGGTGCCCTCGCTTTTAACGACGGTGATGATCGGCATGAAGATGCGGTCGACCTTGGACTTGACGAGGCTGCGGATGTGCCCGTGCACGAGCTTGGCCGGGAAGCACACGGTGTCGCTCGTCACGGCTTGCAAGCCGCTCTCGTAGATGCGGCGGGTGCTCAAGGGACTCAGCTTGACCTTGAAGCCGAGTGCCCTCCAAAACGTCGTCCAGAAGGGCGCACAGTCCCACATCGAGAGCACGCGGGGCAGGCCGATGGTGACGTTGTGGTCCTCGCACAGCTGCTCGCAGGGGTAGTCTGCGAAGAGCAGCTCCTTGCGCTCCTCGAAGAGGTTGGGGACGGCATCTGCCCTGCTGTTTGCGCTCTTGAGCTGCGCGCGCACGCTGTCGTCTTTGGGGTCGCCCAGAATCTCGCCCTTGGAGCAGCGGTTGCCGGTGACAAACGAGGTCTGGTTGGAAAACGAGATGCGGGTGCGGTTGCAGTGGTTGGCGCAAAACGGGCAGGTGAGGTTGGACTCTTGGGTGTAGGAAAGCCCCTCGAGCGCGTCGAGGCCGATGAAGCTGCTCGCGGGCAGCTCGCCGCTTGCGTCGCGCTGCGCCTCCATGTGCTCGCGTGTGAGCATGGCGGCGCCCACCGCGCCCATGAGACCGGGGTAGGGGGCGCGCATGACCTCGCGCCCAACGTATTCCTCGAACGCGCACAGCACGGCGTCGTTCATGAAGGTGCCGCCCTGCACCATGATCTTGTCGCCCAGGCGGTCGAGGTTGCTCAGGCGGATGACCTTGGTGAAGACGTTTTCGATGATGGAGCGGCACAGGCCGGCCATGATGTCGGCGGGGTTTTTGCCTTGGCGCTGCTCGGTGACGATGCTCGAGTTCATGAACACGGTGCAGCGGCTGCCGAGCATGGCAGGCGTCTTCGAGCTGAAGGCCTCGCTTGCGATCTGCTTGGTGGGAATCCCCAGGTTGCTGGCAAAGTTCTCGAGGAAGGAGCCGCAGCCGGAGGAGCAGGCCTCGTTGACGACGATGTCCGTGACGACGCCGTTGTCGACCCAGATGGCCTTCATGTCCTGGCCGCCGATGTCGAGGATGAAGCTCACGTCGGGCAGGTAGCTGCGTGCGGCCTTGGCGTGCGCGACGGTCTCGACGACGTGGAAGTCCGCGTTGTAGGCCTCCTTCATGAGCATCTCGCCGTAGCCGGTGGTACCGACGCCCAAGATCTCGAGCTCCACGCCCTGCTTGCGGAAGCGGTCGCGCATGGCGAGCATCGCGCTTTGGGCGACGTCGAGCGGCTCGCCCTCGTTGGAGGCATAGAAGCTGTCGAGCAGATGGTTTCCGTGCTCGCTTAGCAGGACGAACTTCGTCGTGGTGGAACCGCAGTCGATGCCCAGGTAGCAGCGCAGGACGGTGCCCGGCGCAAGCTCGAGCGGCGCAGGTGTGGGCAGCGCATGGCGCTCTTTGAAGGCGGCGAGCTCCTCGTCGCTGGCAAGGAGGGGAGGGGCCTGGTTGTGGGCGGCCATACCTCGTGCGGCGTAGTCTTCGAGTGCGGCGACGGCTGCGTCGACATCGAGGGGCTCGGTGCGTTCCTCGAACACGCCGCCGATGGCGAGGGCGGCGCCCAGCGCGACGATGACCTCGGGGTGCTCGGGGATCTCGATGTCTTGCGGTTGGAGCTCGAGGCGCTCGGCGAAGACCTCGATAAGGCGCGGGTTGAAGGTGAGCGGGCCGCCCTCGAAGATGACGGGAGGCTCGATGTCGAGGCCCTGCGCCAGGCCGCCGATCGTCTGCTTGGCGATGGCGTGGAAAGTCGACAACGCCAGGTCTTCTTTGGGAACGCCTTGGTTGAGCAGGGGCTGGATGTCGGTCTTGGCGTAGACGCCGCAGCGGCCGGAGACGTCGTAGACGCGGGAGCCGGCCTTCGCGCGCTCGTTGAACTGCTCCACTGGGATACGCAGCAGGTTCGCGATCTCATCGATGAAGGCGCCCGTGCCGCCGGCGCAGCTGCCGTTCATGCGCATGTCGCTTACGGTGGTGGTGTGCTTCTCCTCATCGGGAGTGAAGAAGATCATCTTCGCATCTTGGCCGCCGAGCTCGATGGCTGTGCGTGTCGCGGGGTAGAGCTTGCGGATGGCGATTGAGTTGGCGACGACTTCCTGGATGTAGTTGGTGTCTACGGCCTTTGCCAGCGGTGCCGCGCCGGAACCGGTGATGGCGCAGTGAAGCTCGCTTGCAGGGAAGCGCTCCGCGATGCGCTGCAGAGCCTCGGCTACGCTTTGGGCTTGTCGTGCGCCATGGCGCTCGTACTCGCTGTAGAGGGTCTCACCGCTCTCTGCATCCAAT
The DNA here is from genome assembly GCA_934646835.1 of uncultured Coriobacteriales bacterium. GTDB lineage: Bacteria > Actinomycetota > Coriobacteriia > Coriobacteriales > QAMH01 > W2P13-069. Next base: position 24,734 of record CAKUES010000015.1, read on the forward strand.
ACGACGGCCTTGACCGTCGTGGAACCGACGTCGATGCCGACGTTGATACGCTTGGGTGCGGACAGATGGCCAGACATGAAACCCCCTCTGGAATCATGAGACGTATTGAAACAACCTTTGGATTGTCTCAGATTGTCGGGCTTGAGTGCATGGACAATCACAATGCTGTGCAGAGCAAGTGCCTGTGTTGCCGGATTGTCAGATTTCTATCGCGGGTCTGGGTGTCCTGTTGGTGAGCAAGAACGAGAAACACGGAGAGGCGCTGCCAACGTAGGGGAGGGACTGACGAGGTGGTGAGCAAGAACGAGGAGCGCGGAGAGGCGCTGCCAACGTAGGGGAGGGACTGACGAGGTGGTGAGCAAGAACGAGGGGCGCGGAGAAGCACTGCCAACGTAGGGGAGGGACCCTGTCCCTCCCCATAAACTTTGTATTAATCGGTGCTTGTCGCTAGATGACGTAGAAGTCGCTGCTCTGGGCCGAGGTCATGAGGTCGGCGAGCGTGTACTTCTTGAAGAAATCGCCCACGAGCGTGTTGAGCTCTTGCCACATGGGAAGCGTCCTGCAGTCACCCGCGGCGGGGCAGACGGCGGCATCTTCCTCCAAGCAGCTCACGGGAGCGAGCGTGCCCTCGGTGAGGGAAAGGATGTCGTAGACGGTGTACTGCTCGGGCTTGCGGGTGAGCTTGTAGCCGCCGCCTTTGCCGCGCAGGCCTTGCAACAGCTTGTTTTGGACGAGCGTCTTCACGATGCTTTCCAGGTATTTCTCGCTGATGGCCTGGCGCTCTGATACTTGGCGCAGGGGGATGTAGCCCTCTGCCTGGTGTTCTGCCAAATCGATCATGACGCGCAGTGCATAGCGGCCCTTGGTGGAGACAATCATCGTTCGCTTCCTTCGTCTTGTTTGCTCCTGCTGACTATAGCATATACCCTTTAATGCAGTAGGTTTATATTGATGTGGAGTAGCAGAAATCCCCCCTGTCTCTTCATAAACCTTTAAATCATCAGGGTTTATAGGGTAAGTTTGTTCTTGACGCGTTTGGAAGGAAGGCGTTTAATTCCCTTAAACCCACCTACTAAGTAGGTAAAACAAACAACAAGCGTGACAGTGATCTTGGAGGACATCATGGCAAACGTTTACACCGGCGCAGACCAGCTTATCGGCAAGACCCCGCTTCTGGAGCTCGTTGCTCTGGAGGAGGGCGACAACCCCGCAAAGATTTACGGCAAGCTCGAGTACCGCAATCCCGCAGGCTCCGTTAAGGACCGTATCGCCAAGGCCCTGATCGAGGACGCGGAGCAGTCCGGCGCACTCAAGCCCGGCGGCACCATCATCGAGCCGACCTCTGGCAACACCGGCATCGGCCTGGCAAGCGTGGCCACCGCCAAGGGCTACAAGGCGATCATCGTCATGCCGGAGACCATGTCCATGGAGCGCCGCCAGCTCATCAAGGCCTACGGTGCCGAGCTCGTCCTCACCGAGGGCACCAAGGGTATGAAGGGCGCCATCGCCAAGGCCGAGGAGCTGCATCAGCAGATCGAGGGCTCCATCATCCCCGGTCAGTTCACCAATCCCGCTAACCCCAAGGCCCACTTCGCGACTACCGGCCCGGAGATTTGGGAGGACCTCGACGGCAAGGTCGACGTCGTCATCGCTGGTGTTGGCACCGGCGGCACGGTGACCGGCATCGGCGAGTTCCTCAAGTCCAAGAACCCCGACCTGCATGTCGTCGCAGTCGAGCCCGCAAGCTCCCCCGTCCTCTCCAAGGGCGAGTCCGGCGCCCACAAGATCCAGGGCATCGGCGCGGGCTTCGTCCCCGACGTTCTTGACACCAAGATCTACGACGAGGTCATCGCCGTTGAGAACGAGGACGCCTTCGCTACTGCCCGCCTCGTCGGCCGCAAGGCAGGCGTGCTGGTCGGCATCTCCTCCGGTGCCGCTGCCTGGGCTGCCCTGCAGGTTGCCAAGCGCCCTGAGTACGCCGGCAAGAACATCGTCGCCATCTTCCCTGACAACGGCGAGCGCTACCTCTCCGCAGGCCTCTTCGAGTAATCGCCGCTACAGCCTCTACCTCTCAAGCGTTCTTCCAACCCCATATTCTCCTCTTGCCCCGGCGCCGTCCTCTCTCTCATGTGCATAGGCGCCGGGGCCGCCGCAACCCTCCGTAGGGGAGGGACCCTGTCCCTCCCCATATGCCATGCGTTTTCACCGGGCAAAAAAGCGGGATACGCCGTCGTCAAAACGCGGACCTCTTGTCAGAGAATCGGCCATGGGAAGGACAGGGTCCCTCCCCTACGGAGACTCGCGATGGTGCTGGCGGCTGTACCTCATGCTTTCCCTACTCCACCCATAGGTCTATCCTTTTTCGCAGCGAAATTCTGAGCGTATGCATGCGCATTGCATTGAAAGAAGGACCTCATGGCCGAGTCAGAGCCTGATACCTCGCAGCAAAAACCGACGACATCCCTTGCGAACATCGACAAGAAGAAGGCGATCGGCGCGGTGCTCGGCATCGTCGTTGGCCTCGTCGTCTTCTTTGCCTGCGGCAGCATGGGCTTGAGCCAGCAGGGCGTCACCTGCCTGGCGATTCTGTGCTGGGCGGTCGTGTGGTGGGTTGCCGGCGTGCTGCCTGAGTACGCTACGGCCATGCTCATGGCGGCTGCCTTCGTGGTCCTTGCCGGGGTGAAGATGTCGACGACCTTCGCTGCCTTCTCGACGAGCACCTGGTGGCTCCTTATCGCGGCCTTTGGTCTGGGTGCCGGCATGAAGTCGAGTGGGCTTATGCACCGTATGGCGCTTGCGATCATCGCCAAATTCCCCGCGAGCTTCAAAGCGCGCGTCGCCGGCCTCATGGCCGTGGGCACCGTGCTCGGCCCGCTGGTGCCGAGCCTCTCTGCCAAGACCTCAATGATCACGCCGATTGCCATGAGCATGGGCGATGCCGCGGGCTATCCGCGCAAGGGCAAGCAGATGCAGGGTCTCTTCCTCGCGATGCTCGCCGGCGTGCGCAACGTCGGCCCCGCGGTGATCAGCGCGAGCATCATCGGCTATGGCCTGCTCGCTTTGCTACCGCTTGACGTTCAGGCGCGCTTCGACATGCTGCATTGGTTCATCGCCGCGCTGCCGTGGTTCATCGTCGTCACGCTACTCAACTACATCGCCATCGTCGTCCTCTATGGCCCGCGCGGCCTGCAGGGCAGGGGAGGGTGCGCCGAGCACCAGGCTCCAGCCGACGAGACTGCGGCCGCGCAAAGCGTGCGCGCGTCTTGCGATCAGCTCGGCCCCATGACGCGCCATGAGAGGCAGATGCTCGCTATCATCTTGGTTACCGTGGCCTTTTGGGTGACGCAGTCGCTCCACCACATCGACAGCACCGTGGTCGCGCTTATCGCGCTCGTGGCGATGCACGTCTGCGGGATCATGGACAAGAACGGCTTCAAGACCGGCATCGGGTGGTCGTCGCTCGTCTTCATCGGCATTGTCATCGGCTTGGCGAACGTCTTCCAAGAAGTGGGCATCAGCGATTGGATCGTCGCGGTCGCCGGCCCGCTCTTTACGGTGCTCGCACAAAACCCCTACGCCTTCGTGGTGGGTGTGGGCGTTGTGACCATTGTCTTGCGCTTTGTGATCGTGTCCGAGATGGCCTATGTCAACATCGTCATGGTGTTCTTGATCCCGTTGGCGCTTGCGCAGGGCATCAACCCGTGGGTTGTGGGCTTTGCGGTGTACGCGACGGTCAACCCGTGGTTCGTGCTCTACCAAAACCCCATCTACCTCGCTGCGTTTTACAGCGTTGACGGCGAGATGGTGCGTCATGCGGATATGGCCAAGTACTGTGTGCTCTACATGGTGTTTTGCCTTGTCGGCCTGGCGTGCAGCGTGCCCTATTGGCAGTGGATGGGCCTCTTTGGGTGAAGGCCGTCGTGACACACTTTGTGCCAGTGACAATGTGTGTCATGCCATGGAGTCGCAGGCTATCCGCGGGTCTTCTGCATGACACACAATGTCACTGGCACAAAGTGTGTCACGCAGATCCCTTTTGGGATGCTTTGCTGTTGCAATGCTGTCGGGTCCCCGCGCTACACCAGCCCCGCGAGCTCGCAGATGACGCGGACGGCAAAGATGACGAGCACGATGAGGATGATGGGGCGGCACAGCGCCGAGCCCTTCTGCGTGAACAGACGCGCTCCCAGGTAGTTGCCCGCGATGTTGAAGAGGCCGCAGGTGAGGCCCAGCGGGATGAGGACGGCGCCGTTGACGAGGAAGACGACGAGCGCGGCGAGGTTGGTCGTGAGGTTGATCGCCTTGGTGGTGCCGGCGGCGTCCGTAATCTTGAGATGGCCCAGTCCGGTGAGCAGCAGCATCAGGAAGGTGCCCGTTCCCGGTCCGTAGAAGCCGTCGTAGAAACCGACGCACAGCGCGACGATGCCGCAGACGGCAATGCGGCGCGCCTTGGGCAGGGGTTCCTTGCCGCCTCCGAGCTCCTTGGTGCGCAGCACGTAGAAGCCCGCGATGGGGATGACGACGAGCATGAGCACGCGGATGACGTTCTCGTCGACGAGCAGCGAGGCGTTGGCGCCGATCATGGAGCCGACGAGCGCGAAGACGATGCAGGGCGCGATGATCTCGAGCCTCATGTAGCCCTCGCGGTAGTACTTGAAGGTGGCGATAGTGGTGCCCATGCTGCTCGCGAGCTTGTTGGTCGCGATGAGCGTGTGGATGGGCAGGCCTCCGATGAGCAGCACGGGGATGGAGATGAGCCCGCCGCCGCCGGCGATGGAGTCGATGAAGCCGGCGATCAGGAAACCGACGCAGGCAAGGGCGACCGCCCAAGGCTCGATAACGCCGCCGCCGGAGATGATGCTGATGATGTCCAAGACCTCGATGCCTTCCTACTTCTTCTTGCGAGCGGCGGCGCGGGCCTTGCGCTCAGCGTTGCGCTGACGGTTGAGGAGGTTTTCCACGCACTCCTCCATGCCGTAGGGGATGTAGTCGATGCTCGCCAAGTCCTTTGGCAGGTAGTCGACGAGGCTTTGCGGGCAGGTCTGCTCCGGCAGCTCGGCCGGTGCGGGCCCGGGCACGGCGACGATGCAGTGGACCTTGGCACCTTTCTCGACCAGGCGCTTCTCGTAGCCGCTCACGACCGTGGGGTCGATGGGCGTGTCCTCGCCTGCCGCAGCGGCGGCATGCAGGTCGCGGCAGCTCCACTGCACCTCGTAGCCGGCGTAGTCGAGCTGGTGCAGGGTCCAGTCGAAGAGCGGCTGGCTGTCGGTCTTGATCTCGAGGCGGCCTGCGGGCGCCAGGATGCGGCGGTACTCCATGAGGCGCGCGGCGTGCGTGAGACGCAGCGGCGCGTACTTGCGGCGCGGGCAGGGAGTCGAGAAGTTGAGGTGCAGCACGTCGACCTCGCCGTCGGCGATGGTCTCAGGCAGGTGGTCGCCGTCGCTCAGCGCAAAGACCACGTTGGGGATCTGATCCTCCACGACGGCCTTCTTGGCGCTCATAGCGATGCAGACCTTCTCGTTGTCGAAGCCGACCCACAGCTCGTCAGGGTGCTTCTTGGCGTTGGCGCAGGTCCACTCGCCCTTGCCGCAGCCCAAATCGAGGTGCAGCTTCGCGGCGTGGGGCATGCGCTCGGCAACCCAGCGGCCCTTGAGGGAGGCGGGGTCTGCGGCGATGGCGTCTGCGTACCAGTCAAAGCGTTCTTCGAGGTGTTTGGGAGGGCGTGCGTGCATGATCTTCCTTGTCGATTGACGTCGATGTCGATGGCGGGGTGCGATGGACACCCTTTACTCCTGAACTGTGCCGTTTGCACAAATTTAATATTTTAACTTGCATCTGCAAAAAATGGAGGAATAAAATGGCCGTCCTATGCAGATAGACATGACTAACATATTCATCCAGCTCGGCGTTCTCTTCTTCATCATGGTGCTCGGGTACTTCCTCAAGTACTCCAAGCGCATCGACGGTACCTTCGACCGAGCACTCTCCAAGCTCTTGCTCGAGGCCACGGTGCCCTCCCTGATCTTGAGCTCCGTTCTCAATGCGGAGAACATCCCGCCGGCAGAGCAGGTCCTCAAGCTCTTTGGCCTGTCCTTTGCCGTCTACGCCATCCTCATCGTGATCGGCGAGATCGCCGTGCGCGTGCTGCTGCTGCCCAAGGGTCGCCGCGGTGTGTACCGCTTTGCCACGCTCTTTGGTAACGTCGGCTTCGTGGGCTTCCCGGTCATCTCCGCGATCTTTGGCCAGGATGCGCTCATCAACGCCGCGATGTTCAACATCCCCTTTAACCTGCTGGTCTTCACGCTCGGTCCCATCTGGCTGATGAGCGATCGCACGGAGAAGGTTGACGAGCTTGCTAGCGGCGCCAAGCTGCGCATGACCCCGCGCATGTTCATCACCCCGTGCAACATCGCCTGCATCGCCGTCATCCCGCTGTGCTTGCTCGGCATCCACAACGTCCCGGTCGCATCCCAGCTCACCCAGACCGTCGGTGCCATGACTACGCCCGGTGCGCTCATCATCGTCGGCTCCAACCTGGCGAACATGCCCGTCAAGGAGCTGCTGGGCGGCCCGCGCGTCTGGATTGAGTCCGTTATCTGCCTCATTCTGTCCCCGCTGGCCGTGTGGGGTGTGCTGCACTTCTTTGTGAGCGACCCCATCATCCTGGGTTGCATGGTCGTGCTCGCCGGCATGCCCGTTGCCACCAACGGCACGCTGCTGTGCTTCCAGTACGGCGGAGACATGAAGGGCATGTCGCAAAACACCTTCATCACGACGCTTTTCTCGTTTGCCACCACGCCCTTGCTCGTGCTCTTCCTCACGATGGTGACGGGCTAGCCGCGTCTTGCTTGCCGGCTCGTTGTTGACAGCTGTGCAATCTTCTCCTGTTAACGTTGCTGTGGGGAAATATAATCTCTCATAGCTTAAAACTGGGATTTCAGGGGAGAACCACTGTGCAAGACATGATGCCCGTAGCTGGCGGCGCGCCTGTTGCCGACAAAGCCCACCTGCCAATCATCGGCATCGTTCCCACGTCACTGCCCGACGTGAACAAGATCGAGTTGCGCGGCGCCTATGCGGACGCCGTCATCGCCGCTGGCGGCTCGCCGCTCGTCTTGCCTCTGGTTGCGGACAAGCGCGTCTACGAGACGCTCTTTCCCATAATGGACGGTTTCTTGCTCACGGGCGGTGCGGATATCAGCCCCGAGCGCTACTACTCCAACGAGCACCACTCCAAATCCGATGTGCCCACGCCCCTGCGCGAGGAGGTCGAGTGCCTCATTCTCTCGTATGCCTACAAGTTCGATGTGCCCACGCTGGGCATCTGCCGCGGCATGCAGATGATGAACGTCTTCTTTGGCGGCACGCTCTACCAGGATCTCTACGACCAGTTCCCCATCCACGATGATGACGAGCCGGAGCTGCCCATCCAGCACTGGCAGCAAGACGACTGGTCCAACCCGAGCCACTTCGTGCACATCATCCGCGAGTCCAAGCTCGGCGAGATGCTCAACTCCGACAGGCTGGCGACCAACTCCATGCACCACCAGGGCGTCAAGGAGCTCTCGCCCATGCTCAGGCCCGCGGCTTACGGCCCAGACGGCCTGGTCGAGGCGGTTGAGATGCCGGATCGCACCTTTATGATGGGCGTGCAGTGGCACCCCGAGTACTTTGCCCGCAAGAGCATGAAGTGCATCTTCTCGACCCTGGTCAACGAGGCTGCCGCCGCGCGTCGCAGCGGTCGCGTGACGATGGATCCGCTGCACCTTGTGCGCGATGACGGCTCGAACCGCTGGAACGTGTGCCGCTATCGCCGCAACGCCTAGGGAAACGCGGGTCAATGTCTGCGCAACCGGCATCCACTGTGTGCCAGTGACAAGTCGGATGCATGCCCACGTAGGGAAGGGACCCTGTCAAAACCGCTGTCCACGTAGGGAAGGGACCCTGCCTTCTGTCAAAACCACTGCCCGCGTAGGGAAGGGACCCTGTCCCCTGTCAAAACCGCTGCCTGCGTAGGGGAGGGACCCTGTCCCTCCCCATAAACCTCGCATTAATCAGCGTCTCCCTAGCCGATCTATGGGTGTTTTGCGCGAAAACCATGCGCTTTGAGGACATCGGATATCCACACATGTAAGATAGAAGGCACGCGTTTTTACTGCGTATGTGTTTCCCAAAGATTGAGGAAGTAAACATGACAACTGAGAACAAAGTCTTTGTCCCTTGGGATATGATCGGCGACTTTATGGTCGAGGCCTTCCAGGGCTACGGCGTCCCGGCAGAGGATGCCAAGATCTGTGCCGACGTTTTGATGGAGGCCGACCGCCTGGGTATCGACTCCCATGGCTGCAACCGCTTCAAGCCCATCTATCTGGACCGCATTCGCCGCGGCACCCTGCTTCCCAAGACGGAGATCGAGGTTCTCAAGGAGACCCCGACCACGCTCGTCTACGACGCGCATGACGGCATGGGCATGGTCGCGTCTTACAAGATGATGACCGAGCTCATCGCCAAGGCGAAGAAGTACGGCATGGCCGGCGGCGCGATCCGCAACTCCACCCACTACGGCATCGCGAGCTACTGGACCCGCATGGCATCTAACGCCGGCATGATCGGCCTGACCGGTACCAACGCACGTCCCTCCATCGCTCCGACCAACGGCGTCGAGAACATGATGGGCACCAACCCCCTCACCTGGAGCATGCCCACTGACGAGGACTTCCCGTTCTCCATCGACTGCGCGACCTCCACGGTGCAGCGCGGCAAGATCGAGCTGTGGGCCCGTAGCGGCAAGGACACGCCGGAAGGCTGTGTCATCTGCCGTGACGGCTCCACGATGACGGACTCCGAGGCCATCCTCGAGGCACTGGTCAACGGCCAGGCTGCCCTCACCCCGGTTGGCGGCGTGAGCGAGGACACCGGCTCCCACAAGGGCTATGGCTGGGCGGCAACCGTGGAGATTCTCTCTGCAGCGCTCACCGGCGGCCAGTTCATGAAGGCCCTCACCGGCGTTGCCCCTGACGGCAGCAACCAGATGTACCACCTGGGTCACTTCTTCTTCGTCATCGACCCGGAGGCCTTCATGGGACTCGAGACCTTCCGCAAGACGGCTGGCGACATCTGCCGCGGCCTGCGCAACTCCGAGGTCGCCCCTGGCAAGGAGCGCATCTACACGGCGGGCGAGAAGGAGCACATCGCCTATCTCGAGCGCAAGGACAAGGGCGTGCCCGTGGGTCCCAGCGTCCAGGCAGAGCTCATCGCCGTCCGCGACGAGCTGGGTCTCGACTACAAGTTCCCCTTCGAGCAGTAAACGTCGTGGGGCATATATAGAGTGAGCGAAGGGAGGCGGCCCCGTGGCTTGCCTCCCTTTCTTTGCGTAGTGACACCAGATGCACCAGATGTACCAGTGACAAAAGGTGTCACCACGAAAGACTTGGGGATGCTCTGGGTCGCTGTGGTGACACCTTTTGTCACTGGTACATCTGGTGTCACGAGCCGAGCGCCCCGCATTGCCGTCATTCTTCGACTCCGCGCTGCGTGACACACTTTGTCACTGGCTCATTGTGTGTTACGAACCTGCTGCAACTGACACCAAACCATCACCCACGCCTGGCGGGTGGCTGCTATGCTTGCAACAATTACGGGTTTACGTGCTTCTAAGAGATGAATAGGAGTGGTTGATATGGCAGTAATCGAGATCACGGCAGAGAACTTCGAGGCAGAGGTCCTCAACAGCGACAAGCCCGTCCTCCTCGACTTCTGGGCTGTTTGGTGCGGTCCGTGCATGATGCTCTCCCCGCTGGTGGACGAGGTTGCGCAGGAGCACCCGGAGATCAAGGTCGGCAAAGTCAACACGGACGAGCAGATGGCGCTTGCCCAGAGGTTCAAGATCGCCGCCATCCCTGCGCTCTTCGTCGTCAAGGACGGCGAGGTCGTCAACAAGTCCGTCGGCGCCATCCCCAAAGAGCAGATCGAGGCTCTCATCAAGTAAGCGGAAGGCTCAGTTCTTTTAGCTTGAGGCGGCCTGCCCGGCCCCTCGCTTGTGCTGCCGCCATGTGCAGCCAGGCGGGTGGATTCCGGTGCGGGCCGCCTGCTTCATCATTTATATGTGAATTTGCCCGCCCTTTGCGTATTTGTGCTCGTTGTCCGCGGCAACACGCGAGCGGCGGCGTAGAATTCTCAAGTGCAATTTTTGGGAAAAAGGAGGTGCGAGATGATCGACTACTACAAGTTCGTAGATGGTGAGATCACCCAAGTCGACGTATTGGAAGAAGATTGCTGGGTAAACGTCGTCGCACCCAACCCTGAGGAGCGCGAGTGGCTGTCCACGCAGCTCGGCGTCGTGCCGGAGTTTGCGGCAGCCGCACTCGACGACGAGGAGCACTCCCACGTCGACTACGACGAGGACGAGCGCCAGACGCTCATCATCGTCGACTGCCCCTTCGTCGAGGATCGCGCAGAGACGATGGACTCCTCCATCACCCAATACGACACGCACCCGCTGTCCATCCTCATGCTGCCCAAGCGCCGTCTCTTCGTGACGGTGAGCTTGCGCTACAACGAGACCGTGCACAGCCTGACCCAGCGCCGCCGCGCCAAGCTGCAGGGACGCCATCCTAGGCTCATGCTCGACATGCTCATGAAGATCGCGCGTCGCTATCTGACGGCCCTGCGTGATATCGACCGCCAGTTCAAGGCAAACGAGAAGACCCTGCGCAGCGACCTGCGCAACTCCGAGCTCATCAAGATGCTCGGCTTGGAGAAGTCCCTGGTCTACTTCTCCACGAGCCTCAAGAGCTTCGAGGTCGTGCTGACCAAGCTCTCCAACGGCCGCCTCATCCGCTTCTCCGACGACGAGGAAGAGCTGCTCGAGGACGTGCGCGTCGAGGTGCGCCAGGCAGCCGAGATGTGCAACATCTCCACCAAGCTGATGAACGGCTCCATGGAGGCCTTCTCGAGCATCATCTCCAACAACATGAACGCGACGATCCGCCGCCTGACGGTTATCACCTTGGTGCTCGCAGTGCCAACGATCATCTTCAGCTTCTACGGCATGAACACCGACACGTTGCCGCTCATCGAGACCTGGCTGTGGCCGCTTGGCATCGCCGTGGTGATCAGCATCATCACTGCGCTCATCTTCACCAAGAGCAAGTTCTTCCGCTAGAAACTGTCTTCTTTAAAACAATCTCAATATCGTACCAAAGGGCTGAGCGCATTCCCATCTCTAGTGCGTTTTGGGCGATTCCTGACATATTTCCTAGTAAAAAGTAGGAATTTGACGTTTCGTTACAATTGCCCTGTTGACCTTAATGAAAAGGCGCGTATTTTATTTCCTAGTTGCTTGTAGGTTTTGCCTTGAGCACTCACACATAAAAGACGCGCCTTTGCGCGTGAAGAGCCCGAGAGGGTCGGCTCATCGGATAGGAGAGATATGAAGACCATCTATCTGGATAACGCGGCAACCACTCCGTGCCGCCCGGAGGTTGTGGAGGCAATGCTTCCCTACTTCAGCGAGAAGTTCGGTAACCCCAGCGCCATCTACCAGCTGGGGCAGGAGACCCAAGACGCCATCCAGAAGGCGCGTGAGGATGTCGCCGGCGTCATCAATGCCGCCAGGCCCACGGAGGTCTTCTTCACCTCCGGTGGCTCCGAGTCCGACAACTGGGCCATCAAGGGTGTAATGAGCGCCTACAAGGACAAGAAGGGCAAGCACCTCATCACCACCAAGATCGAGCACCATGCGATCCTGCACACCTGCGAGTACCTCGAGAAGCTCGGCTTCGAGGTCACCTATCTGCCCGTCGACAAGTACGGTTTGGTCGATCCTGCAGAGTTTGAGGCGGCCATCCGCCCGGACACCGTCATGGCATCCATCATGTTCGCCAACAACGAGATCGGCACCATCGAGCCGATCAAGGAGCTGGCCGCTATCGCCCACAAGCACAAGGTCATCTTCCACACGGACGCCGTCCAGGCCTTCTGCCATGAGAAGATCGACGTTCAGGACCTCGACGTCGACCTGCTGAGCGCCTCCGGCCACAAGTTCTACGGCCCCAAGGGCGTGGGCATGCTCTATGTCAAGCGCGGTGTGCGCATCGACAACCTCATTCACGGCGGCGGTCAGGAGCGCGGCAAGCGCGCCACGACGGAGAACACCGCCGGCATCATCGGCTTTGCCAAGGCTGCTGTCCTGGCAGAGGCCGAGCGCGAGGCCGAGCACGAGCGTCAGGCCAAGCTGCGTGACCACGCCATCGAGCGCATCACCAAGGAGATCCCGCACTGCTTCTTGAACGGTCATCCCACTAAGCGTCTGGCTAACAACGTCAACATCTCCTTCGAGTTCATCGAGGGCGAGGGCATGCTGCTGCGCCTCGGTGCCAAGGGCATCTGCGCATCCTCCGGCTCTGCCTGCACGAGCGGCTCTCTCGACCCCAGCCATGTCCTGCTGGCTATCGGCTTGCCGCACGAGAAAGCTCACGGCTCCCTGCGCATCACGCTGGGCCGCAATACTACCCTCGAGGACATCGACTACATGGTCGACGTGCTCGTTCCCGCGATTGCGGGCTTGCGCGACATGAGCCCCCTGTGGGAGGATTTCATCGCTGCAGAGAAGAAGCAGCAGGCTTAAGAGAGAACCCGGCGCCTCGCACCGGATTACGATAAGGAGAGAACACCTATGGCAATGAGCTACAGCGACAAGGTTGTCGATCATTACACCAACCCCCGCAACGTCGGCACCATCGAGGACGCTTCCGGCGTCGGCACCGTTGGCAACGCTGTCTGCGGCGACATCATGCGCATCTACCTCGACATCGACGACGAGACCCATATCATCAAGGACGCCAAGTTCAAGACCTTTGGCTGCGGCGCTGCAATCGCCACCAGCTCCATGGCAACCGAGATGATCATCGGCAAGACGATCGAGGAGGCCCTCAAGGTCACCAACAAGGCCGTTATGGAGGCGCTCGACGGTCTGCCCAAGATCAAGGTCCACTGCTCCTTGTTGGCAGAGGAGTCCATCCACGCTGCGCTGTGGGATTACGCAGAGAAGCACGGCATCGTCATCGAGGGCCTCGAGAAGCCCAAGGAGGACGTCTACGAGGACGCCTCCCCGGAGGAGATCGCCGCTGCCGAGGCCGCTGAGGCTCGCGCCATGGCCGAGGAAGAGGAGAAAGAGGACTACGGCGAGTACTCCATCTTCTAGTCGCGCAAACATAGAGAACTAACTGACGGGCTGCCTTCGGGTGGCCCGTTTTGCGTTGCGGGTCTGTTGAACGAAATCGACCTGTCGCATCCGTTCAACGCCTTCGGCTTGAACGGATGCGACAGGTCGATTTCGTTCAACGCGTGGTGCGTTGGCTGGCATGCTCTGTAAGTGCGGTCCTTTCTGCTTGCCAGCCTGCATAAGTGCGGTTGATTTGCGTTCAGATGCCGCTAAGTGCGGTCGATTGCTGTCGTAGCTTGCGGAAAAGAACCGCACTTATCCCCGTGTGCGGGGCGCTTGACTCGTGCGTATCCACACACAATCTGCATATTCACCGAGTACGTTGCTCGGATAAAAAGCGTTTACAGAGGGGAAACACAGTTGCGTGTCGGCTTCACTAACCTTCTCTTCGTTTCGCAACCGTTAACGAAAGGTCCGCAATGCCGCTGGACGACCAGCATATGGACGACGCTCGACAGCACTCCGTCGCAAACGACGGTTCTGCTGCCATGAGCAGCGCTGGCGATCTGGGTTCTACCTGCCCGGATGCCGACCAGCCCACCGATGAACAGCATCTGGTGCTGGAGCGCTTGCTTGCTGCCCACGAGGCATGGTTCGACGTGACTCGAGATTACGAGTACGCCGGTCACTGTTTCGGGGGTTATGCGGAGTTTCACTCCTTGGGCGAGAAGTACGTGCTCACCAAGAAAGCGAAGCTTTGGGAAGTCGCCGCCCATGAGTACTTGTTCTTCCAGACGGTTGACGAGCTGGACGAGGCCATGTTTGAGGAATGCCTCGCGTTCATGAAGGAGAAGGCGGTGCTCAAAGTCGAGCCCAAGCCCAACCACATGACCAGCTACGTCTCTCTGGTGATCATCGCCAAGAAGGCGGACCCGGATGTCGCCAAGAGCCTGCGCAAGACCTCTTATCACAAGAGCTACTGCTTTGGGCTCAGGGGGTGGGCAGAGCTGAGGCTGTGCCTTGTCGACTTGGCTGCGAGGCAGGTTACTACCAATGCCATGGGCAAAGCGATGAGGCCGCTGCTTGAGAGCAACGCGGGCTTTGCCGCGGATGGCAAGAAGAGTCCCCTAAGGAGGTAACTCGAGTCATGAACGCTTTGACAATCCTGCTGATCGCCTCTGCCATCTTGGTGATCGGCTATATCTTCTACGGCGGTTGGCTGGCCAAGCAGTGGGGCATCGACAATTCCAACGTCACGCCCGCCCACGTCCTTGAAGACGGCGTGGACTACGTTCCCGCCAAGCCCTACGTCGTCATCGGCCACCACTTCTCCTCGATCGCCGGTGCCGGCCCCATCAACGGCCCCATCCAGGCGGCAATCTTCGGTTGGGTCCCCGTGCTGCTGTGGGTTCTCATCGGCGGCATCTTCTTTGGCGCCATGCACGACTTCGGTGCGCTGTTCGCCTCCCTTCGCAACAAGGGCCAGACGCTTGCAGCAGTCATCGAGAAGAACATCGACCCGCTCGCCAAGAAGCTGTTCTGCATCTTCTCCTTCTTGACGCTGGTCCTGGTCGTGGCGGCCTTCGCCTCCATCGTCGCGGGTACCTTTAACGCCTTCAGCGTTGACGCGACCACCGGTCAGACGACCGTCAATATCGCCAATACCCGCACGGCGATGATCTCCGTGCTCTTCATCTTCGCCGCCGTCATCTGGGGCCTCGTGGTCCGCGGCCGCGAGATTCCCACTGCCGCCAATGTTCTGGGCGCCATCGCCGTCATCGTCGTCATCGTCTTCATCGGCTACAACTTCCCCGTCATCGAGCTCGGCACGAACACCTGGATGCTGATCATCGGTGTCTACATCCTGATCGCCTCTGTCGCCCCGGTGTGGATCTTGTTGCAGCCGCGCGACTATCTGTCTAGCTACCTGCTGTACGGCGTCATCATCCTCGCCATCGTCGGTATCGTCGGCGCAACGATCTTTGGCAACACGTCTTTTGCCGAGGTTCCGGCCTTCACGGCGTTTGACACGACCACGATGTTCGCCGACGCCAAGGTCTTTGGTGGACGCGGCCTGCTCTTCCCCGCGCTGTTCATCACCATCGCCTGCGGCGCTATCTCGGGCTTCCATTCCCTAGTCGCCTCTGGCACCACTTCCAAGCAGCTCGACCACGAGCGCGACGCGCAGCCCATCGCCTACGGTGGCATGCTGCTCGAGTGCCTGCTCGCCGTCATCTCCCTGTGCGCTGTCGCGTACGTGTGGAGCGCGGTGACCAGCGGCGAGTATGCCACCCCGACCCAGGTCTTCGCGGGCGGCCTGTCTGCGATGATCGGCGTCATCCCCGGCTTCGGCGCCATCGGCGGCCATGCGGGCTCCATCGCCTACTCGCTGCTTATCCTCGCGGTCTCCGCTTTCTGCCTGACCTCACTGGATACGGCTACCCGTATCTGCCGCATGATGTTCCAGGAGATGTTCCTCTCTGGCGATGAGACGCCCGAGACCGTCACCGGCTGGAAGAAGGTCGTCTGCAACCCGTTCGTCGCGACGATTGTCAGCGTTGCGCTGGGCGTTGGCCTGGGCATGACTGGCTACGCCTACATCTGGCCGCTGTTCGGCGCTGCCAACCAGCTGCTCGCTGCGCTCGCGCTGCTGGCCGTGTGCTCTTTCTTGGGCAACATCGGCCGCAACAACAAGATGTTCTACTTCCCGATGGCGTTCATGCTGGTCGTGACCCTGACCTCCCTGGCGCTCACGGTGAAGGCCAAGCTCGCCATCGTCACGGTTCCTGCGGCGCTCGCCAAGGTCGTGTCGGCAGGCACTCCTGTTTGGGCACCCTATGCCCAGCTGGTCTTGGCTGTCGTCCTCTTCGTGCTGGCAATCGTCCTCGCTGTGAGGGCCTGCATGCACATCTTTGGCAAGAAGGGCGCCAAGAATCAGGCGGCTGCATAAACGCTGTTTGGCCACTGCGCCCCGTCTAAAAGCTCAAAGGCTCCGTAGTCTAAGTGCGGTCCTTTCCTCTCATCCGCTTGCATAAGTGCGGTTAATTTGCAGGCAAACGCCGCTAAGTGCGGTCCTTTTCCCGTATGAATCGAGGAAAAGGACCGCACTTATTTTTTATGCGCCCCGTGGTTGGAAGCAGCTCACGTGTGTGCCGAGCAAGCGCGACCGCAAGGACTCGCGTTTGGCGACTGATAGGGGATCTTGCGGTATGGATATACCGATGCCGAGCTTTGCCGCAATGAGCAGGGCAAGTGAGTCCATGCCCTCGATGCGCTTTACGTGCGCGTCGTAGACATGGATCACTTCGAGGCCCTCCAATGCCAAGGCGAGGCTGCGGTGTGAGTCTCGACGCCCCGAGTCCTTGCTCTCGTGTTCGGCCCAGGAGTCGTATTCGATGTCGAGGCCGGGCAAAAGCAGATCGCAGACGCAGTAAGGGTGCTGGTAGAGTTTCCGCGCCTTCGCTCCAAGATCGACTCGCGTGTTGAGCTCTGGCAATGGCAATCCGTATCCACCACGACTGGGTGGTGCTGATAACATCATCGCCAGCCCTGTCTCCTTTGGCGAAGCACTCGCGCCCTGCGAAAGGAGCTCCGTTGCCTTGAGCAGTGCTGTAGTACCGCGTGTGTCTGCTAGGCGCATGGCAAATGAGCGGATTCTTGAGCGTGACGAAAGCGGTTTGCATGACCCAAACCCGCGCGGAAAACGGTCGTCCAAAACGTACGACCCGCAGAGCTCGTAAGCGAGTTTGAGTAAATCCATCTCGCTGAGGCTGCATGCCATCTGCAAGATGGCCAATTCTGGCAGTCCGAGTGCAAACTCTCTGTATCTGATAAATGGCAGAGAATCTGGCAAGCAAAGCTGTGAGTGAAAGTAGTAGTTCTTTGCGCTTCTCCTGACCTCTCGATTAAATGCCAGGAGGTGGATGGGAAGGTCGAGTTTGTGCTCCATTGCAAACTCGGTGAGATGCTTTTGCTTGATGGAGATGGGGCCGATATCGGCTTTGGCGATTGTCCGCATACCCATAAGAGAGTCGGTCTTTGCAGGAAGCGTGAGCAACGGGCACAGTGTGTCCGGGAATGTATTTTCGACGCGCTCTTCTCGAAAGAGGTTCGATGCCGCTTCTGAGAGCCTGGCGTTGTGCCATAGCTGCCCCAAGCTGCTGTGTGAAACGATTCCGTTCATCGGTCCCCCAAGTTGCCTGCACTTGCTCGTTTGCTACCGTGAGGGCGAGCATAGCTGCCAAACCTTGCTGGACTTCCGATTAAACCAAGACCGATATAAGACCGAACTAAGACTGAAATCAGAACGCTTTTCGGCCCCTATGCCGTGTCCAAACCGGCGGAAAACGAACAGGTGCCGCTCAGGACGCTGTGTGAATGGGCTATATACCCTAGGGAACGTTGCGGTTAGCGTGGCCCTTTGGCGCATAGTGACCGTGTAAGTGCGGTCCTTTTCCCTCGCTTACCCGCGTAAGTGCGGGTGATTTGGGCGCAAATACTGCTAAGTGCGGTCCTTTTTCCGTATGAATCGAGGAAAAGGACCGCACTTATTTTGTTGCATGGCTATCTGGTTTTGAGATGAGCGCGAATCGGCTGCACGTAGTCGGTGTGGCCGTGCGTGCATGCGCTGGCGTTGCGCCGTGACGCTCGCTCGTTACAGCTGGGAGGAGGGGATGTGGACCTCGCCGCTGGCCAGGGCCTTGCGGGTGCCGTCTTCGAGCTCGACTTCGAGGGTGAAGTCGTCGTTGATGCCGATGACGGTGGCGGTGAAGCTCTCCGCGCCCATGTAGACGGTTACGGTACGTCCGTCGAGGAGGCTGTGCGCACGGTAGGACTCCAGGTGAGGGCAGCTGGGGATGGCGTCGACATCGGCCATGAGCAGGTCGGCGATGCGGGCGACGAGGCGCGCACGGGCGTCCCCGTCTTGCGCACCGTGCGGGCACAGCGCCTGCGCCACGCCCTTGAACTCGTCGGGGAAGCCCCCTTGCGGCTCTGCGACGTTGATGCCGATGCCAACGACCGCGTAGTCGACCCCGCCGGTCTCGGGTAGGACGGCGGCCTCGGTCAAGATGCCGCAGCACTTGTGGCCGGCGACGAAGACGTCGTTGACCCACTTGATCTGCACCTCGGCGCCGAAGATCTCCTCCATCGCGGTGGCTGTGCAGACAGCGGCGTAGCTCGTGATGTAGGTCACGTCGCCCAGCGCAAAGCCCGGTCGCAGCACGAGGGTGAAGTAGACGCCGGTGCCGGCAGGGGAGTAGAAGAGACGACCTTGACGGCCGCGGCCGGCGGTCTGGCAGTCAGCGACGACGAGGGTCCCCTGCGGGCAACCCTGCTCCGCCAGCTCCTTCGCGCGGTTGTTCGTGGAGTCGGTCGTAGCGTGAAATTCAACGTGGATATCTGGGTTGGCGAGAAAATGCTCGATGCTCGCCGCGGAGAGGATGCTGCAATCTCCAGCCAAGCGGTATCCCTTTTTGGTGATGCCCTCGATGGGGTAACCGTCGGCTTCAAGCGCTTTGATCGCCTTCCACACGCTGTTGCGAGAGACGTTTAGCTGGGCAGCGAGTGCAGCACCGCTGATAAAGGAACCCTTGTTCGCTTCAAGTCGTGCTAGGACTTGGTCTTTTGTCGACATGGTTGGTCTCCTTGTCTGCGATTGACGCTTGAAGTATGGAGGGGGGTGAAGCCATACCCTGTTTCCAATTATGATTTGCTGTGTTAATTGTGCCACGAGATGCGGCTTGATTTCAGGTTTTTGCATTAGGGTGAGTGATGAGAGACAGATTTCATTTTGAGATGCTGTATGAACACCTAAAGTCTATGATGCTCTGCAGGTATTATATCAATAACTAGCTAGACATACAGCTAGTTATTGATATAATACCTGCAGAGCATCATAGACGAAAAGGAGGTGAGTTATGATTACGAAGGATACGAAGCTTGACATGCTTCTCGAGTATGCGATTGAAGTTGTTGACCAGGATTTAAACAGTGGAGAAATCTTCACAGTCAGGGATCTTTTCCGCGGGTTTGAGTGGAAAAGGCTTGCCGTCGGCCCAAGAATTAAACTGGGCTCGATGTTCTATGCGTGGGCACAGTCCGACGATGGCTCGTCAATTGTTGAGATCAAGGAAAAAAACAAACAGAATCAGCAGCAGTACCAAAAAGCATAAACGCCTCGTTACTGGGCATGCTTATGTCAACGAATATGAGCATGCCCAGTCGCGTAGGATATTATCGTAGTGATGAATATGTTGGTCCCATGGGCAGGAATTACTCAATTTGCGGATATGTGGGTTCAGATGAATAAAAGTGACCCAGATTGATGGACAGACAAAAACAAATTCTAGCGAAAACCCGGTTGTCTGAGGTCTTCTATTCTGACCGTGTTTCAAAACTTGGACGATTTAAATAAGGATTATGCTGCAAGGGGCTGGTCCGGGGTCAGCTCCTTCAGTCCGATCTATTGTTTCCTTGCATTCCAATGGACCACGTAGGTGTCAAGGTTGGCCTTGAAGGACTCGAAGTTGGGCCTGCTTGCCCTCGGAAGATCTCATCTTTCGTGTGCTGTATTTGATAAATGAAGTTGCAGTGGAAATTCTAGTCCAACCTAATTTGGAGGAATGTCGCATGTTCAACAGTGGGCAGCGTAGGGCAGTCATAGAAACGTTCGTCAAATACAATCACAACTACGCCGCCGTCATCAGGGAGCTGGGCTACTCTGACCACCGCACGTCCTACAACTGGTGAAAGGACTGTGCTTTGATCCTATTTATAGTTTTCGCCACTTAACCCATTGCATCGCGCCGTCTGACACAAGTCCGTTTACCAGCAGACCAAGCGCACTTTCATCATCCGACACAGCGGAGAATGCCCACTCGAGAGCCGGCAACGACATCCGAGGGGGTGCGATTGGAAAGGAACATCATGGGCGAGCTGAACATGTACCGCCAAAGCGGCATCAAACCCAACTTCACGCAGATAGGAAAGCACTACGGCATGGACAGGTGCACGGTCGCCAAGTGGTGACGCTAGTGAATCTGAATTAGGTTCAAGTTCAACGGGCAAGACTCGCATGGTTCCGGTCCTGTGTTCCCCCACGGACACTCTTTTTGTGGTTGAAGCGGAGGAAGCTTTGCCGACAAGCTGTGTGTATTAGCTCGACAGCGTGCTTGGGCTAGTGTTGTGCCTGCTGGCGATTGCGCTCGGGCTGTCGTTGCTCTCGATGAATTCTATGATGACCTTGGCCTTGAACACATTTCCGTGTGGTACCACACATTGTAGGGACTTTCGTTAGAGGGGTGACTTAGCTGTCCAAAACAGAGCATTATTATGTTACGGATTAAAGTGGCCCGCTTTGTTGGACTGTCCTGAGCCCTCGCTAACGAAAACCCCGGTTGACTAGGGCCTCGATTTGAGGCTTATCACGCCGCCAGGGCCAGCTGGGCTGCCGGCCGCGCGTTCAGGCCCGAGAAGTACCACTGCGCCGGGGTGCTGCCCCCGAGCGCCGTGTGGGGCCTGCGGTTGTTGTGCTTGTCCACGTAGGCCGCGATTTTGGGTGATTGACGGGCACTGTGCCGTTTGACTTCGAATGGACCGAATTCGAATTTCACTGAAAGTTGACTGACAAACAAGGGCTTAGATTCATTTGATTCACCCATCGAAGTATCCGCCTTGCTGTAATATTGCCGAGTTTGGAATTCGATGTGCGCTTGGGTAAATCTGAGCCCAGCTGTGCGGTAATATCAGGTGTTGCAGCGAGCCGCGCAGATATAAATCTGCGCTTTAGGGCTGCTGGACAGGGATTTATGAGGATGGGGCTTTAGCCCATGTGATTTGACGTGTTATTTCAATTGGTGTAGTTAAATTTCTAGCGACCGAGAGACGCACAGAGTATTCGGGATCTCTTGCAAGCAAATGTAACACTTCAATTGGGCAACTTCGATTTAACGCTGTGCTAACACGCATTTGGACCCATTCGGTTTTCGCTAATTTCAGTAATACCTCGTCTGGTGCATTCTGATTTTTTGCGACGCAGTTTTGCACGAAGCAATCGGAATCTGCTGCGAGTTGACGCAATATCTCGTTCGACGCGCTCGGGTTTTCTGCAACTCCTCGTCGTATTCCAATGACAGGGTCTCTTGCGAGCATGCTTAATATGTGAGAGGGCGTGTGCGGGTTTCTCGCAACGCTCTATCGTACCATGGCCATCGGAGCTTGCACAAGGAACGGTTTTTCGTTCAGCTTGTGTGGGTTCATCATAGGCAAATGCGACATGCGGATATCGGAATCCGCGGCGAGATAACATAGTATGTCGACTGATGAGCTAGGATTTTTGGCAACACCACTTCGTACTCCGTGATGAGAATCTGTTGCAAGCAGGCGTAATGTTTCGTCTGATGTGCTCGGATTTTCGGCCACATTGCTTCGCACGAGGGAATCAAAGTCAGTGGCAAGTCTTTGTAATACTTCACTCGGTGTATTCGGATTACTTGCAACGCCGTAGCGCGCATAGGGATTGTTTGCCAATTTTGCTAATGTTTCGGCTGGTGTGTTTGGGTTTTCAGCAACGCTACTTTGCACGTCGGAACCGGGGTCCTCTGCGAGCCAGAGTAGCAGATCGATTGGTGTATTTGGATTTCCTGCAACCCATGCCCGCTCAGAACCCATATGATTTCTTGCAAGTTCAGTTAATGCATTGGCTGGTGTGCTTGAATTTTTTGCAACGGAGCACCGTATCACAAAATCGGAGTCTCTGGCGAGCTGCTGAAGCATTTCGCCTGGCATATTCGGGTTTTCCGCTGCATAGGAGCGTGGCATGTTATTGATGTCTGTCGCAAGTAGACACAATATCACAGCGGGACATCTCTGATTTTTCGCTACATTGGAACGCACATAAGGGTCATTGTCGGCTGATAGTTTGTCGAGAGCCCAACCAAGTTCTGCTGCACTGCCTCGCATACCCTCGTCGTTGACATCTACTAGGACACGTTGCTTGTCTGTGAGATAAGCATATGGAATATAGGCATGTGGGTCATGAAATGAAGTTTCTTTGACGGGCATAGTGACCTTCTCGATCGGGCGTTCGAACGGGAATATAATAACCTGAATTTGACAGTTGCTGAGGCCCGTTTACCCCTTCTGACCTGGGGAAACGGGCCTCTTTTGCGTGAGTGTTTT